>JAIUOS010000006.1 GCA_020161755.1 Actinomycetota bacterium
ACGGAGTCTAAGAGCCAGCCGACCAGTGCAAAGGATCCAACCACCGCAACCAGCGGCAGCAACACCCTGACACTGACCCGAGTCTACGGACCGGTCCGGGAACCGTCCCCATCTCGGTCCGGGACCGGGTTGGGAACCGTCCCCATCTCGGTCCCTCCCGCCAAACGCCCCCGAAGTTGACAAACGCCCCCGAAATTTCAGGGGCGTTTGTGAGTTTCGGGGGCGTTTGCGGGGACGGGGGGAATCGAACCCGGTCGACGGGGACGGGGGAGCGAACGGACGGGTGGCGGACGGAGGGAACTCAGCCGAGGGCAGCGGACGGACGCAGGGAGCCCCAGTCGCCCAGGGCGCCCTGGAGGGCGCCGAGGGCGGCCTCGACAAGCGGGCCGCGGTCGGCGGCGGGGCAGCCGTCCTCGACCCAGGCGCCGGCGGCGGCGCCGAGGAACCCGAGGAACCCCACGATCGCCAGCTGGGCGCGGCGGTGGTCGGGGTTGCGGAGCTGCCCGGTGAGCTCGGCCACCAGCTCGGAGCGGTAGCGCAGCCGCAGCTCCTGGACGGCCGCCGGCTCGTCCGCCCCGGTGAAGAACGGCGACGCCCAGGCGACGTGTAGGTCCTTGACCTGGTCGAGCACGACCTCGATCGTGACTCGGACGTGGTCGCGCGCGGACGTCCCGACGGGCAGCGCGGCGACCGCGTCCCGCTGGCCGGCGGCCAGCCGTCCGAGCTGGTCACCCACCACGGCCGTGTACAGGCCGGCCTTGTTCGCGAAGTACTTGTACACCAGCGCCTCGGACGCCCCGGCGGCCTCCGCGACCGCGCCCACCGACACCTGCGAGTACGCCTCGCCGGTGAAGGCCGCCGTCGCCGCCGTGAGGATCGCGTCCCGGCGCGCCTGCGGGCCGAGTCGCTGGCGGGTCCGCCGGTCCTGGGTGCGCACATGGACACCCTAGCGCCTAGTGAGGTAGTCTCACCAACGTATTGAGAATCACTCACTTAGGAGGGCCCGCATGGGTTGGGCGGACAGCGTCATCTGGTGGCACTGCTACCCGCTGCGTTTCGTGGACGCCGAGCGCACCGCGGTCGACACCGTCGAACACCGGCTGTGGCGGGTGGCGAACTGGCTCGACTACCTCGTCGAACTCGGCGCGAACGGGCTGCTGATGGCGCCGGTGTTCGCCTCCACGAGCCACGGCTACGACACCCTCGACCACTACCGGATCGACCCGCGCCTGGGCGACGACGCCGACTTCGACGACCTCGTCGCGCTGGCAAAGGAGCGCGGTGTCCGCCTCCTGCTGGACGGGGTCTTCAACCACGTCTCGCAGAACCACGAGATCGTACGCAAGGCGCTCGCCGGCGGCCCCGGCTCCGCGGACGGCGCCTGGATCCGGTGGGTGGGGGAGTACCCGCGCGGCTTCGAGGGCAACCTCGACCTGGTCGAACTCGACCTGGCGAACCCCGCCGTGCAGGACTACGTGGTCGGCGTGATGACCCATTGGCTCGACCGTGGCGCGGACGGCTGGCGCCTCGACGCCGCCTACGCCGCCGGGCCCGACGCCTGGCGTCCGATCGTCGACCGGGTCAAGGCCGCCCACCCCGATTGCTGGCTCCTGGCCGAGGTGATCCACGGCGAGTACGCCGACTTCGTGGCCCGCTCCGGCGTCGACTCGGTCACCCAGTACGAGCTGTGGAAGGCCACCTGGAGCTCGCTCAACGACCACAACTTCCACGAGCTCGCCTGGACGCTCACCCGCCACGCCGAGTTCGCCCAGACCTACCGGCCGGCCACGTTCATCGGCAACCACGACACCACCCGGATCGCGACGAAGCTCGCGGACGAACGCAGCCTGCCGCTCGCGACCGCGCTGCTCCTGCTGCTGCCCGGCGTCCCCACCGTGTACGCCGGCGACGAGCAGGGCTTCACCGGCGAGAAGACGGACGGGCCCACCGGCGACGACGCGGTGCGTCCGCCCTTCCCGGAGGAGCCGTCGGCACTGGCCGGGTTCGGGCGTCCGGTGTTCGCACTGCACCAGCGCCTGATCCACCTTCGCCGTACGCACCCGTGGCTGGTCTCCGCCGCGCTGACCGTGAACACGACGACCGACGACACGATCGCGATCGACCTGGTCGGGAACGGCGGACGGCTCACGCTGGCCCTGAACGCGTCCGACCAGCCAGCGGAGCTCGCCGGCGTGAACGGCCCCGTCCACGTCGACCCCCACGGCTGGGCGCTCGCCTAGAGTGCCCCCGATGGCACAGTCACCCCGGGTGCTCGCCCACCTGCGCCGGGCGCGAGACCTGATCGACCGGGAGTACGCGCGTCCGCTGGACGTGCCGTCGATGGCCCGACAAGCACTGATGTCGCCCGCGCACTTCTCCCGGGAGTTCCGGACCGCGTACGGCGAGACGCCCTACGGCTACTTGATGACGCGGCGCATCGAGCGGGCGATGGCCCTGCTGAGGGCCGGCAGCAGCGTCACCGACGCGTGCATGGCCGTGGGGGCGACCTCGCTCGGCTCGTTCAGCACCTCCTTCACCCAGCTCGTCGGCGAGACCCCCAGCGCGTACCGGGCCCGCGACCACGCGGCCAGCGAGGCGATGCCCAGCTGCATCGCGAAAGTGCTCACCCGGCCCACCCGTTTCGGCTGAGATCGAGCAGGATCGGAGAAGCCAACCCGGCTCCCGGACGCCTACCGTCGAACCCATGAACATCACCTTGAAGTACGCGCCGGTGACGGTGGACGACATGGACGCCGCGATCGCTTTCTACACCGACGGCCTCGGGCTCGAGCTCCGCAACGACGTGTCCGGCGGCGGGTTCCGCTGGGTCACCCTCGGCGCGGCCGGCGGCGGCACCGAGATCGTCCTGTCCGAGCCCGGCGGTGGACGCTCGCCCGAGGACGCGGACGCGATGCACGCGCTGCTGGCCAAGGGTGCGCTGCCGTTCAACGTGTTCGAGGTGCCGGACGTGGATGCGCTCTTCGAGCGTGTCCGGGCGACCGGGGCCGAGGTGCTCCAGGAGCCGGTCGACCAGCCGTGGGGGCCGCGCGACTGCGCGTTCCGGGACCCGTCCGGCAACACCGTCCGCATCAACCAGGCCTGAATCAACCAGGCCTGAATCAACCAGGCCTGAATCAACCGGGCCCGGACGAGTCAGGCCGTGGTGTGGTGCACGTAGCACCAGCGCCAGTTCTCGCCGGGCTCGGCGGACTGCATCACCGGGTGGGTGGTGTCCTGGAAGTGCGCGGTGGCGTGCCGGGCCGGCGAGGAGTCGCAGCAGCCGACGTTGCCGCACGCCAGGCACTGGCGCAGCGACACCCAGACCAGGCCTTCGTCCAGGCACTGCTGGCAGACCGGGTCGGGCGCGGTGACGACCGCCGGGTAGGCGTCCAGGTCGGCGCAGCCCTCGCCGGTGCGGTGGACGGTGGCCGGCGCCACCGACTCGGGACGCTGCGGCTGGGAGTCGTCGATCATCGACTCCTCCAGGTCGAGCATGGCCAGCACCTCCGCGACGACCTCGGACGGCACCTGCCCGCCGTCCCTGATCTCGAGGACGCGTTCGCGCTCGGCCGCCAGCATCTCGGTGCGCACCCGCGCGTACAGCTCGCTCGGCGCCTCCCGCTCCGAGGTCGTGCCGAGCCGTTCCCAGGCCGCGAAGTTGCGCTGCTCGCTGCGCTGCCGGATCAGGTCGGCGATGCCGTGCGGGTCGTCGAACTCCAGCTCCGCGAGCCGCTTCTCGGCCGCCTTCGACGCCTGCTGGAGCAGGGTGGCGCGGGCCAGCGCGTCCTCCATCGGGTCGGGCGAGGGCACCCGGAACCGGCGCGCGAACCACGGCAGCGACAGCCCCTGGATGAACAGGGTCCCGGCCACCACGGTGAAGGCGATCAGCAGCAGCACCTCGCGGTACGGGGTGTCCTCCGGGATCACGAAGGCCGCGGCCAGCGTCACCACGCCCCGCATGCCGGCCCAGCCCAGGATGAACGTGTACCCCAGCGGCGGACGCTTCCGTCCGCCCACCCCCGAGCCCGGCTTCATCAGCAGGAAGCGCGCCGGGAACACCCACAGCAGCCGCAGCACGATCACCGCGGCCAGCGTGGCCAGGCAGACCCCGATGACCAGCGCGAGCGGGACGCCGGAGCGGGCCACGTCCGCCACGATCCACTGCGCCTGGAGACCGATCAGCAGGAAGACCGTGTTCTCCAGCAGGAAGGCGATCGTCCGCCAGTTCGTCCGCTCGGTCACCCGCGACTTGGCGGTCTGGATCAGCGGGGCCTTGTGGCCCAGCAGCAGCCCCGCCACGACCACGGCCAGCACCCCGGACGCGTGGATCGACTCGGCGGCCAGATAGGCGACGAACGGCACCACGAACGAGACCGCGGTGTCGAGGATGGGGTCGGTGATCCGGCGGCGGAACCAGGCCACCACGACGAACGTCCCGAAGCCGACCAGGACGCCGCCCCCGGCGGCCAGCGCGAAGTCGCCGGCGATCTCGAGGGCGGTCACGCTGGCGCCCAGGGCCGCGATCGCGGTGCGCAGGGTGACCAGCGCGGTGGCGTCGTTGAGCAGCGACTCGCCCTCCAGGATCGTGACGATCCGGCGGGGCAGGCCGATCCGGCGCGCGACGGCGGTGGCGGCCACGGCGTCCGGCGGTGCCACGACCGCGCCGATCGCGATCGCCGCCGGCCAGGGGATCGCGGGCAGCAGGGCGTGCACGACCACGCCGACACCGAGCGCGGTGAACACGACCAACCCGATCGACAGCAGCAGGATGCTGCGGCGGTTCTGTTTGAAGTCGACGAGCGAGGTCTGGACGGCCGCCGCGTAGAGCAGCGGCGGCAGCAGCCCGAGCAGCACGATGTCGGGCTCCAGCTGCACCTCCGGGACCCCGGGCACGAAGCTCGCCACCACGCCGACGGCGATCAGCAGCAGCGGCGCGGGGAACCTCAGTCGGGACGCGAGCGCCGTCCCGGCCAGGATGCAGGCCACCAGGACAACCACGAAGAGGGCGTTCGCCATTCGTGCATTCTCACGTGTCGCGCCGACAGCGGGAAGCCCGGCTCATGAGCGGAGCCGACGACAGGCCCTCAGGCCGCGGCGCGGTCGATGTCGAGCTTGCGGGCATGCACCCGTTCGATGGCGCCGTGGGCGAACCGCTCGCACGCCTCGACGGTGACCGGCTCGGTGTCGAGGTGCCGGCTCGGACGCCGGGTGAAGTGCTCGCCGCCCAGCGGGATCGTGACGGCCTCCAGCAGCCGCTGGCCGAACCGGATCAGCCCGTTGGTGGACACGATGTGGTCGGCCAGCAGCAGGCTGCCGCCCGGCCGCAGCACGCGCAGTGCCTCGCGGATCGCGGCGACGTCGTCGGGCACCTCGCACAGGGCGAACGTGCACACCACGGCGTCGAAGGAGCCGTCGGTGTAGGGCAGCGCCGCGGCGTCCGCGCGCTCGATCACGAACCGGCGGTTCAGGGTGCGCATCCGGGTGCGGGCGAAGCCGAGCACGTCCTCGTTGACGTCCACCGCGGTCAGCCGGACGTCGGGGGCGTAGTGCCCGAGGTTGAGGCCGGTGCCGACGGCGATCTCCAGGGTGTCGCCGCCCGCGCGTCCGCACACCCAGGCGCGGGTGTCGGGGAAGTACCGGGCCTCGAGGCGCTGCATCAGCGAGTCGTAGCTGCTGGCCTGTCGGGGGGTGACGGTCCTCATCGCCCCATTGTCGCTGCCCGGACGCCGGAAGCCGATCCCCACGTCACAACCGACGCAATCCGGACGCACAGCAGGCTCACAAGCGGCGGACGTTCGATGGAGCCATGAGTACCTACCAGAACTACCCCGACCCCGACGCCGTCGAGCGGTACCGGTACCTACTGCGCACCGCGGACCCCACGCAGATCGAGCAGGCGCACGAGGAGGCGTTCGCGCAGCTCACCCCGGCCGAACGCCAGGAGGTGCTGGCCGCTCTGGCGCGTGCCGACGAGGCCCCCCGGGACGACTCGCCGGCCTCGCTGGCCCGGGCCGCCACCCGGCTGGAGGTACGCCGACCGGGCGCTCTCGACCAGCTCTTCGGCGGCTACGGCGCCGGACGGACGGTGATGGCCTCGTTGGCCGCGGGGTTCGTCGGCTCGGCCGTCTTCGACCTGCTGTTCGACCGGCCCGGCGGGATCTTCGGTTTCGGCCACCACATGTTCGGCGGCCCCGCGATGGGGTTCGGCGGTTTCGGCGGACCCGGTGGCGGCGGTTTCGGTGGACCCGGTGGCGGCGGATTCGGCGGCGGCGGTCCGGGCGGGTTCTGATGCCCGGGGTTCGGTGGTGCCGGACGCGGGCCCGAGGCAGACTGGCGGCATGACGCACCAGAACCTGCTGCCTGGGCCCGAGCCGACCCTCCTGCCCGCCGACGGTCCGGACGCGGTGGCGCGCGCGGCCCTCGCCGGCGGTGCGACCGCGCGGGAGTCCGTCCCGTCGGCGCCCGGCATCCTCGCTGCTCTGGGCGCTGCTGGCCGAGGAGGCGCTCGCCGAGTCGTCGGTGGTGGCGGCGTACGCCTACGCGCGCACCGGCTACCACCGTGGGCTGGACGCACTCCGCCGCGCGGGCTGGCGGGGACAGGGACCGATCCCGGCCGCGCACCAGCCGAACCAGGGGTTCCTGCGTGCGCTGCTGGCGCTCGCCGAGGCGGCCGCAGCGATCGGCGAGCAGGACGAGGCCGACCGGTGCCGCCAGTTCCTCCTCGACTCGGGTACCTCGGCCGACGAGGTGGCTGGACTCCGCGCTTCCTGAGCGGCTGGTCGGGGCCCTATCCTCATCCGATGACCGCCCAGCCACCGTCCGACGGCCACTCGCCGCAGGTTCCCGGATCGACGCCCGCCCACCCGCAGCAGCCCTACCCGCAACAGGCGTACCCGCAGCAGCAGGCGTACCCGCAGCAGCAGGCGTACCCGCAGCAGCAGGCGTACCCGCAGCAGCAGGCGTACCCGCAGCAGCAGGCGTACCCGCAGCAGCAGGCGTACCCGCAGCAGCAGGCGTACCCGCAGCAGCAGGCCTACCCGCAACAGCAGGCCTACCCCCAGGGGTTGCCGGGCGTCCAGCCGGGCAACGGCCTGGTACGGGTGCACATCCAGGGCAACGCGTTCACGTCCAGCATGATCGTGCCCAGCCTGCTGCTCGACGACCGGCCGGTGGGGTCGAAGTACGGCGACAACGCCTACCAACTGCCGCCGGGTCGGCACCGGGTCGAGCTGTACGCCCAGTGGATGCGGCGCTACGGCCAGGCGCTGCTCGACGTCGACATCCATCCCGGCTCGGTGGTCGACGTCTACTACGCGGCCCCGCTCCACCAGTTCACGACCGGCAGCATCGGCCTCGCGCCGCAGAAGCGGAAGGGCGCCGCGATGATGGTCGCCGTGGTCGCGATCATCTTCCTGGTGTTCTTCCTGATCGGTCTGGCGATCGTCAACCTCGCGTAGGAGGGACGGCTACGCCCCGGCGCCGGAGGTCGGCGCCGGGAACCGGGCCGCACCGTCGGCCAGCGGGATGAGCCCCACGTCGGTGCCGGTGCGCCACTCGGACGGCCCGCTGCTGCCGGCCGGGTAGTCCTCCAGCGGGACGGCGCCGCTGCGCCAGGCCGCCAGCACCGGCTCGAGGATCCGCCAGCACTCCTCGGCGGTGTCGCCGCGGATCGACAGGGACGGGTCGCCGTCCAGGACGCCGCGCAGCACCTCGCCGTAGGCGTCCAGTCGTCCGGGGTCGAAGTCCGCCCGCATGACCTCGCGGCTCAGCGTGTCGGGGTCGCCGGGGCCGTTCATGTTCAGCTCGAGCAGGATGCACTCCGGCGCCAGCGCGACGTGCAGCACGTCCGGAGGGGCCTCGCCCTCCAGGCCGACCGGCACGTGCTGCGCGGGCCGGAAGGTGACCATGATCTCGCGGCGGCGCATGCCCAGGGCCTTGCCCGAGCGGAGGGTGAACGGCACCCCCGCCCAGCGCCAGTTGGCCACGGTGAGGGTCACCTCGGCCAGCGTCTCGGTGTCGTTCGCCGGGTCGACCCCGGGCTCGTCCACGTACGCCGGGATGTCCCGGTCGCCGACGCGTCCGGCGGTGTAGCGGGCCCTCCGGGAGGACGCGACCGGGTCGCCGCCCCACACGGACGTGGCCCGCAGCACCGTGCCCTTGGCGTCGCGGAGGTCGGCCTCCGAGGTGGTGGCGGGCGGCTCCATGGCGACGAAGGCGAGCACCTGGAGCAGGTGGCTCTGGATCATGTCGACCAGGGCGCCGGCGTGGTCGTAGTAGCGGGCGCGGTTCTCCAGCGCGAGCTCCTCGTCGTAGACGATGTCGATCCGGTCGATGTGCTCCGAGCTCCACAGCGGTTCGAGGACGCGGTTCGCGAACCGGGCGCCGAGCAGGTTCAGGACGGTGGTGCGTCCGAGGAAGTGGTCGACCCGGTGCACCTGGTTCTCGCCGACGATGCGCAGGAGCTGGTCGTTGAGCCGCCGGGCCGAGGCCTCGTCGCTCCCGAACGGCTTCTCCAGGGCCAGCACGGTGCCCTCCGGCGTACCGATGCGTTCGAGCGCCGCGCACACCTTGACCGCGATGGCCGGGGGCAGGGCGAAGTAGATCGCGGTGGGCGGCTCGCAGGTCGCGAGGACGCTGCGCAGGCCCTCGTCGGTGGTGAGGTCGGCCTGCTGGTAGGTGGTCGTCGCCAGCAGGTCGTCCACGGCGGCGCCGTGCGCGTTCGGCTCGCCGAACGAGGTGCGCAGGCGGTCGCGCCACGCGTCCGCGTCCCAGCTCTCGCTGCCGGCCCCGACCAGCCGGAGCCGCCGCACCGGCTCGACCGTGAGCAGCTGGCCGAGCGCGGGTAGCAGCAGCCGGGCGGCGAGGTCGCCGCTCGCGCCGAGCACCAGCAGGGTGCGCACGGTCTGGATCGCGAGCCCGCCGGGGGCAGTGGTCATGTCTCCTCCATCGCTGGTGGCCCGTTCGCGGGGCCTCGGGCAGCAGCTTTGCCGGTAGCGGGTAGGAAGGGTTCGGGATAACGCTGGGGAGTTGTACTCACGAGGGAGTCGGGATGAGCCAACCGATCGAGCAGTACGCGCTGGTCAGCGACAGCCGGACCGGGGCGCTGGTCGGCTCCGATGGCAGCATCGACTGGCTGTGCCTGCCGCGCTACGACTCGCCGTCGATGTTCGGCGCCCTGCTGGGTGACGAGAGCCACGGACGGTGGCTGGTGGCCCCGTCCGACCCGGCGGCGACGGCGACGCGCAGCTACCGGGACCGCACCTTCGTGCTCTCGACCCGTTGGACGACGCCGTCGGGGGAGCTGGAGGTGCTCGACCTGATGCCGCACGGCGACCGGCGGGCGGACGTGGTGCGCCGCGTCCGGTGCCTGCGGGGAACGGTGGAGGTGCAGGAGGAGCTCACCATCCGGTTCGCCTATGCGGCCGCGGTGCCGTGGGTGCGACAGGTGGAGCTCGAGGGCCGGCCGGCGCTGGTGGCTGTCGCCGGTCCGGACGCGGTGGTGCGCCGGGGACCGCGGCTGACCGCGTCCGGGCAACGGCACGAGGGACGGTTCACGCTGTCGCAGGGCGAGGTGGTCGACCTGACGCTGAGCTGGTACCCCTCGCACCGTCCGGTGCCCGGACCGATCGATGTGGACGCGGTGGTGGACGCCACCGTGTCGTGGTGGCGGCGGTGGGCGTCCACGTGCAGTCACACCGGGCCGTACCACCAGGAGGTGATGCGGTCGCTCCTGGTGCTGCGGGCGCTCACCCACGAGGCCACCGGCGGCATCGTGGCGGCGGCGACGACGAGCCTGCCCGAGCAGTTCGGCGGGCCGCGCAACTGGGACTACCGCTACGTCTGGCTGCGGGACGCCTCGCTGTGCCTGAGCGCGTTCCTCGCGCACTCCTACGTCAGCGAGGCGCACCGGTGGCGCAACTGGCTGCTGCGGGCGGTCGCCGGCGACCCGGCCGACGTCCAGATCATGTACGGGCTGGCGGGGGAGCGGTACCTGCCCGAGCGCGAACTCGCGTCCCTGCCCGGCTACCAGGGGGCGGCGCCGGTGCGGGTGGGCAACGCGGCGGTGGACCAGTTCCAGGCGGACGTGATCGGCGAGGTGATGGTGGCGCTGGGAGAGGCGCGGGACGCCGGCATCGCGGAGGACGCGTTCTCGTGGCCGCTCCAGCGGGCGCTGATCGGTTTCGTGGAGGACACCTGGGAGCGGAAGGACCAGGGCATCTGGGAGATCCGGGGACCCGAACGGGAGTTCACCCACTCCCGGGTGATGACCTGGGCCGCGCTGGACCGTGCGGTGGACGCGGTGCGCCGGTACGGCCTCAACGGACCGGCGGAACGGTGGGAGGCGCTGCGGGACCGGCTGCGGGACGAGATCCTCGAGAAGGGCTTCGACGCCGAGCGCAACTGCTTCGTCCAGTCATACGGGTCGACGGCGGTGGACGCGGCGCTGCTGCGGCTGCCGCAGGTGGGGTTCTGCGCGCCCGACGACCCGCGGATGCTGGGGACGGTGGCGGCGATCGAGCACGACCTGCTGGCCGACGGGCTGGTGATGCGCTACCGGTTCGACGACAACGAGGTGGACGACTTCCCGCCCGGTGAGCACCCGTTCCTGGCCTGCTCGTTCTGGCTCGTCGAGCAGTACGCGCGCTCGGAGCGGCTGGATGACGCGCACGCGCTGATGGACCGGCTGGTCGGGTTGTGCAACGACGTCGGCCTGCTGTCCGAGGAGTACGACGTAACTTCCGGGCACCATGCCGGCAACACGCCGCAGGCCCTGTCGCACCTCGCCCTGGTGCAGGCCGCCGACTGGATCGCGCGGTCCTCCGGGGCCGCCGATCCCGAGCCGACCCGGGTCTAGTCGCCGCCTGCTGCTCCGTCCGTCGTCCCGTCCGTCCCCCACAAACGCCCCCGAAGTTCACAAACGCCCCCGAAATTTCAGGGGCGTTTGTGAACTTCGGGGGCGTCTGCGGGGGGGGAGGGGCTACTCGGCCTCGTGGACGCAGACAGCGACCGGCTCGGGGACGGCGGCGATCGTCCGCGGGAAGAAGGCCCGCAGGCCCAGCCTGCGCAGCACGTACCAGACCATGTTGAACGCGGCGACGACCCAGGTGGTACCGACCGCGATCATCGTGCCGGAGTCGTCGACGAGCAACGCCCAGACCACCCAGAGGGTGAGGTTCAGGAACCCGAGGCTGAGCGACAGCGGCGACACCCCCCGGACGTGCTCGGCCCGCACCAGTTCCACCGTCTGTGCCGCCGTGATCGCGATGCCGGGCAGGATCGCGACGACGCCGTACGCCGCGGACCCGAGGCCGACGTCCACGGCGATCATCGTCGCCGCGACCGCCAGGCTCGGCAGCACCGTCGGCCACAGCCGCCGGTTCAGCTGGCGCGTCATCAGCACCAGGATCGGGACGGTGGTGAACAGTGCCAGCGAGCTGCTCAGGATCTGCGGCAACTGGCCGATGCTGATGCCGTGGTAGGTCCAGGCGAGGTTGAGGACGAGCGCGGTCTGCCAGCCCGCCAGGGAAAGGCCCTCGATGTTGCGGGTCCGGAGCAGGCGCACCAGCTGCGGCACCGCGAGCACCGTCCCGACGAAGGTGGCCACCCAGCCGAGGGCGTCGACGAACGCCATGTCACCACCTCCGATCAGTCTGGGAGCGCTCTCACATTTCCGCTCCGAAAGACTTGGTCGGCGTGTGTGCGTGCCGCAATGCTACGCCTGTAGCTCCCCGTCCGGGAGTGGCCGATCCCGGGGACTGTTCTTCAATCCGCCACTTTCCGGCGGATTTCGGGGACGGTTCTTCAAATCCGCCAGAATTCGGCGGGCAAAGGGGACACCTCATCGTCCCGCTGATCGCGCGGACGCCCAGAGATCCGTCCCCAATTCCCGCCAAATTCTGGCGGATCGAAGAACCGTCCCCGATTCCCGCCAGAATCTGGCGGATCGAGGAACCGTCCCCGAGCTAGGGAGGCGCGGGGTCCGTTCGTGCCTGCCGCGTCCCGCTGATTCGACGGACGCCGTGGATGGCGGCCCCGACCACTGCGAGCACGACACAGGCGGCCACCGGGACCGTGATCCCGTACCAGGGGCCGTCGGTGAAGATGTCCTGGTACGACATCGCACCGACCGCGCCGAGGTCGCCCCACAGCGCCACGAACCGCGAGCCCGCGGTGAGCACCACGACCTGGCACAACGCCACCGCCGTCGGACGCAGCGCCAGCACGGCGATCGGCAGCGCAGTGTACCACGGCCAGTAGACCGGGCTGATCGCCAGGGCTGCGACCGCGACCACCGCGCAGCCCACCAGCCAGCTGGACGGACGGCGTCCCCAGGCCGCGGCGATCGACACCACCAGCAGTGCGCCGACCAGCACCAGGGACGGCACGATGCTCGGCTCCATTGCCAGCTGGTCCGCCAAGGCGTCCGCCAGCCACCCGGCCGGCGACCGCGACGACGAGGGGGTCGCGCTCGTCCGCAGGCCGGTCAGTGTGTCGAGCCCGACCCACCACGGCGACCACAGCCACCACGCGCCCGCGACGGCGATCACCACCCCGATGCCCACCTCCACCAGGACGCGGACCCGGCTCTTCGCCTGCCGCAGCAGCAGGACGAACACGGGCACGGCGAACGCGGCGGGCAGCCACTTCACAGCGTCCCTGCGGCCACGGCCAGCACCGCGACCAGCGCCCACCCCCGGATCGCCGCGAGCAGGGCGAGGGCGACGAAGAAGATCGCGACGGCGTCGTTGTGGCCGTCCGCACCGAACTCCATCACCACCACCGGGTTGAGCAGCCAGGCCGCGGCGGCCAACGCCCCGCTACCCGGACGGACGGTCGCCGCGACCGCCCACGCGAGCAGGCCGGTGCCGATCGTGGCCAGCACCACGACCGCCTTCAGCGTCAGCGCGGCCCGGGTGACGTCGCTGCCGTTCAGGGTCATGGCCATCTGCTCGACATGCGTCCACAGCGGCCCGTAGGGCGTCTCGGGGTGCACCGGCGACCAGCCCTGCGCCAGCAGGACGGGGCCCAGCGGGGTGTCGGCCACGCTCGCCGCGGCCGTCGTGTACGGGTTCGAGCCGGGCGTCGCGGCGAGGTAGCCGTGGGCGAGATAGGAGTACAGGTCGATCGACAGGGTGGGGGTGGACGGCAGCAGCGCCACCTGGCCGAGGACGCCGGCGAGCACCGCGATCACACCCACCGCGCGCCGCCGCGACCACCGCACCAGCACCAGGACGGCGACGTAGAGCACCAACGTGCCCGCGGCCAACGGCAGGTACGACGTCTGCGCGGTGCCGATCGCCGCGGGGTCGGTGATCGGACGCGGGAAGAGGGACGGGTCACTGGCCGGCACCCCGTTGAGGAACAACCCCCGCTGCACCCCCAGCAACAGCCAGTAGCCGACCGCGCTCACAGCGACCAGCACCACCGTCGTCACCACCGGCACGATCGAGCCGGCCCGAACACTCGGCGTTGAGCTCATGCCTCCCATCTTCGGCGAACCGGCAGCGTGGTGGAAGGGTGGGCGCCGTACGACTCACAGGCTGCGCACAGCCCACCGCCCAGCGTCAGGGTGCACACTCGAGGATGGCGAATTCGCTCCGGGCCCGGGTCGTCGCGGCGAGCGCAGGGCTCGTCCTGCTCCTGGCCGGATGCTCCGCGCAGGGAACGCAGGGAACCACGCCGACCGCGTCCGTCACCTCCGTGCCGGCCACCGCCGCCGTCCCGAGCGCGTTGTTCGACGCCGGCGCCGTCCACACCATCGCTGTTGACGCCGACCAGGCCACCCTCACCGGCATGATCCGGACGTACCTCGACAGCGGCGAGAAGGAGTGGATCAAGGCCACGGTGACGATCGACGGCCGGACGTTCGCGGACGTGGGGATCAAGCTGAAGGGCAACTCCTCGCTCCGGGGGATCACGACCGACACCCCCGCGCAGGAGCTGCCGCTGCGGATCCGCCTCGACAAGTACGTCGACGACCAGAACATCGACGGCTACGCCGACGTCACCGTCCGCGCCAACAACAGCGAGACCTCGCTCAACGAGGCGGTGTCGCTCGACCTGCTCCGGGACGCCGGACTGGCCTCGGAGAAGGCCATCGCCACCCGCTTCTCCGTCAACGGCAGCGCGGAGGTCTTGCGCCTCACCGTCCAGAACCTCGACGACACGTGGCTGGCCGAGAACTTCCCGGACGCGGGCAAGGACAGCGTGCTGTACAAGGCCGAGGCCGAGGGCGACTGGTCCTGGCGCGGCAAGGACGGCGACTACACCACCTCGTTCGAGATCGAGGCCGGCGCGGACGACTACGCGCCGCTGGTGAGCCTGCTCGACCTGCTCAACAACGGCACGGCCGCGCAGATCGCCCGCAAGCTGCCCGGCCTGCTCGACATCGATTCCCTCGCCCAGTACCTCGCCTTCGAGGAGTTCGTGGACAACTTCGACGACATCGACGGCCCGGGGAACAACTCCTACCTGCTGTGGGATTCCAAGACCAGGAAGTTCACCGTCGTCGCCTGGGACCACAACCTCACCTTCGGCCTCCGCGCGGGCGGTGGCGGTGCGCCGGGCGGCGGTGTGCCGGGTGGGGGTGGGAGTGGACGCCCGCCGGGCGGTGGCGGGGGCGGTGGCGGCGGGGGCGCCCCGAACCGTTCGAACCCGCTGACGACCGCGTTCCGGGCCAACACCACGTGGACGGCGCTCTACAACACCCGGCTGGACGCCCTCACCGCCGACCTGGCCGGCTCGGGACGGCTCACCGCCGCCGTGGACGCCTGGGTAGCCACCCTGACCGCCGGTGCGTCCGACCTGGTGGACGCGGCCACCCTGACCACCGAGGCGGACGCCATCCGGGCGTACGCGCGCTGACGTCTCCCGCCCGACGTCCCGCCCTCCTTGCCACCGAATTGTCCCCTCGCCACCGGAATTCCGGAGGCGAGAGGACAATTCGGGAGCGAACGTCCGCGGGGAACGCCGGGCAGGGCACCCCTCAGCGGCGAAGGGGAGACGGTCAGGCTCAGTGCTGCATGTCCACGAAGCGGGAGTAGTGACCCTGGAAGGCGACGGTGACCGTCCGCGTCTGGCCGTTGCGGTGCTTGGCGACGATCATGTCGGCCTCGCCGGAACGCTCGGACGCGTTGTTGTACATGTCGTCGCGGTGCAGCAGGATCACCATGTCGGCGTCCTGCTCCAGCGAACCCGACTCACGCAGGTCGCTCAGCATCGGCTTCTTGTCGGTGCGCTGCTCGGGACCACGGTTGAGCTGGGACAGCGCCACCACCGGCACCTCCAGCTCCTTGGCCAGCAGCTTCATCTGCCGGGAGAACTCCGACACCTCCAGTTGGCGGCTCTCGACCCGCTTGCCCGAACTCATCAGCTGCATGTAGTCGACGATCACCAGCTTGAGGTCGTTGCGCTGCTTGAGCCGCCGCGCCTTCGCCCGGATCTCCATCATCGTCAGGTTCGGCGAGTCGTCGATGTACAGCGGCGCGGACGACACGTCGGCGGTCTTGCGCGCGATCCGCGCCCAGTTCTCGTCGCTCATGTGGCCCTTGCGGATGTCGTGCAGCGGCACCTGCGCCTCGGCCGAGATGAGGCGCATCACGATCTCGGTCTTCGTCATTTCCAGGCTGAAGAAGGCTGCGCACAGCCCGTGCTGGATGGACGCGGCCCGCGCGAAATCGAGCCCGAGCGTGGACTTGCCCACACCGGGACGGGCGGCCACGATCACCATCTGCCCGGGGTGCAGCCCGTTGGTGAGCTCGTCGAGTTCGACGAACCCGGTCGGGACGCCGGCCATGATGCCGTGCGCGCTCAGCGCCTCGATCTCGTCGAGCGTCGACTCCATCAGCGCCGACAGCGGCTCGTAGTCCTCGCTGGCCCGGCCCTCAGCCACCTCGTAGATGGCCTGCTGCGCCGCGTCCACGATGCCGGCCACGTCGCCCTGGCCGG
This sequence comes from Actinomycetota bacterium, assembly GCA_020161755.1. Classification (GTDB taxonomy): domain Bacteria; phylum Actinomycetota; class Actinomycetes; order Propionibacteriales; family Propionibacteriaceae; genus Propionicimonas. Next base: position 15,949 of record JAIUOS010000006.1, read on the forward strand.
CATAGCCGAGCTGGGAGATCTTGATCGACGCCTCGACCAGCCGTCGCAGGATCGCCTTCTCGCGGACGATCTCGGCGTAGTAGGCCGCGTTCGAGGCGATCGAGACCGTGGACAGGAGGTCGTGCAGGTAGATGTGGCCACCGACCCGGCCGAGCTCGCCGCGCTTGACCAGCTCGTCGGCCACCGTGATCGCGTCGGCGGGCTCTCCACGTCCGTACAGGTTGAGGATCGCGTCGAAGATGATCTCGTTCGCCGGCCGGTAGAAGTCACGGCCCTTGACGATCTCGGCCACGTCGCCGATCGCGTCCTTGCTCATCAGCATCGCGCCCAGCACGCTCTGCTCGGCGGCCACATCCTGCGGAGGGGTACGGTCGGGGCCGTTGTAGTCCGCCCCCGGATACTCGGCACCGGTGCCGTAAGGCATCACTTCCGCGAGTGACATGGCTCCCTCCAGGCGCATCCGTTTTCGGCTCTGCCGAGCACACTAGGACGGCCCTCTGACAGTTCATCGGTCGAACCCCGACCCGCGCCAACCTAGACCCATCCGGCAGCACCCTCAACGGCTTCATCCACAGGCCCTGTGGATGAGTTGGGGACAACCTGGGCGGCGCGCCGTGGACCCTGTGTACGACGAAGTGTCGTAGCTGTGGACCGGGTGAATTGAACGCCTTCATTATGGCTCTGACAAGCTCATACGATCCCGTACAGGTGTGGACACAGGAAACCCGTGACGAATTCGACGGGGTTGAACGTCCACTTGACAGGCCACGCTGAGGGGGGTGTATGCGGCGCGGCCGGCGGGGGTTATGCACACGGCGTCCACACCCGACGGCGCCCCTCCACGCCCTCCGGCCGGGCTTGTCCGCGATACCCATGGGGGGTATCCTGACAAGGAGCGATGGAGGTGCTGATGGAACAGCTGTCACACGAGTCTTCCTGTTCCCACGATTCCGGGCACGGGTACCTCGACCACAAGGACGAGTACCTGCGCCGGTTGAAGCGGATCGAGGGCCAGGCCCGGGGCCTCCAGCGCATGGTCGACGAGGAGCAGTACTGCATCGACGTCCTCACCCAGGTCTCCGCGATGACCAAGGCCCTCGAGGCCCTCGCCCTCGCGATGCTCGACGAGCACCTCAGCCACTGCGTGGTCCGGGCGGCCCGGGCCGGTGGCGAGGAGGCCGACCTCAAGCTCCGCGAGGCCTCCGCGGCCATCGCCCGGCTCGTCCGTTCCTGAGCCCACCGGCTCGACTCCACGAAAGGCAGAGATGATCACCAGCTACACCGTCACCGGCATGACCTGCAACCACTGCGCGCACGCGGTCACCGAGGAGGTCTCCGCGGTCCCCGGCGTCACCGGGGTGAACGTCACCCTCGAGACCGGCGCGCTCGACGTCACGTCCGACGCCCCGGTCGACTTCGACCGAATCGTCGAGGCCGTCTACGAGGCCGGCGAGCAGTACAGCGTCGCCTGAGCCCCGCGTGGACCGAAAGGGGACAGTCCCCTTTTGGTCCACACCCCCGCGAAACGGAAGGGGACAGTCCCCTTTCGTCTCGCGCACACCAGGAAAGGGAGCCCACGCATGACCACCCAGGAACGGGAGTCGGTCGAACTCGACATCTCGGGCATGACCTGCGCCTCCTGCGCGGCCCGGATCGAGAAGAAGCTGAACAAGCTGGACGGGGTGCAGGCGTCGGTGAACTACGCCACCGAGAAGGCGCTGGTGCTGCACCCCACCCTGGTCTCGGTGGACGACCTCATCCAGGTCGTGCAGAACACCGGCTACGACGCGGCCCTGCCCACCCCGGACGCCCAGCCGGTCGACCACGCCGCCGCGCTGCGGACGCGGCTCGTCTGGGCGGCCGTCCTCGGCGTCCCGGTGATCGCCCTGGCGATGGTGCCGGCGCTCCAGTTCCCGGGCTGGCAGTGGCTGAGCCTGGCGCTCACCGTCCCGATCTACGCGTGGGCGGCCTGGCCGTTCCACCACTCCGCCCTGGTGAACGCCCGGCACGGCGCGACCACGATGGACACCCTGATCAGTCTCGGCACCACCGCCGCGTTCCTGTGGTCGGTGTACGCGCTGGCTTTCGGCGAGGCCGGGCACATCGGCTACACCCACCCGTTCGAGTTCAGCCTGATGCGCGGCGACGGGGCGGCCAACATCTACTTCGAGGCCGTGGCCGGCATCGTGGTGTTCCTGCTGCTCGGCCGCTACATCGAGGCCCGGTCGAAGGCGGCGGCCGGCGAGGCCGTCCGTGCCCTGCTGCACCTGGGCGCGACGGAGGCGACGCTGCTCACTGCTGATGGTGAGAGCCGCGTCCCGATCGACTTCCTCAAGGTCGGCGACCGGTTCGTGGTTCGACCCGGCGAGAAGGTGGCCACCGACGGCGAGGTCGTCGAGGGCTTCTCCGCGATCGACAACTCACTGGTCACCGGCGAGTCCGTCCCCGTGGACGTGGTCGCCGGGGACGCGGTGATCGGCGCCACCGTCAACACCACCGGCCGTCTGGTCGTCCGCGCCACCAGGGTCGGGAGGGACACCCAGCTCGCCCACATCGCGCGGCTGGTCGAGGAGGCCCAGACCGGCAAGACCCGCGTCCAGGCCCTGGCCGACCGCATCTCGGCGGTCTTCGTGCCGGTCGTGCTGGTGCTCGCCCTGCTCACCCTCGTCGGGTGGCTGCTGGCGGCCGAAAGCCTGTCGTTCGCCGCCGCCTCGGCCGTGGCCGTCCTGATCATCGCCTGCCCCTGCGCGCTCGGGCTGGCCACCCCGACCGCGCTCCTGGTGGGCACCGGACGCGGCGCGCAGCTCGGCATCGTGATCCGCGGGCCCGAGGCGCTGGAGCGCGCCCGCGAGATCGACACGATCGTGCTCGACAAGACCGGCACTGTCACCACCGGCCAGATGGCCGTGGTCGGCGTCCACCCGGCGCCCGGGACGGACGCGGCCGAGCTGCTCCGCTTCGCCGGTGCGGCCGAGTCCGGCTCCGAGCACCCCATCGCCCGGGCGATCGCCGCGCACGCCGCGTCCGACCTGACGGTGACCAGCCTCACCAACACGCCCGGCCGGGGGATCACCGCCCTGATCGACGGCCGCGAGGTGCGGGTCGGCCGCCCGGAGTGGGTGGGGGTCGCGAATCCTGATCCCGATGCCACCCAGGGCCTCGGAACGGCCCCGGGCGACGATCGAGCCGGGGAATCGCGGCACGCCTCGGCAGCGACCGAGGTCGCCGTCGCGTGGGACGGTCGGTTCCGCGGCACGATCGCCGTGGCCGACACCGTCAAGGACACCTCCGCCGAGGCCATCCGGCGCTTCCGGGCGCTCGGCCTGACCCCGATCCTCCTCACCGGCGACAACCGCGCGACCGCGTCCGCGGTGGCGGCCGAGGTCGGCATCGACGAGGTCGTCGCCGACGTGCTGCCCGAGGACAAGGTGGCCCAGGTCGCCCTCCTCCAGCAGCAGGGACGCCGGGTGGCGATGGTCGGCGACGGGGTCAACGACTCGGCGGCCCTCACCCAGGCCGACCTCGGCATCGCGCTGGGCACCGGCACCGACGCGGCGATCCAGGCCGCCGACCTCACCCTGATGCGCGGCGACCTGCGGGTGGCCGCCGACGCGATCCGGCTCTCCCGCGCCACCCTGCGCCGGATCAAGGGCAACCTGTTCTGGGCCTTCGCCTACAACGTGGCCGCGATCCCGCTGGCCGCGCTCGGGTTCCTGAACCCGATGATCGCCGGCGCCGCGATGGCCTTCTCGAGCGTGTTCGTGGTGCTGAACAGCCTGCGCCTGCGCGGCTTCCGTCCGCAGTCCTGAGCCCGGGCCCCCGGACCAAATCGGGGACGGTTCCCAACTCGGTCCCGGACCAAATCGGGGACGGTTCCCAACTCGGTCCCGGACCGAGTTGGGGACGGACTCCGGGCGCAGGATGGTGATGTGTCCCCTTTGTCCGCCAAATTCTGGCGGATTCAAGAACCGTCCCCGGGTTCGGGCGGCGGAGGCTCACAACAGGCTCACAGACTTCTTCGGGGTAACTGACAAGACCGTAGGGCTGACTGGTTGTCACGCAACCGAACAAGGAGCCCCACGTGTCCCCACTGCTTCTCGCCGCCGACCTGGTGGCCATCCTCGTCCTCGTCTTCGGGCTCTTCGTGCCCCGGCACCACCGCCGTGACCTCGTCGTCGCCTTCCTGGTGGTCAACGTCGGCGTCCTCGCCATCATGGCCACCCTCTCGGCGGTCTCCGTCGGCGTCGGGGTGGGGCTGGGCCTGTTCGGCGTCCTGTCGATCATCCGCCTCCGGTCGGAGGAACTCAGCCAGCACGAGGTGGCCTACTACTTCGCCGCTCTGGCCCTGGGCCTCCTCGCCGGCAGCACCGGCCTCTCGGAGTACCTCGTCGCCGGCCTGATGGCGATGGTCCTGGCCACCCTGTTCATCGGCGACCACCCGCGGATCGCGCGCGGCTCCACCCGCCAGCAGCTGGTGCTCGACCGGGCCCACAACGACGACGACCTGCTGCGCAACCACGTCGAGTCGATCGTCGGTGAGGGCATCCAGTCCCTCACCGTCCTCAAGACCGACCTGGTCAACGACACCACCACCGTCGAGGTGCGCTACAGCCGTCCCGCCGAACCCCGTGGACGTGGACGTGGACGCGGACGCCGCGCCGTCGCCGCAGCCCCCACCGGGACGCCGGCCGAGGCCCGCGTCGAGGAGTCCACCACGGCAGGTGTGCGATGAACATCGACGACCTCCCCACGATCAGCCTCGAGCAGCTGCTCGACCGCGCGGCCCTCCAGACCCGCGTCGACCGCAAGTACCTCCTGGACGCCGCCGCGCTCCCGTCCGTCCTGGACGCGGTCGCCGGACGCGTGGAGGTGCTCAGCATCAACGGCACCCGCCGCTTCGCCTACCGCTCCACCTACTTCGACACCCCCGAGCTGGACGCCTTCCACCTCGCCGGACGCGGACGCCGCCGCCGGTTCAAGGTGCGGACGCGGGTCTACCGCCAGTCGGGCGAGACCTGGCTGGAGGTCAAGACCCGGGGCCCGCGCGGCACCACGGTCAAGGACCGGCTGCCCTACGACCTGGCCGACGCCGGACGCCTCACCGCCGACGGCCGGGCCTTCATCGCCGGCGTGCTGGCCGACAACCGCGTCCGCGACGTCGACGTGACCGGGCTCGTCCCGTCGCTGCACACCGCCTACGACCGCACCACGATGCTGCTCGGCGCCGGGTCCGTCGTCAGCCGGGCGACCATCGACTCCGGGCTGGTCTGGCGCCGTCCGGGCTCGACCGTGACCTCCACGGTGCCCGGCACGGTGATCGTCGAGACCAAGGGCGGCTCCACCCCGTCCGTGCTCGACCGGGCCCTGTGGCGCGGCGGCACCCGTCCCAGCCGGGTCAGCAAGTACGGCACCGGCCTGGCCGTCCTCGACGACGACCTGCCCGACCTGAAGTGGCACCGCCTCCTCACCCGACTCCCCGCAGAAAAGGGGACTGCCCCCCTTTCTGCGGCCGAGAACACCCGAACTGCCTGAACACCCGACAAGGAACCCTGATATGAACGCCTTCCGCAAGCCCGACCAGACCATCGCCAAGCGGGTCGCCGTCGCCGTCGCCGCACTGGTGGCCAGCGTCACCCTGGTGGCGTGCTCGGCCACCGCCACGACGTCCACCGGCACCACGGCGAGCAGCTCGTCCAGCACGCTGGCCAGCTCGGCCACCGCGGCCCTCGCCGACAACGTCGAGAGCCACGCCGAGGACGGCGACACCGACTACGACGCGGCCGACGCCACCACGATCACGCTGGCCGACGGCGCGTCCACGTCCAGCAGCTCCGACGGCGTGGGGATCTCCGGAGACACGGTGACGATCACCGCGCCCGGCACCTACATCCTCACCGGCACCCTCACCGACGGCCAGGTCGTGGTGAACAGCGACGCCGAGGGCAAGGTGCGGATCGTGCTCGACAACGCGTCCATCACGAACGCGGACGGCTCCGCGGTCGTGATCACCGCCGCCGACGAGGCGGTCCTGGTGCTGGCCGACGGCTCGTCCAACGCGATCACTGACGGCACCGGCTACGACATCTCCGCGGACGACGCCCCCAACGCGGCGCTGTTCTCGATGGCCGACCTGACCATCGGCGGGACGGGGTCACTGACCGTCACCGGCAACACCAACGACGGCATCGCCAGCAAGGACGGCCTGGTCATCACCGGCGGGACGATCACCGTCACCGCGGCCGACGACGGCATCCGCGGCAAGGACTACCTGATCATCTCCGACGGCACGGTCACCGTGACCGCCGAGGGCGACGGGCTGAAGTCCGACAACGAGACCGACGACACCGTGGGCTACGTCCTCATCCAGGGCGGGACGGTCGAGGTCGCCGCCGGCGACGACGGCGTCCACGCCGAGGGCGACCTCGCGATCGAGGGCGGCACCGTCACGATCACGAAGTCGAACGAGGGCCTGGAGGGCTCCACCGTCACGATCGCCGGCGGCACCACCAGCGTGACCGCGTCCGACGACGGCCTGAACGCCACCCAGGGCTCCACCACCACCGACGGCCAGGGCCAGGGCGGGGGCGGCATGGGCAACGACGGCTCGCTGCTGACCATCAGCGGCGGCACGCTCACCGTCGACTCCGGAGGTGACGGCCTCGACTCCAACGGGACGATCTCGATCACCGGCGGCACCACCACCGTCGCCGGGCCGACCAACGCCGGCAACGGCGCGCTCGACTCCAACGGCGGCATCACCGTCACCGGCGGCACGCTGCTGGCCGGCGGCTCGGCCGGCATGGCCGAGAGCCCCGACGCGACGTCCACCACCGGCTGGGTCGCGGTGTCGTTCGCCTCCGCGATCCCCGCGGGCAGCACGATCACCGTGGTGAAGGACGGCGATGTGATCGCCACGTTCACCACCACCAAGGAGACCGCCACCCTCGTGGTCGCCGCGGACGGCATCACCAGCGGTGAGAGCTACGAGATCGCCGTCGACGGCACCACCAACACCACCGTCACGGCCGGCCAGGCACTCGCCGGCAGCATGGGCGGCGGTGGCGGTGGGGGGCGGCGGCCGTGACCACCCCCACCGTCCCTGATGAGCGGCGGGACGCCCGCCGGGTGCATACCCGGCGGGCCGTCCTGACCGGCGGCCTCGGCGGCCTGCTCGCCATCGGCGGCGGCACCGCGTGGGCGCTGGACCGCTTCGTCATCGAACACGTCGAGGCCACCAACACCTCCACCATCGAGTCCAGCACGGTCACCTCGGTCGACGAGGCGACCAACGGCGCGTTCACCTCCGATACCTACACCTCCGACACGGCGACCATCACCGTCACGAAGCACACCAGCGGTTCGGGGAACGACGCCCTGGCCTGGTTCGTGGCCGACATCACGGTCAGCGACGCCACCATCGTCCGATCGGCGTTCGCCGACGACGAGTTCGGGGAGAACATCATCGCCTACCCCTCGACGATCGCCGCCCAGGTGGGCGCGGTGCTGGCCCTCAACGGCGACTACTACGGGTTCCGCGACACCGGCATCGTGATCCGCAACGGTGTCGCCTACCGCGACAAGGGCGCCCGCCAGGGCCTGGCCTTCCGTGCGGACGGGTCGATGCGGCTGTACGACGAGACCACCACCACCGCCGCCAAGCTGCTGGCTGACGGCGTCTGGAACACCCTCTCGTTCGGGCCCGGCCTGGTCTCGGACGGGGCGGTCATCAGCGGCATCGACGACGTCGAGATCGACACCAACGTGGGCAACCACTCGGTGCAGGGGACGCAGCCGCGCACCGGCGTCGGCGTGATCGCCGACAACCACTTCCTGTTCGTGGTGGTGGACGGACGCAGCACCGGCTACAGCCGCGGCGTCACGATGAGCGAGTTCGCGAAGCTGTTCGTCGACCTCGGCGCGACCGTGGCCTACAACCTCGACGGCGGCGGCTCCTCGACGATGGTCTTCAACGGCACGCTGGTCAACAACCCGCTCGGCCGCGGCCAGGAGCGGGGCACGTCCGACATCCTCTACGTGGCCGGGTGAGCCCGATGATCGTCCTGATCCCCAGTTACGAGCCGGACGACCGGCTGCCCGCCCTCGTCGCCGACCTGACCGGCTTCGCCGGCGTCCGGGTCGTCGTTGTCGACGACGGCAGCGGCCCCGACTACGCCCCGGTGTTCGCCCGGACGGCGTCCGCCGGCGCCCGGGTGCTGACCGGCGAGGTGAACCGCGGCAAGGGCGCGGCGCTGCGCGTCGGCTTCGCCCACATCCGGGCCGAGCACCCCGGCGAACCTGTGGTGTGCGCGGACAGCGATGGCCAGCACACCGTGCTGGACATCCTGCGCGTGGCCGCGGCCATCGCCGACGGCGACCGGGTGCAGCCGGACATGGTGCTGGGCGTCCGCCGGTTCACCGGACGGGTGCCGCTGCGCAGCCGGGTGGGCAACGTGTTCACCGCCGGGCTGTTCGCGCTGGTCACCGGCTGCCGGATCACCGACACCCAGACCGGGCTGCGCGGCTACCCCCACCGCACCCTGGCCTGGCTCGAGGAGGTACCCGGGGACCGGTTCGAGTACGAGCTGAACCTGCTGCTCCGCGCGGCGCGCGAGCGCCTGCGGATCGAGCAGGTCGAGATCGCCACCGTCTACCTGGCCGACAACGCCTCCTCGCACTTCCGCCCGGTGCTGGACTCACTGCGGGTGCTGCGCCCGCTGGCCGGCTACGCGGCGTCCTCGCTGGCCGGGTTCGGCGTGGACGCGGCCGCGCTGTTCGTCCTGTACGCGGTGTCGGGCAACCTGGCGCTGTCCGTCGTGGCGGCCCGGCTGCTCAGCGCGACCGTGAACTTCCTGCTCAACCGGCACGTCGTGTTCGGCGCGGCCCGGGCGCCGCTGTGGCCGGCGGTGCGTCGGTACGCGCTGCTGGCGGCCGGCATCCTGGCGGCCAACCTGGCCCTGATGGAATTGCTCACCCCGGCGCTCGGCGTGGTCGTGGCCAAGGTGCTGACCGAGGTCGGGCTGTTCGCGGTCGGCTATGCCGTCCAGAGCCGCCTGGTCTTCGCCGCGCCGGCCCGGCCCGCGGTGCGCGAGGGCGGGACGACCGTCCACCCGGAGGGACGGGTCAGGAGCCGAGCGCGGGGGACGACGACTCCGGCGGTGCGAAGGTTGCGGTGACCGTCCGTCCGGGGAACACCCGGCGCCCGTAGTCGGGTTCGAGGCCCTCGGTGAGTTCGACCGGACGACCGTCGGCCAGCGCCTCGTAGATGTCGACGAACTCCTTGGACTGGTTCGCGATCGTGAAGCGCGCGGCCAGCTCGCGGCTGCGGGCCTGGGCGGTCGCGGCGAACTCGGGGTCCTTCAGCGCGTTCAGCATGCTCATCATCGCGCCGGCCAGCGACACCGCGTTCGGCCTGGCCAGGGCGGCGTTCACGCCCGGCTCGACCACCAGCCGCAGCTCGTGGTCGACCATGATGAACGGCAGGCCGGCGTGCGCGGCCTCGTGCAGCACCAGCGCCTGCGTGTCGGTGAGCGAGGCGAAGACGAACGCGTCGCCGGAGGCGTAGTACGCGCCCAGCTTCTCGCGCGGGATCTGGCCGGGCAGCTTCACCCCGCCGAAGCGGGCGGCGCGCTGGAGCCGGCGCCGCAGCTTGACCGGCGTCTCCTTCCAGTCGCCGACGATCATCAGCTCGGCGCCCGGCAGCTGGTCGCGGACCAGCTCGAAGGCGTCCAGCATCAGGCCGATGCCCTTCTCCAGGGAGATCCGGCCCACGTAGATCAGCCGCGGGCCGCGTCCCTTCGCGATCGGCGGCAGCACCGGCAGGGCGTCCGTGCCGTTCGGCACCACCCGCACCTTGGCGGCCGGGGCGATCTCGAGCACGCGCTTGCCGGTCTTGTCCGAGGGTGTGGTCACCAGGTCGGCGTCGGTCAGCATGTTGGCGGCCAGTTGGAGCAGTTCCACCTGGGCGCCGCCGCGGCGGGGACGCTTGAGCTTGGTCTTCTTGATCTGGTCCCAGGTGTACTTGGCCATGTGCAGCTCGTACACCTTGTACGCGGCGTTCAGGAACGGCACCACGTGCCAGTAGTGCTCGGCGTAGGCCTCCAGGTCGGTGTGCCAGGTGATCACCAGCGGACGGTTGGTGCGCTGCGCGACCCACATGCCCAGCAGGCCGATCGCGCCCAGGCCGTGGACGTGGACGATGTCCGGCGGGTTGGCGACCATCTGCGCGAGCCGGTAGTCGAAGTCCTGGCCCATCGACAGCCGGATCTGGGTGCCCGGGATCGGCACGCTCGGCAGCCGGATCTCGCGGCGGTTGGGGTGACCCGCGTGCGGGTTCGGCCCGTTCGCCTCCGGCGCGACCAGCAGCACCTTGTGTCCTGCGGCGAGCACCTGCTCCTCGAGGAACTGGACCGCGTAGAGCAGGCCGCTGTGGGCCGGGCCGTAGTTGTCGGTGAACTCGGCAATGGTCAACGGCCGGCGGGACGGGGCGGGCTCGCCTTCGGTGGCGGCGTCCGGCACGGGTGGCAAGCTGTCGCTGATGGCGTGGCCTTCCTGCACAGGTGACAGGCACCCACTGTAGTGGGATCGGTCGTCACTGGCCCGTTCCCTCATCCCGGGCTCGCCCCGGGCTCTCGTGGGCAGGGGCGACGCGATCTGCACTGGATCGGGCTCTCCTCGCCTGGGCGGCCCACCTGCGCACTGATCCAGGGCGTCTTGCGTACCCCCCGTCGGCGTCAGGGGCGGGGCGGCAGCACCGCGCGGACGGAGGCGGCGAGGCCGCGCGGGGCGAGGGCGAGGCCGGGCAGCAGGAGCGCGGCGTAGAGCAGGCCCCAGTACGAGTTCTCCGGGCGTCCGACGAACAGGAAGGCCACCATGAAGGCCGCGCACGTCGCCAGGATCGCCCGCGCCGGACCGGTGCCGAACACCCACCCGAACAGCGCCAGCGGCACCACCAGCGCGGTGACCACCAGCGGCAGGCTCGACAGCACCGTCCCGGTACTCACCGTCGCCAGCACGAACCCCCAGCCGCCGAGGGCCAGCCAGCCGTTCGAGGTCACCGGGTCGGCCTGCGGCACGGCCAGCACGGCGAGGGCGTGCAGCGTGTAGACGATCGCGAACGCGGCGGTCGCCCCCACCCAGGCCCAGAACTCCCGGCGGCGACGCCACGACAACACCGCCATCACCACCAGGAACGGCAGCGCCAACTCCCGGAAGCAACAGGCCGCGAACCCGAGCAGCACCGCCGGCCACCAGCGCCGGTCGGTCCGCACCGCGACAGCGATCACGATCAGCACGCCCGCCCACGCCTCGTGGAACCACCCGACGACGCCCAGCGCGTTCAGCGACAGGTTGAGCCCGAGCAGCAGCACGGCCACCGCCCACTCCCAGCGGCCCAGGCCGGTCGCCCGCAGCCGCACCATCATCGTCACCAGCGCGGTCGCGGCCAGTGCGAGCAGCAGCACGGTCGAGCCGACGTCGCCGAGCAGCACCCGCAGCCAGGTGAGCGTAGGGAGCCGAACCACCACGAACGGGGCGGTCGGGTAGTTGTGCGCGAGCTGGGTCTGGATGGCCGTGGCGTAGTAGTCGGCGCCGCCGGCGACCCGGGTGACGATCTCGCGGTACAGGTCGACGTCGGAGTAGCCGTCCGCCGGTGGCTCCGGGGACGTTTGCGCGGGTGCGCCCAGCGTCACCGCCAGCCCCCACACGATGAGCAGGAGGAGCCCGATGAGCAGCCCACCGGCCCGACGACGGTCGAGCCAGGTGGGCGTGGTCACCTGAGCATCCTGCACCCCGTCAGCTCTTCGCGACCTCTGCGAAACGCTCGGCGCCGCGGGTGGCCATCTCCTCGTACTCCGCCCAGCGACGGTTCACCTGTTCCTGGCCCATGGCCAGCAGCTGCTCGGCCGACTCCGGGTCGGAGTTCATCAGCATGCGGAACCGCAGCTCGTTGACGTGGTAGTCGCGCAGCGGCATCCGCGGACGCGGCGAGTCGAGCAGGAACGGGTTCTTGCCCGCGGTCCGCAGCACGGGGTTGTACCGCATCAGCGGCCAGTGCCCGGACGCGACCGCCGCGTACTGCTGGTCGAGCCCCTTGCGCATGTCGATGCCGTGGGCGATGCAGTGGCTGTACGCCAGGATCAGGCTCGGGCCGTCGTACGCCTCCGCCTCGCGGAACGCCTTCAGCGTCTGCTGCGGGTCCGCACCCATCGCGACCCGGGCCACGTAGACGTTGCCGTACGCGGTGGCCTGCAGCGCCATGTCCTTCTTGGTGGTGCCCTTGCCGGCCGCCGCGAACTTCGCCACCGCGCCCAGCGGCGTCGACTTGGACGCCTGGCCGCCGGTGTTGGAGTACACCTCGGTGTCGAGCACCAGCACGTTGACGTTGCGCCCCGAGGCGAGGACGTGGTCGACGCCCGCCGAGCCGATGTCGTAGGCCCAGCCGTCACCGCCGACGATCCACACCGAGCGGCGCAGCAGGTGGTCGGCGACCGAACGCAGGTCCTCGACCATCGGTCCCGACATCGTGTCGAGCAGCGCCTTCAGCGCGTCCACCCGGGCGCGCTGCTGGGACAGCTCCGACTCGTACTTCTGCGGCGCGTCCAGGATCGCGTCCACGACGGCGTCCCCGAGCTCGGCGCGCAGCGCCTCCAGCCGGCGACGCGCGGTGGCGGTGTGCAGGTCGGCCGCCAGGCGCAGGCCCAGACCGAACTCGGCGTTGTCCTCGAACAGCGAGTTCGACCACGCCGGGCCGCGCCCGTACTTGTTCGACGACCACGGCGTGGTCGGCAGGTTGCCGCCGTAGATGGACGAGCAGCCGGTCGCGTTGGCGACGGTCGCGCGTCCGCCGAACAGCTGCGTGAGCAGCTTCAGGTACGGGGTCTCGCCACAGCCCGAGCAGGCGCCGGAGAACTCGAACAGCGGCTCCAGGAACTGGGTGCCGCGGACGTTGGCGAAGTCGACCCGCGAGCGTCGGTTCACCGGGATCGTCTCGAAGAAGGTGACGTTCTGCTTCTCGGTGGTGCGGTCGAGCACCGGCGCCAGGTTGATCGCCTTGCGCGAGCCGCCCGAGCCGAGCGGCTTGACCGGGCACGCCTCGACGCACAGGCCACAGCCCGTGCAGTCCTCCGCGTACACCTGCAGGGTGTACCGGGAGCCGGGGAAGCCGGCGGCGTTCAGCGGCGCCGACTGGAACCCCTCGGGCGCGCCTTCGAGCGCCGACTCGGTGTAGTACTTCGCGCGCAGCACCGCGTGCGGGCAGACGAACGCGCAGTTGCCGCACTGGATGCAGGACTCGGCGTCCCACTCGGCGATGATGTCGGAGATGTTCCGCTTCTCGTACCGGGTGGTGCCGGACGGGTAGGTGCCGTCGACCGGCAGGGCGCTGACCGGCAGGTCGTCGCCGGTGCCCAGCAGCATGGACGCGGTGACGTTGCGGACGAACTCCGGCGCGGTACCGGGCACCGGCGGGATCATCTCCACGTCGCCGACGGTCGCCTGCGGCACCTCGATGCGGTGCAGGTGCTCCACGGACGCGTCCACCGCGGCCTCGTTCTTGGCCACCACGTCGGCGCCCTTGCGGGCGTACGTGCTGCGGATCGTCCGCTTGACCTCCTCGATCGCCTCCTGCCGCGGCAGCACGTTGCTGATCGCGAAGAAGCACGTCTGCAGGACGGTGTTGGTGCGCCGTCCCATGCCGGCCTTGCGGGCCACCAGGTTGGCGTCGATAGCCCACAGCTCGATGCCCAGCTCGATGATCCGGCGCTGCATCGGCACCGGCAGGTGCTCGAACACCTCGTCGGCCTCGTAGGGGGTGTTGATCAGCAGCACAGTTCCGGGACGGGCGAACTCGAGCACGTCCACGCGCTCGAGGATCGACCAGTGGTGGCAGCCGATGAAGCCGGCCTTGCTGACCAGGTACGGCGCCTCGATCGGGTGCGGACCGAACCGCAGGTGCGACACCGTCCGCGAGCCCGACTTCTTCGAGTCGTACACGTAGTAGCCCTGCGCGTAGGTGTTCTCGATCGTGCCGAGGATCTTCACGCTGTTCTTGTTCGCGCCGACGGTGCCGTCGGAGCCGAGGCCGTAGAACACCGCGCGCAGCGTGGCCGGGTCCTCCAGGTCGAGGCTCGGGTCGTAGGGCAGGCTCAGCATGGTCACGTCGTCGTTGATGCCGATCGTGAACCGCGGACGCGGGGACGCCTTCGCGAGCTCGTCGTAGACGCCCACCACCATCGCCGGGGTGAACTCCTTGCTGGACAGGCCGTAGCGGCCGCCGACCAGCAGCGGCATGTGCTCGCGGCGTCCGGCCGCATGGGCCTCGCCGATCGCGGCCGCCACGTCGAGGAACAGCGGCTCGCCGCCGGAGCCCGGCTCCTTCGTCCGGTCCATCACGGCCACCACGCGGGCGCTGGCGGGGATGGCGGCCAGAATCTCGTCGGTCGGGAACGGGCGGTACAGCCGCAGTTGCACGACGCCGACCTTCTCGCCCCGGGCGACCAGGTGGTCGACGGTCGAGCGGGCGGTCTGCGCGCCCGAGCCCATGATGACCACGACGCGGTCGGCCTCGGGGTCGCCGTAGTACTCGACCAGGGAGTAGCCGCGTCCGGTAAGGGCGGCGAACTCATCCATCGCCGCCTGCACGACACCGGGTACTTCGGTGTAGTACGTGTTGACGGACTCGCGGCCCTGGAAGTAGGTGTCCGGGTTCTGCGCGGTGCCGCGGATGTAGGGGTGCTCGGGCGACAGTGCGCGACGACGGTGCGCGCGCACCAGGCTCTCGGGCACGAAGGAGCGCAGCTCGGCGTCGGTGAGGAGCTCGACCGAGTTCTCCTCGTGGCTGGTGCGGAAGCCGTCGAAGAAGTGCACGAACGGCACCCGCGAGCGCAGCGTGGCCAGCTGCGAGATCGCCGCGGTGTCGTGCGCCTCCTGCACGCTGGAGGAGCTCAGCATCGCGAAGCCGGTCTGCCGCACCGCCATCACGTCCTGGTGGTCGCCGTAGATGCTCAAGCCCTGCGCGGCCAGCGAGCGCGCGGCCACGTGCAGGACGGTCGAGGTCAGCTCGCCGGCGATCTTGTACATGTTCGGGATCATCAGCAGCAGGCCTTGGGACGCCGTGAAGGTCGTGCTCAGCGCACCGCCCTGCAGCGCCCCGTGGAGCGCGCCGGCCGCGCCCCCCTCGGACTGCATCTCGATGACCGAGGGCACCAGGCCGTACACGTTCTGGCGGCCCCGCGCCGACCACTCGTCGGCCAGTTCGGCCATCGTGGAGCTGGGCGTGATCGGGTAGATGCTGCACAGCTCGTTGAGGCGGTACGCCGCCGACGCGGCGGCCTCGTTGCCGTCGATGATGACGCGGCTCATCGCTTCTCCTCGATCATCTCGATGGCGTGCACGGGGCACTGTTCGTAGCAGGTGGCACAGCCGGTGCAGCGGTCGTAGTCGAAGCGGTACCGCAGGCCCTTGCCGAGCTTGATGACCGCGTCCTCGGGGCAGGAGCCCAGGCAGCCGTCGCACTCGAAGCAGTTGCCGCACGACAGGCAGCGGGCGGCCTCCACGTGCGCCTGCTCGTCCGGCAGGCCGCCGACGATCTCGTCGAAGTCGGTGACGCGCTCGGACGGTTCGAGCTCGGGCTGGGTGCTGCGGCGGGCGTCGCCGAAGTACCACAGGTGCAGCTTGTTGAAGTCGGCCAGCTCGTGCTTGGGCCGGACCGGCGCGTCGCGGTGCGCGAGCCAGGCATCGATCTGCTGGGCGGCCCGCTTGCCGTGGCCGACGCCGACGGTGACCGTCCGCTCGGACGGGACGGCGTCGCCGCCCGCGAAGATGCCCGGCACGTCGGTCATCAGGGTCCGCGGGTCGACCTGCACCACGTCGTGGTCGAAGTGCATGCCGGGGATGCGGCGCAGGAAGTTGGAGTCGGTCTCCTGGCCGAGCGCCAGGATCACGGTGTCGGCCTCGAGCTTCTCGAAGCGGCCGGTGCCGCGGGCGCGTCCGTTCTCGTCGAGCTCCATGATCTCGACGGTGAGGTCGGCCTCCTCGACGCTGCTGATCGTGCGCAGCCAGTTCATCTTCACGCCCTCGCTGAGCGCGCCCTCGCGCTCCTCGGCGTGGGCCGGCATCTGCTCCTCCGTGCGGCGGTAGACGATGATCGACTCCTCCGCGCCGAGCCGGCGGGCCACGCGGGCGGCATCCATCGCGGTGTTGCCACCGCCGTAGACGGCCACCTTGCGACCGATCAGCGGACGCTCGCCGGAGGCGACGTTGCGCAGGAAGCTGACCGCGTCCACGATCTTGGAGGCGTCGCGGTTGGGGATGTCGACCCGCTTGGACAGGTGTGCGCCGATCGCGACGAAGGTGGCCTCGAAGCCGCCCTCGGCCTGGTCGCCCATCAGGTCGGTCACGGTGTACTTCGTGACGATCCGCACGCCGAGGTCGAGCAGCCGGGCGATCTCGGCGTCCAGCACGTTGCGGGGCAGCCGGTACTCGGGGATGCCGTAACGCATCATGCCGCCGGGGGAGTCGGAGGAGTCGCGGATCTCCACCTCGTGGCCCATCTTGGCCAGCTGGTAGGCCGCGCTCAGGCCGGACGGCCCGGCCCCGATGACCAGCACCTTGCGGCCGGAGGAGAAGCGGGGCTTCTCGAACGTCCAGCCTCTCGCGATGGCGAGGTCGCCGAGGTAGCGCTCGACGGAGTGGATCGAGACGGCGCCGTCGAGTTCGACGCGGTTGCAGGAGGTCTCGCACGGGTGGTAGCAGACGCGTCCGTGGATGGCGGGGAACGGGTTGTTCTTCACCAGTTCACGCCACGCGGCCTCGTCCTCGCCGGCCTTGACCAGCCGGAGCCACTCCTGGATGTTCTCGCCTGCGGGACAGGCGTTGTTGCACGGGGGAAGCAGATCGACGTAGATCGGCATCCTCGTGCGGACGGGTGCGACGCGTCCGCCCTCGACGGCGAGGTCGGGCAACTCAGTGATATCGCGGGCCATGGGATCGCCCTTCAGTGCGTAATTTTGCGGGTACTCGCAGCAGGGTACTCCCGCTCTGACTTGCTCGCTGACAAGGGGATTTATGCAACGCCAGCGGCGTGTAATACCACCCGGGGTATTTGTCAGAATGTTAGGTCACGGAACGGTCACGGCTGTGCGTCCCCCGACAACGCCGAACGCCACCGTTGCGGTCATCCGCCACAACCTGGGCTGTGGCGAATGACCGAAACAGTGGCGTTCGGTGAAAGGGGTGGTCAGGCCAGGGCCTTGGCCTTCAGCGCGGCGTACTCGTCGGCGTTGATCGTGCCGGCGTCCAGCAGGGCCTTGGCGCGGGCGATCTCGTCGGCGGGGCTGCCGGCGACCGAGCGGATGTAGGTGTCGGTCGCCGCCTTGGCCTCGTTGGCCTGGGCGATCGCGCGGTCGTTCATGCCCTTGCCGCGGACGATGATGTAGACGAGCGCGGTGATGAACGGGAAGAAGATCAGGCAGAAGATCCACAGCGCCTTCATGCCCCCGCTGAGCTCCCGGTCGCGGAACAGGTCCGCCACGATCGAGAACAGCACGGACAGGTAGGAGATGAAGATGATGAAGGTCAGGCCCCACCAGATGGTGTTGCCGAGGGCGGACCAGAATTCCGGCATCGTCGTGCCTTTCGGTTGGCGGACTCGAGGCGCGTCCACACGGACCCGCGGAGCGTGAGCTTAGTGACCGCACGACCGCCGGGTGGCGCGCGCGCACAGTTGCCCGCGCGTCCGGGTGGCCGCAACCGGCCCGGTGCTAGCCTGCTCGCGATCGTGGACAACGGAGATCGGGGCTCGTGATGGACGCCGCTGAAACCACACGTGAGAAGCCGTGGTTCCGTCGGCTGATGCGTCTGTCTCCACCCGAACCG
This sequence comes from Actinomycetota bacterium, assembly GCA_020161755.1. Taxonomy (GTDB): domain Bacteria; phylum Actinomycetota; class Actinomycetes; order Propionibacteriales; family Propionibacteriaceae; genus Propionicimonas. Next base: position 33,820 of record JAIUOS010000006.1, read on the forward strand.
GACGGCGGGCGCCCCGCGTCCGACCGGGACGGGGCCTTGGCGCTGTATAAGCAATTGTCCGTACGAGACGTCGACATCCCCGAGCCGACCCGATCGCACCTCTTCGAGCCGGACGGGGTGGCCCGCGCGACCGTCGTGATCTGGCACGGCTTCACCAACGCGCCCTCGCAGTTCACCCGGATCGGCGAGCAACTCCGGTCGTCCGGCTACCGGGTGCTCGTGCCCCGGATGCCGTTCCACGGCGAGGCGGACGTCCTGAACCGCGACCTGGTCCGGCTCACCCCCGAGGTGCTGATCCGCCAGGTGCACGACGTGGTCGACATCGCCACCGGCTTCGGTGACCCGGTGTGGGTGGTGGGCCTGTCGGCCGGCGCGACGATGGCCGGCTGGGCAGCGGCCACCCGGAGGGAGGTCAGCAGGCTGGTGCTCGCCGCGCCGCTGGTGGCGCCAGTGGGCTTCCCGATGCCGCTGGTGCGCCTGTTCGTGAAGTTCCCCCGGACCGTGCCACGGCTCTACTGGTGGTGGGACCCGCGGGTGAAGGACAAGATCGAGGGCAGCCCGCACGCGTACCCCGGCTTCCCGATCCCCGGGATCATGTCGTTCCTGCACCTGTCGGAGTGGCTGTACGACGGCACCGTCCGCGCCGGTCACGACCTCGAGCGGGTGGTGCTGGTGACCAATCCGGGCGACTTCGCGATCCGCAAGGACGCCGCGCGCGCCTTCGCGTCCGCGGTGTTCGGGGGACGCGCGGAGTACCTGGGTGAGGCGACGGTCGACGCGGCCCTGAAGTGGATGCACGACTTCGTCGATCCGCTCAGCCCCAACAGCGGCACCACCGAACAGGTCACCGCGCTCCTGCTCGCCACCCTTGGCACCGGTGACCCGGACGCCGGTGGCGTCCTCGTCCCGCCGTTGGTGACGCCCCAGCCCTGACGCAGCCTGGCGCCCACCGAAACGAAAGGGGACAGTCCCCTTTCGTTTCGCTGGGGAGCGACTCCAGGGCCGTCGGCGACGATCAGCGCGCGGCGCAGGTCGCGCAGGTGCCGAAGAACTCCAGCTCGTGGTCGATCTGGGCGAAGCCGTGGCTGGTGGCCATGGCCCGCACCTGCTCCTCCAGCAGCGGGACACTGACCTCGACCGTGCGTCCGCAGGTGCGGCAGATCAGGTGGTGGTGGTGACCGGGCGAACAGGTGCGGTAGGCCACCTGCCCGTCCGGGGTGCGGATCGCGTCCAGTTCGCCACCGGACGCCATCGCCTGCAGCGTCCGGTACACGGTCGCCAACCCGACGCCCGACCCCTCGTGGCGCAGCTGGTCGTGCACGTCCTGGGCGGTGGCGAAGCTGGCCAGGGACTCCACGGCACGCCGGATCTCGGTGCGCTGGCGGGTGTTCCGCTGCCCGGAGCGCGGATCAGTGCTCGTCATAGTGGTCTCCGTGGGCCGCGTGCCGGTGGCCGTCGTGGATGTAGTCGACGTGGCCGGCGTGCTGGACGGACAGGTGTCCGCAGCGTTCGTCGTGGACGTGCGCGTGCGACTCGGCCAACTCGTGGTCGAGCGGCGGCGCCTCGTCGGTGAGTTCGACCAGCGGACGGTTCCGTCGCTGGAGCACCCGGGAGACCGGCCAACTCACCACGAACAGCCCGATCGCGATCACCACGATCAGCGAACCCGGCGCGGTGTTCAGGTAGTAGGAACCGGCCGCTCCGCTGAGCGCGGCGACCGCGCCGACCCCCATCGCCAGGAACAGCCCGCGCCGGAAGCCGATCACCAAGTGGTTGGCGGTGGCGACCGGCACCACCATCAGCGCGCTGACCAGCAGCAGGCCAACCGTCCGCATCGAGACGGTCACGGTGATCGCGGCCAGACTGACCACCACGATGTTCAGCAGCCGCACCGGCAGGCCGATCGACCGGGCGAACGGCTCGTCCGCGCTCACCGCGAACAGTTGCGGCAGCAGCCCGATCACGACCACCAGCACGACCGCGCCGAGCGCGGCGATGAACCAGAGGTCGGCCACGGTGACCGTGAGCAGCGAGCCGAACAGGTAGGCCGACAGCGTGCCGGTGCCCTGGCCCGCGAGCCCGGCCAGCAGCAGGCCGCCGGACAGCCCGCCGTAGAACAGGATGGCCAGGCCGACGTCGCCACTGGCGCGTCCGGACTCGCGCAGGAGCTCGATGCCGATCGAGCCGAGCACGCAGATCGCCACTGCCAGGGGCAGCGGGGCGGTGCCGGTGAGCAGCGCGAGGCCGACGCCGGCCACGGCGAGGTGGCCCAGGCCGTCCCCGAGCAGGCTCAGCTTGCGTTGGACGAGGAACGTGCCGATGGCCGGCGCGGTGACGCCGGTGATCAGGGCGGCGAGCAGGGCCCGTTGCATGAACGGCAGGAACAGCCACTCCATCAGCCGACCTCCAGTCCGGTGTGGTGGGTGTGCGGGCGTTCGAGTTCGTCCACCTCGTGGCCGCCGTGGGCGGGCGGGTGGACGTGGCCGTGGTGCGGGCTGTCGCCGGGGTGGTAGCCGGGCGGCATCACCCGTCCGTCGGCCAGCATGATCGTTCGGTCGATGAGGTCGGCGAAGCAGCCGAGCTCGTGCAGCACCATCACGATGGTCGTACCGCGCGCCTTCAGTCGGGTGGCGACCCCGGCGAGCAGCTCCTGGGTGGCCCGGTCGACGCCGGCGAGCGGCTCGTCCCACACCATCAGGTCGCCGTCGGTCGCGAGCGCGCGGGCGATCAGCACCCGCTGTTGCTGGCCTCCCGACAGCCGGACGAACGGGTAGCGTCCGCGGTCGGCCAGGCCCACCTCGGCGAGGGACTCGTCCACCGCGTGCCGGTCGGCAGCGGACACCGGCAGGAACGGACGCCGCCGGCCGAGCCGTCCGCTCGCCACCACTTCGCGCGCGGTGGCCTGTTGGACGAGGATGCCGCCGCGCTGCGGTACGTAGCCGAGCCGGCTCCACTGGCGGAAGTCGGCCAGCGGCGTCCCGAACAGATCGATGCGGCCCTGGTGCGGAACGAGCCCGAGCAGGGCGCGCATCAGGGTGGTCTTGCCGGAGCCGTTGTTGCCGAGGATCGCGACGACCTCGCCGGCGTCCACCTCCAGCGAGGCGCCGCGCACGATCGGGACGCCGCCCAGCACCACGTCCACGCCGGTGGCGGAGATCACCGGGCCGGGCGCCGGCGGGGGAGAGGGGTTCAGCTGCATGAGTTCGCCTTTCGCACGGCCGCGCCGTTGGCGCGCATGACCTCGAGGTAGTTGCTGCCGCGGGAGGCGGACGTGATGCCCTCCAGCGGGTCGAACACGTCGGTGGCCAGGCCGAGGTCGCCGGCGATCGCGTTGGCCACCTCGGGGGAGGCCAGGGTCTCGAAGAAGATCGTGGTGACGCCCTCGTCGCGGGCGATGCGCTGCACCTCGGCGATGCGGGCGGCGCTGGGCTCGACGTCGGGCTCCAGCCCGCTGATGCCCACCTGGGTGAGCCCGTAGCGGGCGGCGAAGTAGCCGAACGCGGCGTGCGTGGTGATCACGGTGGTGACGCGGCAGCCGGTCAGCTCGGCGTGCAGGTCGGCGTCCAGGCTGGTGAGGTCGTCGATGAGCGCGGACGCGTTCGCAGCGAAGGCGTCTGCCGCTTCGGGACGGGCCGCGGTGAGGGCGTCGCGGACGTGCTCGGCCACGAGGACCAGGTTCGTCGGGTCGAGCCAGGTGTGCGGGTCGAGCTGGTGGCTGCCGGGTTCGCCGGCGCCGTCGGAGCCGGCTTCGGCGAGGTGCAGGAAGGTCGCGGCGTCGACCGTCCGCTTCGGCGCGGCCTGCTCGACGGCAGTGTCGACGGCGGGCTGGAAGCCGGCCTGGTAGACCACCAGGTCGTCGGTGGCCAGCCCCGCCACCTCCTTGGGGGTGAGCTCGAGGTCGTGCGGTTCGGCGCCCGGAGGGGTGAGGTTCGTCACGTGCACCTGGTCGCCGCCGACCCGTTCGGCGACGAACTGGAACGGGTAGAACGCCGCGGAGACCCGCAGCCGCCCGTCCGACTCCTGGGGAGTTGAGGTGCACCCGCTCACCAGCAGGACGCCGACCAGTACGGCCGCCAGGCCCTGCCAGATCTTCATGACAATCATTCTCATAATCAGGTAGGAGTCTGTCAACTCGCTCCCGGCGTCCGTCTCACCTCCGCGCCGTCCGTCTAGCCTCCGCACGCGCGTCTCGTACCTCCGCGCCACCGGTGGACTCCCGCCCCTCTCCCGCCCACCTCGCGCCCGAATTGTCCCCTCGCGCCCGGAATTCCGGTGGCGAGGGGACAATTCGGTGGCGAAACGCTGGACGGGGCGACACAGTCAGGCGATGGCGACGACGCGGTCGCAGCGGGCGACCAGGTCGGGGTCGTGGGTGATCACCAGGACGGGCTGGTCGGCGCTGCCGGCCCAGATGTCGTCGATCAGGGCGGACGCGGTGACCGCGTCCAGGTGCTCGGTGGGTTCGTCCAGCAGCAGCACCTGGTAGTGGCCCACCAGCAGGCGCGACAGGGCCACCCGTCGCGCCTCGCCGCCGGACAGCGCCTCGCCACCCTCGCCGACCATCCGCTTGGGGTCGAGCGCGAGGCCGGCGCGGGCGAGCGCGTCGGCGATGTCGGCGTCGGTCGCGTCCCGGTTGCCGATGCGGACGTTCTCGGCGACCGTCGTGGTGAAGATGTGGGCGTCCTGGGCGAGGTAGCCGATGCGTCCGGCCACCTCCACCGAGCCGCCGCGCTCTGGGATCAGGCCCAGCACGGTCGCCGCCACCGTGGTCTTGCCGCTACCGCTCGGCCCCACCAGCGCGACCTTCTCCCCCGCCCGGACGCGGAACGACAGGTCGTCCACCACGTCGGGTGCACCCGGCCAGCCGACGCTCAGGTCGCGGACGGTGAGGCTCGGGTCGGCCACGGGAACGCCCGGGTCGGTGAGGTCGCCGGAGCCGACCGGCTCGGCGTCGAGCACCGCCTCCACCCGGGCCAGCGCGGCGCGCGCACGGGTGCGGGTCTGGGCGGACAGGATCAGCGTCGACAACGCCTCGTGCAGCGCGAGCGGGGTGAGGACGGCCACCGCCAGCAGCGGCGGCGCCAGGGTGCCGGCCGCCACCTGGCCGCCCGCGATCACCAGGCCGCCGATCACGGCGAGCCCGGCCGCCACCACCTGGGCGGCCGAGCCGATGCCCCGCGCCCAGGCCGACGTCGCGGACGCCTGGCGCAACTCCTCGTCGATCGCCGCGAAGCGGTCGAGGCGCTCGGACGCGGCGCCGTAGGCGACGAGATCGGGGGCGGCCCGGGACAGTTCACGGGCCGCGTCGGCCAGACGTCCGCGCAACGGCAGGCTGATCGCGTCCGCCCGTGCGGAGGCCAGCCGGGCGAGCCACGGGACGAGGGCGGCGGCGACCACCGACGTGGCGAGCAGCACCAGGGCCGATCCGGGCGAGAACCAGGCGATGCCGATCGTCGCGGCGACGAGGACCGCGGCCGAGGACGTGAACGGGATCCAGACCCGGACGATCAGGTCCTGGATCGCCTCGACGTCGGCGATCACCCGGGTCAGCAGGTCGCCGCGACGGGTGCCCAGCAGCGTGGTGCGCGCGAGGCGGTTGTAGGTCTCCAGGCGCAGCGCCGACTGCAGCTTGAGCGCGACGTCGTGGCCGAGCAGCCGCTCGGCGTAGCGGAATCCGCCACGGGAGATGCCGAAGAAGCGGACGCCGACCGCGGCGGCCTCCAGGTACAGCACCGGCGGGTGCTCTGCGGCGAACGAGAGCAGCCAGGCGGCCACGGCCATCAGGGCGACGGACGCCGCGGTCGCGGCGAACGCCAGCGCGATCGAGCCGGCCAGTTGCCAGCGGGAGCGCGGGACGGCGTCGAGGAGGCGGGTGAGGAGGGGCTTCGGGGTTGCGTCGGAGACCCCGGCGTCCGCCGGGGGGACGGGGGTGGGTTGGGTGGGAACTGTGGAGGTGGCGGAAGGTGAGATCCCGGCCTTCGCCGGGAGGGCGGTGGTGGGTTGGGTACTCGGCCCTTCGTGACGCCCACGGTCCCTGAGGAGCGCCGCCGAGCTTGCGAGGCTGCGCGTCTCGAAGGGCGCTGCGCTCACGAGCTCCTCACCGACCGTGGGCGGGGCGATCGTGATCACGCGGTCGGCCTCGGCGAGCACGGCGGGGCGGTGGCTGACGACGAGGGTGGCCACGCCGAGACGACGGAGGCTGCGCAGCAGGTCGGCCTCGGTGTCGGCGTCCAGACCGGCGGTGGGTTCGTCGAGTACCAGCAGGCGCGCGCGTCCCAGCGTCACCCGCAGCAACGCCCGGGCGACCGCGATCCGGCGGCGCTCGCCGGCGGAGACGCCCTCGGCGTCGTCACCGATCGGCTGGTCGAGCGGAATGTCGGCCGCGCCGGCCTGGCGCAGCGCGTCCGCGACGGCCGCGTCCGTGGCGTGGGGGAATCCGAGCCGGACGTTGTCGGCCACGGTGCCTGACAGCAGGCCGGGCTCCTGGCCGACGTAGGCGAGGTGGTCGCGCCAGTGCGGCACGCGTCCGATCGGCTCACCTCCGCTGAGCAGGGCACCGCCCGTCGGTGCCAGGAACCCCAGCACGGCGTTCAGCAGCGTGGTCTTGCCGACTCCACTGGGCCCGGCCAGGGCCACCACCTCGCCGGGCTGCACGTCGAACGACACCGGGGTGAGCGCAGGCTCGGCCGCGCCGGGATAGGTGTGGGTGAGGTGGTCGATCTGGAGGAGTGGCCCTTCGTGACGTCCGCTCGCTGCGCTCACGGACTCCTCAGGGACCGTCGGGAGGGGCCCTTCGTGACGCGTGGCTCGTTCCTCACCACGCTCCTCAGGGACCGTGGGGAGAGGCCCTTCGTGACGCGTGGCTCGTTCCTCACCACACTCCTCAGGGGCCGTGGCTTCAGTGGGCGGGTCGATCAGGGCGAAGGCGGACTCCACGGCGGCCAGCCCGTCGGCGGCGTCGTGGTAGTGGACGCCGACCTGGCGCACCGGCAGGTAGGCCTCCGGGGCGAGGATCAGGACGAACAGCGCGGTGGCCAGGTCGAGCTGGCCGTAGACGACCCGGAAGCCGATGGTCACCGCGATCAGGGCGACGCTGACGGTCGCCAGCAGCTCCAGCACCAGGGCGGACAGGAACGAGACCCGCAGCGTCCGCATGGTCTCCGAGCGGTGCCGCGCCTCGCTCTCCTTCAGGCCGCGGGCCTGCGCCTTCGCGCGTCCGAACACCTGGAGCGTCGGCAGGCCCGCGATCAGGTCGGCGAAGTGGTTGGCGAGCCGGGTCTGCACGGCCCAGCGTCGCCGGGTGATCGACTCCGTCGTCCAGCCGACGAGCGCCATGAACAGCGGGATCAGCGGCAGCGTGACCGCCATGATCACCGCCGAAAGCACGTCCGAGGTGAGCACCGCCACCCCGACGATCAGCGGCACGGTGACCGCCAGCAGCAGCTGCGGCAGGTACTTGCTGAAATAGCCGTCCAGCCCGTCCAGGCCCTGGGTGACCAGCGTCACCAGCCCCCCGGACGAGGTCGCGTCCAGCGGCCGCTCGAGCCGCGCCGACATGATGTCGCGGCGCAACTGCGACTTCACCGCCGCGGACGCCCGCTGGGCGAGCCACTCGTTCGCCCACGACAGCAGCGCCTTCAGCCCGAAGACCGCCGCCAGCCCGCCGACCGCCCAGCCCAGCGTCCCGAGTTGGCGGGTGCCGAAGATATCGGCGATGGAACGCGACAACAGCCATGCCTGACCAAGGGTCAGGATGGCTGTTGCGCTGCCGACCGCGACCCCGGCGACCAGGTAACCCCTGGTCGCGCGGGCTCTGCGGAGAAGGCGAGGGTCGATCGGCCCCGCCATCAACCAGCCAGGGCCGGGGCCGGCTCGTCGTCGGGAATGTTCTCCACGCCGAGACGGCGACGGAACACCGTGTAGGCCCACGCGGTGTAGGCCAGCACGATCGGGACGAAGACGCACGCGGCCACCGTCATCAACGTGAGCGTCAGCTCACTGGAGGACGCGTTCATCGCGGTGAGCGGGGACGGGACGAGCCCGTCGCCGACGCCCTTGAAGCCCAGGCCCGGCCACATCGTGGCGAAGATGCCCACGGCGACGAACAGGACGGTGGCGGTCGTCGAGATGAACGCGATCCCGTCCCGGCCCTTGCCGTTGAACCACCAGGCCGACACCAGGCCGAGCGCGGCCAGCACCAGCAGGACCCAGCCGAGCGGACCGATCGGGTGCAGCAGGTTCTGCGACACCAGGAAGATCGCGCCGAGCCCGATCGAGACCAGGCCGACCTTGCCGGCGAACGCGGTCGCACGGTCGTGGATCTCGCCCTTGGTCTTCAGCGCCAGGAACAGCGAGCCGTGGAACAGGAACAGCGCCACCAGGCACACCCCGCCGAGCAGGCCGAACCAGCTGAACAGCTGCCAGAAGTACGGGCTGGGGGTCACCACGTACAGGGACGGGTTGTTCGCAGCCGCCGCGACCGGGAGGCCGAGGATGAAGTTCGCGAAGCCGACGCCGAAGACCAGCGTGACCACGAACGAACCGATGGACGCCATCCAGTCGAAGGCGTTGCGCCACTTGGCCTCGGGGTGCTTCGAGCGGTACTCGAACGCGACACCACGGATGATCAGGCCGACCAGCACCAGGAACAACGGCAGGTAGAGGCCGGAGAACAAGGTGGCGTACCAGGCCGGGAAGGCGGCGAAGGTGGCGCCACCGGCGGTGAGCAGCCAGACCTCGTTGCCGTCCCACACCGGACCGATGGTGTTGACGATGACCCGCTTCTCCTTCTCGGTCTTGCCGAGGAAGGGGATCAGCATGGCCACGCCGTAGTCGAAGCCTTCGAGGACCAGGTAGCCGATCCACAGGACGGCGATCAGGATGAACCAGAGGCCCTGCAGGGCGAGCGGCGCGTTGCCGGCAACTTCAAGTGCAAACATTTCCGCGCCTCTCAGTATGCGAAGGACAGGGGAGCGTCGTCGTCGGTGAGCACCTTGGGCTCACTGACGTCCGGCAGTCCCAGCTTGACGTAGTGCATGAACAGGCCGACCTCGACCACGGCGAGCGCGCCGTAGATCACGGTGTAGAGCACCATGCTCAGGCCGACCTCGAAGGCGCTGACGCCCGGAGAGGCGGACGCCGCGGTGGGCAGCACGCCGTACACGATGAACGGCTGGCGCCCCATCTCGGTGAAGATCCAGCCGAACGAGATGCCGAACAGCGGCGCGAGCGGAGCGGCGAACATCAGCGAGGTCCACAGCTTGCCCGGCGTGGGCAGGCCCCCCTTGCGCGTCACCCACAGCACCCAGGCCGCGATCGCCATCGCGAGGAAGCCGAGGCCCATCATGAAGCGGAACGTCCAGTAGGTCACCGGGATGTTCGGGACCCAGTCGGTGACGCCGACCTTGGCCAGGCGCTCGGCCGACTCGCGCTGGAGCACGAGGTCGGAGTTGGTGAACGCCTCGGACTCCATCTTCTTGACCAGGTCGTTGATGCCGTAGACCTTGCCGTTGAAGTCGCCGGTGGCGAGGAACGACAGGACGCCGGGAATCTTCCAGGACCAGACCTCCTGGGTGCCGTCGAGGGTGCCGATGGTGAACACGGAGAAGCCGGCGGGCTGCTCGGTCTCCCAGAGCGCTTCGGCGGCAGCCATCTTCATCGGCTGGACGTCGGTCATGATCTTGCCCTGGATGTCACCGGTGATGACCGTGAGGAGGCCGGCCCCCAGCAGCACCCAGGCGCCGAACTTGGTGGCCCAGCGGTACGCGGAGGCGTCCTTCTTCTCCTTCTCGGTCTGGGGCTTGCCGATCTTGGCGAGGTGCCAGCCGGCCACACCGAGGATCAGGCCGCCGGCGGTCATGTACGCGGTGACCAGCACGTGCGGGATGGTGACCAGCGCCACCGGGTTGAGCAGGACGTCGACCAGGGACGTCATCTCGGCGCGGTCGGTGGCGGCGTTGTAGTGGGCGCCGACCGGGTTCTGCATCCAGGAGTTCGCGGCCAGGATGAAGATCGAGGAGATCATGGTGCCGATCGCGGCCAGCCAGATCATCAGGAGGTGCACCTTCTTGGGCAGGCGGTCCCAGCCGAAGATCCACAGGCCGATGAAGACCGACTCCAGGAAGAACGCGATCAGGGCCTCCAGCGCCAGCGGGGCGCCGAAGATGTCACCGACGAAACGGCTGTACTCGCTCCAGTTCATACCGAACTGGAATTCCTGCACGATGCCGGTGACCACGCCCATGGCGAAGTTGATCAGGAAGAGCTTGCCGAAGAATTTGGTCAGGCGGAGCAGCTTCTCGCTGCCCGTGCGTACCCAGATCGTCTGCATGATCGCCACCAGCATCGACATGGCGATCGTGATCGGTACGAAGAAGAAGTGATAGACAGTCGTGATCCCGAACTGCCATCTGGCAAGGGTTTCCGCGCTCATGGCGCGCAATCTACTACTGGGTGTCGTAGTCCGCAATCATTGTTCTACCATGTGCACGTGGCTATGACGGGTGAACTCGAGCAGGCGGTGATGGACATTCTCTGGTCGCGCCCGGAAGCGCTCTCAGTCCGAGAGGTCCACGAGCTGCTGGCTCCCGAACGCGATCTCGCCTACACCACCGTCATGACGGTGCTGGATCGGCTGTCGAAGAAGAACCTCGTGGTGAGGAATTTGGACGGTCGCGCCTGGCTGTACCGGGCGGCCAAGTCGAGGGCCGCCGAAGTGGCGTCCGAGGTACTGGAACTGCTCAACCGCCTCGATGCGCAGGAACGCAGCGAGGTGCTCGCGTCCGTGAACGCCGCCGTCCACTCCTGACCGGTGATGAATACCCCCAGGGGTTAGTGGAGCCGGGTACTACGGTTTCCGCATGACTCTCCCGGACTGGCTCACGCCCTTCTTCACGATGGACATCTCCCTGTGGGAGAAGGTGGCGCGGACGATCGTGGTCTACCTCGGGATCGCAATTCTGGTGCGTGTCGCGGGCAAGAGATTGCTCGCCCAGATGAGTTCGCTGGACCTGGTCGTGGTGCTGCTGCTCAGCAACGTCGTCCAGAACTCGATCATCGGGCCGGACAACTCGGTGCTGGGTGGCCTGGTCGGCGCGGTGGTGCTGATCGGGTTCAACGCGGTGCTCGACCGGGTCGCGATGGCCACCCCGGGGGCGCGGCGGCTGCTGGTGGGCAGCGGCACCGACCTGATCGTGGACGGACAGGTCGACCGGGACGCGCTCACCCGGCTCGGGCTGTCGCGTGGCGAGCTCGATCTGGCGATGCGGCGACAGGGCGCCGATGACCCGTCCGAGGTGCAACTGGCTGCGCTCGAGCCCGAGGGCGAGATCGTGGTGACCCTCAAGCCCGGCGAGCAGTCGGCGACCAGGGATGACCTGGCCGCCGCCGTCGCCGAACTGAAGGCGCTCATCGCCTCGCGGTGATCCTCGTTGTTCTCTTGGACCCGGGACGGACGCGTCCCGCATGGGTCAGGCCGCGTAGGCGTCCAGCCGGTCGGCCAGGGCGAGGGCCTCGGCCTTGAGCATCAGCGCGCCGTCGACGTCACCGAGCTCGCGGTAGCGGACCGCGTCCTCGAGTCGGCGGGAGACCTCGGCGCGGGCGAGCGCCATCATCTGCTCGTCCGTCAGCGGCCGCACCACTCGCTCGGCCTGGCCGAACCTCACGCCGCCGGCGACGAACTCGCTCGCCGTGGCGATGGTCGCGGGGGTGGCCACGTAGCTGGTCTCCGCGTTCTGGATCGCGCTGATCACGCTGCGCACGGCGCGCAGGGCCACGGTCTCGCGGCGCTTCATCAGGCGCACCAGGTCCTCGCGCAGGTAGGTCAACAGTTCCATGACTTTCTCCTCTCGTCGTTGTTCACGACGGTAGAGGTTCACGTAACGTGAAGGTCAAAGCAGGCGTCGCGCGACCCCGCCGAGCTGGGGATCGGACAGGGCCAACTCGATGGCCTCGCGGGCCTGGGGACCCAGTTCGCCGAGCGCCAGCAGGGCGGCCAGCCGGACGTCTTCCTGGTCGTCGCCGAGGGCGGCGGTCAGGGCCGGGATGGCGTCGACCGACTCCAGGCGTCCGAGCACCTCGGCGGCCTGCTGCCGGGCGGCGGGCTCGGGTGAGGCCAGCCGGGCGGTGACGGCAGGGATGGCGTCGGCGCCGAACGCGGCCAGCGCCTCGGTGAGGCCGGTGGCGTCGAGGCGGTCGTCGCCGAGCAGGTCGGCGAGGGCGGGGACGGCGTCCGGCGACCCGATCCGGCCCAGCGCATTGACCACCGTGTCGACGACCCGCGGCTCGTCGTCGAGGCGGGCGACCAGCGCCGGCACCGCGGACGGGTCGCGCAGCTTGGCCAGCAGGCGGGCCATCAGGCAGCGCAGGTTGGGATCGGGGTCGGCGAGGCGCTGGACGGCCGCGGCGGCCGCGTCCGGCTGTTGGGCGAGCGACCAGACGAGCACCTCCTGCACGGCCGGGTCGCGTTCACCCACCAGCGCGGGCAGGAGTTCGGCGGTGGTGCTGCCCGGGGAGCTGAGGGCGGCGCGCAGCCGGACGATCGGGTCGGGGTGGGACAGCTGCTGGGCGAGGGCGATGGCGTCCAGCACGTCGTCCCAGCTGCGCTCGGGGGTGGCGGCCAGCCCGGCGAGGCGGTCGGCCAGCCGGCGCTCGTCGGCGATGCGCTCCTCGAGGTGGGCGAGGTGCGAACGGAGGGTCGCGGCGGCGTCCATCGCGGGGTCGGCCAGCGCCTCGCCGATCTCGGGCAGGCTCAGCCCGAGTGCCTTCAGGTTCTGGATCTGGAGCAGCCGCAGCAGGTCGTCGGCGTCGTAGAGCCGGTAGTCGCCCCAACTGCGCCCTGACGGGGTGAGCAGCCCGAGTTCCTGGTAGTGCCGCAGCGTCCGCCGGGTCAGCCCGGTGCGCTCGGACACCTCCCCGATCCGCCACGTCCGCTCCATCCCCCGAGCCTACGCGGACCGAGTTGGGGACGGTTCCCAATCCGGTCCGGGTCCGAGTTGGGGACGGTTCCTAATCCGGTCCCGGACCGAGTTGGGGACGGATCCTAATCCGGTCCCGGACCGAGTTGGGGACGGATCCCTCCCCGTTCACGATGCCTGAGGAGCCGACCACGAGGAACGAACCGGACGGCGTCGCGAAGGGCCACCGACACCCGGCAGACGCCGCGAGTGATTACCGAGTTCCTCGCGTTGTCAGGCCGGCTGACGGCGACCCGCCAGGTGCTTGCCGAGAAACTCGGGTTACGCACCCCGAATCGGCCACGACAACCCGAGGAACTCAGCAACCGCCTGCGTGCCGGTCGCCGACCGTCGCGACAAGCCGAGAAACGCGGTAGACGGGGGCCGCTCCAGCCGCGAGGGCAGGCCCTCGTCATCCCGGCGAAGGCCGGGATCCCCGGATCCGTCCCCAATCCGGTCCCGGACCGAGATAAGAACCGTCCCCAGTACCCGCCGGAATCTGGCGGATCGAAGAACCGTCCCCGATACCCGCCGAAATCTGGCGGATCGAAGAACCGTCCCCGATATCCGGGGTGGACCAAAAGGGGACTGTCCCCTTTCGGTCCGGGTCAGGCGGCGTCCTCCTCGTCGGTGATCGCCGCGGCGAACTGGGCCTGGTAGAGCCGGTAGTAGTGGCCCTGCGCGGCGAGCAGTTCGACGTGGTTGCCCTGCTCGACGATGGCGCCGTCCTCCATCACCAGGATCACGTCGGCGTCCCGGATCGTCGAGAGCCGGTGGGCGATCACGAACGAGGTGCGGTCGGCGCGCAGCTTGCCCATCGCGCGCTGCACCAGCAGCTCGGTGCGGGTGTCGACCGAGGAGGTCGCCTCGTCCAGGATCAGCACGGTCGGCTCGCTCAGGAACGCCCGCGCGATCGTGATCAGCTGCTTCTCGCCCGCCGACAGGTTGGACGCCTCCTCGTTGATCACGGTGTCGTACCCCTCGGGCAGCGAGTGCACGAACCGGTCGACGTAGGTGGCCTTGGCCGCGGCCAGGATCTCCTCCTCGGTCGCCCCGTCCTTGCCGTAGGCGATGTTGTCGCGGATCGTGCCGCCGAACAGCCAGGTGTCCTGCAGCACCATGCCGATCTGTTCGCGCAGCTCCCGGCGAGGCACGGACGCGATGTCGATCCCGTCGAGGGTGATCCGTCCGGCCTGCACGTCGTAGAACCGCAGGATCAGGTTCACCAGCGTCGTCTTGCCGGCACCGGTCGGCCCGACGATCGCCACTGTCGAGCCCGGCTGGGCGACCAGCGACAGGTCGGTGATCAGCGGCTTGTCCGGGGTGTAGCTGAACGTGACGTGCTCGAACTCCACCCGCCCCTTGACCGGCACGGGCAGCGAGCCGTGCTCGTCCGGGGTCTCCTCCTCGGCGTCCAGCACCTCGAACACCCGCTCGGCGGACGCGACACCCGACTGCAACAGGTTCGCCATGGACGCGAGCGCAGTGATCGGCTGGGTGAACATCCGGCTGTACTGGATGAACGCCTGCACGCCGCCGATGGTCAGCGTCCCGCCGGTCACCATCAGGCCGCCGACCACGGCGACGACCACATAGTTCAGGTTCCCGACGAAGAACATCACCGGCATGATGATCCCGGAGATGAACTGGGCGCCGAACGACGCGTCGAACAGCTCGGCGTTCTTGGCCCGGAACTGCTCGGCGACCTCGCGACGGCGTCCGAACACCGTGACCAGGTCGTGGCCGGAGTAGGCCTCCTCGATCTGGCTGTTCAGCTCGCCGGTGGCCTTCCACGTCTTGGCGAACAGCTTCTGCGAACGCTTGCCGATTACCATGGTCACCCCGCCCGCGATCGGGATCGTGATCAGCGCGACCAGCGCCAGCACCCACGAGACGTAGAACATCATCACCAGCACCCCGAGGAGGGTGAACAGGTTGTTCAGGATCTGCGACAGGGTCTGCTGCAGCGACTGGGAGATGTTGTCGACGTCGTTGGTCACGCGGCTCAGCAGCTCACCGCGGGGCTGGCCGTCGAAGTACTTCAGCGGGAGCCGGGTGATCTTGTCGGCCACCTCGTTGCGCATCCGGTACACCGACCGCTGCACGATCGTGTTGATGATGAAGCCGGACGCCCACATCAGCACGAAGAACACCAGGTAGACGGCCAGCGCCGTCAGCAGCGTCCGTCCGAGGCCGGTGAAGTCGATCGGGGTGCGGGTGACCACGGTGGCGTCGTAGATGATGTTCGTCGCCTGGCCGAGGATGACCGGGCCGACCGCGTTGCCGATCGTCGCGACGAGTGTCATGGCGATCACCGCGATGATCCGGGGGAGTTCCGGACGCAGGTGGCCGAGCAGCCGGCGCATGGACGGGCCGAACGACACCGCCTTCTCGCCGGTGCCCTGGCCGTGGCCCATCGGGCCGCCGCCGCGGTGCTGCGGGCCGTACTTGGGACGCTCGTTCGCCTTGGCCGGCGCCTTGGCGGTGGTGGTCTCGGTCTCGGTGCTCACGCCGCCACCTCCTCGTTCTTGAACTGGCTCTCGACGATCTCCGCGTACGTCTCGCACGTGGCGACCAACTCCTCATGGGTGCCGATGCCGACGATGTGCCCGTCCTCGAGCACCACGATCTGCTCGGCGCTGCGGATGGTCGACACCCGCTGGGCGACCACCAGGACGGCCGCGTCCGCGGTCTCGTTGGCCAGGGCCGCGCGCAGGGCGGCGTCCGTGGCCACGTCGAGCGCGGAGAACGAGTCGTCGAACACGTAGATCTCGGGACGCCGCACCAGCGCCCGGGCGATCGCCAGCCGCTGCCGCTGCCCGCCGGACACGTTCGTGCCGCCCTGGCTGATCGCCGAGTCGAGGCCGTCCGGCATCCGTTCGACGAAGTCGCGGGCCTGCGCCACCTCCAGCGCGTGCCACAGCTCGGCGTCGGTCGCGTCCGGCTTGCCCAGGCGCAGGTTGGACGCCACCGTCCCGCTGAACAGGTACGGCCGCTGCGGTACCAGGCCGACACGGCTCCACAACAGGTCGGGGTCGAGGTCGCGGACGTCCACCCCGTCCACGCTGACCGTCCCGGACGTGGCGTCGAACAGGCGCGGGACCAGGTTCACCAGCGTGGTCTTGCCGGCGCCGGTCGAGCCGATGATCGCCGTCGTCGCCCCCGGACGCACCGCGAACGTGACGTCCTCCAGCACGGGCTGGGAGGCGCCCGGGTAGGCGAAACTGACGCGGGAGAAGGCGAGTTCTCCGTGTCGCGAGACCGTCGTCACCGGGTTGGCCGGCGGCACCACCGACGACGACGTCTCCAGCACCTCGTTGATGCGTCCGGCGGCGACCGCGGCGCGCGGCGCGATCATCAGCATCATCGTGGCCATCATCACGCTCATCAGGATCAGCGACAGGTAGGAGATGTAGGCGGTCAGCTGGCCGACCTGGAGGTCGCCGCTGGCGATGCGGAAGGCACCGAACCAGACCACGGCGACGCTGGAGAGGTTCATCACCGCGAACACCGCGGGGAACATCGTCATCATCCGCCGCCCCGCGCGGGTGGCGGTGTCGGCGAGCTCGTGGTTGGCCCGGTCGAACCGGGCGGCCTCGGTGGGCTCGCGGACGAAGGCGCGGATCACCCGCAGGCCGGAGATCTGCTCGCGCAGCACGCGGTTCAGGGTGTCGATGCGCACCTGCATGGTCTTGAACAGGGGCGTCATCTGGCTGGCCAGGATGCCGATGATGGTGCCGAGCACCACCACCGCCACCAGGATGAGCCAGCTCAGGCCGACGTCCTCACGCAGTGCCATGAACACGCCGCCGACCATCATCAGCGGCGCCGAGACGATCATGATTGCGGTCATCAGCACCAGCATCTGCACCTGCTGGACGTCGTTGGTGTTGCGCGTGATCAGGCTGGGGGCTCCGAACGCGTTGACCTCCTTCGACGAGAACGTCAGCGCCCGGTCGAAGATCGCCTGGCGCAGGTCGCGTCCGAAGGCCATCGCCGAGCGCGCCCCGAACCAGGCGGCGCCGACCTGGCCGACCACCTGGACGATCGAGACACCGAGCATCAGGGCGCCCATCCGCCAGATGTAGGCGGTGTCGCCCTTGGCCACGCCCTGGTCGATGATCAGGGCGTTGATGCTGGGCAGGAACAGCGACGCGGTCACCTGCACCAGCTGCAGGGCGATGACGCCGCCGACCTGCGGGAAGTACGGACGCAGGAAGCGCATCAGAAGCCGGATCATGAATCTCCTTTGGCGATGCCGTGCAGGACGACAGCGGTGAGTGCTGCGGGTTGGCTGAGGGGCTCGTCCTCGAGGAGCGTGAGGCTCGCGAAGGACAGGGCCGAGAGGACCGTGGTGGCCACGTCGGTCGGCACCGCAAGTCGATCACTGTACGCCTCGAGGGCGACGGTGACAGCGGCGGTCAGGCGGGCGCGGTCGCCGAATTTCGGGTGGTTCTTCTTGTCGTGCGGCGGGAACGGTGGCCAGGGACGCCGGCCGTCCCGGGCGTCCCGTTGCGCGAGGTGGACGAACAGGGAGCGGGTCCGTTGCATCTCGCTGCGGAGCAACTCCAGGATCGCGGCGACACGCTCGTCCAGCGACTGGCCGTCGGGCAGGTTCTGCAGGCTGGCGATCGCCGCGTCCGGGGCGAGGGCGGCGCTGATCGTGGCGTGGATGAGGTCGTGCTTGGTGCCGAACGCGCGGAAGATGGTGCCCTCCGCGACGCCGGCCGCCTGCGCGATCGCGCGCGTGCTGAGCTCCGGACCCTGCTCGAGCAGCAGGGGGAGGGTGGCCGCGATGATGGCTTCGCGGCGCTCCTCCGGCGCCATCGGGGTTGCTCTGCTCACGAGTGGAGTCTAAATGAGTGAGTACTCACTCACAAACGGTGGCGGGGTGCTGGCGCAATTCTGCCCCGTCCCCACCTCACCGGCCCAGACCGGGGACGGTTCTTCAAATCCGCCAGAATTCGGCGCGCAGAGGGGACACATCGTCGTCCCGGTGACGGCGTGGACGCTCCGCGATCCGTCCCCATTTCCCGCCAGATTTTGGCGGATCGAAGAACCGTCCCCGATTCCCGCCGGATTCTGGCGGATCGAGGAACCGTCCCCGATTCGGTCCGTGGGGGCGTCGTCGGCGGAATTGTCCCTGCGGACGGACGGCAATTCATCAAGGGGTTAGGCTGCCATGCGTGCGAGCCGAAAACCTACCCCTGCTCACCACCCTTTCCGCTCCCGCAGTAGCTCCCGACGGTACCCACGCCGTGGTCGCGGTCACGCGTCCCGACTTCGACGCGGACGCCTACGTCGGGCAGCTCTGGCGGGTTCCGCTGGAGGGTGGTGCCCCGACCCGGATCACCCGGGGATTCCGTGACACGTCGCCGCGCTTCTCGCCGGACGGGTCCCTGATCGCCTTCCTGCGCGCCGCTCAGGGCGCTCCCGGGCAGCTTGCGATCGTGCCCGCGTCCGGGGGTGAGCCGATGGTGCTCACCGACGCCAAGCTCGGCGTGTCCGAGTTCGCCTTCAGCGAGGACGGACGCCGGCTGGCGTACGTCGCGCGGGTGCCCGAGCCCGGACGGTACGGGACGATCGAGGACGTCCCGGCGTCCGCGGAGGACCCGCGGCGGATCACCGCGCTGCAGCTCCAGCTGAACGGCGTCGGCTACCTGGCCGACCAGCGCTCGCACGTGTTCGTGGTGGACGTGCCCGACCCCACCGGCGAGCCGCCCGTGAAGCCCATCGGACGGGCCGCCGTCGGACGCGAATTCAGCGCGGTGCCGGCGTCCACGCAGCTGTCCTCCGGCGACTTCGACCACGCCCATCCCGTCTGGGACGGCGACGGCGTCGTCGTGGTCGCGTCCCGCCACGACGGCTGGGACCGCGACCTGCGCGCCGACCTGTACCGCTTCGGACCCGACGGCGGCGAGCCGCTGCTGCTCACCGACTCGGCCGCCGGCGACAGCGCGCTGGAGTCGCCGGTGGTGGCCGGCGAGCACATTTTCTTCCTGGGCGGCCACACCGGGACGAGCGGGCTCGACTTCTTCGGCGACAACCCCGGGGTGTTCGTGGTGCCGCGCTCCGGCGGCCCGGTGCGCCGGCTGACCGACGCCGAATCGGCCCACGTGGTCGGGCTCGCCCTCGACGGGGACGGGGTGCTGGCGGTCGACCTCGTCCGCGGTGCCGGAGTGGCCGTGCGCCTGGACGCGTCCGGGGAGCTCCAGCGCTGGCCGGTGCCGGGTTCGGTCAAGGCGGTCGGTGCCGGCAACGGCGTCCGGGTCGCCATGGTCGGCACGCCCGACAGCCCCGGTGAGCTGGTGCTGCTGGACCGTCCCGACGCCGAGCTGACGTGCTTCGCCGCCGCGCTCCAGGCGGCGGACGAGGCGCTGCCCGCGCAGGAGCTCGAGGCGACCTCCGCCGACGGCTACCCGGTGCACGGCTGGGTGGTGCGTCCGCGCGGCGACGGCCCGCACCCGGTGCTGCTGATGATCCACGGCGGCCCGTTCTCCGCCTACGGACCCACGTTCTTCGACGAGGCGCAGGTGTACGCGCAGGCCGGCTACGCCGTCCTGATGTGCAACCCGCGGGGTTCGGCCGGCTACGGCGAGACCCACGCCCGGGCCATCCAGGGCGCCTTCGGTGACCGGGACGCCGCGGACGTGCTCGCGTTCCTCGAGCACGCCCTGGCGAGCGTGCCCGGGCTGGCGTCCGACCGGATGGGGGTGATGGGGGGCTCCTACGGGGGCTACCTCACCGCCTGGCTGATCGCGCACGACCACCGGTTCGCGGCGGCGATCGTCGAGCGCGGCTACCTCGACCCGCCGTCGTTCGTCGGTGCGGCCGACATCGGCTGGAACTTCCCGCTGGTCTGCCACGGCACGGCCGAGGGCATGGCCGCCCAGTCGCCGATGGCGCACGTCCACGAGGTGCGGACGCCGACGCTGGTGCTGCACTCGGAGCAGGACCGGCGCTGTCCGCTGGGCATCGCGCTGCGGTACTACACCGAGCTCAAGCTCAACGGCGTGGAGACCGAGCTGCTGGTGTTCCCCGGCGAGAACCACGAGCTGTCCCGGTCGGGCAGCCCGATCCACCGTCGGCAGCGGTTCGAGCACATCCTCGACTGGTGGGGACGCCACCTGCCGGTCTGATCCGGGCAGCGTCCCGTCCCGCCCGGTTCGCTCCCGAAATGTCCCCTCGCGCCCGGAATTCCGGTGGCGAAGGGACAATTCGGGAGCGAAGTGGCGAGTCGGTACCCTAATCCGGTGACCGAGCCGACACCCGTCCCGCCGTCCCTCTCCGAGCAGGAGCAGGTGCGGCACGACAAGCGCGCACGCCTGCTCGCGGACGGGGTGGCGGCCTACCCGATCACGGTCCCGCGGACGCATAGCGCGTCCGAAGTGCACGCGGGCTGGGGACACCTGGAGGCCGGCGAGGAGACCACCGACGAGGTGTCGGTGACCGGCCGGGTGGTGTTCATCCGCAACACCGGCAAGCTCTGTTTCGCGACCATCCAGGACGGGTTCACGCTGGCCGACTCCGGCGTCCGGCTGCAGGTGATGCTGTCGCTGGCCGAGGTCGGCGAGGAGAGCCTGGAGGCGTGGAAGGCGGACGTCGACCTCGGCGACTTCGTGTCGGTGACCGGACGGGTGATCTCGTCGCGGCGCGGGGAGCTGTCCGTCCTGGCGACGGCGTGGGTGCTGGCGAGCAAGGCGCTGCGTCCGCTGCCGACCCTGCACAAGGAGCTCGGCGAGGAGACCCGGGTGCGGCAGCGCTACGCCGACCTGGTGGCCCGTCCGGAGGCCCGCGACATGGTTCGTGCGCGGGCGCTGGTGACCCGCAGCATCCGCGAGACGCTGCACGGCGAGGGCTATCTGGAGATCGAGACCCCGGTGCTCCAGCTGGTGCACGGCGGCGCGGCCGCGCGTCCGTTCAGGACGCACCTGAACGCGTTCGACATCGACATGACCATGCGGATCGCGCTCGAGCTGTTCCTCAAGCGCGCGATGGTGGGCGGCGCCGACCGGGTGTTCGAGATCGGCCGCATCTTCCGCAACGAGGGCATCGACTCCTCGCACTCCGCAGAGTTCACGATGCTCGAGGCGTACCAGGCGTGGGGCGACCAGTTCACGATCGCCGACATGACCCGTCGGCTCGTCCAGAACGCGGCGGACGCCGCGCTGGGCACCCGGGTGGTCGACACCCCGTCCGGCCAGATCGACCTGGACGGCGAGTGGGAGTGGAAGCCGGTCTATCCGACGCTCTCGGCCGCTGTCGGCGAGGAGATCACGCCCGCGACGGACGCGTCCGTCCTGCGACGGCTCGCGGAGGCGCACGGCGTCGAGCACGACCCGGCCTGGCCGGCGCAGAAGCTGGTCATGGAACTGTTCGGCGAGATCGTCGAGCCCGGCCTGCTGCAGCCCACGTTCGTCTGCGACTACCCGCCGATCGCGCAGCCGCTGGCCCGGCAGCACCGCAGCAACCCCGACCTGATCGAGGCCTGGGACCTGATCATCGGCGGCGTCGAGCGGGCCACCGGTTTCTCCGAGCTGATCGACCCGGTGATCCAGCGCGAGCGGCTGGTCGCGCAGTCGCTGAAGGCGGCCGCCGGCGACCCGGAGGCGATGCAGCTGGACGAGGACTTCCTGGCCGCGCTGGAGTTCGGCGCCCCGCCGATGGGCGGCATGGGCCTGGGCCTGGACCGGCTGATGATGCTGCTCACCGGTCACGGCATCCGGGAGACGATCCTGTTCCCGCTGCTCAAGCCCCAGGGCTGAACCGAAAGGGGACGGGTCCCCTTTCCTGCGGCGGCTACTTCCAGAGGGTGGCGATCGCGAAGGCGCCGGCCATGGCGCCCATGCCGATCAGGACGTTCCAGCCGCCGAGCGCGGTGAGGAACGGGACGGTGATGTTGGTCGCGGCGGTGATGTAGTAGACGACGAGCCACAGGACGCCGATCAGGCCGACGGTGATGAAGGTCGGGGGCACCCACTGGCGGCTGCCGGGCGAGGCCACCGTGCGCCTGCGCTCGTCACGCCGCTCGGCGAGCTGCGTCCGGTCGTTCGCCTTCTTTTTCTCTGCGGCCGCCTTGCGGACCTTCGACTCGGGCACCGGAACTCCTGACTCACCGAACGGGACCCCCCAAGGATAACCGAGAACCGGCCGTGCCCCCGCTCCGGGCGTCCGGGCCGATGGGGGAGAATGGTCGCCATGGCGCGGATCCTGGTGGTCGACAACTACGACTCGTTCGTCTACAACCTCGTCCAGTACCTCGGGCAGATCGGGGCCGAGGTGGACGTGTGGCGCAACGACGACCCGCGGTTCGCCGACCCCGGCTGGGCGGACGCCTTCGACGGCGTCCTCCTCTCACCCGGCCCCGGGACGCCCGAGGAGGCCGGCGTGTGCATCGACGTGGTGCGCACCGTGGGCGGCCGGGTACCGATCTTCGGGGTGTGCCTGGGCCTGCAGTCGATCTCGGTGGCCTTCGGCGGCGTGGTCAACCGCGCTCCCGAACTGCTGCACGGCAAGACGTCCCTCGTCCACCACGACGGGCGGGGCGTGTTCGCCGGCCTGCCGAACCCGTTCACCGCCACCCGCTACCACTCGCTGGCGCTCGACCCGGCCACCGTCCCCGATGACCTCGAGGTCAGCGCCACCACGGACTCCGGCGTGATCATGGCGGTGCGCCACCGCGCGCTGCCGATCGAGAGCGTCCAGTTCCACCCCGAGTCGGTGCTGACCGAGGGCGGCTACCAGATGCTCGCGAACTGGCTCGTGGTCTGCGGAGATGCGGACGCCCCGCGGCGCGCGGCGGGCCTCAGCCCGCTGATGGCCGCCCGCGCCTGAACGCGATCTGCGACGCCTGCAGAAGGGGGCTGTCCCCCTTTCCGCGGGCACGCCGAAACGAAAGGGGACAGTCCCCTTTCGTTTCGGTCGGGCGCTACGGCGTCGCGGTCGAGGTCGCGGTGGCGCTGGAGGTGGGGTCGGTCGTCGGCTCGGTCGGCGCGATCGCCACGGTCAGCGTGATCCGGATCGTGCGCTTCTGCATCGAGAACGCCGCCGGGTCCTGCTTGACCACGGTGCCGGCCGCCACCGTGCCGTCCTCCCTCGTGACCACCTTGATGTTGGAGAACCCGGAGTCCTTCAGGGAGGCCACCGCGTCGTCCTCGGCGAGGTTGGTCACGAGCGGCACCTTGCTCATGCCGGACGCGTAGTACACCGTGATCTTGGTGTCGAGCGGCACCTGGGCGCCCTCCGGCGGGTCGATGCTGAGCACCTCGTCCGGTTTCGCGCTGGCCGGCTCGTTCTCGGCCGGCTGCGGGTTCACGTCCGTGAACCCGTCGTTGTGCAACTCGTCGACCACGTCGTCCTTGTCCAGGCCCTTGACCTGCGGGATCGTGCCCTTGCTGGGCCCGATGTTGACGGTGATCTCGACCGTCGTACCGATGGCGACCTTCGTGTCGATCGGGTTCTGGGCGGTCACCCGTCCCAGCGAGGTGTCGTCCGGCCCGTTGACCTGCCGGACGCGCGGCTGCAGCTTGGCGGCGATGAGGATGTCCTCCGCCTCCTTCTCCAGCCGGTCGATGACCGTCGGGACGCTCACCGTCTCGACCTTGTTGGCGTTGATCGCGAAGTAGATGCCGACACTGGCCGCGAGCAGGATGAGCGCGACCAGGAAGGCGACCAGCCCCCAGCGCCGCTTGCCCGGGACGGGGTCCATGGCCCTGGTCGCGGTGTGGTCGCCGGCCTCGAGCACGGTGGTGGCCTCCGCCGCCCCCGCCGGGACGCCGACGGGCACCGGGACGGGGACGGGCGCGCGGGCAACGATCTCCTGGCCGGCCAGCAGGCGTCCGATGTCGGCCCGCATGGCGGCGGCGGTCTGGTAGCGGTCGGCGGGGTCCTTCGCCAGCGCCTTCAGCGTGATCGCGTCCATCGCCGGGGTGATCTCGGCGTCCAGGTGGCTGGGCGGCACCGGGGCCTCCCGGACGTGCTGGTACGCCACGCTCACCGGCGAGTCGCCCTGGAACGGCGGACGCCCGACCAGCAGCTCGTAGAGCAGGCAGCCGGCGGAGTAGATGTCGCTGCGGGAGTCGACGGTCTCACCGCGCGCCTGCTCCGGGGAGAGGTACTGCGCGGTGCCGATGACGGCCGCGGTCTGGGTCATGGTGGCCGAGGTGTCGGCGACCGCGCGGGCGATGCCGAAGTCCATCACCTTCACCATGCCGGTCGAGGTGAGCATCACGTTCGCGGGCTTGATGTCGCGGTGGACGATGCCCGCCTTGTGGCTGTAGCTGAGCGCGTCCAGGACGCCCTGGGTGAACTCCAGCGCCTTGGCCGGCATGATCTGCCGCCCGGTGCGCAGGATCTCGCGCAGGGTGTGGCCCTCGACGAGCTCCATCACGATGTAGGGCACCTGGACGCCGGAGTTCGGGTCCGCCTCCTCGCCGGTGTCGTACACGGCGACGATGTTGGGGTGGTTCAGGCCGGCCGCGGCCTGCGCCTCCCGCCGGAAGCGGGCCTGGAAGGTGGGGTCGGACGCCAGGTCGATGCGCAGCTGCTTGACGGCGACCTCGCGTCCCAGACGGAGGTCACGAGCCCGGCGCACCTCGGCCATGCCACCACGGCCGAGCACACCGCCCAGCTGGTAGCGACCTCCGAGGAGCCTCGGTTCTTCGGTCATCCGCAGTTTCCTTTCCACCCGGTCCCCCGGTGAGCCGTGGTGGCAGCATGACGTCCCCATTGTGGCCGAAGCTGCCCGAACGATGTTATGCGCGTCACCGGAGCGCCTCGATCACGGCTTTGGCGATCGGCGCCGCCAGCTTGCCGCCGGCGATGTCGGTGGCCGGGATCTCGGCGTCCTCGATGAAGACGCACACGGCCACGGACGGGTCGTCCGCCCACGCCGTGAACCAGGCGTAGGGGTTGCGGTCGGCGCTGGTGCGCGCGGTGCCGGTCTTGCCGCCGACGGTGACGCCCGGGATCTGCGCCCGGAAGCCGGTGCCGCTCTGCACGACCTGCACCATCATCGACTGGAGGTCCTGGGCGTTGCTGTCGCTGAGGGCCACCGACTGCTGCTGGGGGTGTGCGGTCGAGATCACCCGCAGTTCGGGATCGAGCACCTTGTCGACGAGGTAGGGGTCCATCACCACGCCGCCGTTCGCGATCGCGGCCGACACCATGGCCATCTGGAGCGGGGTGGCCTGGGTCTCGAACTCGCCGATCGCGCTCATCGCGGTCTGGGCGGCGTCGATGTCCTCGGGGAACACGCTGGCCGCCGAGCCGATCTCGTCGAGGAACTTGGTGCCGAACCCGAACTTCTCGGCCTGGGCGCGGAGCGCGTCCGCACCGAGCTTGGCCCCGAGCCGCGCGAACGCCGGGTTGCAGGACACCATCAGCGCCTGGGTCAGTGTGATCTTGGTGCCACCGCACGACCCTGAGATCACCTTCGTCGAGCCGGGCAGCTTGTACGGCGACGCGTCCACCAGGGAGTCCTTGGTGAGGCCGGAGTCCAGCGCGGCGGCCGCGGTGACCAGCTTGAAGGTGGAGCCGGGGGAGTAGATCTCCTTCGTCGCGCGGTTGGCCAGCGGCTTGTCCGGGTCGGCGTTGAGCCGCTTCCAGGCTTCGGTCGAGGCGGTGAGGTCGTGGGTCGCGAGGTCGTTGGGATCGTAGCTGGGGTAGGTCACCAGCGCCTTGACCGCGCCGGTCCTGTAGTCGATGGCCACGACCGCGCCCTTGCGCCCGTCGAGCGCGTCCCAGGCCGCCTTCTGCGCCTTGGCGCTCAGCGTGGTCTCGACGGTGGCCCCGCGCGGGGTCGCGCCGGACAGCGAGTTCACCAGCCGGGTCAGGAACTGCGAGTCGTCCTGCCCGGACAGCTGGGAGGAGTAGGACGCCTCCAGGCCGGTCGTGCGGTACAGGTAGGAGTAGTAGCCGGTGACCGGGGCGTACAGCTTGCCCTGGGCGTAGGTGCGCTGGAACTTGTAGCGGTCCTTGACCTTCGTCGACTCGGCCACCGGGGTGTTGCCGACCATGATCGGGCCGCGGTCCTGCGCGAACCGGGCGTCCGCCACGCGGCGGTTCTCGGGGCGCTCGTTGAGGTACTCCTGCTGGCCGACGTACAGGTAGCTGAGGTTCACCAGCAGCGCGGTGAAGATGACCATGGCGGTCACGGCCACCCCACGGATCGGACGGTTCACGGCCGGCCCCCTTCCACCTGCTGGGTCGGTTCGTCGTCGTCCGCGCCGACCACCGGCACTGGTCCGGTGGGGGTGGAGTCGGGGACGGACGCGTCCTCGACCGCGCTGGGCGACGAGGCGGTGGACGCGGTGGACGCGGTGGACGCCGTCCGGGCGGCGGCGCCGGCCCCCACCGGGATCAGCTGCGTGGTCTCCGCGCCCAGCCACTGCTCGGGCTCGGGGGCGATCGCCTCGGGACGCCGCACCTGGTGGGTGATCACCAGCAGCAGGCCGACCATCACCCAGTTCGCCACCAGCGACGAGCCGCCCTGCGACATGAACGGCGTGGTCAGGCCGGTCAGCGGCAGCAGCCGGGTGACGCCGCCGATGATCGCGAACACCTGGATCGCGAACACGAACGCGAGGCCGGCGGCCAGCAGCTTGCCGAACGGGTCCTTCGCCACCAGGGACGCGCGCAGCGCCCGCGCCACGATCAGCCCGTACAGCAGAATCACCGCCGCCAGCCCGGCGATGCCGAGCTCCTCACCGATCGCCGCGGCGATGAAGTCGGTCTTGGCGAGCGGGGTGAGGTTGGGCCGTCCCAGCCCCCAGCCGGTGCCGAACGCGCCGCCCCAGGCGATGCCGAACTGGCCGTTGATCACCTGGTAGTTCTGGTCGTAGTTCGAGAACGGGTTCAGCCACGACGATACCCGCACCTGGACGTGGCCGAAGAACAGGTAGCCCAGGTAGGCGCCGGTGGCGAACAGCAGCGTGCCCAGGATCGCCCAGCTCGGCTTCTCGGTGGCGACGAAGAGCATCATCACGAACAGGCCGAAGAAGAGCAGTGAGGTGCCCAGGTCCTTCTGGAAGATCAACACCGCCAGGCTGGCGAACCACATCACCAGGATCGGGCCGAGGTCACGCGGACGCGGCAACTCGATGCCCAGGAAGCGCCGTCCGGCGAGGGCCAGCACCTCACGTTTCTCGACGAGGTAGGACGCGAACGCCACCGACAGCACCAGCTTGGCCAGCTCGGCCGGCTGGAAGCTGTAGTGGCCGACGTGGATCCAGATGCGGGCGCCGTTCTTCTCCAGGCCGAGGCCGGGAACCAGCGGCAGCATCAGCAGCGCCATGCCGAAGAGGAACAGCGTGTATGTATAACGCTGTAGTACGCGGTAGTCGCGCAGGACGATGATGACGCCGATGCAGCAGGCCGCGGCGACCGCCGTCCACGTCAGTTGGAGCTCCGCCGAGTGCATCCGCTCGGCGCTGCCCAGGTCGAGGCGGTGGATCATCGCCAGGCCGAGGCCGTTGAGCAGCATCACCAGCGGCAGGATCAGCGGGTCGGCGTAGGGGATGCGCCAGCGGATCACCACGTGCACGGCCAGCGCGATCGCGGTCAGGATGGCCAGCGCCCACGGCCACTCCGCGGGCAGCCTGGCGTCCTGGGTGAGGTGGATGAGCACGTACCCGCCCATCGCGAGGATGATCGCGAAGGCGAGCATGAAGGCCTCGACGCCACGGCGCCTCCGGTAGCCGACGACGTCGCTCATCAGCAGTCCGTGGGCGCTGCCGGGGTGTTCGGATCCGACGGCGTCAGGGTCGCGGTGGGCGTGCTCTGCACCGGCGTGGTGGTCGGGGTGATGACCGGCGAGCGGGTGGCCTTGCCGGACCCCGTGGTGCCCGGGGTCGTGGCCGGCGAGGTCGCGGTGGCGGTGTTGGTCGGCGTCGTGGTCGGGTTCTGCCGGTCGATGCGCTGCTGGACGCAGAACTCGGCCTTCAGCCGCAGCATCGCCAGGGTCTCCTTGGCCGATTCCAGCGAGTCCGTGCGGATCGTGTCGCGGACCTGCTCCTGGTAGTAGACGGGCAGGTCGGCGACCCGGGTCGAGTCCTCCTGCACCACGTGCGACAGGGGCAGGTTGAACACCGGCTCGGGGATGCCCTGGAAGATGGCCAGGGTCTCGGCGTTGGCACCCAGGTAGTACTGGCCCTGGGTGTAGGAGTACCAGCCCCAACCGCCGCCGACGATCACGAGCAGGGGCAGCAGGACGAGCGCGACCAGCTTGACCCGGGTGGACGCGCGGCGCCTGGCGAGCGGCGCATACCGGATGGCCTCGGCGGCGCCCGGATCGGGACGGGGGGTGGTCCGTTCGGCGGACGGCTGCTCGCCGGTGCGCTCGAGCTGGTTGTCCAGGTCGAGGGTGGCGGCGGCGCCGAGCACCTCGGTGGCGCCCTCGGGCTCACCCTCGACGATATCGGCCACGATGATCGTGATGTTGTCCTGGCCGCCCTCGTGGTGGGCCAGCGCGACCAGCGCGGACAGGACGGCGTCCCGCTCGCCGTCCATCCGGGAGGCGATCGCGTCGTCGGTGACGAAGCCGCACAGGCCGTCCGAGCACAGCAGCAGGCGGTCGCCGGGGACGGCGTCCGCGAGTTCGAGGTCGGGCACGTGCTGGGGCTGGCCGTTGATGACCTTCAGGATCAGCGAGCGGTGCGGGTGTTCGAGGGCCTCGGCCTCGGTGATGCGTCCTTCGTCGACCAGGGTCTGCACCCAGGAGTGGTCGCGGGTGAGGCGGCTGAGCTGCCCGTCGCGGTAGCGATAGGCGCGGGAATCGCCGATGTTGGCCAGGCCGAGCTGGGTGCCGTCGAACATCAGCCCGCACACGGTGCTGCCCATGCCGTCGAGGCTGGGGTCGGCCTCGGTGAGGTCGGCGATGGCGTCGGCGGCGGAGTCGATGGCGGCGGCGAGCACGTCCAGCATCGCCTCGCCGGTCTGCGGGCCGTCGGCCAGCTTGAGTTCGCGCACCGCGATGGCCGAGGCCAGGTCGCCGGCGGCGGCGCCGCCCATGCCGTCCGCGACCACGAGCATGGTGGGGGAGGTGTAGGCGGAGTCCTGGTTGTTCTTGCGCACCAGACCGATCTCGGAGTGCGCGACGTAGCGCAGTGCGAGCGTCATCTACTTCTCCACGCTCATCAGGGTGCGGCCGATGCGCAGCACGTCGCCGATCCCGAACGGGGTGGGCGTGCCGATCCGCTGGTTGTTGACGAAGGTGCCGTTGGTGGAGCCGAGGTCCTCGACCTGATAGCCGCCGCCGACCCGGCTGATGCGGGCGTGGCGGGTGGAGACGTAGTCGTCCTCGAGGAGGAGCTGGCAGTCGCTGGCGCGTCCGATCAGGACGACCTCACCGAGGGGGAGCTGGAGCCCGGCCTGGTTGCCGTGGGTGACGGTGAGGGTCTTGGGCAACTGCTTGAGCGCGCGCCGGGAGAGCTTGGGCTGGGTGGCCATCGGGGAGCCGGACGGGGCCTGCGCCAGTTCGGCAGCGGTGACCTTGCGTCCGAACAGGTCGGTGCGGATGACGTTGCCGGTGAACAGGATGAACAGCCACAGCAGCGCCAGGAACCCCAGTTTGAGGCCGAGGACGACCAGCTCAGACATCGTGCACCGGCGAGACGATCGCCAGCCTGGTGGACCCGATCTCGATCCGGCTGCCGAGCGTCAGGCTGGCGTGACGTGTGCGCTGGCCGTCGACGGTGACGCCGTTGGTGGAACCGAGGTCCTCGATGGTGATCTGCTGGCCGCTGCCGGTGCCCACCACGCCGATGCGGGCGTGCAGGCGGGAGACGCCGGGATCGTTGATGCGCAGGTCGGCCTCGGTGCCGCGTCCGATGGTGATGCCGGGCGGGGTGAGCGGGTGGCGGACGCCGTTGACCTCGACGACGAGGTTGGCGGACCGGATCTCGCTCGGGGACGCCTGCTCGGCCGCGTCCACGCCGGCGACGGCGGCGGAGGTGATCGTGAACCGGCCGACGGGCAGGCTGGTGTCGAGGCTGTACTCGATCATCACCGGGCCGTTGAAGATGTAGCCGGAGTCGGCGGCGTAGTCGCGCAGCTGGGGCGCGATCTCGGCGTTGAGGGTCTTGCTGTACGGGGTGAGCCGGTCGTAGTCGTGCTGGGACAGGCCGACGGTGAACTCGTTGGGGACGAGCTTGCGGTCGCGGCTGAGGAGCTTGGCCTCGGAGTCGAGCTCGCGCTGGAGCCGGGCGGTGATCTCGACGGGCTGCACGTCGCCCTTGAAGGCGCGTGCGAAGGCTCCGCTGACGGCGTTCTCAAGCTTCTTCTCGACGCGGTCGAAGACCCCCATCCGCTCCTCCTCCCGTGACGATGTGCGTGGCGCGGCGCGCTCAAGACTATCCAGCGCGGAACGTCCAGCCTACGCGACGGGGCTTCGTGGGCACTCAGACTCCAGTCGGGGATGAGGGTCCCGCAGGGATGATTGGGGCTTCGGCGCCGGGTTGCGGGGCCGGCGTCGGCTGCCTTGCGGGCCGGGGTTTGCGTCCGCTCGGGCCCCGGGGCCGAATCGGAGCTGGCCGTTCACCTGTGCTAACCTCTTGCGGCTGGCTCCCCCGGGAGTCGGGCGCGAGTGGCGGAATGGCAGACGCGCACGGTTCAGGTCCGTGTGTCCGAAAGGACGTGGAGGTTCAACTCCTCTCTCGCGCACCGTAAGGTGCCTTTGACTAGGGCAAACACGGAAGTGCGAATCCTCTCTCGTACCCATTTCGGGCGCGACTCCGATCGCTGTGGCTAGGTTCGCTTGGCCGAATAGGCGGGCCGCGGGTCAGATGGGCCCTCTTGGGGCCACTCCTGCCCCACGGAAACGGTACGCGGAAACTCCCTTTGACTAGGCGCGGAAGCGGCTGGACACCCCCGGGACGGTTCGGCTGCCCCACGCCCGGGGCGGAGAATGGTACGGCCCCTTGAATGGGCTGGAGAGGCTGCCCGCCACCCAAGCGTTGTGTTCATCGCAGCGCGGACTGTCTCTCGCTCTCGGCTCGGGCCCGCTGAAGGCGGCACGCCTGCCGTCGTCCGCGGAGCTAGCGGTTGAGTCGTCGCTAGACCTGGGTCAGGCAAGCCCGGTCGAGCTGAAGACGAGCTTCTGGGCAGCTCCAGCCCTACTCATTGCGGCATGATCGGGCGGTTCGTGCAGTCCTCGCGGGCCGGTCGTCGAACCGGACGGCTGGTGCCGTCGATACCGGCGGCTTCAGACCCCCTACCTGCACCCTCGATTGGGATGAGCCCTCTATCGTCGGTCCATGGCCACTCGACTGAACCCCTACCTGAGCTTCGCGGGTGATGCCTCGGCCGCCCTGGCGTTCTACCAGGACGTGTTCGGCGGCGATCTCACGATCAACCACTTCGGCGACTTCGGCACCGACGACCACGGCATTGGCGACCAGGTCATGCACGGCCAGCTGGAAACAGCGTCTGGCCTCACGCTGATGGCCGCCGACATGCTGCCGGGCGAGGCGTTGCGGCCCGTGAACAACCTCGCGGTCAGCCTCGGCGGGGACGACACCGAGGAACTGCGCGGCTACTGGCAGGCGCTGTCGGACGGAGGGACCGTGACGGTCGAGCTGGCCACCCAGCCGTGGGGCGACGAGTTCGGGATGTGCGTAGACCGGTTCGGGACCTCGTGGCTGGTCAACATCGCCGGGGGCGGCTGACCTACCCGATCCGCTGCGCCCGGTCGGTCAGGCTGTCCGTCGGTACCGCAGGTCGGCGATGCCGCGGCCCGCGGCAGTCCCCTTGCGCTCGAACCTCGTCACCGGCCGCTCGGCCCAGCGATCGACCACGCTAAGACGGCCCCGCAGGTGTGCAGTCATAGGCACGACCGGCGGCAAGAGCGGACGTTGGTGCGCGAGGATGGCTTCATGCGAGCCGTGCTGAAGCGCCTTGAACTTGTACCGGACCCATCAACCCTCTCGGGTGAGCCGAACGACCTCTCGCTGCTCGCCCGCATGACCGTCGGCCCGACGGATGCGCCCGGCGAAGAGTCCTTCGACGTCACCGTGTGCAGCCCGGAGTGGCTGGCCACGGCATGCCGCGCCACCGGCGGGATCTTCGACGCTCGCCACCACGTCGTAGTAAACGTCGATACGTTCGACCAACGGGCCCTCCGGGTCTGGCTCTCCGCCCGCGTGCAGGAAGTGGAGGCCGACACCTGGTCGGCGCTCGGCGATCGACTCGGGCGCCTCGCCCATTGGGAGTTCGAGGACTACCAAGCTTGACGCTCTCGCCCACAACACGACCAATGACTCGAGTTGCTAGGACCGGCATGTCGCCACTGACGCAAGAGGGCCGGATCGCAGGCAGTCAGAACCCCAAGGGTTCGACGCCCAATCGCTCAAGTTCCGAACGTCCTGAACTCGGCATGATCGGGCGCGATCCGAACAACCTGTGGCGGCTGAGCGTCCACCGAAGGCCATGGGTGGCGGGCCCGTGCTGGCACCAGGCGCGCGTTGGCTGGGTTGTGGGTGCGCGCCTCTAGACTCGGTGCTATGACCGCTGATCGCCACGAGTTGCATGAACTCGTCGATGCGCTGCCTGATGACCAGGTCGCGCGGGTGCTTGCGGACGTCCGGCGCCGGGTTCCGGCCCCGACGGGGGATCGCCCTTGGCCGCCTGCGTTCTTCGGCATGGGGGTCGATAAGGACGGCCGTACGGATCTGTCCGTGAGTGTTGACGAGATCCTTGCCGGGGGCTTCGGCGCTTCCCGCTCGTGATCCTGTGTGACTCCGGGCCGCTGATAGCGGCTGCGGTGAGCACGGACGCTCACTACCGCCGATGTGTCGACCTCTTCGCCGGTCTGCGTCTCACGGGTCGGCGGCTGCTGCTCCCGTCCACGGTGGTGGCTGAGGTCGGCTATCTCCTTGAGCAACGAGTTGGTCCTCGCGTTGAGGCGGCGTTCTTGCAGTCAATTGCCGATGGTGACTTCGAACCGGTCGCATTGGAAGCGGAGGACTTCGCCCGGATGGCGCAGCTCGTCGCGCAGTACGACGACTTGCCTCTGGGAACGACGGATGCTTCCGTGATCGCTTTGGCGGAGAGGCTGGGGATCGAGGAGGTCGTGACGTTGGATCAGCGGCACTTCCGCACGGTGCGGCCCAGCCACGTCAACGCTCTCCTCCTGCTTCCTGAGACGCCGTGACTCCTGCCCCACATCTGCCCCACGATCGCGTTCGACTAAGCCGAGAACTGTACGAAATGCCTAGTGAGGGCCATGTTCTCTCTTGCCCGCAGGGAGGTTCACCTCCTCTCTCGCGCGCAATGTGATGTCTCAGGACATCGGAAACCGGTGAACCTTCGTCTGAGTGTTCACCGGTTCTTGTCTCGGTTGATCTACCGAATCTAGGGCCGGATGAGAGCGATTCGGTGTGAATGTGCCCCCGAACTCGGTGGACGAACTCACACCAAGCTACCGCGACGGGCTTCAGCTCGGCGCCCACACCTCGGCATAGTCGCGGACGAACGTCGCGAACGGCGTCGCGGGTGCACCGGTGAGGCGGCGCACCATGCGGTTCGGGAAGGCGGAGACGTTCAGCCGGACGACGCGGTAGATCATCTTCTGCACGTCCACGTAGTCCTGGGGCCACCCCTCCGCGACCAGCGAGGCGAGGTACTCCCCCTCTGACGGACGGGCGTACCGGATCGGGCGTTCGAGCACGTCGGTCATGATCGTGGCGACGTCGTCGTAGCGCAGGCTCTGCTCCCCCGACAGGGTGTACGCCTTGCGCACGTGCCCGGGCGTGGTGAGGGTGGCCGCGGCGACCCGGCCGATGTCGCGGGCGTCGATGAACGCCGTCCGCGACCCGCCCGCGGGAAGGAAGATGTCGCCGGTCTCGCGGATCCGCTGGGCGTACGTCGTCGACAGGTTCTGCATGAAGAAGTTCGGGCGCAGGAACGTGTACGGCGCGTCCACCTTCCGTAGGTAGGCCTCGATCGCGTGGTGCGGCGTCCCCCGGTTCGCCTGGACGCCCTGGAGCGACAGGAACACCACCTGCCGGATGCGGGCCTCGCGGGCCGCGTCCACCAGCGGGAACAGGTAGCGCTGCACGTCCGCGATCGCCGGCGGACGCATCAGGAACAGCCGGTCGCAGCCGTCGAGCGCCTCCCGCAGCGCCGGCCTCGGCGCGCCGAAGTCGAACAGCCGGGACGCCGCGGCGCCCGGCACCCTGGCGGCGTCCGCCTCGTCCCGCACGGCGGCCACCACCTGCTCGCCACGCTCGAGCAGGTGGCTCACCACGGCCGAGCCGACCGTCCCCGTAGCCCCGGTCACGAAGACCGCGCTCATCGGCCCTCGCTCGTTCTGGCCAGCAGCCCGGCCAACGTCTCCAGTTCGGCTTCGTCCAGATCGGCGAACCGCGGGGCGAGCTCGCGCACCACGTCCAGCTCGAAGCTCTGCACCCGCGCCCGGGAGCCCGCGGTCAGCGCCAGGACGCGGCGCCGCGCGTCCGCCTCGTCCCGCTGCTGCTCCACCAGTCCGGCGGCGACCAGACCGGCCACGAGCTGCGTCACCGCGCCCGGCGTGACGCCCAGCTCTGCTGCCAGCCGTCCGGGCGTCATCGGGGGGTCGGAGTGGGCGACCAGGAAGAGCACCTCCACCTGGGAGCGGCTCACGTCCAGGTCGCCGAACGGGAATCGGCGATGCGAGTCCAGCCGGCGCGCCCAGGTCACCAGCTCCTCAATCGTGCGCCCCAGCAGCGCCTGCCGGTTGGCGTCCGCGCTAGTCACTGACGAACGGAAGCTGGCGGGCGAACGTCGCGTCGTCGACCTGGGTGAGGATGAAGTCGGCGAGGTCGTCGCGGCTGATCCGTGTACTGGTGCCCACGCCGACCCACCCGACACGGTAGCGGCCCTTGCCGGGGTCCTCGGTCAGCATCGGGCCACGCACCACCGTCCAGTCCAGGCCGGAGGACTGAAGGACGGCCAGGTGCCCCTCCGCGTCCGCCAGGACGTGGCCCGACAGCAGCCGCAGGAGCGTGCGGATGATCCGGTCGGGCAGCTTTGGCTGGTCCTGTGGCGCCCGCAGCCCGCCGCCCGACAGCGTCACCAGCCGGTGGACGCCGTGGCGCTGCATCGCCTCGACGATCGTCCGCGTGCCGTCGGTCTGCACGGTGCGGGGCGAGCCCTTCACCTGACCGAACAGGCTCAACACGACATCGGTGCCGGCCACCGTGCGGTCGACCGCTTCCGGGTCGAGCACGTCGCCGGTGAGGACGGTCAGCCTCTCGTCCGCGACAGCGAGCTTCGATGGGTCCCGGACCAGCGCGCGCACCTCGTGACCGGCCGCGAGGGCGCGTTGGAGCACCCGTCCGCCCGTCTTTCCGGTCGCACCGAACAACGCGATCACAGCCATGCCTGGCAGTTTAGTGTCTAAACTAAATTGGGCGCCGGAAGCTCGGGCGGGCGGCTCCCGGGACAGGTGAGCGGCCGTCCACAAGAGGGTGGGAGAGGGACACCAACTCAACCGCTACGGCGACCGCCAACTCAACCGGGCCCTACACACCATCGCGCTGTCCCGGCTCCGCTACGACCAGCGCACCCGCGCCTACGCCGAACGACGCACCCACGAAGGCAAGACCCGCCGCGACATCATCCGCTGCCTCAAGCGCTACCTCGTCCGAGACCTCTACCGCCTCCTCGAACACCCCACTGCGGCTTGGCGAACCATAGGAGCGTCGCTCCCGGAGCGGGTCGCTGCCACCTCTGCCGGGAGGATTCGCCCCGGATTCGTCGCCAGGTGCTGGCCCGTGACCGCTGACGGCCAATACAGGGCGGATCCTCCCGCGCAGGTCAGCTCCGGGCGGCTGGGGGCAGATGGGTCGGACACGCCCGTGGCCCCTAGAGCCGCGTCGCGCCCTGGGAGTGCGCGGCGTCCGGCCCTTCGGGGGCGGCGCCGTCCTGGTCGGGGTGCGCGCACCCGCACGAACGGCGCCGGACCAGGCGTCCGAGGGCCGGCTCGGGGGCGCGTCCGTCGTCCTGGAGGACGGCGATCGCGTTGCGCATCATCTCGTGCAGCGGCTGGCGCACGACCGTGAGCGGCGGCGACGTGAACTCGGTCTCGGGGCTGCCGTCGAGGCTGATCAGCGCCAGGTCCTCCGGCACGCGGACGCCGGCCTCGTACGCGCCCGACAGGATCCCGATCGCCTGCTGGTCGGTCGCCACGACCAGGCTGCGGGGAGCCTGCCCGGCCCCGACGAGCTCGCGGAACACCGCGCTGGCCTCGGCCGGGCTGAACGGCGACCGGAACAGGCGCGCCCCCTCCGCCGCGCCGGCCCGCCACGAGTCCAGCCGCTCGCCGAGCGGGCCCTCGTCGTCCGGGCCGGTCCAGAAGTCGGGTTCGAGGCCGTGCGAACGCAGGTGCTCGACCGCCAGCCGCGTCGCGTGGGCGTTGTCGCTGGGGACCAGCGTCTCGCTGCTCGAGGGCGGCTTGTGGTGCACGTAGACCACCGGCACGTCCGTGGTGAGGCCGGCGTGGTCCTCCCGCCAGAACGCCGTGATCACCAGCCCGTCGACCCGCGCGGACAGCAACGCGTCGATCGTCTCCGCCTCGCCCACGCCCGACAGCCCGGCGTGGCCGACCAGGGCCAGCAGCCCGCGCTGCCCGAGTTCGGCGATCGCCACCCGGGTCAGCTCGGCGAAGAACGGGATGGACGAGTCCGGAACCACCACCCCGACGAACCCGGTCTTCCCGGTGCGCAGCGCGGCGGGGAGCCGGTTCGGCCGGTAGCCGAGCGCCTCGGCGGCCGCCAGCACCCGCGCGCGCGTCTTCTCCGACACCGGCCGCGGCCCGTTGTTCAGGACGTAGCTGACCACGGCCGTGGACGTGTGCGCCTCACGGGCGACGTCCGCGTAGGTGACCATGGTCAACGACCTCCCTTCGGGCTCCGGCGTAGCGACGTTAGCGGACCGACGTTGCGAAGCGCTCCTCCACCGCCGGTCGCCGCTCGGCCGGGAGGAACGCGGCCCGGAGCGCCGACCCCTGGGTCTCGTTCCAGACCGACGCGTCCCAGCCGAACGCCGCCTGGAGCGAGCGGTACTCGTCCTCGATGGTGACCCCCGAGGTCGTCCGGCAGTCCGTCGACAGCGAGATCGGGACGCCGGCGTGGCGCAGCGTCTCGATCGGGTGCTCGGCCAGCGAGGCCACCGCCGTGGTCTGCACGTTGGAGGTCGGGCACAGCTCCAGAGTGATCGTGTCGGCCGCGAGCCGCCACATCAGCACCGGGTCGTGGACGGCCTTCACGCCGTGCCCGATCCGTTCGGCGCCCAGTTCGTCGATGGCCTCCCACATCTCCCGGGCGGTGTCGGCCTCGCCGGCGTGGACGGTGACCCGCAGCCCGGCGTCCCGGGCCGCGCGCATGGCGTCCGCGTGCGGCACCAGCGGCACCCCGACCTCGGGGCCGGCGATGTCGACCCCGATCACGTCCGGGTTCGCGGCCGCGGTCTCGACCACCCGCCACGAGACCGCCGGAGGGCTCGGACGCATCCACGACAGGATCAGGCTGGTGTCGACGCCCGTGCGGGCGGCGCCGTCGCGCAGGCCGTCGGCCACCGCGGCCACCACCTCCGCCATCGTCAGCCCCCGGCGCAGGTGCAGCTCGGGGGCGAAGCGCGCCTCGCCGTGCAGCACCCCGTCCGCCGCCCACTGGTCGACCAGCTCGGTGGCCGCGCGGAACAGCGCCTCGGGGGTTTGCAGCACCGCGAGCGCGACGTCGATCGCGCTGATGTACTCGATCAGGCTGCTGCACCCGGGCCTGACCGTGGCCAGCTCGGCGGCCGGACGGGGCAGCTCCACCCCCTGCTCGCGGGCGAGCGCCTCGATCGTGTCGGGGAGCACGCAGCCGTCCAGGTGGCAGTGCAGCTCGACCGCCTTACGCCTCGGCGTCATCGTCGTCCTTCAGGAGCGCGAACAGCATCTCCTTGAAGCGCCCGGAATCGACCGCGACCACGACCCGGGTGTTCGGCACCGGCCGCGGCAGGCGGTGGTCGGCGAACGTCTGGCCGCGGGTGGACTCGTCGGTGGACGCCGACAGGTGCAGGTCCTCCGACTCGGTGATCAGCGACTCGTCGAGCGCGACCGCCATCGTGACCGGGTCGGGGAGGTCGTAGCCGGGGGTGCCGCTGAGCGCGGACGCGAACAGCTCGACGTCCCGGTTGATCTCGGAGGTGAACATGCCGACCCGGCCGGACGCGCGCAGCCGGGCGTCCTCCTCGGGCGTGATCACGGCGTACTTGCGCGAGATGTCCCAGCCGACCATCGTCTTCGGCCCGTCGGCTTCCAGCACGAGCTTCGCCGACTCCGGGTCGGCCCACGCGTTGAACTCCCCGGTCGGGGACACGTTGCCCCAGTTGTCCGCGGCGCCGATCATCATCCAGGTGTGCCGGAACCGGGTCAGGAACGCCGGGTCGATCGCGAGCGCGAGCGCGATGTTGGTGAGCGGGCCGAGCGTCACCAGGTCGTGCACGCCCGGCTCGTCACGCGCGATCGCGAGCAGCGCCTCGACGGCGTGGCTGGACTCGACCGGCACGACCGGATCGGTCAGCTCGGCGCCGCTCATGCCGTCGGCGCCGTGCACGTTCTGGGCGGTGTGCAGTTCCCGGACCAGCGGACGGGCGCAGCCGGCGTAGATCGGCACCAGGTCGGCGCCGCTCATCTCGAGGCTGATCCGGGCGTTGCGAATGGCGGACTCCAGCGGGACGTTGCCCGCGACGACCGTGATCGCCCGCACGTCGGCCCCGGGGGCGCGGAGCGCGAGCAGCAGGGCGACGGCGTCGTCGGACGCGGTGTCGGTGTCGATCACGAGGGACTGGCGGCGGGATTCGGGCACGAGCTTCTCCTGTTCATCTGGTTCTAACGCGTTAGACTAACGGGTTAGAACCGCGGTGACAAGACCTGCGAAGGGGTCAGAGGGCCGGCAGGTAGCCCAGGGCGGCGGACGTGCCGAAGTCCCACCCGTCCAGGGCCGGCCCGCTGACCTGGAGCTTGTAGCTCCAGAAGAACCAGCCCTGGGTGCCCTGCCAGGCGCTCAGCTGCGCGTCGGCGATCTGGCGGTGGTAGGCGCGGCGCGTGTCCGCGCTCTCGGTGACGATCGCCTCGGCGGAGGTGTTGAGGCACCACTCGCCGACGATCAGCGGCGAGTGCTCGGCGGCGGCGGTGAGGGCCGGCGTGAACTCGGTGTCCACGTAGCGCAGGTAGCCCGCCAGGTCGTCCTCGCCGGAGAGCCAGGTGTGGACCATCAGGTAGAGGTGGGTGTCGAGCAGGTAGTTCTCGAACCCCGCGTCGCGGAAGAAGTCGCCCCACTCGGCGAGCCGGAAGCCGTCGTGGAACACGATCGTGACGTCCGCGTCCACGGCGCGGATGCGCCGGTAGGCGTCCCGGTAGAAGGTGCGCAGGAAGTCGCTCGGAACGGGCTCGGACTCGGCCGCGGCCACCGGGTCGGCGGCCGGGTAGCGGTTCGGGATGTCGAGGCCGACCCACAGTTCCTCCGAGATCGGCTCGTTAAGCACCTCGATCGCCCAGAACGCGCTGTGCCCGCGGTACCGGGCGGTCAGGCGCTCCAGCAGGTCGAGCACGAACTCGACGTCGGCGGGGCTCCGGTGCCACCGGCACACCCCGCACAGGCCACCGTTGTCGAACCCGTTCTGGCTGCCGGGCACCGTGTGCAGGTCGATCATGACCTTCAACCCGTGGGCGGCCGCCCACGCGAACGCCTTGTCGAGGTACTCGATGCAGCCGACGAACGGCTCGGCGTCGCCGAACACCGCGTACGGCACCGGGATGCGCACGGCCTCGATGCCGAGCGCGGCGAGCTGGGCGAAGTCGCGTTCGGTGAGGTAGGTGCTGCGGTGGGTGCGGTACCGCTCGGCCAGCACGTCGGGGGCGAGCTGGTGGCACAGCCCGGTCTCGTCCTCGGCGTCGGTGCCGTCGAAGAGGTCGGGGCTCATCCACTTCTCCAGCACGAGCCAGTTGCCGAGGTTCACTCCCTTGATCATGCGTTCCTCGCCTTGTCGGACGCGGGTCCGGTCGAGTTGCGGACCACCAGGTTGGTGGCCAGTTCGACCGGAGGCGGGGTCAGGCTCTTGTCCTGCACGGCGGAGATGCAGATGCCGACGGCGTGGCGGCCCATCTCCACCAGCGGTTGGCGGACGGTGGTCAGGTGCGGCCACACCAGCTCGCCGCCCTGGCCGTCGTCGAACCCGACGACCGAGACGTCGTCGGGGATGCGGACGCCCTGCTCGTGGCAGGCGTCGTAGACCCCGAACGCCACCGCGTCGCTCGCGGCGAAGATCGCCGTGGGCGGGTCGCTGCGCCGCAGCAGGGACACCGCCGCGCGTCCGTCGTCGCTGTTGAAGCGTCCGGGGACGATCAGCGACCGGTCAACCGGGATGTCGGCGTTGCGCAGGCCGTCGAGGTAGCCGGCCAGGCGTTCGCCGCCGGGCGTGGAGTCGAGGTTGGCGCCGACGTAGGCGATGCGGCGGTGCCCGAGCGCGATTAGGTGGTCGACGGCGTCGCGTCCACCCCGGAAGTTGGTGGCGCCCACCGTCGCCACCCCGAGCGGCGGACGGTTGACGGGGTCGACCACGACAAGGGGGGCGGACAGTTGCCGCGCGGTCTCCAGCGCCTGGTCGGTGACGGTGGTCGTCACGAAGATGAAGGCCTGCGCTCCCTGGCGATGGGCGTCGGTCATCCACTTCTTCGACCCCGGGGACGGACTGCCGGTGTTGCCCTGCACCTGGCTGACGACGGTGAGCGCCCCGTGCGCGTGGCCCTCGAGCAGCATGCCGCTGAGGACGTCGGGCGCGTAGTAGTTGTTGATCGTGTCGATGACGACCCACACGCTCACCCGATCGGACGCGGACCTGCGCACCGGAGCCCGGTAGCCGAGCTCTTCCGCGGCCCGCCGCACCCGGGTCGCGGTCGCCGCGCTGACGTCCGCCCGGTCGTTGAACACCTTGGACGCTGCCGCCTGGGAGACGCCGGCCCGCAGGGCCACGTCCGCGAGGGTCACCTTCGCTGTCATGCCGGCGAGCCTAGCGGGGGTCGAAATCTTTCGCAATCCATTCGTTATCGAATCACGCAGAATCGGGGTCTTGCGCGCTGCCGAGAACGGATCTACAGTATCGAAACACCAGCGAATGTTGATCGAAACATTTCGCCAAGACCCAGAGAGGTGTCAGATGATCTTCAACTCACGTCGCGGCTTCCTCGCCGTGGCCGCGTCGGCCGCGGTGGTCGCGCTGACGGCCTGTAGCGGCGGCGCACAGCCGTCCGGCCCGGGTGGGGCCGCCTCGGCCACCGGCGCGGGCTTCACCGCGTGGGCCCTGACCGGCGGCACCAGCGAGAAGGCGTTCAAGGCGTCCTTCGAGGAGTGGAACACCGCCAACCCCACCGCCCAGGTGAAGTCGGACTTCTTCGCCAACGACGCCTACAAGGAGAAGATCCGCACGGCGGTGGGCTCGGGCAACGCACCGACCCTGATCTACAGCTGGGCGGGCGGCACGCTCCAGGACTACGCGAAGAACGGCAAGGTCGTCGACCTGACCGGCAAGCTCGGTTCGCTGGAGCCGCGCATCGTGACCAGCGTCCTCGACACCGGCAAGGTGGACGGCAAG
Source organism: Actinomycetota bacterium (assembly GCA_020161755.1). Lineage (GTDB taxonomy): Bacteria > Actinomycetota > Actinomycetes > Propionibacteriales > Propionibacteriaceae > Propionicimonas. Next base: position 75,384 of record JAIUOS010000006.1, read on the forward strand.
CTCTACGCCGTCCCGAACAACAACGCCCAGCCGGTCGTCATGTACTACAACAAGGACCTGTTCGCGAAGGCCGGCATCGCCGCCGCCCCGACCACCTGGGCCGAACTGCTCGACGCGGTCGCCAAGCTGAAGGCCGCCGGCGTCCAGACCCCGATCGCGCTCGCCGGGCAGAGCGTGTGGCCCGAGCTGATGTGGCTGGAGTACCTGACCGACCGCATCGGAGGGCCGGACGCATTCAAGGCCGTCGCCACCGGCCAGGCGGACGCCTGGAAGAACGCGGCTTTCGTGCAGGCCTGCCAGAAGATCCAGGAGCTGGTCGACGCGGGCGCGTTCGGCGACAAGTACGGCTCGGTCGTCGCCGACTCGGGCGCGGACGTGGCACTGCTCCACACCGGCAAGGCCGGCATGCTGCTCCAGGGCGCGTGGGTGTTCGGCACGTTCCTCACCGACGCCCCCGACTTCGTGAAGGCCGGCAAGCTCGGCTTCGCGAACTTCCCGACCGTCGACGGTGGCACCGGTGACCCGAAGAACATCGTCGGCAACCCGGCGAACTTCTGGTCGGTGTCGGCGTCCGCGAGCCCCGAGGCGCAGGCGTCCGCCATCAAGTACCTCGACACGATGCTGTTCAACGAGACCTACACCGACACGCTGATCGCGTCCGGTGCGGTGCCGGTCACGAACGACGCCGAGGCCAAGGTGAAGGCGTCCGACCAGGCCGCGTTCCTGGGCTACGCCTACTCGATGGTCAAGGACGCCCCGAGCTTCCAGCTGTCGTGGGACCAGGCGCTCACCGCCGCCCCCGCGCAGGCCCTGCTGACCAACCTCAGCCAGGTGTTCTTGAAGAAGCAGACGCCCGAGCAGTTCGTCGAGGCGATGGCCGCGGTGAAGTGAGCACCCGTCGTGGTGCCGGTGCGCAGGCGGGCCTGCGCACCGGCCCCTCGATCTGGCTCGCCGCGCCCGCCATGACGTTCTTCGCCGTGTTCGCCCTCGTGCCGCTGGTCGGCGTCGTCGCGCTGTCCTTCATGAACTGGGACGGGCTCGACGCACCCACGTTCGCGGGCGCGGACAACTGGGCGCGGATCCTGACCGACCCGGTGACGCTCGACGCGATGAAGCTCAGCCTGGTCCTGACCGTCGCCACCTGGGTCACCCAGTTCCCCACCAGCCTGCTGCTCGGCGTGTTCATGGCCGGCAGCCAGCGCTACCGCGAGTGGTTCTCGATCCTCTACTTCCTGCCGCTGCTGTTCTCCTCGGCCGCGGTCGGCATCGCCTTCAAGGCGCTCCTCGACCCCAACTTCGGCCTCGGCAGCGCGCTCGGGCTGGACTTCCTCAACAAGGACTGGCTGGGCGACCCGAACCTGTCGATGCCGACCCTGGTCTTCGTCATCGCCTGGTCGTTCGTGCCGTTCCACTCGCTGCTCTACCAGGGCGCGGCGCGGCAGCTGCCGGCCTCGGTGTTCGAGGCGGCCATGATCGACGGCGCCGGCCGGGTGAACACGTTCTTACACATCACCGTGCCGATGCTGCGCAGCACGATCGTCACCAGTTCGACCCTGATGATCGTCGGCTCCCTGACCTACTTCGACCTGATCTTCGTCATGACCGCCGGCGGTCCCGGCAACGCCACCCGCATCCTGCCGCTCGACATGTACCTGCGCGGGTTCCGTGCCTACGACATGGGCGGGGCCAGCGTCGTCGGCGTGATTCTCGTCGTGGTCGGCGTCGGGGTCTCGTACGCGCTGAACCGCGCGTCCGGAAACACCAAGATGGAAAGCACCCTGGAAGGCGCCTGACATGGCAGCGACCCGCGCACACACCCGGCCGAACGTCCTCGGCGGCGCCTTCGGCAGCCTGTGGCTGCTGATCACGATCGTCCCGATCTACTACATCGTCGTCACCAGCCTGCGTCCCCGGCCCGACTACTACACCGAGAACCCGCTGTCGTGGCCGGCCGACCCCACGCTCCAGGCGTACGCCGACGTGCTGGCCGCCGACTTCGGCATGTACTTCCTCAACTCGGTGATCGTCACCACGGTCACCACAGCGACGGTGGTGTTCATCAGCCTGCTGGCCGCCTACGTGATCGTCCGCAACCGGCGGCGCGCCTCGCTCCAGCTGTTCAACGTGCTGCTGCTGGGCATCGCGATCCCGTTGCAGGGCGTGATCATCCCCGTCTACTACCTGATCGTGAAGATCGGCCTGTACGACACCTTGTGGGCGATCATCCTGCCCGCGGTGGCGTTCGCGATCCCGCTCACCGTGCTGATCCTGGTCAACTTCCTGCGCGACGTCCCCAACGAGCTGTTCGAGTCGATGCGGCTGGACGGCGCCACCGACTGGCGCATGCTGTGGACGCTGGTCGTCCCGCTGTCGAAGCCGGCGATCATCACCGTCGCCATCTACGACGCGCTCAACGTGTGGAACGGCTTCCTGTTCCCGCTGATCCTCACCCAGAGCTCGGACAAGCGCGTCCTGCCGTTGTCGCTGTGGACGTTCCAGGGCGACTTCACCACCAACATCCCGGCCGTGCTGGCCGCCGTCGTCCTGTCCGTCCTGCCGATGCTCGCCGCCTACGCGGTCGGACGCCGCCAGCTCGTCTCCGGCCTCACCGCCGGCTTCACCAAGTAACCCGCCACCCGAGAATCTGGAGCAACAACCCATGCCGACCGTGATCCACGTCCGCCCCGACGGCAGCGACCACCAGGAGGGGTCGGCCGACCGGCCCCTCGCGACGATCGGACGCGCGGCCGCGCTCGCCCAGCCCGGCGACACCGTGCTGGTGCACCAGGGCGTGTACCGGGAGTGGGTGAAACCGCCGCGCGGCGGCCTGAGCGACACCCGCCGCATCACCTACGCGGCCGCGCCGGGGGAGAAGGTGCTCATCACCGGCGCCGAGCGGGTCACCGGCTGGGTCCTGGAGAACGGCACGGTCTGGTCGGTGCGGATCCCGAACGCGCTGTTCGGCGGGTTCAACCCGTTCGCCGAGGAGGTCGGCGGCGACTGGATCGTGTACGCGTCCGGCAGCCCGCGCAAGCACCTCGGTGAGGTGTACCTCAACGGCCGCAGCTTCTACGAGGTGCACGCGGTGGCCGACACGCTCACCCCGTCCGTCCGTACCGAGGTCGTGGACGACTGGACGGGCGCCGCCGACGCCGTCCGCGACCCCGACCAGACCCGCTACGTCTGGTACGCCGAGGTGGGGGCGGACGAGACCCGGGTGTGGGCCAACTTCCAGGGCGCCGACCCGAACGCGGAACTGGTCGAGGTGAACGTCCGGCGGTCGGTGTTCTTCCCGACCGAGCACCACATCGACTACATCACCGTCCGCGGGTTCGAACTCGCCCAGGCGGCCTGCCCGTGGACGCCGCCGACCGCCGACCAGCCCGGCCTGATCGGCCCCAACTGGGCGAAGGGGTGGGTGATCGAGGACAACGACATCCACGATGCCAAGTGCTCGGGGGTCTCGCTGGGCAAGGAGGCGTCCACCGGGCACAACTTCGCGACCGTGCGTGGCGACAAGCCGGGCTACCAGTACCAGCTCGAGTCGGTGTTCTCCGCGCGGCAGATCGGCTGGGACGCCGAGCACATCGGCTCCCACGTGGTGCGGGGCAACACCATCCACCACTGCGGGCAGAACGGGATCGTCGGCCACCTCGGCTGCGTGTTCTCGACCATCGAGGACAACCACATCCACCACATCGCGACCAAGCGGGAGTTCTACGGCTACGAGATCGCCGGCATCAAGCTGCACGCCGCGATCGACGTGGTGATCCGTCACAACCGCATCCACGACTGCACGCTCGGGACGTGGCTGGACTGGCAGGCGCAGGGGACGCGGGTCAGCCGCAACCTGTACTACGCGAACAGCCGTGACCTGTTCGTCGAGGTCAGCCACGGGCCGTACGTGGTCGAGCACAACCTGCTGGGGTCGCGGGCGTCGCTGGAGCTGTTCAGCCAGGGCGGCGCGTTCGTGCACAACCTGGTCGCCGGGACGGTGTCGATCGAGCCGGTTCTCGACCGGCCCACGCCGTACCACCGTCCGCACAGCACCCAGGTCGCCGGGTACGCGGCCATCGTCGGCGGGGACGACCGGTACGTCGGCAACCTGTTCCTCGGTGGCGACCTGTCCCGCGCCTACGGGCGCAGCGCCCGTGCCGGGCAGGCCGTCGGCTACGGGACGGCCTGCTACGACGGGCACCCGGCGTCGATGGCCGAGTACCGGACGCTGGTCGACGACCCCTCGCGCGGCGACCATGAGCGGTTCGCCGGGGTGAAGCAGCCGGTCTACATCGCGCGCAACGCCTACGCGGACGGCGCGGCAGCGTTCGCGGGCGAGGAGGGTTCACTCGCCGTCGGCGCGGTGGTCGCTGAGGTGGTCGAGGAGGGGGAGGAGGTGTTCGTGCGCCTCGACCTGCCTGCCGGGTTCGACGGGCTGGCGGTCGACACTGCGGGACCGCTTTCGCTGCCCCCGGTGCGCTTCGTCGGCGCCGACTTCGAGGAGCGCGACGGCGGCCCGGTGGTGCTGGACCTCGACCTGGCCGGGACGCCGCGTCCGCTGGGTCGGGCCTACCCTGCCGGCCCGTTCGCCGACCTCCGGTCGGGAGTCACGAGCGTCCGCGTCTGGTAGCCCCCCTCGGCCCCCGGCACCTCCGCAGGCGCCCCCCGGGCCCCGTCCCCCCGGCCCTTCCGCAGACGCCCCTGCCCCAGCCCCTCCGCAGGCGCACCTCGGCCCCAGCCCCTCGCAGACGCCCTTCGGCCCGGCCCCTCGGCAAACGCCCCTCGGCCCCGGCCCCTCCGCAGACGCCCCCGAAGCTGACAGACGCCCCCGAAATTTCGGGGGCGCCTGTCAGTTTCGGGGGCGTTTGCGCGGGAGCGGATCAAGGCCCCGTTCGACGCTCGCTGGCGCTCGCTCCTCAGGACCGGGCGGTGGTCGCTGACCGCACCACGGTCATCCCGGCGAAGGCCGGGACCTCGCGCCCGCCGTTCGCCTTCGGGGTACCTGATTTGCACTGGATCGGGTCGCTCATGGTCCAGATCGGCCCGGCACGGACCGATCCAGGGCGAATCGCGTACCGCACGCCGAACCCGAGATCCCGGTGTTCGCCGGGATGACGCGCGTCCGGGATCGGTGGGCTTCCAGCGGGACGCCCGTGAGGAGGTCGGTGGGCGCCGAGCGGACCGTCACGAAGACCCCTCCGGCCCCAGCCCCTCCGGACCGGCCCCTCGGCAAACGCCCCCGAAACTCACAGACGCCCGCGAAATTTCGCGGGCGTCTGTGAGTATCGGGGGCGTTTGTGCGGGGAACCGGGGCTAGGCGACCAGCGTCGGGTAGTCGGTGTAGCCGCGGTGGTCGCCGCCGAAGGCGAGACGGCGGTCGGGGGTGTTGAACGGGCCGCCGGCGGCGAGCCGGGCCGGCAGGTCCGGGTTGGCCAGGAACAGGCTGCCGAAGGAGATGAGGTCGGCCACACCCTCGTCGATCAGGGCGAGTTCCGCCGGTCCGGTCGGCTCGGGCCGCGTGTCGGGGTTGAGGACCAACGTCGTCGGCCAGGCCTGCCGCGCGGCAAGGGTGAACGGCCGCTGCCCGGTCGCCTCCATGATGTGCAGGTAGGCCAGCCCGAGTTCGGCGAGCCCAGCGAGCAGGGCCGCGTAGGTCTCGTCGATGGCGTCCTCGACGATGTCGTGCAGCGGGTTGCCGGGCGAGACCCGGAAGCCCACCCGGTCGGCGCCGATCCGCTCGGCGACGGCCTTGGCGACCTCCACCCCGAAGCGCGCCCGGTTCTCCGGCGTCCCGCCCCACTGGTCGGTGCGCTGGTTGGCGTTGGTGGCGAGGAACTGGTGGATCAGGTAGCCGTTGGCGCCGTGCAGCTCGACCCCATCGAAGCCGGCCTCGATCGCGTTCTCGGCGGCGTGGACGAAATCGGCGATCGTTTGGCGGATGCCGTCCTCGTCGAGCTCCTGCGGCACCGGGAACGGCTTGGGGCCCTGGTGGGTGTAGATCTGCCCGACCGCCGGCACCGCGGACGCCCCGACCGGGGCCAGATGGTCAGGCAGCAGCGCGGGGTCGCTGAGGCGTCCGACGTGCATCAGCTGGGCGAAGATCCGTCCGCCCCGGGCATGGACGGCGTCGGTGACGACCCTCCAGCCGGCCACCTGTTCAGCCGAGTGCAGACCGGGGGTGTCGGGGTAGCCCTGCCCGACCAGCGACGGCTGGATGCCCTCGGTGACGATCAGGCCGGCGCTCGCGCGCTGGGCGTAGTAGGTGGCCATCAGCTCGGTCGGGCTGGCGCCGGGGCCGTAGGCGCGGCTGCGGGTCATCGGCGCCATCACGATGCGGTTGGCGAGCGTGATGCGGCCGAGTTGGTAGGGCTGGAAGGCCGTGGTCAGTGTCGTCGTGGTCAACGGAGTCGTCCTCTTCGGGTCAGGCGCGGGAGCGCGGGGGCAGGACGGCCAGGAGCCAGGCGACGCCGGTGATGACGTGCATGCTGGCGAGCGAGATGCCCGTGGTGGGGTCGGTGGCGGCGATCAGCGACATCGGCAGCGTGAGGACGCCGAACGCGAGCCCGGCCCAGGACGCCCAGCGCGGCCCCTGCGGCCAGCGACGGGACAGGGCCCAGACGCCGGCGCCGGCGAGGACGAACGGCACCAGCGTCCCGATGGTCACCATGCCGACGCCGATGACCTGCGGCGTGGTGACCAGCCAGGACGCACCGGCCAGCGAGCCGGCGAGGTAGACGATCAGGTTGAGGGCGAGGGCGGCGGCAGCGGCGATCGGGAGCCGGCGGACCAACTGCGTCGATGGCGTGGTGGGACGAGCGGTATCAACGGTCGTGGTCATTTGGTCAGCTCCATGGTTGAGTGAGTCACGTATCAACGGTAACACGTTGCGTGAGGCAGTCAACAATTGACCGGACGATGTAGTATGCGGGCATGGGAGTTGTGACAGGTGACACCGACGGGCTCATGGTCGAGGCGCGGCGGATCTCCGCGCTGCTCGTGCAGGTCGCCGAGCAGGCGAAGGCCGAGTTCGCGGCCTCCGTCACCGAGTTCGACCTCCCGCTGCACCTCGCCCGGGCGATCATGCAGCTGGACGAGCCCGCGCCGATGCGCGAGCTCGCCGACAGCCTCGCCTGCGACCGGTCCTACATCACCGGCCTCGCCGACCAGCTGGAGGAGCGCGACCTGGTCAGCCGCGTCCCCGGTGACGACCGCCGGGTGAAGCTGCTCGAGCTGACCGATCGGGGGCGTGAGCTCCGCAGCTCACTCGCCGACGCGGTGGCGAACTCCAGCATGGTGCTCCAGCGGCTGACCGAGGACGAACGTCGCGCCCTCGAACCGCTCCTGCTGAAGCTGCTCGGCGCGTAGGCGGTGCGCTGCCTAGTCCCGGGCGAGCCCGGCAGGCAGTGAACCCAGCTCCGCCAGCAGCGCGACCGGGCCCGTGGTGAGCACCGACTGGAGGAGGGCCACCAGGTCGTCGAGCGGGATCTCCCGGTCGGACTCGATCCACTTCGTGAGCAGCGCGATGTGGCCGAGAGCATGTCGGGATCCGGCCATCCATGTGCTCCCACTATGCGCATTCGTACCTGTGACGGACTTCCGTGGACGGATCACGACGCGTCCGCAGTGGGGAGGCGTGTCGATGTCCTCCCGCTAGGTGGATGCGGGCGGACGGCTCGTGACGCGATCCTGCCACCAGGTGGCGTGGCTGTGACAGGAGCGCAAGGTGGGACACGGCAAGCGGCAGGATCGCGCCACGGCGAACGGACAGGCCCTTTGTGGCGGTCGCTGGCGTTCGGTCCTGAGAGTGGCGCGCTACTTCTCGGCGCCGGGGCAGGCGGGGTCGATCGCGCGGACGATGCGCTGGGCGGCCGTGCCGAGCTGCGCGGCCTGGGCCTTGGTGAGCGGGTCGAACACGAGCCGGCGCACCTCGGTCACGTGGCCGGGGGCCGTGGCGACGACCTTGTCCCAGCCCTGTTCGGTCAGGACGGCGAGGGTGTAGCGGCCGTCGGTGGCGTCGGGCGTCCGCTGCACCCAGCCGCGCTTCTCCAGGCGTCCGACGACCTGGGAGAGCCGGGGCAGGCTGCCCTCGGCGAGTGCGGCGAGGTCGCTCATCCGCAGGGTGCGGTCGGGGGCTTCGGAGAGGACCGCCAGCACGAGGTACTCGAAGCTGGTGAGGCCGGCGTCCCGGCGCAACTGGCGGTCGAGCGCGGGCACCAGCTTCACGACCAGCGCCATGACGTCCATCCAGGCCTGGCGCTCGTCTTCGCTGAGCCAGCGGGGCTCGTCCTGGGTGCCGTCCACGAGCCCATCGTAGTTACTTGCAGCGTTAACTGAAACGACCTACCCTTGAGTTAACGAGTTAAGTGATTCGACGTCAGGAGAACCTCATGAACGTGGCACTGTGGATCGCTGCGGGCCTGCTCGCGGCAGCGTTCCTGGCGGCGGGCGCGATGAAGCTCGCCCAGCCGAAGGAGAAGATCGCCGCGTCGATGGGCTGGGCCGAGGACTTCAGCGCCAACACCATCAAGATGATCGGGGCGTTCGAGGTCCTCGGCGCGATCGGGCTGATCCTGCCGCCGCTGGTCGGCATCGCTCCCGTCCTGGCGCCGCTGGCCGCGGTCGGGCTCGTGGTGATCATGATCGGCGCGATCGCCACCCACCTGCGGCGTAAGGAGACCCAGCCCGTCCTGGCGAACGTGGTGCTGTTCGCCCTGGCCGCGTTCGTCGCCGTCGGCCGGTTCTGGATCGCGCCGTTCTGATCGGCACCTGTTGAGCGATCCGCCTGACCGTGGCGGTCAGGCGTCGATCGCTTCGAGCATCTGGAGGGCGCTGCCGCCGCCGTCCAGCACCTCGGCCAGCCGCGCGTTCAGCGTGGCGTTGGCCTCTGTGGAGCAGTGTGCCTGGAAGGCCTCGTCGGACGCGTAGCGCTCAACCACGATGACCGAAGTTCCCGCCGGATCCCGGTAGAGCTCGAACCGAAGGTTGCCCGGTTCGGCCACAACGACCTCCTGGTACTCGACGAGGAGTGCCGTGACGGCCTCGTTCTTCTCCGGGGGCGTGGGGATCGTCGCGATGAGGTTGACCTGCGTCATGTCCTGACCTTCCTGGTCGAGCTGAGTGGGGACGGTTCCTAACTCAGTCCATTCTCGGTCGAATCTCAGCTGCACGGGGACGAGATCCGTCCCCATTTCGGTCCGGGACCGGGTTGGGAACCGTCCCCGTTTCGGTCCGGGACCGAGTTGGGAACCGTCCCCGATTCGGTCCGGGACCGAGTTGGGAACCGTCCCCGATTCGGTCCGGGACCGAGTTAGGAACCGTCCCCGGTGAGGCGGTCGAGGAAGGTGTGGAGCGCGGCGTTCGCAGCCGTCCAGTCGTGGGCGCGGAGGGCGTCCGCCTGCTCGACGAAGCGGTGCCCGGTGAGGGACGGCAGGCCGTGCTCGGCCTCGATCAGCAGGTCGACCACCTCGGGGGTGAACTCCAGGTGGCACTGGAAGGCGTACACCCGGTCGCTGTACGCCACGATCTGGCGCGGGCAGCCCTCGCTGGTCGCGAGCACGGTCGCGGTGTCGGTGAGCCCAGGCATGTCGTTGTGCCAGTGCCCGGAGTCGAGGCGGCGTCCGAAGTGCGCGAACGCCGGGTTCGCCAGGCCGGCCTCGGTCAGCTCGATCGGGAACTTGGGCGATGCCCGTCGCGAGGGGCAGGATCGCCCCGATGTCGCTGATCATCACGCTGCTCCCGGCTCGGTCGGCTCCCGGCTCCAAGTCTGCCGGAGGGGTCAGTACAGCGCGAGCGTGTCGGTGAGGAGGTCGAAGAACCCGTCCACGTCCATGTCGACGGCGACCTCGGCGTTCGCCTCCGCGCCCCGGATGATGCCGCTCTCGCCGTAGATGCCCTTGCCCTCGCGTCCGACGTAGCGGTAGTCGCACACGGTCATGCCACGGGTGTGGGTGCCGTTCAACTCGATCTGGACGTTCATCGCCTGCATGGTGAACAGCTCGGGCCGGATGTAGACGGCGACCGCGAGCGGGTCGTGGATCGACGCCCCGTCCAGGCCGTACACGTTGTGCAGCGAGGCCCGGTAGAACTCGACGAGGTCGGCGACGGTCCTCGCGAACGGGGTGCCGATGTCGCGGATGCGGTCGAGCCGCTCCACGGTCGCGGAGGCCATCCGGGTGACGTTGAGCCCGAACATCTTGATCGGCAGGCCGGAGCGGAAGACGACGTCGGCGGCCTCGGGGTCGACGTAGATGTTGAACTCGGCCGCGGCGGTCGACCCGCCGTAGGTCATCGAGCCGCCCATCAGCGAGATCTCCTTCACCCGCTCGACCAGGGTCGGGTCCTTGATCAGGGCCGCGGCGATGTTGGTGAGCGGACCGGCGGGCACCAGCACGAGCTCGTCGTAGGTGTGGCTGGCCTCGATGATGAAGTCGACGGCGTGCAGGGGCGAGAGCTCGACGGTCGGCTCGGGGAGGGCCACGCCGTCCAGCCCGCTCTGCCCGTGGATCTCGGGGGCGTAGCGCACCTCGTTGACCAGCGGACGGGGGAGTCCCTTGGCGATCGGGATGTGGGTGAGACCGGCGAGTTCGACGCTGCGGCGTGCGTTGCGGGTGGTCTTCTCCAGCGACTGGTTGCCGCTGACGGTGGTGATGCCGACCACGTCGAGGTGCTTGGCGGCGAGGAAGATCGTGAGCATGTCGTCGTGGCCGGGGTCACAGTCGAGGAGGAACTGCACGGTGATGCCTTTCGGTTGGGACGGCATTCGTATGCCGCATCTGCATCATACGTATGCCGTTCGGATATGGTCAACCCATGGAAAGGTCTGACAGCGCGCGTCCGACGGGCCTGGAGGTGGCGCGGCTCGCCGGGGTGGCGCAGTCGTCGGTCTCGCTCGTGTTCAGCGGCAAGGCGCAGGGTCGGATCTCACCCGCCCTCGAACGGCGGATCCGGGACGCGGCCACCCAGCTCGGCTACGAGCCGATCCACGTCGGCCGGGCCCTGCGGTCCGGCGAGGTCGGCGCGCTCGGCCTGGTGGTCACCGACTTCGAGAACGCGTTCTTCGGCCCGGTCTCCCGCGGCGCCCAGGAGGCGGCGGCCGAGGCCGGGCTCGCGGTGGTGCTGATGGAGGACCGCGCGTCCGACCCGGTGCGGTCGCTCGACCGCGGCCTCGTCGACGGCCTGCTGGTGTTCGCCGTCGACCCGCCGGAGCCGACCGATCGGCTGGCCGCCCGGGTGACGCTGTTGGAAGTCGTGCACCCGGCCTACTCCGGCGTCGTCTTCGACAGTGCGGACGGCATGCGCCAGGCCGTCCGGCACCTCAACGGCCTCGGGCACGGCACGATCGGCTACGCCGGCGTCGACACCGGTCGCTGGACGTTCCGCGAGCGGCGCGCGTCCTGGGAGCGGGCGATGGCGGACGCCGGGCTGCCGGTCGACGGCCGGGTCGCCGAGTCTGCGATCACCCTGGAGGCGGCCACCGCCGCCGCCCGGGGGCTGCTGGCGGGGGCGTCGCGACCGACCGCGGTGGTCTGTGCCGACGACCTGGTGACGGCCGGGGTCTACCGGGCGGCGGCCGAACTGGGGCTGCGGGTGCCCGACGACCTCTCGGTGGTCGGCTTCGGCGGCACCATCGTCGGCGAGGTGCTGTCGCCCGCGGTCACCACCCTGTACGCCTCGGGGCGCGCGCTGGGGCGGGTGGCCGTCGAACTCGCGTTGGGTCGTCCGTCCGCGCCCGAGCGGCGGGTCGTGCCGGTGGAACTGCGTCCGGGGGCCTCTACCGCCGTGCCGGGCGTCCCTGCCTGACGGTTGCCGGTCGGGCTGGCGTGCGCTGGAGGAACCGCTGGAGCTCGATGGCCCGTTCGCTGTTCTCGATCAGCGTGGCGAGGGTGGCGTTGAGCCGGGTGAACTCGTCACGGGTGAGGTGGTCGAACTCGACGTCGTTGATCTGGCGCTGGGTGTCGGAGAGCTGGTCGAGGAGGGCTTCGCCGTCCGAGGTGAGGCCGAGGACGACCGCGCGGGAGTCCTCGGTACTGCGGGTCTTGGAGACCAGGCCGGCGGTGCGCAGCTTGTTGGTCTCGGCGGTGACGAAGGTCGGGGTGACGCTGAGGTGCTGGGCGACGCGGGTGATGGTGGGGGACTCGAGGTGGCGGATCGCGGTCATCACCGAGTACTGCGGCCCGGTGATGCCGATGTAGCGGGCGTGCCCGTCCCGGATCTCGCTGTGCAGTGCGCCGAAGGCGAGGATGCCGTGCACCAACTCGCGGAAGGCTGCGTCCGTACCGTCGACGAGAAGCTCCTCCCGGCTGATCGTGGGTTCCACCGCTCGCCTCCTGATGCGCGCCCTGCGCCGGAGCATATCTTGAAGTTACTTCATTGACAAACTTCATGAAGTAGATGCATCATTCGTATGCCGTGGGCGATCGCCCGGCACGAACCTTCGAGCAAGGAAGTGTCATGTTCGCTGATGAGCGCGAGGTCCTCGACCGCTACCTGCGGGTGTTCGGACTCGCCCCACAGGACCTGATCGAGGACGGCACCGTGTCGGAGGCCGACGTGGTGCGCAACGCGTGGGCCGACTACCAGCGCGACCGGACGGACGCCTTCGCGATCGTCGCCGCCCGTTCGGCGCTGGTCGTGGTCGACATGCAGGTCGGCTTCGTGCGCCGCTCCAGCCCGCAGTGGGTGCCGCAGGCCGAGCGGATGGTGCCGCGGCTGGCGTCCTTCGCCGGCGAGGCGAGGGCTCTCGGCATGCCGGTGCTGTTCACGTCCGCGGTGTTCCTGGACCCGTCGCCGACGGACGCGCTGCGGATGACCGTCGCGATCGCCGAGGGGAACCTGGCCGCCGACACCGACGCGCTGGAGATCGTCCCCGTGCTGTGGCGCGACGGTGACCAACTCGTCGGTGGCAAGCACACCTACGACGCGTTCCGCGGGACCGACCTCGACTACCGGCTGCGGGCGCTGGGCCGCGACACCGTGGTGATCGCGGGGACCCTGACCAACGTGTGTTGCGAGGCGACCGCGCGGGTGGCCTTCGACAAGGGCTACCACGTGGTGATGGCCTCGGACCTGTGCGCGACCGACAACCCGTTCGCGCAGGAGGCGACCCTCCAGACCGTCCGCCGGAGCTACGGCCGCGTGCTGACCGCGGAGCAGGTGCTCGCCGAGGCCCGCTGACCGTCCCATTTCCGCAGAACGTCCTTCAGAACGTATAGAGGAGTAGGGGAGATGACCCAGGAACTGACCGACCTCGCCGTGACCTTCACGTCGCAACAGCTCGGGCTGATCGATCGGCACCTCCGCGCCGGCGGCGCGTCCGACCGTGCGGAGTGGGTGCGGCAGGCGCTCTTCGGCAGCACGCCCGGCGTCCGGACGACCCGGGGCGAGCGCCCGGCGAGCAGCCCGCGCGCCGGACGGGTGCTGCGGGAGGTGACGATCGAGCCGGGCACCGGGAAGGCGGTGGAGGTGCGCGCCGGGCAGGTCGTCCGGGTGAGCCAGACCACCGGCGGCCAGTGTGCGGACTTCAACGTGTTCAACCTGAACGACCGCAACGAGAAGCTGCACGTGGGTCGCACCCGCAGCCTCCACGGCACCGGTCCGACGACCGGCGACTTCGTGTGGTCGAACGCGCCGTGGGAGCGTCCGCTGCTGGTGATCCTGGCCGACACCGGCCGCACCGACACCGAGTTCCCCTCGTGCAGCGCGCAGCTGTACTGGCGCCTGTACGGCGAGCGCAGCCACACGAACTGCCAGCAGATGCAGACCGAGGCGCAGCGGGAGTACGGGCTCGCGCCGCACGAGGTCCACGAGTCGCTGAACCTGTTCATGTACTGCGCCTACGACGACCCGGACGCGCCGCAGGTGCGCCCCAACCTGGCGACCGCGGACGACTTCATCGAGTTCCTGGCGCTCGAGGACGTGCTGGCCGTGTTCAACGTCTGCGGGGACGACTTCGACCGCACGAACAACTTCACGTTCACGCCGCTGGTCGTCACCGTGCTGGAGGCGGACGCCGACGACCTGCGGCTGGCCGGGCAGTTCGCGCGGGCCGACCACGACTTCGAGCTGCTCGAGTCGCCCTACCCGCGCGCGTTCGCCCGGCTGGTTCCCGACCCGGACTACGTCCCGGCCTTCCCGCACGCCCCCGTCCGGATGGAGACGGTGACGTTCGCGCTGGACGCGTCAGAGCTCGACCAGCTCATTCGGGTCGCCGACCTCGGCCTCTACGGCGACGACCTCGCCGCCGCCCTCCGCGACGTCCTGGTGACCTGGACGATCCACCACCCCCGCCTCCCCGCCTAATGGGGACGGTTCTTCGATCCGCCAGATTCTGGCGGGAATCGGGGACAGATCTTGGGGGCTTCTGTTGGGAACCGTCCCCGATTCGGTCCGGGACCGAGTTGGGAACCGTCCCCGATTCGGTCCGGGACCGAGTTGGGAACCGTCCCCGATTCGGTCCGGGACCGAGTTGGGAACCGTCCCCGATTCGGTCCGGGACCGAGTTGGGAACCGTCCCCGATTCGGTCCGGGACCGAGTTGGGAACCGTCCCCGTTTCGGTCCGGGACCGAGTTGGGAACCGTCCCCGTTTCGGTCCGGGACCGAGTTGGGAACCGTCCCCGCTGGAGAGGGCGCGGTCGGGGAGGAGCCAGGCCAGCGCGAGGGCGGCGACGAAGAGCAGCGCCGTCCAGCCGAAGATCGGCAGCAGCGCGTCCGCGTAGGCGGTGGTGACGGACTGCTGCAAGGCCTCCGGCAGCGCGCGGACGATGGCCGGCGTGAGCGAGGAGACGTCGGACGGCAGTTGGCTGACCGCGTCCCCCAGCGAGTTGGCCAGCCCCGTGGTCAGGCGCCCGGCGAAGATCGACCCGACCACGGCCAGGCCGAGGGTGGCGCCGATCTCGCGGAAGAAGTTGAACGCGGACGTGACCGCGCCGCTGCGGTGGGTGCCGAACTGGTCCTGGACGACGAGGAGCAGGTTCTGCATCAACGCACCCACGCCGAGCCCGATGACCACCGTGCAGGCGACCGGCATCCACAGCGGGCTCTGCGCGTCCAGCAGCGACAGGGACCAGGTGCCGAGCCCGGTCACCACCACGCCGGCGATCACGACCGTCCGGTAGTGCCCCGTGCGCGCGATCAGCAGGCCGGTGCCCATCGTGGTGAGGATCAGGGCGGCGACCATCGGCAACATCAGCAGCCCGGACGCGGTCGCGCTCACGCCGTAGGCCATCTGGAGATAGGTGGGCAGGTAGCCGATCACGGCGAAGCTGCCGATGCCGATCCCGACCAGGGCGATCCCGGTGCCGAAGACGAACGTCTTGTTCGCGAAGATGTCCAGCGGCATGACGGGGTCGGCGGCGCGCCGCTCGGCCAGCACGAACCCGACCCAGCCGAGCACCGCGACGGCCGCGAGGGCCAGGATCGTGGGGCTCGTCCACGCGTACTGCTGGCCGCCCCAACTGGCCACCAGGATTGTGGCGGTCACGGCGACCGCCAGGGTCGTGATGCCCAGGACGTCGAGGCGCACCTTCTCGCGGACCGCCGGCAGCCGGATGCCCCAGATCGCCGCGGCCAGCGCGAGCAGGCCGAGCGGCAGGTTCAGCCAGAGCGCCCAGCGCCACGAGTGCGCGTCGGTCAGCCAGCCGCCGATCAGTGGCCCGGCCACGGACGAGATCCCGAACACCGCGCCGAGCGGGGCGGTGTACTTCGCGCGCTGCTGGGCGGGAACGAGGACGGCGAGGATCGCCTGGGACGTGATCATGAGGCCGCCGCCGCCCAGCCCCTGGAGCGCGCGTCCGGCGATCAGGACGCCCATCGACCCGGCGCTGCCCGCGACCACCCAGCCGACCAGGAACACCACGATGCCGAACACGAACACCTTCTTGTGCCCGATCAGGTCGCCGAGCTTGCCGTAGGCCGGCATGCCGATCGTCGCGGCCAGGGTGTACGCGGTGGTGACCCAGGCCATGTGCTCGAGGCCGTCCAACTCGCCGACGATCGTGGGCAGCGCGGTGCTGAAGATGGTCTGGTCGAGGGACGCGAGCAGCATCGCGACCATCAGCGAGGCGAGGATCACCCCGAAGTGTTTGGGTGGTTGCCACTGTTGTGGGGCCTCGGTGGTCCCGGTCGGCTCGGTCGTTGCGGTCATCTCGTCCTCCTGCATATCTGGAGCTAGCGTCTCCGTTTAACGAACTATACACGGAGATTGCCTCTCCGGATATATGCTGGCGCTGTGACTTCGCCACCGCGTTCCCGGAAGCCCCGCAGCGACGGGCTCGCCAACCGCGAGCGGCTCCTCGCCGCCGCGCGCGAGGTGTTCGCCGAGCGGGGGCTGGAGGCCACCCTCGACGACGTCGCGCGCCACGCCGGCCTCGGGGTCGGGACGGCCTACCGGCACTTCCCGAACAAGCAGGCGCTGGCGCACGGGCTGTTCGACGACCGGTTCGCGGAGTTCATCGCGATCGCCGACGCCTCCTTGGGGGAGCCGGACGCCGGGGCGGCGTTCGCGGCGGTGATCACCTACCTAGTCCGCGATCTCCACGAGGTCAAGGCGATGCGCGACCTGCTCCTCGGCCCCGGCCCGTCCGACCCGCCACCGCCGAACGATGAGCTCAAGCGGGTGCTGGACGCCGTCCTGCTCCGCGCCCAGCAGGCCGGCGCGGTGCGTACCGACATCAGCGGCTCCGACCTGCCCGGCATCCTCGACATGCTCGGGGCGGTCTCGGAGCGCCGCCCCGACGACTGGGAACGGTTCCTCGACATCGTCCTGGACGGCCTGCGCGCACGCTGAGCCTCATTGCGTGACGTTGTGCCCCGAACTCGGGGCACAACGTCACGCGTTGCGCGAGGGCCTGCCGGAGAGCGCGTAGGCGCCGACCGAGACCGCGATCCCGACCAGCATGACCAGCACCATCGGGACGGCGCTGGTCGTGCCGCCGGACGAGGCCAGCGGTGCCGAGACCGCCATCGCGAGCGCGGCGGCGACACCCTGGACGGCGGCCGCCGCGCCGGCGAGGTGGGTGACCTCGAGGGCGCCCAGCGCGCCGGCGTTGCCGAAGATGAACGCCTGCGACGCCATCACGACGAGGAAACCGACGCAGGTCAGGACGAGCGGGGTGTCCCACAGCAGGACGCCGAGGGTCAGCGCGACCACCCCCACCCCGGACGCGGCCAGGCCGATCCCGATCAGGGTGTGCGGGCGGACGCGTCCGACGATCCGCGCGTTCAGCACCGAGAGCAGCACCTGGGCCAGCGCGGTCGCGGCGAAGAAGAACGAGTAGGGCAGCGGCGCCATGCCCTTCATGCCCTGGAGCACGTAGGCGGCGTTCGCGATGTAGGCCATCATCGTGAAGCCCGAGAAGGCGCTCGCAAGCATGTAGGCCACGAACGGCCGCACCCGCAGCACCTCGCCGATCCCGGCCAGCGACCGGCGCAGCCCGCCCGCGTGCCGGCGGTCGGGGGCCAGGGTCTCGGGCACCCACCAGATCGCGGTCAGGACCATCAGCCCGCCCATGCCGGCCAGCACCCAGAACACGTCGCGCCAGCCGCCGGTGGTGATCACCAGCGCGCCGAAGATCGGGGCGATCATCGGCGCCAGCCCGCCGATGGCCTGGAGCACCGACATCAGCCGGGCGAGCAGGTCGCCGCGGGCCACGTCCACGACCGCGGCCTTCGCGACCGCCGACGTGATCCCGCCGCCCACGCCGTGCACGACCCGGGCCGCGACCAGCACCCAGATGGACGGGGCGAGCGCGCAAGCGGCCGCACCGACCAGGCAGACCACCGCGCCGATGTTCAGCGGCAGCCGGCGTCCGCGCTGGTCCGGCCACGGGCCGCCGGCCAGCTGCCCCGCGGCCAGCCCGAGGTAGAACGCGGTCAGGGTCAGCCCGACCAGCGCCGCGGTGGTCGCGAGGTCGCCGGTGACCTGCGGGAACGCCGGCGTGTACATGTCGGTGGCGAACACCGGGACGGCGGTCTGGAGCGCGATCGTGCCGATGAGGGTCGCCGTTACCGGCACCACGGACGGGTTCGCCCGCGCGTCCTCCACCACGGCGGTCATTCCGACCCCTGGTCGGGCTCGGCCAGCAAGTGGCGCCGCAACCGCTGCACCGACGCGGTCAGCCGGGCGAGTTCGGACGCGTCCGCGGCGCCGCCGACCAGGTCGTCCAGCGTCCGCTCGAAGGTCGTGTTGGCCGCGGCCAACAGGAGCTCGCCGGCCTCGGTGAGGACGATCGTGTTCGAGCGGGCGTCGCTCGGGTTGGGTTCGCGGCGGCACAGCCCCGCCCGCTCGATCCGGTCGACGATCTTGCTGGCCCCGCCCACCGTGATCGCCAGGGTGCGGGTGATGTCCAGCACGCGGCAGCCCGGGTGTGCGTCGATCGTCTGGAGGATCTCCAGCCACGTCAGCGGCACCCCGTGGCCGCCCTGGACGGCGGCGTCCACGCGGTTCCACAGCTCGGTCTCCAGGCGGACGACGCCGCGGAACAACTCGACCAGATCGCTTCCCATGCCCATGACGGTAGCAGATAGATTCCATGGAATCTAAATCGGTGTACGCTGGCCCCACCCGAGCGAGAGGAACCCCGATGGGCGAGCTGATGCGGGCGGTCGTGCTGACCGCGCCCGGTCCGGTCGACGGCTTCGACCTGCGGACGCTCCCCGTCCCCGAGCCTCGCGCGGGCGAGGTGCTGATCAAGGTGGCCGCGTTCGGGCTGAACCGCTCGGAGCTGTTCACCCGGCTCGGCTACTCCGGCGACGCGGTCACCTTCCCCCGCGTGCTCGGCATCGAGGCCGTGGGCGTGGTCGCGTCCGCGCCCGGCGGGGAGTTCGCGCCCGGCCAGCAGGTGGTCACGATGATGGGCGGGATGGGCCGGGAGTTCGACGGCGGCTACGCCGAGTACACCTGCGTGCCCGCCCGCCAGGTGATCCCGTTCCGCTCCGACCTCCCCTGGCAGGTCATCGGCGCCGTCCCGGAGATGCTCCAGACCGCGTACGGGTCGCTCACCGTCGGGGTGGACGCGCGCCCGGGCCAGGCCCTGCTGGTGCGCGGCGGCACGTCCTCGGTCGGCATGACCGCCGCGATCCTCGCCAAGCGCCTCGGCCTGACCGTGTTCGCCACCACCCGCAGCCCGGCCAAGGCCGGGGCCCTGGAGGCGATCGGTGTCGACCACGTCCTCGTCGACGACGGCAACGTGGCCGCCCAGGTGCGCCGCGTCCTGCCCGACGGCGTGGACGGGGCCATCGAACTCGTCGGCACGCCGACCCTGCCCGACACCCTGCGCGCCACCAGGGTGCACGGGACGGTGTGCTTCACCGGCATGCTCTCGGACGAGTGGACGGTCAAGGACTTCTACTCGACTACCTGCCGGCCGGCGTCCGCCTCACCGCCTACTCCGGGAGGCGGCCGACCTGCCCGCCGAGGTGCTCCAGGGGTTCCTCGACGACGTCGCCGCCGGACGGGCGCCCCTCCCGATCGACACGGTGTACACCCTCGACCAGGTGCCCGAGGCGCACACCCGGATGGAGAGCGGCGCGGCGACCGGCAAACTCGTCGTCCTCACCGCCCCGGCCTGATCGCGTGACGTTCTGCCCCGAACTCGGGGCGCAACGTCACGCGGTAGGGGCGGGGCCCGTCACGGGGCCTGCTTGATCAGCTTCATCGTGATGCGGGAGTCGACGCGCGCGATGGCCGGGTCGCCGATCAGCTTCGTGGTCAGCCAGCGTTCGTAGGCCTCGGCGTCGGCGACCTGGACGCGGATGAAGTAGTCGGGGAGCCCGAACATGCGGCGGAGTTCGGCCACCTCGTCCATCGCGGAGATGCGGTCCTCGAAGGACTGGACGGTGGCAAGGTCCTTGGCGACGAGGTCGGCGTGGATCATCACCTCGAACGCGCGTCCGACGGCGGCCGGGTCAATCCGGGCGGAGTAGCCGGTGATCACGCCCTCGGCCTCGAGGCGGCGGACGCGGCGCAGGCAGGGCGCGGGGGTGAGCCCGACCCGGTCGGCCAGCTCCTGGTTCGACAGGCGCCCCTCACGGCGCAGCTCGGCGAGTATTGCTCGATCGAGGCGATCCACCGCGCCAGCATTGCGTACTGCCCCGCCCAAGAGCAAGAAGTGGCAATCATTGTGCGCACGATCTTTCCTAGCCTTGCTCCATGAGCGCAACCCTCGCCCCGACGGCGCCCGAGACGCGCTCGGGCCTGGTGCAGGCCGCGTCCGAGGTCGGGGTGATCTGGCTGGGCCTGTTCGCCCTCGGCGCCGGGTTCGGGGTGCTCGTGACCAGCCACGGACTGCCCTGGTGGCTGGCACCGGTGATCTCGGCCAGCATGTTCGCCGGGTCGGTGGAGTTCCTGCTGATCGGC
This sequence comes from Actinomycetota bacterium, assembly GCA_020161755.1. GTDB lineage: Bacteria > Actinomycetota > Actinomycetes > Propionibacteriales > Propionibacteriaceae > Propionicimonas. Next base: position 95,735 of record JAIUOS010000006.1, read on the forward strand.
ATGTTCGCCACCGCCACACCGGTCGCGACGATCGCCGTCACCACCTTCCTGGTGAACTCCCGGCACCTGTTCTACGGGCTTACGTTCCCGCTGCACCGGGTGCGCGGGCGCCTCGCCAGGGCCTACAGCGTCTTCGCGCTCTGCGACGAGGCGTACGCGATCCTCACCACCAAGGACCCGGACGCGTTGAGCAGCTCGCGCATCACCTGGACCCAGTTCGGGCTGCACGCCTCCTGGGCCGGGGGAGCGCTGGCCGGTGGACTGCTCGGCGGGTTGATCCCCGACCTGCCCGGCCTGGACTTCATCCTGACCGCGCTGTTCGTCGTGCTCGCCATCGACGCCTACCGCGATCGTCCCGACCGGGTCACCCTCGGCCTGGCCGCCCTCGCAGCTGCGGTCGCGCTGCTGGTCGCGCCCGGCTCGATGCTGCTGGTCGCCATGGCGGTGTTCACCGTCACCCTGCTCATCCGACACCACCGGAGCCGACATGCCTGAACCCGGTTACCTCGCCCTCGCGCTGGGCGTGGCGGTCGCCATCACGGTCAGCCTGCGCGCTCTGCCATTCCTGCTGAAGAAGCCGATCGAGGGCTCCGCCCTGCTGGCCGACCTCGGACGCTGGATGCCGCTGGGCGCGATCGGCATCCTCGCGGTCTACTGCGTCGCACGCATCGACTTCGCAGCCGCGGCGCACGGCGTCCCACAGGTGGCGGCGATCGCCGCGACCGCCGCCGTCCACCTGTGGCGGCGTAACGCCCTCCTCAGCATCATCACCGGCACCGCCGTGTGCGTGGCGCTCAGCCTCGTCCTGGGCTGAGCGGGGAACGCGCGAGCGCGTCCAGCCCTGCGGCGGTCGGCGAGCCGGGCTCGGCGGTGTAGACGATGACCCGCAGACCGGGCTGCCCGGAGACCTGGAGGTTCTGGAAGTCCAGGTCGAGTCGGCCGACGACCGGGTGGTCGAGGCGGCGGGTGCCCAGGGGTGCGTGCTCGATCTCGTGGGTCTGCCAGGCCTCGAGGAAGTCGGGGCTGGCCGCGCCCAGCTCCTCGATCAGCCTCCGGAGCCGCCGGTCGCCCGGGTGCCGAGCGCTCGCCGAGCGCAGGTAGTACACGCCCTGGTCGGCCCACGGCTCCCAGTCGAGGTAGAACGTGCGTGCCCGCGGGTCGAGGAACAGGAACCGGACGGTGTTGGGCACCGGGGTCTCGAAGTGGAACGGGTACAGCGCCCGCCCCAGGTCGTTGGCGGCGACCAGGTCGCAGCGCTCGTTCTGCACGTGGGCCGGGAAGGCCAGCGCGTCCAGCACCCGTTGGAGGACCGGGCCCACCTGATCCTCGTCGCCAGGCCCGGACGCCGCACGGTGCGGCACCTGGTCGCCGGCCACCGGGATCAGCCGGGCCACGTGGGCGCGCTCCTCCGGGGACAGTCGCAGGGCGGTGGCGAGGCCGTCCAGCACGGCCGCCGAGATGCCCGGCACCCGGCCGCGCTCGAGCTTGGTGTAGTAGGTCGTGCTGATCAGGGCCAGCTCGGCGACCTCTTCGCGGCGCAACCCGGGGACGCGCCGCCGAGCCCCGTCGGACGCCCCGCCCTCCGGCGGCGGCAGCTGTGCGCGCCTGACCCTGAGGAACTCGCCCAGGTCCTTGAGCCGGTCCATGGCCGTGACCCTACCCAGAGGCGGGCGAGGGGGATACAACCTGTACCCGGCAGGCGTCTGGAACCGGGGCGCCAACCGCCCCTACCGTTGTCGCAAGCGACACAGGATGTCGCCGAGACCCAGGATGAGATCGCCCCTCGGGGTAGAGCAGGACCTGAGCTCAGGATCACGTTCGACGTGACCCTCGGCTCGGGTCCTTTTCGTTTCCAGGGGCTGCCCGGAGCCTGAACAAAGGAGAACAGGACATGAGCAAGCAGTACGCGCCCCTCGCGGCGCAGATCATCGAGGCGGTGGGTGGCCCGGCGAACATCCGGTCCGCGTTCCACTGCCAGACCCGGCTGCGGTTCGACCTCCGCGACGAGTCGAAGGCCGACCGTGCGGCCCTCGCCGCCAACGACGGGGTCACCACCGCGCTGAGCAGCGGCGGCATGTTCCAGGTCGTCGTCGGCATGCACGTCAAGGACGTCTTCGATGAGGTCGAGGCGCAGCTCGGCCGGGCCGGAACGACGGACGCCGCCGGCGACGGCGCGCCGAAGGAGAAGCGGGGCGTCCTCAACACGGTCATCGACTTCATCTCCGGCACGTTCCTGCCGATCATCCCGGCGCTCGCCGGCGCCGGCATGGTGCGCGCGGTGCTGTCGCTGCTGGTGGTGTTCGGGTGGATCACCCGCGAGTCCCAGACCTACATCGCGCTGAACTTCATGGCCGACGCGGTCTTCTACTTCATGCCGGTGCTGCTGGCGATCTCGGCGGCCCTGAAGCTCAAGGCCAACCCGTACCTGGCCGCGTCCGTCGCGGCGATGATGCTGCACCCGACCTGGGTCGGCCTGGTCACCGCCGGCAAGCCCGTCCTGCTGTTCGACGTCATCCCGCTGACGCTCACCAACTACAGCTACTCGGTCATCCCGGTGATGCTGGTGATCCTCGTCCAGTCGGTCGTGGAGCGGTGGCTCAACAAGTGGATGCCCAAGTCGGTGAACATGGTGTTCGTGCCCCTGCTGACCTTCCTGGTCATGGGCATCCTCGCCTTCTCGGTCGTCGGCCCGATCGGCGCGTTCCTCGGTGGCTACCTCGCCGCCTTCTTCACCTTCCTCAGCACCACCGCCGCCTGGGCCTCGCCCACCCTGATCGGTGCCCTGTGGCCGATCATGGTGATGTTCGGCGTCCACACCGCCGTCGGCCCGCTCGGCTTCGCCCAGATCAACGCCATGAAGTTCGACAGCATCGTCGGCCCCGGCATCATCGTCTCCAACATCGCCCAGGGCGTCGCGGGCCTCACGGTCGCGTTCCGCACCAGGGACCCCAGGCTCAAGCAGATCGCGACCGCCGGTGGCATCACCGGTCTGATGGGCATCACCGAGCCGGTCCTCTACGGCGTGAACCTGCCCAAGCGCTACCCGCTGATCGCGGCCTGCATCGGTGGCGCGGCCGGTGGCCTGTTCGCCGGCCTGACCCACACCCGTCGCTTCGCCGCCGGTGTCTCCGGCCTGCCCGCCCTGCCGATGTACATCGGCGAGGACACCCTCCAGTACCTCTACAACATCCTGATCGCGCTGGGCATCAGCACCGTGGTCACCGTCGTGGTGACGATCGCGCTGTCGTTCCACTTCGAGAAGGTCGTCCACCCGTCCGTGGACACCGAGGTCGACCACTCCGTCGACGACCTGGCGGCTGTGACCGCGTCCGCCGGCGGCGTCGCCACCCTCACCCGCGCCGACGTCACCGAGCTGTCCGCCCCCTGCACCGGCGAGGCCGTCCCGCTCGACACCGTGTCCGACCCGGTCTTCGCCTCCCTCGCGATGGGCCCCGGGGTGGGCGTCATCCCGGCCAGCGGCGAGATCGTCGCCCCGTGCAGCGGCACCGTCATGGTGGCGATGGACTCCGGCCACGCGTTCGGGATCCGCACCGACGACGGGGTGGAGGTGCTGGTGCACGTGGGCATCGACACCGTGAAACTGAAGGGTGTCGGGTTCACGAATCCGGTCGCCGTCGGCACCCGGGTCGAGGCCGGCCAGCACCTGGTCACGGCCGACCTGACCGCGATCAAGGCGGCCGGGTACGACACGGCCGTGGTCGTCGCGGTCACCAACCACACCAAGCTCGGCGACGTCACCCCGTTCGGGGTCGGCCCGGTCGTCGTCGGGGAGCCCGTGCTCGCCGTCGCCGCCCGCTGACCGGAGAGGAACCACACCATGCAGTACGCCCAGCTCCGCGAGTTCCCGACGGACTTCCTGTGGGGAGCCTCCACCTCGGCCTACCAGGTCGAGGGTGGGTGGGACGCCGACGGCAAGGGTCCGTCCGTGATCGACGCCCGGACCCACCTGCCGGAGGGGACGACCGACTTCACGGTCGCCTCGGACCACTACCACCGCTACGCCGAAGACGTCGAGCTCTTCGCGGAGCTGGGCCTCAAGGCCTACCGGTTCTCGATCGCCTGGACGCGGATCCAGCCGACCGGGACCGGGCCGGTCAACCGTGCCGGCGCCGACTTCTACCACCGCCTGATCGACGCGCTGGTCGCCCAGGGCATCGAGCCGATCGTGACGATGTACCACTTCGACCTGCCGCAGGCCCTCGACGACCAGGGCGGCTGGGCGAACCGTGACACCGTGGACGCGTTCGCCGAGTACGCGCGCGTCGTGTTCGCCGAGTACGGGTCGAAGGTGCGGTATTGGCTGACCATCAACGAGCAGAACATGATGATCCTGCACGGGGACGCGGTCGGCACCACCGGCCAGGCCGGTGCGACCGGGAAGAAGGGCCTGTACCAGCAGAACCACCACATGTTCCTCGCCCAGGCACGGGCGATGGCGCTGTGCCACGAGCTGCTGCCGGACGCCAGGATCGGCCCGGCGCCGAACATCGTCTCGGTCTACCCGGCCACCCCGGCGCCCGAGGACGTCCTCGCCGCCGACGACTGGGACGCCGTCCGCAACCTGCTGTACCTCGACCTGGCCGTCCGCGGCAGCTACCACCCGCTCGCCTGGGCGTACCTGGCCGAGCGCGGGTGGGAACCCGACATCGCCGAGGGCGACCTCGACCTGCTGGCCGCGGCGAAGCCGGACTTCATCGCGTTCAACTACTACTCGACCCAGACCGTCGGCGCGTCACGCGGGGACGCGTCCGACCTCCAGACGCGCGGGACCGACCAGCAGCTGGTGCGCGGCGAGGTGGGCCTGTACCGGGCGGAGAAGAACCCGCACCTCCAGACCAACGCGTTCGGCTGGGAGATCGACCCGGTCGGGTTCCGCACCACGCTGCGCCGCACGTGGGACCGCTACCGGCTGCCGCTGATCATCACCGAGAACGGCATCGGGGCGTTCGACCAGCTCGTGGACGGCCGCGTCCACGACGACTACCGCATCGACTACTACCGGCGGCACATCGAGCAGATCCGGCTGGCGATCACCGACGGGGTGGACGTGTTCGGCTACTGCCCGTGGGCGGCGATCGACCTGATCTCCACCCACCAGGGCTGCTCGAAGCGGTACGGGTTCATCTACGTCAACCGGGACGAGTTCGACCTGTTGGACCTGGCCCGCGTGCGGAAGGACAGCTTCGGCTGGTACCGCCGGGTGATCGACGCCAACGGCTCCCGGCTGGAGGATTGAGCCGTCCGATGAACGCGCAGGTGGAGGAAAGGTCGGTCGGGACGATGCGCGTCAAGCGGGTCATCAGCAACAACGCCGTCCTCGCGCTCGACGACGGCCATGAGGTGGTCGCGCTCGGACGGGGGCTGGGCACGGCCCGGCGTCCGGGCGAGGTGCTGGAGCCCGACCGCATCGAGCAGGTGTTCGTCGCGGGCGGGGACGCTCTGGGCGAGCGGCTCACCCAGTTCCTGGCCGACGTGCCGCTGGAGTGCGTCCGGGCGGCCGCCCGGATCGCCGACCTGGCCGGCGAGCGGCTCGGGATCCGGGTGACGCAGTCGCTGATCCTGCCAGTGGCCGACCACCTCCAGTTCGCCCTGTACCGGCATCGCGAGGGCAGCGTCGTGGAGTACCCGCTGCGTTGGGAGGTCGCACAGCTCTACCCCGACGAGCTCGCGGTGGGACGGGCGGCGGTCGAACTGGCCGGGCCGATGCTGGGGATCCCGCTCGACCCGAACGAGGCCGTCGCGCTGGCGCTGCACGTCGTGAACGCCCAGTTCGCCGGGCCGGGGCTGAGCAAGGCCGTCGAGATGACCGAGACGATCACGCAGGCCGTCGGCGTGGTCGAGCAGACGTTCGGGCTGCCGATCGATGAGGGCTCGATCAACGTGGCCCGCTTCGTCACGCACCTGCGGTACCTGTTCAGCCGGGTCGCCGGCGGCAAGCAGATCGCCGACCCCCAGCCGACGCTGGCCGAGATGATCGGCAACGCCCACCCGGACGCGATGGCCTGCGCGGCCAAGGTGCAGTACCTGATCGAGATGCGGCTGGCGACCAAGCTCACCCCCGACGAGACCGCCTACCTGGCGCTGCACATCGCCCGCCTCGTGCTCGAAGCGGGCCGAGGGGCACTGACAGTGCCTGTCAGGCGCGGCGCGCGCGCACCAGAATCGAAACGACGACAACACGAGCGTGGATGGAAACCTCGCCGTTGAACGGCTGACCCCCTTCGAAAGGAACCCCCATGAAGCAGCGAACCCTCGGCACCAGCCTGACCGTCTCCGAGATCGGCCTGGGCTGCATGAGCCTCACCGGCGCGTACGGCAGCTCGTCCGGCCCCGACCGGGCGGACGCGATCGCGCTCATCCGCCAGGCCGTCGAGCTCGGCGTGACCCTGTTCGACACCGCGGAGGTCTACGGCCCGTTCACCAACGAGGACATCGTCGGCGAGGCGCTCGAGCCCGTCCGTGACCAGGTGAAGATCGCGACCAAGTTCGGGTTCGCGTTCGAGGAGAACGGCGTTCCGGGCGGGGGCGTGTGCAGCCGTCCGGACAGCATCCGGCGGGCCATCGACAACTCGCTGCGCCGGCTGCGCACCGACCACGTCGACCTGTACTACCAGCACCGCGTCGACACCACCGTCCCGATCGAGGACGTGGCCGGGACGGTGGCCGAGCTGATCGAGGCCGGCAAGGTGCTGAACTTCGGCCTGTCCGAGGCCGCCGCCGGCACGATCCGCCGCGCGCACGCCGTCCAGCCGGTCGCCGCCGTGCAGAGCGAGTACTCGATGTGGTGGCGGGAGCGCGAGAACGACACCATCCCGGTACTGGAGGAGCTGGGCATCGGCCTGGTGCCCTACAGCCCGCTGGGCAAGGGGTTCCTCACCGGGACCATCGACGCGACCACCACCTTCGGAGACGGTGACTTCCGTGCGCGGACGCCGCGCTTCCAGGGCGAGGCGCTGGCCGCGAACCTGGCCCTGGTGGACCTGCTGAACGAACTGGCGGGCGAGACCGGGGCGACGCCGGCCCAGCTTGCGTTGGCCTGGCTGCTCAACCAGAAGCCGTGGATCGTGCCCATCACGGGGACGAAGCGCGGCGAGCGACTCACCGAGAACGTGGGCGCGTCCGCCGTCGAGCTCAGCGACGACCAGCTCGCCCGGCTGCGGGCGGCGGCCGATCAGATCACGATCGTGGGCGCCCGCTACCCCGAGGAGAACGACCGCATGACCAACCTCGACGCGCCGCTCCCGGCGCAGTGAACGGTCACGGCCAGCAAGGAGGCCACGATGGCGATCAGTGAGGCTGCGCGACGCAACCACGACGAGTTATTCGGTGACCGCGTCTCGACCCTGGGCGCCACCGACCCCGAGCTGGTGGAGTACTTCGACAACTTCACGTTGGGTGACGTCGTCGAGCACGGCGACGTCGACCTGCACACCCGGCTGCTGGTGCAGCTGGCCGCGCTGATCGCGTGCCAGGCCCGCGGCGAGTACCGGGTGGTGCTCGGCGCGGCGCTGGCCCACGGGGTCACGCCGGTCGAGGCGAAGGAGATCGTGTACCAGGCGGTGGCCTACCTCGGCATGGGCAAGGTGTACGACTTCCTGCACCTCACCAACGAGGTGCTGCGCGAGCGGGGCGTCGCCCTTCCGCTGCCGGCCCAGTCGACGACCACGCCCCAGACGCGGTTCGCCGAGGGCTGGACGGCGCAGGCGCAGATCGTGGGGGAGGACCGCCTCACCGCGATGCACGCGGACGCCCCGCGGACGAGAAACACATCCAGGACTGGCTGACCGCCAACTGCTTCGGCGACCACTACACGCGCGGCGGCATCGACCTGGTGACCCGCGAGCTGCTGACGTTCGTCCTGCTCGTCGCCCACGGCGGCTGCGACCCGCAGGTGCGCGGGCACGTCGCCGGCAACCTGCGCATGGGCAACGACCGGACGCGGCTGATCGACGTGCTCAGCCAGCTCGTGCCCTACATCGGCTACCCGCGGACGCTCAACGGCCTGCGCGCGATCGACGAGATCGCGCCGGCCGAGGAGGGTGGGGAGTGACCACCCCCGCTCAGGCGGTCGGCGAGACCCGTCCGGCCGCGAAGTGCTTGAGCAGGACCAGCGGCTCGACCGTGCTGTGGTTGGTGATGCGCACCCCTCGCCGGGCGGCGTCCTCGGACACGAAGAACTCGTCCTCGGTCAGCCGGCCGAACCGGATCAGCGTGGCGGCGGCGGCCGGGTGCGGGCCGAACGAGCCGTGGCCCTGCACGACGATGACGCCGTGGGCGTCGGTGTCGCGGACGGTCACGGTCGCTCCCGGTTCGACGGTGAGTTCCTTCGCGCTGAACGTGGGCGAGCGGTACACGATCCACTTCTCGACCCAGCGGGGATCACCGGCCACCGACTCTGCGGTCTCGTACGGGACCAGCCGGCGGTTGGCCACGAAGTCCGGGTCGACGTTGGCCTCCCAGTCGAGCAGGTCGAGGATGTACTCGTAGTCGCCGACGCGGTCGGCGGGCACGTCCTTCCAGAGCAGCTCGTCGGGCACCTCGCGGTTGTTGCTCCAGGACTCACACATGCACAGCACGTCCGAGGCCGCCTGCGGCTCGTACGTGCAGGCGCTCGCGGGTGCGTGCAGGACGCCGGCCGGGACGTCCCACCCCGTGCCCAACCGGGTGCGGTAGCCGAAGGAGAGGTCGGTGATGCGGTTGTCCCCGCCCGCGCTGAAGGCGACCAGCCGCTCGCGCAGCTGCTCCCGGGTGACGTGCGGCTGGAGGCCGAGGAACGACACCGGCCGGTGGCCGCGCCGTTGTCGGCCGTGATCGGGGACGCCAGCCAGCGCTCGTCGATGCCGCCGCGATCCTTGCCGAACTCGTAGTAGTCGTCGGGATGCAGCCGGAGCCGGCGTCCGGGGTGGAGAACACCCGCGGCACCCAGGTGGGGGCCAGTCGCAGCACCCCCTCCCCGTGGTCGAGTGCGCGGTCGGCGGCGGACGCGGTGAACGCGACCTTGGTCACAGGCATGGCAGGGTTCCTCGCTTCGGTTGTCCTCGTGGACGGCGCGGCGTCACTCGTCGGCGCCGGCGCCCTCGGAGTCGGTGGTGACACTGTGCGGGCGGCGCCGGATTGTCGCTGATCACGATCGCAGGCTGCCCAGCCATCGGTCCGTCCCTTCCTCGCCGGCCTGGCCCGCGAGCGGCCCGACCAGCACGGGTCAGCCGCGTCGCGGCAGCCGCCGCCGGACGTCGGGCGTCGTGGCGGGACCCAAGCGCCAGGGCGCGACCCACGGCAGGTCATCGCGGACGTGCCGGATGCCGTCCTCCAGCTTCGCGTAGCGGCCTTCGAGGACCTTTCGCGCGAGTCGGCGGTCGCTGGCGTCGGAGTTGCGCCATAGGGAGCTGAACAGGGCGTCGACCCGAACGCGGGCCTGCTCGCAGAAGCCGTCGGCGAGTTCGACCCCGGCCGGGTCGGACGCGGTCTCGGCCTTCGCCCGGACGCAGCACGCCGTCATCGCGAACAATTCTGCGCCGATGTCGACCGCGCGGCCGAGGAACGCCTGCCGGCGCTCCATCCCGCCCTGCCAGCGGGCCATTCCGGCGAAGATGGATGCCGCCAGGCGCCGGGAGGACCGCTCGACGAAGCGGACGTGCTCCGCCAGCGGGCCGAACTCGGCGTACGCACCGGGCACGAAACCTGCGCCCACTGCCAGCGTGGGCAGCCAGCCGGCGTAGAACCCGACCGCCCTCGCGACGGCTTCGGCCTTGGCGCGGCGGGAGGCCTCCGGGTCGATGATGTCGCCGGCCACCTCGAGGTGGGTGTCGACGGCCTCCCGCGCGATCAGCAGGTGCATGATCTCGGTCGAGCCCTCGAAGATGCGGTTGATCCGGAGGTCCCGCAGGATCTGCTCCACCTCGGCGGGGCGCTCGCCCCGGGCCTCCAGCGAGTCGGCGGTCTCGTAGCCCCGGCCGCCTCGGATCTGGACCAGTTCGTCGCCCACCTTCCACGCCATCTCGGAGGCGTACAGCTTCACCAGGGCGGCCTCGATGCGGATGTCGTTGGTCTCGTCGTCGGCGATCATGCAGCACAGGTCAAGCATCGACTCCAGGGCGTAGGTGGTGCCCGCGATGAAAGCGATCTTCGTCGCGACCGCCCCGTGGGCGCCGACCGGGCGTCCCCACTGGACGCGCTCGGCCGACCAGCCGCGGGCGACGTTCAGGCACCACTTGCACGCCCCCACCGCACATTGCCGGCAGGGAGAGACGTCCGGTGTTGAGCGTTGCCAGGGCGATCTTCAGGCCGCGTCCGACGCCCATCAGGACGTTCTCGGCCGGCACCCGCACATGGTCGAACCGGATCAGGGCGTTCTCGATGCCGCGCAGCCCGAGGAAGGAGTTGCGGGCCTCGACCGTGATGCCGGGCGAGTCGGCCTCGACCACGAACGCGGTGACACCACCCCGGTCGCCGTCGATCGCCGGCACGCGCGCTATCACCACGTATAGGCCGGCGATCGTGCCGTTGGTGGCCCACAGCTTGACGCCGTCGAGGACGTAGCCGTCGCTGTCGGGTGCCGCTGTCGTGGCTACGCGGGCGGGATCGGAGCCGACGTCCGGCTCGGTGAGCAGGAACGCCGACACCTCCCCGGCAGCGAGCCGGGGCAGGAAGCGCTTCTTCTGCTCCTCGGTGCCGAACATCTTCACCGGCTGAGGGACGCCGATCGACTGGTGCGCACTGAGCAGGGCACCGAGTGACGGGTTGCCCGACGAGATCAGCGTGAGGGCCTTGTTGTAGTAGAGATTCGACAAGCCCTGCCCGCCGTAGGCTTCGTCGATCTTCATGCCGAACGCGCCGAGGTCGGCGAGTTCACCGAACAGGTCGTCGTAGATGCGGGCCTCGCGTTCGATGCGGCGCCCGTCGATGCGCTCGGTGAGCTCCGCGGCCCGGGCGAGGAAAGCCTCGCCCTTCGCCCGGGCCTCCAGCGACGGGGTCGGCCAGGGATCCACGAGGTCGAGGCGGAGTCGCCCGAGGAACAACTCCTTGCCGAAGCTCGGTCTGGTCCACTCGGTCTGACGGGCGGCTTCGGCGACCTTGCGGGCCTCACGCTCGGTGGGGCCTTGGCTGGTCGGACGGGGGTCTTCCTTCTGTGCAGTCACGATGCCTCCCGGCGTCCACAACCTCCCGCTTTCGGGATGCTTCCACGCTAGCTCTCCGTCCGCAGCTGCGTCGATCTGCCGACGTGCGACGAGCAGCTCCTGCGGCAGGATCGCGGGACGCCCTGAGTCAAAGAGTTCAAACCTCGATTACATATATTGATTCGAGCACGAAGGTATGAATATAATGAGTGTCGTAGAACACCACACGATGGAGCTGGCATGGGACTCCTGCGAACCGAGACGTTCGACCAGGCTGCTGACGCGGTTGCCCCGCTGGGGCGCCGGGCGAGCTCGGTGTTCCGTCGCCTGTTCGTGGACGCGCTCGGCAGCGCGGTCGAGCTCCTCGATGACGGCACCGCCTTCGTGGTGACCGGCGACATCCCCGCCATGTGGTTGCGCGACTCGACCACCCAGCTCACGCCCTACCTGCACTTCCTCGACCACGACCGGGCTCTCGCCGATCTCGCGGTCGCGGTGTCACGGCGACAGCAGCGTTACCTGGTGCTCGACCCGTACGCCAACGCCTTCAACGCAGCGGACGATCGGCGCGGCCACCAGGCCGACCGCCCGGGGCAGAGCGGCTGGGTCTGGGAGCGGAAGTACGAGATCGACTCGCTCTGTTACCCCGTCCAGCTCGCCTACGACATCTGGATGACCACCGGCCGCACGGATCACCTCGACCAGTTCGGCGCCGCAGCCCGGGCCGTGGTGACGGTGATCGAGACCGAGCAGGACCACGAAGCGCGCTCCGGCTACTCCTTCGAACGGTTCGACTGCCCAGCCTCGGACACGCTCGTCCGATCGGGCCGCGGACGGCTGACCAGCCCGGTCGGCCTGAGCTGGAGCGGGTTCCGTCCGAGTGACGACGCCTGTGAGTTCGGGTTCAACATTCCCGGCAACGCGTTCGCGGTGGCCTCCCTGCGCCAGCTCGCGACCATCGCGAGCGACGTGCTCGAGGACGAGGACCTCGCGTCCCGCGCCGAGGTGCTGGCCGCACGGATCGACGCCGCGATCCTCGCCCACGGCCTGATCGATTCGCCGCGCTTCGGCGCGCACCTCGCCTACGAGGTGGACGGGTTCGGCGGCCGGCTGGCGATGGACGACGCCAACGTTCCGAGCCTGCTCTCGCTGCCCATGCTCGGCTGGTGCAGCCCGCAGGACGAGCTCTACTCGCGGACGCGGGCCTTCGTGCTGTCCGACGCCAACCCCTGCTTCTACGAGGGGTCGGCCGGCGCCGGGGTCGGCAGCCCGCACACGCCGTCCGGAGGAATCTGGCCGATCGCGCTCGCCGTCCAGGGACTCACCGCGACCGATCCCGCGGAGAAGCACGCGATGCTCGACTCCCTGCTGCGCAACGACGCGGGTACGGGCTACATGCACGAGTCGTTCCAGTGCGACGACCCCGCGCAGTTCACCCGTCCGTGGTTCTCGTGGGCGAACGCGATGTTCTGTGAGTTGGCACTCGACGTCGTCGGTCGCAGGTCTTACCGCCGGCCCACCCTCCTCAGGGAAGTGCTCGCATGACCACCCCGGCGGCCACGCGGGAGCGCACGTCCGGCCGCTCCGCAGAGGCGCGTCCGGCACCGTTCCCCCGGCGATCGTCCGGCGGTGTGTCCAAGACGATGCGCCGGCAGGCGGTCAGCGCGTGGCTGTTCCTCTGCGTCCCGATCGTCCTGTTCGTGGTGTTCCTGCTCGTGCCGATCGCGTGGGCGCTGTACCTGAGCTTCACCGACTACGCCGTCATCGGTGACACCACCTGGGTCGGCGCCGCGAACTACGTCCGCATGTGGACCGACCCCTACTTCTGGATCGCGCTGCGCAACACCACCGTGTACACCCTGCTGTACGTGCCGCTCGGCCTGGTGATCGCCCTAGGGACGGCGCTGCTCCTGAACCGTGACTCGGCCGCCGCGCGCGTCTTCCGGACCCTCTTCTACATCCCGGTCGTCTCCTCGACCGTCGCGACGGCCTCGATCTGGTTCTGGCTCCTCAATCCCCAGTACGGCATCTTCAACGTGGTCCTAGGCTGGTTCGGCATCGACGGGCCCGCCTGGCTCTACGACTCCAAGTGGGCGATGTTCGCGATCGTCCTGATGAGCGTGTGGGCCGGCTTCGGAGCCAACATGATCATCTTCCTCGGCGGGCTCCAGGGGGTCTCTCCGGACCTCAAGGAGGCCGCCCGGCTCGACGGCGCCAACGCGTGGCAGGTGTTCTGGCACGTGACCCTGCCCGGGGTCTCGAAGACGACCTACCTGGTGGCGACGCTGCTGATCATCGCGGCCTTCCAGGTCTTCGACCAGGCCTACGTCCTGACCAAGGGCGGCCCCGGCAACTCGACGCTCACGCTCGTCTACTACATCTACAACCAGGGCTTCGGATCGCTGAAGATGGGCTACGCGTCGGCGATCTCGTTCGTCCTCTTCCTGATCATCCTCGTCTTCTCCCTCGTGAACGCGCGAGTGAGCAACGCGAAGGCGGACGGGCGATGACCGCCGCGCGCTCCGCCACCACCCCCGTGACCCGCCGTCGGACCCGGCGATCGATCCTCGGCTCGATCGCGTGGTACGTCGGGGCCACCCTCATCGCGGTCTGCACGGTCGGTCCGCTCCTGTGGACGATCTCGACCTCGTTGAAGCCGGCTGCGGACATCCTGTCCGGCTACCTCGAGCTCATCCCGCGAAACCCCACGGTCGAGAACTACGTCACGGTCTTCACCGACACCCCGTTCGCGCGGTACCTGTTCAACTCGATGTTCCTCGCCGTCGCCGGCACGGTCACGAACGTGGTCTTCGGCAGCATGGGCGGCTACGCGCTCGCGCGGCTCCGGTTCCGCGGGCGCCGGGTGGTGTTCGGCGGCTTCCTCGCCTCGATGATGATCCCCACCATCGTGACGATGATCCCCACTTTCCTCGTGCTGCGGTTCTTCCCCCTGGCCGGTGGCAACGACATCTTCGGGCAGGGCGGCTTCGGCTTCATCAACACCTACTGGGCGGTGATCATCCCGTTCGCCGCAGGACCCTTCGCGGTGTTCTTCATGAAGCAGGTGTTCGAAGCGCTGCCGGACGAGCTCGGGGAGGCCGCGCGTGTCGACGGCGCCGGCGAGTTCCGGATCTTCTCCCGGGTCTACGCACCGCTCGCCCGGACCGGCATGGCCGTGCTCGGGGTGCTCACCTTCCAGGCCGGCTGGAACAGCTTCCTGTGGCCGCTCATCGTGCTCAACGACCCGTCCCTGTTCACCGTGCAGGTGGCGCTCTCCTCGTTCATCACCGAGCACGAGACGAACTACGGCCCGCTGATGGCGGGAACGATCGCGTCCACGATCCCCGTGCTTCTCGTGTTCGTTCTCGCGCAGCGCTACATCGTCCAGGGGGTGGCCCATACCGCCTCGAAGTGACGTCGCGATTTCCGTTTCAACCTCCCTCCCACACATCCAACCCACCAAACCAGAGAGAGATCGATGAATCCCATTCACCTCGCCCGGAGCCTCGCCGTCGCCGGCGTCGTCGCCGCGCTCAGCCTGGCGGGCTGCTCGACGCCGAGCCCCGCCCCTGTCGCCGGAGAACCCCAGAAGGTCACCTTCTGGAGCTCGTGGACCTCGACCGAGCAGGTCGGGCAGCTCGAGCAGCAGATCAGCGCGTACAACGCGTCCCAGGCCAAGTACAAGGTCGAGTACGTCCCGCAGGAGCTCGTCGAGCAGAAGCTGCTCACCGGCCTGGCCAGCGGCCAGGTGCCCGACCTCGTGCTGTGGGATCGTGGCCAGACCTCGCTCTACGTGCCCAAGGGCGCCCTCCAGCCGATCGACGAGTTGGTCGCGCGCGACAAGGTCGACCTCTCCGCGCTCTACGACCAGCCCACCAAGGAACTGACGGTGGACGGCAAGCTGTACGGCCTGCCGCTCCTGGTCGACGCCCGCGCGGTGTTCTACAACAAGAAGCTGCTCGACGCCGCCGGCGCCAGCGCCCCCACCACGTGGGACGAGCTGAAGACGGTCGCGCAGAAGGTCACCACCCGCAAGAAGGGCAAGCTCTCCGTGGCCGGCTTCATGCTGGATGACCCGGGCCTGTTCAACATGTGGCTCCAGCAGGCCGGCGGCAGCATGCTGACCGACGACCAGCTGAAGACCAACTTCAACAATGACAAGGGTCTGGAGGTGCTCAACTTCTGGAAGAGCCTCCAGGACGCCGGCGTCTACGAGCAGGGCTTCGGCGAAGGCACCGACCCCTTCTCCGAGGGCAAGGCGGCGATCAAGTACGACGGCCCGTGGAACATCGGCAAGTACTCCGCGATCGACGGCTTCGACTACGGCGTGGCGGAGCCGCTGCGGGGTCCGAACGGTGACACCGGTGCGGTCACGGGCGGTTTCGGCCTGGTCATCCCCAAGGGTGCCAAGATGACCGAGGGTGCCTGGGACTTCATGAAGTGGTGGGCGACGCAGCCCGCGAACGGGGTCTCGTTCGGCAAGATCTCCGGCTGGATCCCGGCGAACCGGGCGGCCGCGGCCGACCCGCTGTTCACCGCCGACCCCCACTACGCCGCCATCATCAAGGCGCTCGAGTACGCCAAGATCCGGCCCACCACCACGGGGTACCAGGACGTCGAGGGCAAGGCCCTGATCCCGGCGCTCCAGAAGTTCATGGCCGGTGAACTCACCGCCCAGGAGGCGCTCAACGAGGCGCAGCAGCAGGGCGACCAGCTTCTGGCGGACAACCGCTGACCGACCCGGTGCCGGGCGAGCCTGCTCGCCCGGCACCGTTCCAACCCTGGAGTGAACATGACAACCGTGGCCCCCACCGACTGGGCAGAGGCCGCCGACACGGCCCAACGGAGCCTGGACCACTACTTCGGCGCGCCCGAGCCCCAGTTGCTCAACAACACCTGGCCGCCCGATCCCGCGAGCAACGCCGCGGTGTTCAACTACTGGTGGCTCGCGCACGCGATGGAGGTTCGGCTGGACGCCTACGAGCGTACGGGCGACGCGAAGTGGCTTGCCGATGCCGAGCGCACCTACTACAACGTCCGCACGCGCAACGGCGGGTCGCTCTTCAACGACTACTTCGACGACATGCTCTGGTACGCGCTCGCCATCCTGCGGCTTCGTGACGCGACCGGTGATCCGTCGTACGTCGCCGACGCGGTGGCGATCTGGGACCACGTCGTGGAGCACGGGTGGAACCCCACCTTCGGCGCGTCCCTGGCCTGGCGCAAGCAACAGCTCTACTACAAGAACACTCCCGCCAACGGCCCGCTCTCGATCCTGTCCTCACGCCTCGCGGCCAGGACGGCCGACAGCCGCTACCGGCCGATGGCGATTGCCGCCTTCGACTGGATCACGACCACGCTCGCCTCGGCCGACGGTTTCATCGAGGACGGGATCAACCGGGAGCAGGACGGCCGCATCGACACCCAGTGGCGGTTCACCTACAACCAGGGTCTGTACGTCGGCGCGGCGCTCGAGCTCTTCCACCTGACCGGCGAGCGGTCGTACCTCGCCCTGGCTGAGCGGACGGCGACCACCGCCATCGACCAGCTGGCACGCGACGGTGTCTTCCCGGACGAGGGCGACGGCGGTGACGAGGGCCTCTTCAAGGGGGTGTACTACCGCTACGCGGCCCTGCTGGCCAACGATCCGGAGGTGGATCCGGCGGTGGCCGCACGCCTGTGGGACTTCCTCCGCAGCAGTACCGACGCGCTGGTC
The DNA here is from genome assembly GCA_020161755.1 of Actinomycetota bacterium. Lineage (GTDB taxonomy): Bacteria > Actinomycetota > Actinomycetes > Propionibacteriales > Propionibacteriaceae > Propionicimonas. Next base: position 112,589 of record JAIUOS010000006.1, read on the forward strand.
AACTCCGCATACGACGGGCGCTGGCTGCTCGCCGGGAACGACTGGCGGTGCCCGCACGCCGACAAGGTGGCCTACTCGACCCAGTTGAGTGCCATCATCGCGCTGGAGGCCCGAGCGCAACTCGAGGCCGACGACGCGTCGACTCGGTAGCGCATATTACATACATTACTATAGGCTCAATATATGACTGAGGCGCTGTACCAGCAGGTCTACGAACGCGTGCGCGACGACATCCGCTCCCACCGCTTCGAGGTGGGCTCACGGCTGCCGGCCGAGGCTGAGCTTCTCGCCGAGCACCAAGTCAGCGGGATCACCCTGAAGCGTGCGCTCGACATGCTGCGGGAGGACGGCTACATCGATCGGCGTCCCCGGCGCGGCACGTTCGTGATCAGCGACGTCGGCTCGAGTGAGAGCGTCCGCGACGCGCGTCCGCCGCTCATCGGGGGTGTCGTCACCAACTTCGACGACTCGTTCGGGTCCCACATCATCGGCGCGCTGATGGACCCCGACAGTGGCGCCAATGTGGTGTTGAAGCGCAGCCTGGGCGACCGCGACGAGGAGGAGGCGCTGATCCGTGCCCTGGTCGCCAGTGAGGTCGAAGGCCTGATCCTCCAGCCCGGCTCGTCGGCCTTCGTCCCGCCGGCGGTGCTCGAGCTCGTCATGCGCCGCTTCCCGGTGGCGATCCTCGACCGGGTGTTCGAGGGTGTGCCCGTCTCCAGTGTCGTCACCGACAACGTGGACGCGGGTCGGCTGGCCGCGCAGCACCTCATCGATCTCGGGCACACGCACCTGGGGCTGGTCACGTCGAGCAGCACGGTGACCACCGTGAACGATCGAAGCACGGGGTTCCTCCACGCCCATGCCGCCGCGCACATTCCGCACGACGTCGCGAACGAGGCACGCGATCTTGCCTCCACGATTCCCGGTTCGGACGTCCCGGTGGAGGACGACGTGGAGCGGCTCCGAGCCTTCGTCCGCGCCCGGCCCGAAGTCACCGGCTATGTCGTGACTGAACACAACCTGGCCGTCATCCTCCGGTCCGCGCTCGAACTGGAGGGCCGAGGAGTGCCGGCCGATGTCGCGATCGTCTCCTTCGACCAACCGGACGTGTTCTACCCGGCGGCCGGGTTCCGGTTCACCCACATCGCCCAGGACCAGGAGCGGATGGGGCGCGAGGCGATTCGCTTGGTGCGCGACCAGCTGGCTGCGCCCGGCTGTGTGGAGCAGCTCCTCATCCCGGCACGCCTGGTCCAGGGGGACTCGACCGTTCGGCGCTGACGCGGGTGGGGCTCGGGACGGGCAGCTATCTCCGCCTAAGATGAGGCGCCATCGTGGGAAAGGCAGCAATGGGCAGATCCGGAGCCGGGGGGACGCGCTCGGCCACGAGGGACGACGTCGCGCGTCTGGCCGGCGTGAGCACGGCGGTCGTGAGCTACGTGGTCAACGACGGCCCGCGGCCGGTCGCGGCCGCGACCCGCGAGCGGGTGCTCGACGCGATCGAGCGGCTGGGCTATCGCCCGAACGCCGCCGCCCGGTCGCTGATCACGGGCCGCTCCGGGCTCATCGGACTGGTCGTGCCCGACCTCGAGAACCAGTACTTCGCCGCGCTCGCCAAGGCGCTGGAGCGGGCCGCGAGCGCCCGCGGGCAGCGGCTCGTCCTCGCGCAGGCCGACACCCCCGACTTCGCCGACCTGCTCACGTCGCTCGCCGGCCACCGGCTGGACGGACTGGTCACCGCCGCCCTGCCGACGCTGCGCGGCCTCGCCGAGGCCGGGTCGGCCCAGTTGCGGGTGGTCCGGATCAGCCAGGCGCCCGGGCTCGAAGGGGTGCCCACCCTGACGCCCGACTACTACACCGGCGGCGCGGCGGCGGTCGCGCACCTGGTGGAGGTGCACGGCCACAGTCGGATCGCCCTGGTCACCGGCGGGGACGCGGCCGAGCCGCGCGAGCGGGGCTGGCGCGACGCCCTCGACGACCGCGGCCTGTCGGCCCGCAGCGTGGTGCGGGTGGAGTGGTCGCCGTCCGGCGGACGCGCTGCCGCCGCCGTCCTGACCGAGCGGCACCCGGACGTCACGGCCGTGTTCGTCGCGTCCGACCAGCAGGCCGTCGGTGTCCTGGCCGGTCTCCACGCGCTCGGACGGGGAGTGCCGTCCGATCTCGCGTTGGTCGCGTTCGACGGCTCGGCGGCGTCGGAGTTCACGATCCCGCCGCTCACCACCGCGCAGGTGCCGCTGGACCAGATGGCCGAGGACGCCATCGACGAGCTGCTCGGCGAGCCCCTCGTCGACCGCGTGTACCCCACGACCCTGGTGATCCGGGAGTCCTGCGGCTGCCCGCTTCCCGACTGATCGCCGGCCCTGGGTCGAAGCGGGTGCCGGGGCGCACAGCCCCAGCACCCGCTCGGTCGTTACGCCTGCTGGAGGCTCACCCTGCGGTTGTCCGGATCGACGGCGAGCACCCGAACAGTGACGCGATCGCCCGGGTTGAGGTCGCGGGTGGCCGCGACGTCGGGCAGCAGCCCGTCCACGCCCTCGTCGAACCGGACGAAGGCGCCGAACGGCACGACGGCACTCACGATCCCGTCGAGGGTTCCGTCGCTGCGCGCGACGAACGCCTGCCACGCCTCAGCGGACGGCGGTTGGTGTGTGTGGTTCATCTTCACCTCCTTTCCCACGCACGCGTCTGGACTGACGGCGAACGTGGGAGGCGGGCCCCGGGCCCGCGCGGAGCTCAACGCAGAGCCGGGGAACTCTCTGTGCAGCGGCGTGAGGCCGACCCGGCAGTCATGAGGGAATGCTACCTCCCGCCACTCCCCCGAGCGATACGTCCGGGGCAGCTCGAGGCGCTGAAATGTACAGTTACGCGATTCCCGCGCCTATGATGACGGCATGACGGAGATGACGGTGAGCGATGCCCGAGCGCGTCTGGCCGACGTCGTGGACGCGGCGCGGGTGGGGCACGACCCGGTGTACCTGACGCGGCGCGGGCAGCGAGTGGCGGCGGTCATTGATGCCGACGACCTCGATCGGCTGATCGCGGCCGCGGAGGATCTCGCCGACATCGAGGCGGCTCGTTCCGCCCGCGCCGAGATCGGCGGGGGTGAGCCCGCCATCCCCTGGGAGCAGGTCAAGGCCGACCTCGGCCTGTCATGACCTACCGGATCGAGATCGCACCCGCCGCCCTCCGGCAGCTTCGCAAGCTCGATCGCCCCGCGCTGCGCCGGGTCCAGGCCGCGATCGAGCTGCTGGCGGTCGAGCCTCGTCCGCGCGGGGCGAAGAAGCTGGTCGGCGGCGACGGGGAGTGGCGGGTCCGCACGGGCGACCACCGCATCGTGTACGAGTTCCACGATGACGTCCTGCTCGTCCTGGTGGTCGCCGTCGGGCACCGTCGCGAGGTCTACGAGCGCCGGTAGCCTCGCCGGGTTGGTCCGCCCCGGCGAAGCCCTCAGCCGACCGCGACCGCCCGGTAGATCACCACGTGGTCGGGGTTGACCGGGGTGTCGTTCAGGCCGGCGGACGCGAGCACCGCGCCCGGCAGCACGACGCCCGGCTCGGAGGCGAGCTGGATCAGCCGCGGGCCGGCGCCGGCGAGCAGTTCGACGGTTTCGGCCGACAGGTCCCGCGCGAGGCCCCACCAGGCCGGCGGACGCAGCCCCGAGGGCAGCGAGCCGATCAGTTCCGGAGCCACCCGGTAGCAGCGCCGCGGGTCGAGCCCGGGCAGCCGCAGCCGTCCGAGGTGTGCGACGTCCGCGCGTCCGACCGTCGCGAACGAGTAGATGGCCTCGCTCCGGTCGGGCGCCACGATGCCGAACGCCGTGACCGAGTCGTCGGGGGTGTCGATCCGCACCAGGTCGCCGCCCAGCAGCAGGCCGCGGTGCTCCTTGTAGAACGCGATCCACTCCCGCAGCTCGGCCAGGTCGGCCTCGCTCGCCCGCCGCAGGTCCCACTCGATGCCGAGGTGCCCGAACAGCGCGGTCGCCGCCCGGAAGTTCAGGTCGTGCGTGCGTCCCGTGGTGTGCGACACCGTGGACGCGATGTGCGAGCCCATCAGCTCCGGCGGGATCAGCTGCGTGGTCCAGCGCATCATCTGCTGCCGCTCGTGGGGGTCGATGCAGTCCGACACCCACACCCGGTCGGTCCGCTCGAGGATCCCCAGGTCGACCCGCGCGCCGCCGGAGGAGCACGACTCGATCTCCAGCCCCGGGTGCGCGGCCTTGAGCTCGTCGATCAGCCGGTACACCGCCCGCGTCTGCTCGTGCACGCCCGGACGCCCGTCCGGCGCGGTGCCGGCGTCGACCAGGTCGCGGTTGTGGTCCCACTTGATGTAGCCGATGTCGTACTCCGCCAGCAGCGCGAAGATCGCGTCCCGGATGAACGCGTAGCACTCCGGGATGCCGAGGTTGATCACCTGCTGGTGCCGCGAGTCCATCGGCAGCCGGTCGCCGGTCGCCATCACCCACTCGGGATGCGCGCGGGCCACGTCGGAGTCGAGGTTGACCATCTCCGGCTCGAACCACAGCCCGAACTGCATGCCGAGTTCGCGGACGCGGTCGACCAGCGGGTGCAGCCCGTCCGGCCACGCGTCCTTGGCCACCGTCCAGTCGCCGAGCCCCGCCCAGTCGTTGCGGCGCGCGCCGAACCAGCCGTCGTCGAGGACGTACCGCTCCACCCCGACGGACGCCGCGATCTCGGCCAGCTCCAGCAGCGGCGGCAGCGAGTGGTCGAAGTAGACCGCCTCCCACACGTTCAAGGTCACCGGACGCTCCGTCCCCGGGTGCTGCGGACGCGCGCGCAGGAACCGGTGGAACCGGCGCGCGACCTCGTCCAGACCCACCCCGTACGACCCGTAGAGCCACGGGCTGTCGTAGGTCTCGCCCTCGGCCAGCACGACCTCGCCGGGCAGCAGCAGCTCCCCGCCGCCCAGCACCCGCTCGCCCGTCCAGGGCTGTTCGGCGAAGTGGGTGTGATTGCCGCTCCACCCGACGTGGACGCCCCACACCTCGCCGGTGGCGAAGTCGAACCCGGGGACGCCGGCGTGCAGAACGGTCGCCGCGTCCGCCCCGGTGCGGCCCTTGCGGCCCTCCCGCAGGTGCGTGCCCACCGTGAACGCGCGCCGCTGCGGCACCCGCTCGTTGCCCCAGCGGCCGGCGAAGTCGAGCAGCTCGGTGGCGATGCTCGGCACCGGCAGTGCGATCACCAGGTCGTCGAGCTGGTAGCCGCCGGCGCCGGTGTTGGTCAGGTGCGCGCGGCTGCGCAGCAGCCCCGCCGGCGAGAGTTCGAGTTCCAGGACCAGGTCCAGGCCCGCGTCCGCGTCGGTGGCCAACACCTCGACCCGTCCGGCGCCCACGTCGAGCAGTGTCGGCCGGTCGGCGTCCGTGGCGACCTCGGCGCCGTCCACCTTCAGGCCGGTCGTGGTGAACCGCGGCGCCCAGTTGCGTCCGCCCCGCGACCCGCTGATGCCGGGCCGTCCCGCCCAGCCGGTCGACTCCTCGGGCAGGATCCCGACCGGCAGGGGGTCGTCGAGGCCGCTCACCACCGGCAGTGGCGCGGCGGTGAGCAGCACGGTCTCGGCGGACGCCTGGTCGAGCGGTCCGAGCTCGGCACCCCAGTGGGCGACGGCGGCCGGGCGTCCACCGGTCAGGTCGAGCAGCACCGAGACACCGGCGCTGTGCAGGTGGGCGATGGCGTTGACGGGAGCGGTCATGGGCGGGTTCTCCTGGGTCATCGGGGGGTCGTGGTCGTGGTCGAGGGGAGGGCGGACGGTGTGCAGCCGCAGGACGCGCGCCGGACCAGCTCAGCGGGGTGCTGGACGTGCGTGCCCTCCGGGGTCTCCGGCAGCTCCAGCAGGTCGAGCGCCGAGCCCGCGAGCAGGTCCAGCGGCTGCCGCGCCACGGTCAGCGGCGGCCAGGTGTACGCGGTGCCGGCGGTGCCGTCGTAGGAGACGATGGCGACGTCGTCGGGCACCCTGATGCCGCGCTCGTGCAGCGCCAGCAGCAGGCCGAACGCCTGGAGGTCGCTGCTGGCGAACACCGCGTCCAGCTGGGGGTCCTTCTCGAGCAGCGCGGCCACGGCGGCGTACCCGCCCTCGCGGCTGAACGGCATCCCGACCGAGGCTCCGTCGGGGAGGCCGGCGGACGCGAGCGCGCGCCGCCACCCGATTTCCCGCGGGTCGGGGTCGCCGTAGCTGCCGTCGCCGAACACCAGGGCGATCCGGCGGCGTCCGTGCTCGACCAGGTGGCCGACCAGGTCCTCGGCGGCCAACTGGGCGTCCGCCCCGATCGTCCGGTGACCGGGCAGGGGGCCGGGGCAGTCGACGAGCACGGTGGGGACGCCGGCCAGCTGGAGGACGCGGGTGCGGTCGGCGTGGGCGAACATGCTGGTCAGCAGCAGCCCGTCCACCTGTCGCGAGACGAGTTCGGACACGATCCCGGCCACCGCCCCCATGTCCCGCAGGGCGTCGGCGATCAGCAGCCGCTTGCCGCGGGCCCCGGCCACGCGCGCCAGCGCGGACACGTACTCGGCGACGTAGGGGTTCACGCCGTCGAAGATCACCAGCCCCACGGTCTCGGTCGCGCCCTTGCGCAGCGCCCTGGCCGTGGCGTTGGGCACGTAGCCGAGCAGCGACATGGCGTCCCTGACCTTGGCCGCCGTCGTCGGGGCCACCGGGCGGGGCCCGTCGTTGACCACATAACTGACGACGGCGGTGCTCACCCCGGCCAGCCGGGCGACCTCCGAACGGGTCGCACGGGGGCGCAGGGGAACGTCCCCAGTGCCTGGCCGCCCGCGCATGGTCACTCCTTCGTCAGCGAACGGGGAGGAATCTACACCCATAGATCTAGCTGGCAAAGAGGTAGCTCTCGCGAATCATCTGAGGCAAGAAGTTTCCGGAAACCTCTTGCGCTGGGGGAATCTACGCGAGTAGCGTTCGGCGATGTCAGCCGCCGGAGCCGATGGCCAGGCGGGAGTCCCGAGGATGGGAGACGCGGTGAGTGCGAGTGCAACGGAGCGAGCCAGCCGGCCGGTTCGGAAAGCCAAGTCCGAGAGCAGCCGCTCGGGCGGGCGCAGTGAACTGGGAACGGCGCTGATCTTCATTGCGCCGGCGCTGATCGGCTTCCTGGTCTTCTACCTCTACCCGACGATTCGGGGCTTCTACTTCAGCATGACCCAGTACAACATCCTGGGTACGCCGAAGTGGATCGGCTTCGACAACTTCGCCAAGATCGGCAAGGACCCGCTGTTCTGGAACGCCCTATGGGTCACCGTCGAGTACGTGATCCTCAACATCGGATTCCAGACCGTGATCGCGCTCCTGCTGGCGGTGCTGATGCAGCGGCTCACCCGCTCGACGGTCCTGCGCGGCGCGCTGCTGCTGCCCTGGCTGATCTCCAATGTCATCGCGGCCATGGTCTGGTTCTGGCTGCTCGACTACCAGATCGGCCTGGTCAACCAGTTCCTGGAGTGGACGGGCGCGACCAAGATCGCCTTCTTCGGCGACGAGGCCTGGGCCATCCCGACGATCGCCTTCGTGAACGTGTGGCGGCACATGGGCTACACCGCGCTGCTGGTGTTTGCCGGCCTCCAGACCATCCCCAAGTACGTGTACGAGGCCGCCGCCATCGACGGCAGCTCGGAGTGGTCGTCGTTCTGGCGGATGACGCTGCCGCTGCTGCGTCCGGTGCTCGCGATGATCCTGGTGATCACCGTGACCGGCTCCTTCCAGGTGTTCGACACCGTCGCCGTGACCACCCGTGGCGGACCCGTCAACGTCACCCGGGTGCTCCAGTACTACATCTACCAGAAGGGCTTCGCCGAAGGTCAGTTCGGCTACGCCAGCGCCCTGTCCGTGGTGCTGTTCCTGATCCTGGCCCTGATGGCCACCCTCCAACTCCGCCTGCTGCGCGCCGGCGAGTCCGACCTCGCGTAAGGAGCACGGACACATGGCAACCATCGAAGCCCGCGCCATCGCCGACGCCGAGAACCGTCGCCGCAAGCGCAACCTGACCCCCGGACGCATCGCCGCCTGGGTCGTGATGATCGGCTTCCTGATCCTCACCCTGTTCCCGTTCTACTGGATGCTGCGGACGGCGCTGTCGACCACCCGGTCGCTGCCGGCCAACCCCAGCTCCCTGCTCCCCGTCGACTTCACCTGGGGCGCGTTCCAGCGCGTGCTCGGTCTGGGCACCCAGGCGCAGGCGATCGCCGAGGGCGGGTCGGGCGCCTCGGTCAACTTCTGGCTGTACCTGCGCAACTCGGTGTTCTACGCCGGCGCGGTCACGGTCGGCCAGGTGTTCTTCTGCGCGATGGCCGCCTACGCCTTCGCCCGGCTGCGCTGGCCCGGCCGCAACGTGGTGTTCGGCGTCTTCCTCGGCGCGCTGCTGGTGCCGCCGATCTTCACCAGCCTGCCGAACTTCATCCTGATCAAGAACCTCGGGCTGCTGAACACGCTGCCGGGCATGATCCTGCCGACGTTCCTGATGACGCCGTTCGCGATCTTCTTCCTGCGCCAGTTCTTCCTCGGAATCAGCCGGGAGATCGAGGAGTCCGCAGCCCTGGACGGCGCCGGGCCATGGCGGACGTTCTTCCGGATCATCCTGCCGATGAGCACCGCACCGGTGACCACGCTGGCGATCCTGACCTTCATCCAGACCTGGAACGACTACTTCTGGCCGCTCCTGGTCGGCAACTCCGATCAGACCAAGGTGCTCACCGTCGCCCTGGGCGTGTTCCGCTCCCAGACGCCGGCCGGCTCCCCGGACTGGGCGGGCCTGATGGCTGCCACCCTGGTGGCCGCAGCCCCCGTCCTCGTCCTCTTCTTCGCCTTCGCCCGAAAGATCATCGACTCGATCGGCTACTCGGGCGTCAAGTGACGCCCCGTCCCACCCACAAGCTCCGCCGGCCCGGGGTGCATCCCGGGCCAGCGGTAGAACGACACGACAACCAACCAACCAGCCCTACGAAAGGTTCCTCAATGTCACGATTCACCCGCAAGAAGGCGGTGGCGGCCGTCGCAGCGCTCGCAGCGCTCACTCTCTCACTCACCGCCTGCGCAGGCGAGTCGACGCCGAGCGCGTCCGGCAGCGCGGGCGGCGAGGCGTCCGGCGAGGTCAGCTACTGGCTGTGGGACAGCAACCAGAAGCCCGTCTACCAGCAGTGTGCGGACGCGTTCCACACCGCCAACCCCAACATCACCATCAAGATCTCCCAGTACAGCTGGGACGACTACTGGACCAACATCACCAACGGTTTCGTCGCCGGCACCGCCCCCGACGTGTTCACCGACCACCTCTCGAAGTACCCCGAGTTCGTCGCGCAGAACCAGCTCGAGCCGCTCGACGACTACCTCGCCGCGGACGGTGTGAAGACCGACATCTACCAGGCCGGCCTGGCCGACCTGTGGGTGGCGCAGGACGGCAAGCGCTACGGCCTGCCGAAGGACTTCGACACCGTCGCGATCTTCTACAACAAGAAGCTGATCTCCGACGCAGGCGTCAAGGACACCGATCTGGGCGCCATGACCTGGAACCCGACCGACGGCGGCACCTACGAGAAGATGATCGCCCACCTCACCGTCGACGCCAACGGCAAGCGCGGTGACGAGGCCGGCTTCGACAAGACCAAGGTCAAGGTCTACGGGCTCGGCCTGGACGGTGGCTCCGGCGGCGGCAACGGCCAGACCCAGTGGAGCATGTACACCGGCACCACCGGCTGGACGTTCACCGACAAGAACCCGTGGGGCACCCACTACAACTACGACAAGCCCGAGTTCCAGAGCACCATGGCCTGGATGCGGTCGCTGATCGAGAAGGGCTACATGCCCAGCGTCGAGGCCGTCACCGGCCAGAGCTCTGCCGACATCTTCGGCGCCGGCAAGTACGCGATGATCACGAACGGCTCCTGGATGATCAACCAGATGTTCAGCTACAAGGGTGTCGAGACCGGCCTCGCGCCGACCCCGATCGGCCCGTCCGGCAAGCGTTCCAGCATGTACAACGGCCTCGCCGACTCCATCTGGACCGGGTCGAAGAACAAGGCGGCCGCGGCCAAGTGGGTGGAGTACCTCGGCTCCGCTGCCTGCCAGGACATCGTCGGCAAGAGCGGTGTGGTCTTCCCGGCCATCCCGAGCGGCACCGATCTCGCCGGCCAGGCCTTCGCCGCCAAGAACATCGACGTCAACTCCTCCTTCCTGGTGCACGTGAAGGACGGCACGACGTTCCTGTTCCCGATCACCGACAAGGCGTCGCAGATCACCAACGTGATGCAGCCGGCGGTGGACGCGGTGTTCACCGGCAAGGCCAAGGCCGATTCGCTGACCGCGGCGAACGACCAGGTCAACGCCCTGCTGGCCGGCTAGCCGACCGACCGACCCCATCCCCGAGATGCGCAAAGTGGACCGAAACCGTCGACAACGACGTTCTCGGTCCACTTTGTGGCATCCGGGAGGGCAGCGGGTCGCCCGGTGGGCGGTGATGGCGGCGCTCGCCGTCGTTGCCGTCGCCGTGCGCTGGCTGTTCGTGGACTTCCAGTCCGGTGATTTCCGGACGTTCCTGTCGCGCTGGTACAGCTTCATCGCCACCAACGGCCACCTCGCAGCCCTGCGCGACGACTCCTTCTCCAACTACAACACCCCCTACCTGGTGCTGCTCGCCCTGGCCAGCTACCTGCCGGTGCCGGCGATCGTCGCCATCAAGTCGATCTCGATCCTGGGCGACCTCGCCCTCGCCGGTTTCGCGTCCCGGATCGTCGCGCACGCCCGTCCGGCGTGGGCCTGGGCGCCGGTGGCGGCGTTCGGCCTGGTGCTCTTCCTGCCGACCGTGGTGATGAACAGCGGTGTCTGGGCGCAGTGCGACTCGCTGTACGCCGCGGCCGGCCTCGCCAGCGTGCTGTCGCTGATGAACCGACGGCCCTGGGCCGCGTCCGCGTGGTTCGGGGTGGCGTTCGCCTTCAAGCTCCAGGCGGTGTTCCTGCTGCCGGTGCTGGTGGTGGTCGTGATCGTGAACCGGCACCGGTGGGTCTCGCTGCTGGCCGCGCCGGCCACGTTCTTCGCCTGCCTCGTGCCCGCCCTGGTCGCCGGACGCAGCCTGCTCAGCCAGCTGATGGTCTACCCGCTCCAGGTCACCGACTCCTCCGGGACCGGCGGCACCGTGGGTTCCTCGACCCCGGGACGCGGTGGTCCTGGGGGTGGTGGGCCTGGTGGTGGTGGGCCGGGCGGTGGTGGTGCGCCGCCGGGTGGTGGGCCCGGCGGTGGGCCATCAGGCGGGTCGTCCGGGTTCACGCTCAACGACGGCCAGAGCTTCACCCACAACGCACCCACCCCGTACGCCTGGCTGCCCGCGGACGCGAGCGTGGCCTGGAAGTGCGCGGGGCTCGCGCTCGCCGCGGCCGTCGTGCTGGCCTTCGGGGTGTGGCTGCTGGCCCGCCGTCGCCAGCTGGACGGCAGCCAGGTGCTGCTGCTGGCCGCCACCGCGACGCTGGTCGTCCCGCTGCTGCTGCCGGAAATGCACGAGCGCTACTTCTACCTCGCCGAGGTGCTGACGGTGCTGGCCGCCTTCGTCGACTGGCGCTACGTCCTGTCCGCCGTGGGCATCCAGTTCGCCAGCACCACCACCTACCTGAACTACCTGTTCGACCGGCACGTGCTGGCGCTCGGCGTGGCCGCGGCGATCGCGCTGGTCGCGGGGGTCGCCGCGTCCGTCCTGCTGGTGCTCGACCTGTCCCGCCGCGCCGCCCCGTCCACCCCACCCGCGCAAACGCCCCCGAAACTCACAGGCGCCCCCGAAATTTCAGGGGCGGCTGTGAGTTTCGGGGGCGTTTGGGAAGAAGCCGAGCCGGAGGAGCCCGAACCATGACCGAACTCGTCGTCCCGCTGCCCGACCTCGTTCGGGTGCAGGTCGAACCCCGGGACGGCTGGGCCGAGCCTTCCGCGACCGGCGTCCGGGTGGACTGCGAGCCGGCCGGGGCGGGGCTGGCGGTCTCGGTGTCCGCGGCGGACGCCGTCCCGGTCAGCCGGGTGCACCTGCGCTGGCGTCGCCCCGTCCCGTCCGGCGCGCTGGTGCTCGGCGACGCGTGGGAACGCACCTACGGCGACGCGGCCTGGCTGCCGCTGCACCCCGAGCGGGTGCTGCCGTGGATGGCGCTGGTGCACGCGCCCGGCGGCGACACCTGGGGCGCGGGGGTGGAGGTGCGGGCGGGGAGCTTCGCGTTCTGGACGATCGACCCCGACGGGGTATCGCTGTGGCTGGACCTGCGGGCCGGCGCCGACCCGCTGTTGCTGGGCGGACGGACACTGGCGGCCGCGACCCTCCGCTGGGTGTCCGGCAGCGAGGGCCCGTTCGCCGCGCAGTGCGCGCTCGCGTCCCTGCTGTGCCGCGACCCGCTTCCGGTCGGCCCGCTGGTCGGCGCGAACAACTGGTACTACGCGTACGGCCGCGATTTCGACGCCGACGCCGTGGTGCGCGACGCCCGGACGGTCGCCGACCTGGTGGGCGGCCACCCGGTGCGCCCGTTCGGCGTGGTCGACGACGGTTGGAGCGTGGACGGCACCGCGGACGGCCGTCCGGCGTCGGGCGGGCCGTGGGCGGACAGCCGTCCGGTGGAGTTCCCCGACATGACCGAGGTGGCCGCGCGGATCGCCGCCGAGGGCGTCCGTCCGGGCATCTGGTTCCGTCCGCTCCAGCACCGCTTCGAGCCGGACGCGGGCGGGCTGCGTCCGTGGGAGGGCGGCTGGGCGCTCGACCCGAGCCACCCGGCGACGCTCGAGCGGGTGGCCGACGACGTCCGGCGCATCCGCGGGTGGGGGTTCGAGCTTATCAAGCACGACTTCTCGACCTTCGAGGCGCTGGGACGCTGGGGTTTCCGGATGGGCGCCCGGCCGGCCGCCGACGACGTCCACGTCCACGACCGCAGCCGTACCACCGCCGAGGTGCTGGTCGACTTCTACCGGGTGATCCGCGAGGCGGCCGGGGACGCGGTCGTGCTCGGCTGCAACGTCGTCGGCCACCTCGCCGCCGGGCTCGTCGAGGCCCAGCGCACGGGCGACGACACGTCCGGCAAGGTGTGGGAGCGTACCCGCCGGATGGGCGTGAACACCCTCGCGTTCCGCCTCGCGCAGCACCGACGCTTCTTCACCGTCGACGCGGACTGCGTGGCCAGCACCCCGCTGACCGACTGGTCGAAGAACCGCCAGTTCCTCGACCTGGTCGCCCGCTCAGGCACCGCCCTGTTCGTCTCGGTCGACCCCCGGACGCGCACCGACGCGGTGGACGACCACCTCGCGGCGGCCCTCACCCTCGCCCTCGACGGCGGCGACCCGGACGGCATCGAGCCGCTCGACTGGCTCACGGTGACCACCCCGCAACGGTGGCGCGGCGGCTCCGGCGACCTGACCTACGACTGGTACGAGACCGCCGGCGCCGACCCGTTCGACCTCACCGACGCCCCCTGACGCCTTTGGCGCGGCCGGTGTCGTCTGGTGGCATCCTCAGGCGAGCGCGGCCACCAGGGCGCGGGCCTCGGCCAGCCAGGCGTCCAGGTCCTCGGTTTCGGCCCAGAGCTCGTACAGCTCGGAGGTGTCGGCGTCGGCGATCGTGCGTGCGACCTGTTCGCGGATCCACTCGATCCGCTCGAGCGTGAGCTCGGCGGCGAACCCGGCGAGGTCCAGCCCCGCTGGTGCCGGCGACCCGTCTCGCAGTCCGACCGCGAGTTGGGCGAGCGCGGGGGTCCCTGGTCACCTGCCCACCCGAATCAGCGCGTGACGTTGTGCCCCGAACTTGGGGCACAACGTCACGCGGAAAGCGGAGTGCGACCTCGGGGACGGGTCAAGGCCATCGCAGCCAGGGAGCCGGCGGTGAGCACGATGATGATCACCGCCATCGGGACGGCGGTGGCGTCGCCACCGATGCCGGCGAGCGGGGCGATCAGCCCGGCCATGCACCACTGGAGGAAGCCCAGCACGGCCGACCCGGTGCCCGGATGATCGGGCACCTCGTTGGACGCGAGCGCGCCGGCGTTGGCGCCGACCAGCCCCTGCGCGCTCATCAGGACGAAGAACCCGACCACCGCGACCAGCAGCGGCATCCCCCCGCCGGGGGCCACGACCAGGAACACCGCCCCGACCAGCCCGGTGACCACGAGCCCGGCGGTGATCACCCGGCGGGTGGGGACGCGGCCGGCCATCCGTCCGGCGGCCAGCGTCGCCAGTGCCAGCCCGACGGCGTTCGCCGCGAAGACCAGTGAGTAGGCGATCGGCGTCAGCCCGTTCATCGACTGGAGGATGAACGCCGAGGTCGCGACGTAGGCGAAGATCACGCCCATCGAGAACGCCATCACCACGAGGTAGCCGACGAAGCGGCGGTTCCCGACCACCAGCCGGGCCGCCCCGAGCAGGTCGCGCAGCTCGCCACCGTGGCGCCGCTCGGGCGGCAGCGTCTCGGGGATCGCCACCGCGCTCGCCACGACCATCGCCGCCGCGAGCGCGGCGACCACCAGGAACGACACCCGCCAGGACGCGAACTGCACGATCACGCCGCCGAGCAGCGGCCCGACGATCGGGGCGATCCCGCCGACGCCGGCGATCACGTTGAGCGCCCGGACGAGGTCGGTGCCGCGCGCCAGATCGATCACGATCGCGCGGGAGGTGACCATCGCCCAGCCCCCGCTCAGCCCCTGGACGAAGCGCAGCGCCATCATCACCGTGATGGACGGGCACACCGCGCACGCCAGCGACGCCACGGTGAGCACCACCAGCGAGGCCAGCAGCGGGACGCGGCGTCCGCGCTGGTCGGAGACGGGGCCGCCGACCAGCTGACCCAGCGCCATGCCCACGAAGAACGTGGTGAGCGTGAGCTGCACCTGGGTCGCGCTGGCCGCCAATTCGACCGCGACCGAGGGGAACGCCGGCACGTACATGTCCGTCGCGAGCGGGGCGATGCCGCCGACGAACACCACCGTGGCCAGAACGCCGCCGCTCAGCGTCGCCCGGCCCGTCGCGGTCGCCCCGTCCCGGTTCACGGCTGGAGCAGCACCTTGATCGCGCGCCGGGAGTCCATGGCCCGGTAGCCCTCGGCAGCCTCCTCCAGCGGCAGGGTGAGGTCGAACACCTTGCCGGGGTCGATGGTCCGGTTCCAGATGAGCTCGATGAGCTCGGGCAGGAAGCGGCGGACGGGCGCGGGCCCGCCGTGCAGGTGCACGCCGGAGAAGAACAGCTCGAGGCCGGGCAGCGAGACGTCGTGGGAGACGCCGACGTAGCCGACGTGGCCGCCCGCCCGGGTGGCGCGGATGGCCTGCATCATCGCCTCCTGGGTGCCGACCGCCTCGATCGTGGAGTGGGCGCCGAGGCCGCCGGTGAGCTCCTTGATCCGCGTGACGCCCTCGTCGCCCCGCTCGGTGACGATGTCGGTGGCGCCGAACTCGCGGGCGAGCTGCTGGCGGTCGGCGTGACGGCTCATCGCGATGATCCGTTCGGCGCCCAGTTGCTTCGCGGCCAGCACCCCGAGCAGTCCGACGGCCCCGTCCCCGACCACGGCGACGGTCTTGCCGGGTCCGGCCTCGGCAGCGACGGCGGCGAACCAGCCGGTGCCGAGCACGTCGGACGCGGCCAGCAGGGACGGCACCAGGTCGGCGTCCGGCATGCCCGGGGTGGCGACGAGGGTGCCGTCGGCCAGCGGCACCCGCAGGTACTCCGACTGACCGCCGGACGCAGCCCCGGGCTGCCGCTGCACGCAGTGCGTCTGGTAGCCGGACGCGCAGATCTCGCAGGTGTTGTCGGAGGCGAAGAACGACCCGACCACGAAGTCGCCGACCTTCACGGAGCGGACGTCGGCGCCCACCTCCTCGACGACGCCCACGTACTCGTGGCCCATCGGGGTCGGCTGGGCGGTGGCGTCCAGGCCCCGGTAGGGCCACAGGTCGGAGCCGCAGATGCAGCTCGCGGTCACCCGCAGGATCGCGTCCGTCGGTTCGACGATCGCCGGCCGCTCCCGCTCCTCGACCCTCACGTCGTCCTTGCCGTACATCACGACTCCACGCATCTTCACTCCCGGTGTCAGGTTCGTTGTCCGCGGCCCAGCCAACCCGAAACCCCGCGGGCGGGGGAGTCCCTGCGGTGAGGTGTACTGCCAGGGCATCCCTGGCGAGGGCGGCCGCGTCTACGGTTGGGGGCGTGGACAACCGGGAAGAGGTGCGTGAGTTCCTGACCAGCCGGCGCGCCCGGATCAGCCCGCAGGAGGTGGGGCTGCCGGTGGTCGGGCAGCGGCGCGTCCCGGGGCTGCGACGCAACGAGGTCGCGACGCTCGCCGGGGTCAGCATCGAGTACTACGCGCGCCTCGAGCGGGGCCAGCTGGCCGGCGTCTCCGCCGGGGTGCTGGACGCGATCGCGCGGGCCCTCCAGTTGGACGCCGCCGAGCGCGAGCACCTGTTCGACCTCGCGCAGGCCGCGGACGGCAGCAGCCTGCTGACCCGCCGCCGCGGCCGCAGCGACAACCCGCAGCTCCAGCCCAGCCTCCAGTGGGTGCTGGACGCGATGCGCGACGCGCCGGCCATCGTCGGCAACGGACGGGCCGACCTACTCGCGGCGAACCACTTGGGCCGGGCGCTGTACAGCGACCTCCTGGCCGGCTCGGGCGGGCACCCGAACTTCGCCCGCTTCACTTTCCTCGACCCGGCTGCGCGGCGCTTCTACCCCGACTGGGACTTCTTCGCCGACATCACCGTCGCCAACCTGCGCACCGAGGCCGGCCGCAACCCGCACGACCGGCAGCTGCACGAGCTGGTCGGGGAGCTGTCGACCCGCAGCGTGGAGTTCCGTGAGCGCTGGAGCGCGCACGACGTCCGCATCCACGCCGCCGGCACCAAGCACTTCCGCCACCCGGTGGTCGGCGACCTGGTGCTGGCCTACGAGACCGTCGACCTGCGCACGGACGCCGGGCTGTCGATGACCATGTACGCCGCCGAGCCCGGCTCGCCGTCCGACCACAACCTGAAGCTGCTCGCCAGCTGGGCGGCGACCGCCGCCGAGCCGAGCCTCATTATCGACACCTGAGTTCGCGACGCACGGACGCCTGGCGGCTCAGCCGTAGTGCTCGTGGCCGCTGCCGCGGGCACCGGCCACGCTGAAGGCGGCCGTCGCCTCGTCCAACCGGCGCAGGTCGTCCGCGCTCAGGACGAGATCGGCGGCGGCGAGGTTCTCCGCCAGGCGGGAGAGCCTCCGCGTGCCCGGGATCGGGACGATGTGCTCGCCCCGCGACAGCAGCCAGGCCAGCGCCACCTGGGCGGGCGTCGCCCCGGCGTCCTGCGCGACCTCCTGGACGAGCGCCACGATCGGCTGGTTGGCGACCAGCGCTTCGGGGGTGAACCGCGGGAAGCGGCTGCGGATGTCGTCGTCGCCGAAGGTGGCGGACGCGGCGACCGCGCCGGTGAGGAACCCCTGCCCCAGCGGGCTCCACGGCACGAAGCCGATGCCGAGCTCGGCGCAGGTGGGCAACACCTCGGGCTCGGGGTCGCGCGCCCACAGCGAGTACTCGTTCTGCACGGCCGCGACCGGCTGGACGGCGTGCGCCCGGCGGATCGTGTCCGCGCCGGCCTCGGACAGGCCGAACGCCCGCACCTTGCCCTGCTCGATGAGCTCGGCAACCGTCCCGGCGACGTCCTCGATCGGGACGGACGGGTCGACGCGGTGCTGGTAGAGCAGGTCGATGTGGTCGGTGCGCAGCCGGCGCAGCGACTCCTCGACCGAGCTCCGGATCAGGTCGGGCCGGCTGCTGATCGCCCGGCGGCGCGGGTCGGCGGGGTCGATGTCGAAGCCGAACTTGGTGGCGATCACCACCTGGTCGCGCAGCGGCTCCAGCGCCTCGCCGACGAGGTCCTCGTTGGCGAACGGGCCGTACACCTGGGCGGTGTCGAAGAACGTCACGCCGGCGTCGAACGCGGCGCGGGTGAACGCGATCGCCTCGTCCCGCTCCGGGGACGGGCCGTAGTTGACGCTCATGCCCATGCAGCCCAGGCCGAGCGCCGACACTTCCAGGGTGCCGAGGGTGCGGGTCTTCATCTCCTCGCCCCCTCAGACGTCCAGCGAGCGGCCGGTCAACCAGCGCACCATCTCGGGGTCGCGGTGGTCGAAGAACTGGCTGGTGCGGGTGTCGAGGGTGGCGATGGCGGCCATCTCGTCGTCGCCGAGCTCGAAGTCGAAGACATCCAGGTTCTCGGCCATCCGCTCGGGCCGCACGGTCTTGGGGATGACCACCACGCCGCGCTGGGTGAGCCAGTGCAGCACGACCTGGCCGACCGTCTTGCCGTGCGCCGCCGCGATCTCGCTCAGGACCGGGTTGGTGAAGATGCCGTTCTTGCCCTCGGCGAACGGTCCCCACGACTCGATCTGGACGCCCTCGGAGGCCATCAGCTCCTGGTCGGCGACCCGCTGGTGGAACGGGTGGGTCCCGATCTGGTTGACGGCGGGGACGACCTCGTTGTGGGCGATCAGGTCGACCAGCCGGTCGGGGTGGAAGTTCGAGACGCCGATCGCGCGGGACAGGCCCTCGGTGGCGATCTTCTCCATGTCGCGCCAGGCGCCGTACACGTCCCCGTAGGGCTGGTGGATCAGGTACAGGTCGAGCCGGTCCAGCCCGAGCCGGGCCAGGGAGCGCTCGAACGCGGCGCGGGTCTTGCCCTCGCCGGCGCCCTGGATCCACAGCTTGGTGGTGACGAACAGCTCGTCGCGCGGGATGCCGCTCGCGGCGATGGCGCGTCCGACCGCCTCCTCGTTGCCGTAGGACGCGGCGGTGTCGAGCAGCCGGTAGCCGGCGGCGAGCGCCTCGCTGACCGCGCGCTCGCACTCGGCCAGGTCGGCGATCTGGAAGACGCCGAAGCCGAGGATCGGCATCTCGACGCCGTTGTTCAGGGTGACGTTACGCATCAGGTGGTCCTTCCGGTTCTCCATGTCCGCTACCCAGTCCACTCCCTCGCGCAGGGGCGCGGAAGGGCCTGTCGTACCACGCACTCCCAGTACCTGTTACGCCTCCGGGGCCGGGGGCTAGCGTCTGGCGTGTGGACAACCGGCGTGAGATCAACGAGTTCCTGCGCAGCCGGCGTGCCCGCGTCCGTCCCCAGGATTCCGGCCTGCCCGCCCTGGACGACCGGCGCCGCGTGCCCGGGCTGAAGCGCGAGGAGGTCGCGCTGCTCGCCGGGGTGAGCGTGGACTACTACGCCCGCCTCGAGCGCGGCCAGCTCGGCGGCGTCTCCGATTCGGTGCTGGACGCGCTCGCGAACGCGCTGCGCCTGGACGAGGCCGAGCGTCAGCACCTGCGTGACCTCGCCCGTGCCGCGGCCGTGCCCGAACGGACGCTGCGCAGCCGTCAGCCGAAGCCGAAGGCGGTGCGGCCCAGCGTCCGCGCACTGCTGGACGGCATGACCGGTGTGCCCGCCTACGTCCGGGACGGACGCGCCGACATCCTGGCTGCCAACGAGCTGTGCGTCGCGCTGTACGACGGCATCCTCCAGCCCGGCGCGCCGTTCAACCTGGCCCGATTCGTGTTCCTCGACGGGCGCGCGCACGGGTTCTTCCGCGACTGGGACGAGGTCGCCGACGGCACGGTGGGCGCGTTGCGGGCCGAGGCCGGACGCAACCCGCTCGACAAGGCCCTCACCGACCTGGTCGGCGAGCTCACCACCCGCAGCCACCCCTTCGCGACCCGCTGGGCGCAGCACGACGTCCGGCTGCATCGCACCGCGGTCAAGCACCTGCACAACTCGGTGGTCGGCGACCTCGAGCTCACCGGAGACGCGCTCGAACTTCCCGCCGACGGGCTGACGATCATCGCCTACACCGCCGAACCGGGCAGCGCCTCGGCCGAGAAGCTCGCGCTCCTGGCCAGCTGGGCACGCTCGACCGCCTCCTCGGGTCAGGAGTCGCCGGTCCGTTGAGCCGCAGCGGTGTCCGGCAACGGCCGGCGCCGCCGCATCAGCGGGCGAGCGCGGTCTCGACCGGGTCGTCCTTGCTGTTGGCCTTGATCAGCTTCCAGCCCTCGTCGTCGTGGCGCAGCAGCGTCCAGCACCCGGTGCGGGGCTGGATGTGCTCGACCCGGGCGGGGTTCGGGACCAGGGTGTCCAGCACGAGCCGGATCACCGCGTCATGGCTGACCACCACGACCGGGTCGTCACCGCCGGCCACCAGCTCGGTGAGCAGTTCTACCCCGCGGGCCGCCACTTCCGCGGACGGCTCGACGCCCGGCGCCGCGTCGTAGGAGCCGTACGTCTCGAGGAGTTCCTCGGCGGACGTGCCGTCGAAGGCGGCGTAGTCACGGTCGAGCAGGCGGTCGTCGGGCTCCACCGAGACCTCGGACGCCTCCGCGATCGGCCGGGCCGTCTCCACCGCCCGCACCAGCGGGCTGGACAGCACCCGCGTGGGCGAGACCTGGCTCAGTTCGGCGGCCAGGTCGCGGGCCTCGGCGAAGCCGACGATGTCCAGGTCGGGGTCGAGGCGTCCCCGGAGCAGTCCGGCGACGTTCAACTGGGTGCGGCCGTGCCGGCACAGGTAGATGTCCGTCATCCTGGGCCCCTCCTCGTCTCGCGTCCGACAGTACCCACCGGCCCGCCGCCCGGAAAGCCCCCGGAAAGCCCCGGACGCGGCGCGGCCGGCCCCGACGTGGAATCGTCGGGGCCGGCCGGTGGCCGGTCAGGCCTGGTCGGTCTCGGGAGCCTTGGCCTCCGGGGCCCGGGCGCCGTAGGTGATCGCCAGGTACTCCGGGTGCCGCTGGATCCAGCCCTTGATGAACGGGCAGACCGGCAGCGCCTTGCGCTCCCCGGCTGCCTTCACGCTGTCGAGCGCGAACTTCGCGATCGCCGAGCCCACGCCCTTGCCCTCGAAGGCCGGCAGCACCTCGGTGTGGGTGAACACGATCAGCTGGTCGGTCAGCTGGTACTCGGCGAAGCCGGCCAGCTCCCCGTCGAGGTGGGCCTCGAACCGGCTCGCGGCCGGGTTGTCACTGACCTGCACGGCGTCCCCACTCATCGGCTCGATCCCTTCAGTAGCTCGGCGAACGGCGTCACCGACGTGGACTCATCCTGCCGCGCGACGTGCCCGCGCGACAGCACCGCGTCCCTCAGCTCGACGGCCGCGGTGGTGATCCGCGCGGTCAGCGAGGCCCCGGCGGTGGTGCCGAAGTCGCTGGTCGCCGCGAACACGCCGGTGCGGACGGCGGACAGGCCGAGGTAGGTGAACAGCGGACGCAGGGCGTGGTCGAGCATCAGCGAGTGCCGTTCGGTGCCGCCGGTCGCGGCGAGCAGGACGGGCATGCCGCGCAGCGAGCCGGGCTCGATCAGGTCGAAGAACGCCTTGAACAGGCCGCTGAACGTGGCCGAGAACGTGGGCGTGACGACGACCAGGGCGTCCGCCCCGGTGACCTCGTCGAGCGCGTCGGCGAGGGCACCGGTGGGGAAGCCGACCATCAGGGCGTCCACGATCGCGTGGGCGTGGTCGCGGACCTCGATGTGCGTGGTGGACACCTGGGCGTCCGCCGTGTCGAAGGCGCTGCGCAGCTGCGCGGCGATCGAATCGGCCAGCAGGGTGGTCGAGGACGGCGTCCGCAGCCCTGCGCTGACGACGACGATCCGGTGGGTCATGAGAGGTTCCTTCCTTGGTTCGTGCTGGTTCACAGACGGCCGGCGGCGGAGGCGTTGGCCTCCTCGGCGCGGGTGCCCGTCCACTCGTCGACGGCGGCCCGGCCCTCGGTGGGCTCGGACGCGCCGGCGGCGGCGACCAGGCTGGCGTGGGTGGGGGCATCGGGGACGTTGGCCGGACGGAGCGCCTCGAACTCGCGACGCAGGACCGGCAGCACCTCGGTGCCGAGGAGCTCGATCTGGGCCATCGCCTCCTTGACCGGGAGACCCGCGTGGTCGACGAGGAACAGCTGGCGCTGGTAGTCGCCCACGTAGTCACGGAAGCTCAGGGTGCGTTCGATCACCTGCTGCGGCGAGCCGACGGTGAGCGGCGTCTCCTTCATGAACGTCTCCAGGCTGGGGCCACCGCCGTACACCGGTGCGTGGTCGAAGTACGGACGGAAGTCGCGCACCGCGTCCTGGCTGTTGCGACGCATGAACACCTGCCCGCCGATCCCGACGATCGCCTGCTCGGCCGTGCCGTGCCCGTAGTGGGCGAAGCGCTGCCGGTACAGCTGGATCATCTGCTTGGTGTGGGACGGCGGCCAGAAGATGTGGTTGGAGAAGAAGCCGTCACCGTAGTACGCGGCCTGCTCGGCGATCTGCGGGCTGCGGATCGAGCCGTGCCACACGAACGGCGCCACCCCGTCCAGCGGACGCGGGGTCGAGGTGAACCCGGTCAGCGGCGTGCGGAAGCGTCCCTCCCAGTTGACGACCTCCTCGGTCCACAGCCGGTGCAGCAGGTCGTAGTTCTCGATCGAGAGCTCGATGCCGTCGCGGATGTCCTTGCCGAACCACGGGTAGACCGGGCCGGTGTTGCCCCGTCCGAGCATCAGGTCGACGCGGCCGTCGGTGAGGTGCTGGAGCATCGCGTACTCCTCGGCGATCCGCACCGGGTCGGTGGTCGTGATCAGCGTGGTCGCGGTGGACAAGATGATGCGCTTGGTCTGCGCACCGATGTAGGCCAGCGTCGTCGTCGGGGCGCTCGCCACGAACGGCGGGTTGTGGTGCTGGCCGAGGGCGATGACGTCCAGGCCGACCTCGTCGGCGAGCTTCGCCATCGCTACGGTTGCCTTGACGCGCTCGTTCTCGGTGGGGGTGTGGCCGGTGGTCGGGTCGGTGGTCAGGTCGCCGACCGTGAAGATCCCGAACTGCATGTCATCTCCTAGTTACTACGAGTAGTGATGCTACTATCAACTTCATAGTAACTCAGGTTATTCCACGGGAGGAGGAGCGATGGCAGAGGACACCTGCACGACGATCGAGGACGCGATGGCGGTGCTCGGTCGCGCCTGGGCCGGCGCCGTGATCGAGGCGATGTTGGAGGGCGCCGAGCGGTTCAGCGACATCTCCCGCGCGGTCGACGGCGTCACCGACGGCGTGCTCACCACCCGGCTGCGGGAGTTGTGCGAGCGCGGCATCGTCGAGCGCAGGGTCGAACCCGGCCCGCCGACGGTGGTGACCTACCGGCTCACCCAGGCCGGGCGCGACGTCGCCCCGATCCTGGACGCCGTCCGGGCCTTCGCGGGCAAGCACCGGGACGTCCTGCGGTAGCGCGCCCCGGGAGTGTGTCGCGATCCGGCCCGCGAACAGGTCACGCGCGTTGCCAGCCGTCACAACCGCGGTCTCGGGCGGCGGAATCGCGACAGGCTCCGTCCAGTCGAGCACAGCAAAGGGCGGCCACCCACAGGTGGCCGCCCTCACGCTGCGTCAGGCCGGCTGCAGGGCCCGCTGCTTGCGGGCGAGGCGATTGAGCAGGGTCGCCACCCCGGCGCCGATCAGGGCGAGGGCCGCCATGCTCGTGAACACGATCCGGAAGCCGGTCGCTCCCGGGTTCGCGTCCAGGATCGCGCCGTAGATGATGTAGGCGAACATGCCCGGCGCGTAGCCGACCAGGGACGCGATACCGAACGCGGTGCCGGTGATCTTCTCGGGGATGCCGACCTCCTCCATCGGCGCCCAGAACACCCCGCGCATCGTGAACACGACCAGCGAGACCAGCAGTGTGCAGACCACCGCGACCACCTGGAACGCGGGATCCGCCGGCAGCAGCATGACGCCCACGATGCCCACGATGAAGGCGAGGAACGCCCACTTGATGTAGCGGCTGGAGCTTCGGAACACCTTGTCGGCGAGGAAGCCGCCGCCGGTGCCGCCGAGGATCTTCAGCGCGTACTGGTTCACGATCCCGTAGGCGCCGACCAGGGCGACCGGCAGGTCGTAGATCGTCTTCATGTAGGGGATGAAGTAGGTCAGGCCGCAGTAGACGATGTAGACCATGAACACCGTGGCGCTGACCGCCCACAGCTCGGGCATCCGCGCGGCCTTGAGGATCGTGCCCCAGCCGGCCCGCTCCGGTTTCTCGACCGGTTCGCCGGTGGGGGCCGACTGGTCGCGCAGCAGGAAGAAGACGAGGACGCCGACCACGATGTCGATGACCGCGTAGAACAGGATGGCGCCGCGGAAGCCGGCCGCGCCCGACCCGAGCAGGGCGAACACGCCGAGGGCGCTGAACGCGATCACCGTGTCGACCACACCACGTCCGGCCTCGAGGAAGCCGAACATCCGGGCCTGCTCGTCACTGCCGCCGAGGTGCCGGACGGCCTTCAGCAGCGCCGGCCAGACCACGCAGTCGGAGCAGACCGCCAGTAGTGCGAACACCACCAGCAGCGCGTTGTAGCCGGGGAAGGTGCTCATGAAGACGCCCAGGGAGCCGAGCCCGATCAGGCCGACCGGGATCAGGTACCGTGTGGAGAAGCGGTCGGCGAGGAAGCCACCCAGGACGTACAGCACCGTGCAGACGATCGCGTTGACGCTCAGCAGCACGCCGATCTGGGTATTGTTGAGCCCGAACTGCTCCTGCATCGGGACGTAGAAGGCGTCCTTGAGGTTCGCCAGCTTGAAGATCGTCCCGCCGGCCAGGACGAGGACGGCCAGACGGAACCACCGGGCCTTGCCCGACGGGCGGATGGGCCGCTGCTCCACGGTCACCGTGTTCGACATCGTGTCGGTCATTGCACACCTTCCAGGGTCTTGATGGATACACGGCACTCGGCGAGTTCGCGCAAGCGGGTGAGCAGCTCACGCACGTGCGTGATCTGGTTGACGGCCCAGCGCCGTTCGGCGCGGAGCATCTCGGGGAGGGTCCAGCCCTCGGGGATCCCGGTGGCACTCATCTCCCGGTAGGGGATGAACGGGTCGGGGCCTTCGTCGAAGCGACGGAAGGCCGGGGCGCGGTACAGGTTCTCCTGCTCCAGCGCCAGGGCGATCACCTGCGGCTCGACGTCGCCGAGCATCAGCAGGTCGAACAGCATCCGGGGACCGGGCAGGTCGTCCTCGGCGCTGCCCATCAACACGCCGCGGTGCCCGGTGCCGCCGTCCTCGGGGATGACGTGGACGCCTTTCAGGTGCGCCTGGAGAATGTGCGGCGCGAGGTCGGCCAGCGCGTCGAGCGGACGCTCGCCGGCGTTGATCATGTTGCCGAAGTCGAACAGGGCGTGCAGCCGGGGCGAGCCCACCGTCCGCAGCAGGGTGGCGATCTCGTTGGCTCGCAGTTCCTCGTGCTGCTCGAACGAGAAGTGCAGGTCGTGCTCCTCCGCCACCCGGGCGACGTGGCGCAGGTCGTCGGCGATCCGTGCCACGACCTCCGAGAGGCGGCCCTCGAACCGGGAGTACACCCGGATGTGCCGGACGCCGACCAGGTCGGCGATCCGCACGACCTCGGCGATGGCGTCGGGGTCGGTGGTGCTGATCTCGAGGTGGACGTCGAGGCCCAGCGACTGCGCCTGTGCACCGAACGCGCGCAGCTGCTGGTCGTCCATCCGGGACAGGCTGCGCTGCTCGCCGTCGAGCAGGTGGATGCAGATCCCGGCCAGTTCGTGCTCGTAGGCCAGGTCGAGCACGTCCTGCGGGCCGTAGGTGCCGTAGGTGAGGTTGGTCAGCAGCGCGTAGCTGTGGGCGAACAGCCGCACACCGTTGATCCGCTCCAGCAGGGTGGTGGCCCGTTCGGGGGTGAGTTCGGGTAGGGCGGCGATCTCGTCGCGGTTCAGCCGCGCGCTCAGCAGCGCGGCGAATCTCGACTGAATCTGGGGCATCTTTGCTCCTCGGATCGGGGTCGGAAGCCCGGTGGTGACTTCCGCGACCACAGTTCTACCGAGCCGACCGGTCGCCCGCCAGACTCGTTATCCGCCGGAGGGACCAGTCCAATTTCGGGCCGTTCGGAGCTGGTCCAGGGCGCGAGCCATCCGCGAGACCGCCACGGGCATCTGTTCGGCGGCGGTCCCGCCGAAGCCGATCAGCAGGGCGGGCGGCATCCGGCGCTCGACGCGGTAGTCCCCGAGCGGATAGGTGTATACGCCCTGGGCAGCCAGCCCGGCGGACACCTCCTGGTCGTCGACGTCCCCGTCCAGCCATCCGATCAGGTGCAGCCCGGCGTCCACCGGCTGCGCGCGGAGCCGTCCGTCCAGCTGGGCGGTGAGCGCATCGTGCAGGGCGTCCTGCCGGGCGGCGTACAGCTGGCGCATCCGTCGCAGGTGCGCGTGCAGGTGCCCGTCCTCGACGAAGTCGGCCAGCGCGGCCTGCAGCAACGTCGCCGGCGGCCGGGACAGGACGCTGGACGCGTCCGCGAAGGCGTCCACCAGGTCCTCGGGGAGCACGACGTAGCCCAGCCGCAGCGAGGGTGACAGGATCTTGCTGAAGCTGCCCACGTACAGGACGTGCCGGGTGAGGTCGAGCCCGAACAGGGTCGGCAGCAGGCGTCCGCGGTAGCGCAGTTCGCTGTCCCCGTCATCCTCCACGATCCAGGCGTTCTCGCGGGCCGCCCAGGCGATCCACTCCGCGCGCCGGGCGAGGCTCATGATCGTGCCGAGCGGGTGCTGTCGCGACGGCGTGAGGTAGGCGAGACGGCCCGGGGTGCCCGCGGACGGGGGCACTGCGCCCTCGTCGTCGACCGGGACGCCGGACACCACGCACCCTTGGGCCTGGAACGCCATCCGCCCGGCGATGTGCCCGGGGTCCTCGACGAGCACGGGTTCGCCCGGCCCGAGCAGCAGCAGGGCCAGCACCGTCAGCGCGTGCTGTGCTCCCGAGGTGATGACCACCTGGCCGGGGTGGCACTCCAGCCCGCGCACGTCCACGAGGTAATCGGCGACCGCCTCGCGCAGCGTCCGGAGGCCGTGTGGATCGCAGTAGCCGAGCATCGTCGCGTCGGCGCGGGAGGCATGGTGGGTGAGCAGGCGCCGCCAGGTACGGGACGGGAACGCGTCGACCGCGATCTGGCTGGCGACGAACGACTCCGATTCGCGCGGCGTCCAGTTCGACGGTGCGTGGGAGAACAGTTCGGCACCCCGGGCCGAGGTGATCGCCCCGCGCGCGGCGAGCGCGGGGCGTCCGGGTCGGGCGGCCGTGACCGGCTCGCCCCAGGTGGGTGCGATGTAGGTGCCGTCGCCGGGACGGGCGTCCAGGAAACCCTCGGCGCTCAGCTGTTCGAACGCGGCGACGACGGTGGCCCGGGACACGGCCAGTTCGGCGATCAGCGTCCGCGTGGACGGCAGCCGGGTGCCCGAACGCAGGGTCCCGTCGAGGATAAGGCCGCGCACCTGCAGGTACAACTGGCGGTAAATCGGCATCTCGGAGTCGCGGTCGACGACGATGCCCGCGAGCAAGCGACCGCCGGTCGTCTTCATGGGCTCATCCTAGGCTCGGCGGGCCGGTCGTGATCGGGCCCCGGAACGGCTGGGCTGGGACGGCAGAGGCGGGCGGGACGAAGCGGGTGGCCGAATCGCGACAGGGTGGTGCGTGGCGGCTACGCGGGGCGCCCGCGCCGCAGGATCACCAGGGCCACGCCCGCCGACAGGGCCTCGCCGGCGGGGATGCTGGCCCAGATCCCGACCGGCCCGGCGGCGGACAGGGCGATGACGAGCGGCACCTTGATCGCCGCCAGCGTCCCGATCGAGATCAGGTAGGACGGGGTGGGCCGTCCGATCGCCTGGAAGTAGGCCGAGACCAGCGGCGGGACGCCCGAGAACGCGAACGCGATGGCGATGATCCGCAGCGCCTGGGTGGCGACCGCGACAGTCTGCGGGTCGCTGACGAACACGCGCACCAACGGGTCGGCGGCGGCCGCGATCACCAGCCCGGTGACCGCGCCGTAGAGCACGGTCGCGCGCAGGGCCAGCGTCCGCGCGCGGTGCACCCGCTCGGTCGCGCCGAGGCCGTGGTTGTAGCCGACGACCGGCTGGACGCCCTGGGTGATCCCGGTCTGCGGCAGCGCCACGAAGGTCTGGAGGCGGGCGCACACCGCGAACGCGGCGAGGGCGACCGCACCCGCGACCACCGTGTTGGCCGCGAGGTTCGCGTTGACGAGGACCACCAGCAGCGTCGCGCCGATGCCGGTGAGGAACGAGGGCGCACCGACCGCCAGCAGCTGCCCGATCGTGCGTGACCGCGGACGCAGGTCGGCCGCGGTGATCCGGTACAGCCGGGGTCGCTGGACGAAGAAGAACCACAACGCCATGCCCGCCGACACCGCCTGGCCGCCGACGGTGCCCAGGGCGGCGCCCATCACGCCGAGGCCGAACCCGTAGATGAACAGCGGGTCGAGGATGATCTGCACCAGCACCGGGATCACCCACAGCAGGGTGGAGAACCGCAGCCGTCCCTCCGCCCGGACCAGCGCCGAGAACCCGGTGGAGAAGATCGCACCGGCGACGATCACGGTCGCGTACGGACGCGCGTACGCGAGCGTCTCTCCGGTCGCGCCGAGGGTGGTCAACAGCGGGTCGATCGCCAGGAGCCCGACCACTGTGACGACGACCGCGGCAGTCCAGAACACGATGAACGCGTTGCCGGCCGCCCGGGCCGCGTCCGCCGGGCGTCCGGCGCCGAGGCTGCGCGACACCAGGGACGCGCCGCCCACGCCGACCGTGGTCGAGACGGCGCCGAGCATCAGCAGGACGGGCGCGACGAGGTTCACCGCCGCCAGCGCGGCGTCCCCGACCCCGCGGGCGACGAACCAGGCGTTGGTCAGCGCGTAGATGCCGTACACCCCGACCGACAGCGTGGTCTGGGAGCAGGCGTGCCACAGCACCCGGCCGACCGGCTGGCTGCCGAGCGCCTCCGCGCTGTCCAGGGACGCCGTCATCTGGTGTGGCCGAACGCGCCCATCAGGTCGACCAGCTGGGCGCGGGCCCAGTCGTACTGCTGGGGCGTCTCGTGGCCGCGGTAGTGGGTCTCGATGATCATGATCAGGATCAGGTAGAGCGTGTACAGCCGGCGGCGCTTGGCCTCGTCCGGGGTGAGGGCGGGCTGCCCGTAGCCCCGCATGAAGGCCTCCGGGTCGCCGATGGCGGGCAGGTCGATCGCGGTGAAGCCCGCCTCGATCAGCGGGTCGCCGTAGAAGGCACGCTCGTGGTCGATGATCGCCACGATGCGCCCGTCGCGGACCATCGTGTTGCTGTTCCACAGGTCCCACTCGACGAACCGCGGCTCGACCACCACGTCCAGCAGGGGCAGGTGCTCGGCGATCACCTGGCGTACTACGTCGTAGTCCCAGCCGATGTCGATGCCGGCTCGTTCGCCGTCGGTGAGCACGTCCTCGATCATCCCCGCGAACGCCTCGCGCCAGGTGGGTGAGCCGGGCCCGCGCAGGCGTCCGAAGTGCGGGCCGACAACGGTGTTCAGCTCGGCGTTGACCGCTCCGAGCTGCTCGTTGTACGACGCGGCCTGCTCGGGCGTGAGGGCGCCCTCCTCCGCGAGGATCCCGAAGTTGTCGGCCCCGATGAACGGCATGAAGAACCACGGGGCGTCGCACAGTTCGAGGCTGTCGTCGAAGTGGTCGACGGCGGGGACGGGGACGCCGGTCTGCGCCTGGACGAGCTCCAGCGCCGCCACCTCGGTGGCCATCATGTCGTGCTCGTAGGTCATCACGCTCACCCCGGGCGGGGGCGCGATCTTGAGGACGACCTGGCGTCCGTCCTTGAGACCGATGCGATAGGCGACGTTGAACCAGCCGTGCCCGAGCTCGTCGACGAAGTCGTCGGTGTCGACGACCTGGTCGGCGCCGTACGCCCGGGCGACCATGCGTCGCAGGGTGTCGAGCGACTGCCGGTTCTTGGTGATGCTCTCCATGCGGGTGTCCCTTTCCGGCAGCGTTGCCGATGTGGTGGTTCAGGTGGTCGTCAGCCAGTCAAACAGCGTCCCGCCGTCGGCGCTGGCCATGCCGCCGGCGACGAGGAGGTCGGCGGCGCCGAACCGCTCGTCGAGCGGGTCGTGCAGGTAGGGGATCGCGATGCAGCGCATGCCGGCAGCCTTCGCGGCGAGGACGCCGGGCACGGCGTCCTCGACCACCACGCAGCGCTGCGGCGGGACGCCCAGGCGTGCGGCCGCCTCGAGGAACACGTCGGGGGCGGGCTTGCCGGCGGCCACGTCCGCCACCGACACGTGGACGGGGATCGCCTCGACCAGCCCGATCGCGACCAGTGCCCGCCGGATCACCCAGACCGGCGAGCCGGAGGCCACCGCCATCGGCACCCCGGCGGCGGCGAGCCGGCGGGCGAGCTCGACGGTGGGCGCGAACGGCGGCACCGTGTCCAGCAGGTCGAGGTAGGCGGCGCTCTTGCGGGCGGCCCAGGCGTCGAGGTCGGCGTCCACGCCGAACGCGTCGGCGATCGCGGCCAGCACTTCGTGGCCGCCGAGCCCGACGAACCGGGACTTGAGTTCGGGCGTGAGCTCCAGGCCGTCGACCGCGACCGCCGCGCGCTCGGCCTCGAACAGCAGCGGTTCGGAGTCGATGAGCGTGCCGTCCAGGTCCCACAGCACGGCGAGGTCGGGCACGCGCGTCGCCGCGTCCTGCGTCGTCGGAGTCTGGACGTCCGGCGCCATGCGTCCCCCTCTGCTTGTCTTCTGTATCGATTAAGACTAGCGTCCATCTGTATCGATTAAGAAAGGGGTGTCGGATGGTTCCGGCAGCGGAAGCCCCGGTGACGATGAAGACCCTTGCCGAGCGGGTGGGGGTGTCGGTGGCGACAGTGTCGAACGCGTACAGCCGGCCCGACCAGCTCTCCGCCGACCTGCGCGACCAGATCATGGCTGCGGCCACCGAGCTGGGCTACCCCGGCCCGAGCGTCGCCGGGAGGGCGCTGCGTTCGGGACGCAACGACGTGTGCGGGTTCCTGTTCAGCGGGGAGATCTCGCACGCGTTCTCCGACCCCTACGCGATCATCTTCCTCTCCGGCCTGAGCGAGTCGGTGGAGCAGTTCGGCGCCTCGGTGCTGCTGCTGAAGGCGCCCACGACCGAGGGCGAGACCCAGGCCCTCCAGCGCGCCCCGATCGACGCGCTGGTCGCGAACTCGACGGTGTCCAGCCAGGAGGGTGTCGACCTGCTGCGCCGACGCGGCGTCCGGATCGTGCGCACCCGGCCCTCGGACGCCGGCGACTGGGTGGGCATCAACGACCCCAGTGCGGCCCGGCTCGTCGCGCGGCACCTGGTGCGGCTGGGCCACCGCCGGATCGTGGTCGTCACGCCGGCCACGGCGAACGGCCGCGTCCGGGAGTGGAGCTACCGCCCCGACCGGCCCGTCCCGGGGGTCGCCGACGGGTCGTACGAGAACCTCCGGCTCCGCGGCGTCTGGGAGGAGCTCGAGCCGGACGCCCTGCGGGTCGTGCGGGCGGGCGGCAACACCAGGGAGGCCGGACGGGCGGCCGGGGCTAGGGCGCTCGACGTCCAGGACCGGCCGACCGCCGTGATCGCGCTCAGTGACGTGCTCGCCTTCGGGATCCTGGACGCCGTGCGAGCGCGAGGCCTCGAACCCGGCCGCGACATCTCGGTCTGCGGCTTTGACGACCTCCCCGAGGCCGACTTCCTCGGCCTCACCAGCCTGCGCCAGCCGATCGCGGAGAAGGGACGCCTCGCCGGCCGCCTGGCGATGGACCCCGACTACCCGCAGCGGCAGATCAACCTCGCCGTCCAGCTCGTCGTCCGGGCCAGCACCGGTCCGGCCCCCGCCGACCGCTAGGCGGGTTCCGTCCTCGTGCTCGTGCGCCGGCGTCCCGCCGTCCCGCCCCTCGGCGTCCCCGACCCGACATCCGCGAGCGTCCCCGCGCTCCGCCGCCGGCTCCCCGCCGTCCCCACCCCGGGCTCCGCCACAAACGCCCCCGAAGTTCACAAACGCCCCCGCAATTTCAGGGGCGTTTGTCAATTTCGGGGGCGTTTGTCGGGGGACGCCGAGAAGCGGGGACGGGGCGAGAGCCGGGGGCGTTTGTCGGGGGACGCCGGGAAGCGGGGACGGGGCGAGAGCCGGCGGAGGCAGTAGGGTGCCCGCGCAGGGGACGAGAGGAGATCCGATCAGAGGGCGTTCGATCGTGCCGGTGGGCGCGCTGCTGTGGGGGACGCAGGCCGCGTTCCTCAGCCCTGCCCTGGCGCTGATCCTGGTCAGCCTCTACGACGCCAGCACCGCCGAGGTCGGCCTGGTGCTCGGCATCTACAACACCGGCGGCTTCCTGGCGTCCCTGGTCATCCCGGGCATCGCCGACCGCCGCAACAACTACCTGCTGCCGCTGCTGGGGTGCGGGGCGATGGCCCTGGCCCTGGCGGTCGCGCTGTGGTGGAGCACGTCCCTCCCGGTGGCCACGGTCGCGCTGGTCGTGCTCGGCGGCCCGGCGAGCGTCGGCAACTCGCTGCTGTTCGCCCACCTGATGCACACCGGCGCCAGCACCCGGGACGTGGTGAACACCCGCGCGGTCTTCTCTTTCGCCTGGGTGGCCGGGCCGCCGCTGGCCACCGCGCTGATCGGCTGGTTCGGCAGCGCGTCCGTGCTGGTCGCGATCGGCATCGTCGCCGTGCTGAACATGGCCACCACGCTGGTGATGATCCGGCGGACCGGACGGACGGAGCCGCGCGAGCATCCCACCGCAACGGTCGCCGCCGAGCCGCCCACCGGCCGATTGGTCAACGCGCGGGTGGTCACGGTGGTGATCGGCTTCGTCCTGGCCCAGGCGACCAACGCCGCCGCCGTCGCGGTCGTGACCCTGTTCGTCACCCAGCACCTCCAGCTGCCGGTGCTGTGGGCCGGTGTCGCGGCCGGTCTCGCAGCCGGCCTGGAGATCCCCGCGCTGCTCGCCCTCGGACGCCTGAGCGGACGGGTCAGCGACCTCAACCTGCTGATCACCGGCTGCGCGGCCGGCGTCGCCTACTACGTCGGCATGGTGTTCGTCAGCGACCCGGTCACGCTGCTGGCCCTCCAGGTGCTCAACGCCTGGTTCTTCGCCGCGGTCGCCGGGATCGGCCTCACTCTCTTCAACACGCTGATCCCGCGTCCGGGCCTCGCGAACGGCCTCTACTCCAACACCCGCCGGGTGGGCGCGATCCTCGCCGGACCGGTGATCGCGCTCGCGTCCGGCCCCTGGGGCTACCCCGGGCTCTACGCAGCCTGCGCGGCCATCACCGCGCTGGCAGCGGGCTTCATCTGGTTCGCGTCCCGCCGTCCCGCCTGAGGTCGAGGAACCGGTACACCCGGCTGATGCCGGTGCCGGACGCGTCCGCGATGGGGACGAGGAGCCCGGCGTCCCGGCCGTGGAGTCGGCAGGCGAAGGCCTGGTGCCCGCCCGCGCGCACGGGACGCAGGGAGTAGCGTCCGCCCCTGCCGGTGGCGCTGGCCTGAAGGAACGCCGCGATCGCGG
Source organism: Actinomycetota bacterium (assembly GCA_020161755.1). GTDB lineage: Bacteria > Actinomycetota > Actinomycetes > Propionibacteriales > Propionibacteriaceae > Propionicimonas. Next base: position 145,909 of record JAIUOS010000006.1, read on the forward strand.
AGTGGCCGACGTAGCACTCGGTGGCCGGGGGCATGGCCAGCCAGGCGTCCGCGGTGAGGAGCGACACCATGCGGTCGACGTCGTCAGCGGCGAACGCGTCCGCGAAGGCGTGGGCGAGTTCGGTCACGGCGGGCTCCGGTGCGGTCCGGCGTGCCGGGGCTGCGGCCCGAGCCCGTTGCAGCAGTCCCTTGGCCGCTGTCCGTGACGTGCCGAGCATCGCCGCGGCCTCGGCGAGCGAGAAGTCCAGCACGTCGCAGAGGACGAGCGTGGCGACCTGGCGCGGCGGCAGGGTCTGGAGCGCGGCGACGAAGGCGAGTTCGATGCCCTCCCTGGCGATGACCGGCGCGGACGCGTCCCCCGGTCCCGGCAGGTCGTCGGGGTAGGGCTGGAGCCACGGCACGTCGAAGCGGACGGTGGGCGGCGGCGGGTCGAACGGCGGGACGGGCGCAGTGACCGGCCGCCGTCGGCGGTCCCGGATGGCGTTCAGGCACCGGGTGGTGGCGATCCGGTAGAGCCACGTCCGCACCGAAGAACGGCCGGCGAACCCGGGCAGGCCCCGCCACGCGCTCAGCAGCGTCTCCTGAAGGAGGTCGTCCGCGTCGTCGAGCGAGCCGAGCAGCCGATAGCAGTGCGCGTGCAGTTCGCGCCGGTACGGCTCCACGAGCTCGCGGAAGGCCCCCTCGTCGCCGTTGCGGGCGGCGTCGAGCGCGGACGCGATCATGGCGCCGATTCTCGCAGGGTCGTTCCGTCCGGGCACGCGCCGGTGTCTGTACCGGTGACCGCTTCACATCGATGGGAGAACCTGATGACCACGACCCGACCCCTGGAGGTCGCACTCGCCTACCACCACGCCTGGACCGCGGGCGACCTGGATGCCGCCTTCAGCCTGGTCGCACCCGACGTCACCTGTGACGCGCCGGCCGGACGCCTCGGCGGCGCGGACGCCCTGCGGGCCTTCATGGAGCCCTTCGCGCGCACGCTCACCCACACGGAACTGCTGGCCGCCTTCGGTGACGACGCGTCGGCCGTCCTGGTCTACGACACCGCGAGCCGCGCGGTGCCGAGCGCGCCGGCGTCCGAGCTGTACGAGGTGGCGGCCGGCCGGATCGTCGCCGTCCGGATCATTTTCGACCGCCTGCCGTTCGCGCTCGTCCGCGGCGAGGTGAGTCGGACGCCCTCCTGACCCGCCTCCGCCGCAGACGCCTCTGACTCGCCTCCGCCGCAACCGCCTCCTGCCCCGCCTCCGCCACAAACGCCCCCGAAACTCACAGACGCCCCCGAAATTTCGGGGGCGTCTGTCAACTTCGGGGGCGTTTGTCGGGGGACGTGGGGACGCGGGGGGAGAGAGGGGACGCGGGGGGAGGGGGCGTTTGCCGGGGGACGCGGGGGGCGCGGGCGGCCAGGCGCTCTGCCTCCCGTCCCAATCCCGCCGACTGCCTCCCGTCCCATCCCGCCGAACAAAAACCGACACTACTGTCGGTTTTGTGCTAGCGTGACGTCTCGCCGCACCCGCGACGTGACGAAGGAGTCTGACACCCATGGCGAACACCGAAACCGAGACCGGCATCCCCTCGCTGACCGCCGAGCGCGAGCCGAAGGGCTACACGCTCAAGTACGGCCTGGCCGCCTACGGCCTGTTCCTGGCGATCCTGACCCCCGTGCTGGGTGGTCTGTCGATCAAGCTCCAGACGCTCAACGCCGGCAACCTGGACGCCGCCGCGAGCCAGCTCGCCCTCGTCACCGGCATCGGCGCGCTGTTCGCGCTCGTCGCCCAGCCGCTGGTCGGACGGCTGTCCGACCGCACGACCGCGAAGATGGGCATGCGGAAGCCCTGGATCCTCGTCGGGGTGGTCGGCGCGGCGCTCAACCTCGTCGTCATCGGTTTCGCCGACAACCTGGCCACGATCCTCGTCGCCTGGTGCCTCGCGCAGACCTTCTCCAACTTCGCCCAGGCCGCCGAGACCGCGACCATCCCCGACCAGGTCCCCGTCGCCCGCCGCGGCATCGTCTCCGGCATCGTCGGCGCCTGCACCCCGCTGGCGATCCTCACCGGCGCGGTCGGCCTGGCCATGCTCAGCACGGACGCGATGCGCTTCACCGTCCCCGCCGTGATCGGCCTTGTCTTCGGCCTGGTGTTCGCGCTGACGCTGCGCGACCGCGTCCTCGCCGGCACCGCCGGACGCGAGCGCCTCACCGTGAAGGAGTTCTTCACCTCCTTCATCTTCAACCCGCGCACCCACCCCGACCTTGGCTGGGCCTGGCTGACCAAGTTCATGTTCATGTTCGGCTACGCCTCGGTCGGGACCTACCTCACCTTGTTCCTCGGCGCGAAGTTCGGCATGAACACCGCCGAGCAGGCCACGTTCAACATGTACGCCAACATCGTCATGGTGGTCGCCATGGTCGTGTTCTCCATCGTCGGCGGACGATTCTCCGACCGGCTCGGCAAGCGCCGCAGCTTCGTCGCCACCGGCGCCATCATCGCCGCGGTCGCCCTCGGCATCATGGCGGTCTCCCCGTTCTTCGGGGCGGCCGGCCTGGGCGTGATCCTGTTCGCCGAGGCGCTGCTGGGTGCCGGTACCGGCATGTTCTTCGCCGTCGACACCGCTCTGTGCACCGAGGTGCTGCCCAACCCCGAGGACACCGCCAAGGACCTCGGCGTGCTGAACATCGCCAACGCGCTGCCCCAGTCCATCGCCCCGATGCTGGCCGGCCCGATCATCGTCGCGGTCGGCGCGGCGGGCTACACCGTGTGGTTCGGCATCGGCGCCCTGGTCGCCCTCGCCGGTGGCATGCTGGTCTACCGGATCAAGGGGGTGGCGTGACCATGGCGGACGCAGCCGCGCAGTACCCGTACCAGGACCCGTCCCTGCCGGTCGAGCAGCGCGTCGAGGACCTGCTCTCCCGGCTGTCCGTGGAGGACAAGGCCGGACTCCTGTTCCACACCATGACCGGCTACGGCGACGTCACCCAGGCCGAGCCGATGTTCGGGCTGCCGTCGCTCCAGTCGATGGTCGCGGGCCGGCGGATGAACCACTTCAACGTCGTCGGCTCGCCCGGGTCGGCGCGCGAGATGGCGGCGTGGCACAACACCGCCCAGGATCTCGCCGCCGGCGTCGGTTGGGGCATCCCGTTGACGATCTCCACCGACCCCCGGCACGGCTTCACCGACAACCCCGGCGCGGCCATGCTGGCCGGCCCGTTCTCGCAGTGGCCGGAGACCCTCGGGCTCGCCGCGATCGCTGACGCCGACCTCGTCCAGCAGTTCGGCGACATCGCCCGCCAGGAGTACACCGCGGTCGGCATCCGGGTCGCGCTGCACCCCCAGATCGACCTCGCCACCGAACCCCGCTGGGCCCGCATCAACGGGACGTTCGGCGAGGACGCCGACCTGACCGGACGCCTCGGCGCGGCCTACATCCGCGGCTTCCAGGGCGTCCGTCTGGGCCCCGACTCGGTGGCCACGATGACCAAGCACTTCCCGGGCGGCGGGCCGCAGAAGGACGGCGAGGACCCGCACTTCGCCTACGGCAAGGACCAGGTGTACCCGGGCGACAACTTCGACTACCACCTGCGCCCGTTCCTCGCCGCGATCGAGGCCGGCACCTCGCAGATGATGCCGTACTACGGGCGTCCGATCGGCACGGAGTACGAGGAGGTCGGCTTCGGCTTCAACGCCGGCATCATCAACGGCCTGCTGCGCGAGAAGCTCGGCTTCACCGGCATCGTCTGCACCGACTGGGGCCTGCTCACCGACGCCACCATCCTCGGCCAGGACATGCCCGCCCGCGCCTGGGGCCTGGAGCACCTGACCCGCGAGGAGCGCGTCGTCAAGGCCCTCGACGCCGGCGTCGACCAGTTCGGCGGCGAGTTGTGCACCGACGTGCTGCTCGTGGTCGTCCGGGACGGACGGGTCGCCGAGGCCCGGCTGGACGAGTCCGTCCGTCGGCTGCTGCGGGAGAAGTTCGTCCTCGGCCTGTTCGACCGGCGCCACGTCGACCTCGACCACGCGGAGCGGGTCGTCGGCAGCCCCGAACTCCGGGACGCCGGCCAGGCCGCCCAGCGCGCGGCGGTCACGCTGCTGACCAACGGCGCCGAGGGTGCGCCGCTGCTGCCGCTCCACCGGGACGTGGCGGTGTACTGCGAGGGCATCGACCCGGCCGCGGTCGAGCCCTACGCGCGGACCGTGGCCGACCCCGCGGACGCGGACGTCGCGATCGTCCGGGTGAAGGCGCCGTTCGAGCCGCGGGGAGAGGGCTTCGAGTCGTTCTTCCACGCCGGCTCGCTGGAGTTCGGCGCCGAGCAGGTCGCGCACCTGGCCCAGGTGTGTGCGGCCGTCCCGACCGTGGTCGACGTCTACCTCGACCGGCCGGCCGTGCTGGCCCCGGTCGTCGAGCACGCGGCCGCGGTGACCGCGTCCTACGGCACCAGCGACCAGGCGTTGGCCGCGGTGCTGTTCGGGGCGGCCGAGCCGAAGGGCGCGCTGCCCTTCGACATCCCGAGCTCGATGGCCGCGGTGGTGGCGTCCCGCTCGGATGTGCCGTTCGACACCGAGGAGCCGACGTTCCGGTTCGGTCACGGCTTGCGCTACTGACCAATATCTACACCTGTGTAAGGGTTGGCTCCTGGTCGGTGCTAGGTTCTCGACCATGAGCCGCCCCGAACTCCCGGCAGCGACCGCCGCCCGCGGGTACGCGAAGGGACGCGCGCGCCGCGAGGCGATCGTCCGGGAGGCGTCCGCGCAGTTCGCGGAGAAGGGCTTCGAGTCGGCGACGATCTTCGACATCGCCGCCGCGTGCGAGATCTCCCGCGCCGGTCTGCTGCACCACTTCGCCGACAAGGAGGCGCTGCTCGCCGCCGTCCTGGAGGCGCGGGACGCCGAGGACCGCGCCCGCTTCACGCCGTACGCGCGGTCGTCGGGGAGCATCGGCGTCCTGAGGGGCATGGTCGACCTGGCCGAGCACAACCAGCTGGTGCCCGGCCTGATCGAGCTGTTCGTCCGGCTGTCGACCGAGGCGGCCAGCCCCGACCACCCCGCCCACGACTACTTCCGGCGCCGCTACGCGCGGATCCGCCGCACCACGGCCCAGGCGCTGGCTGCGGCGGTGGCGGACGGCCACCTGCGCGACGACCTCGACCCGGCGACCGCGGCGCTGCGGCTGACCGCGCTGATGGACGGGCTCCAGTTGCAGTGGCTGCTCGATCGTTCGATCGGTATGGCCGGCGCGATCCGGGGCACCCTCGAGGAGTGGATGACTGAGTCCGGACGCGCGGCGTTCGAGGCGGCTACACCTGCGCGTTGAGGGACGCCTCGCCGCGGGGGCCGCTCAGTCCGGGGGAGTGGGCCCGGTGGTGAGCGGACGCGCGGCCGGCACCACCAGCAGGGCCAGCACCGAGATCGCGCCGGCCACCGTGAGCGCGCGCAGGACGCCGAAGTGGTCGCCGAGGAACCCCAGCAGGGGAGGGCCGGCGAGGAACGCGGTGTAGCCGATGGTGGTGACCACGCTCAGCCGGACGGCCGCGCGGGCGGGGTCGTCCGCGGCGGCGGACATGCCCACCGGGAAGCCGAGGCTGGAGCCGAGGCCCCAGATCGCGGCGCCGACGAAGGCGAGGGGCGCGTTGCCGAACACCACCAGGGCACAGCCCAGGATCGCCGCGCCGAACAGCGCGCGCAGCACCGGGACGCGGCCGTAGCGGTCGAGCAGGCCGGTGCCGAGGATGCGTCCGGCGGTCATGAAGGTCAGGAACACGGCCAGCGCCACGACGCCGAGCGCCTTGTCGAGGTGGTGGCCGTCGACGAACGCGACCGCCATCCAGTCGTTGGCGGTGCCCTCGGTGAACGCCGCCGCCAGCACCATCAGGCCGATCAGCAGCGTCCGCGGTTCGGTCCAGGCCGAGCGCTGGCGCACTTGCTCGCGCGCGTCGCCCCCGGTCGCGGTCGGGTCGTCGAAGGCGGGCAGGAACTGGGCGGTGCCCCACGCGACGACCGCCGCGCACAGCGCCGCGACCACGAGGAGGTGGAGCAGGACGTCGACGCGCAGGGCGGTCAGGCCGGCGCCGATGAGTGCGCCGAGGACGGTGCCGCCGCTGAACGCCGCGTGGAACCAGGGCATGATCGCGTTGCCGAGCGCCTGCTCGATGATCGTGCCCTCGAGGTTCTGGGCCACGTCCCACATGCCGGTGCCGACGCCGAGCAGGAACAGGCCGGGCATCACCCAGAACATGCCGGCGTGGGTCTCGACGGCGATCGCCGCGAGCGCCAGGCCGGGCATCCCCAGGGCCACGCCGAGCCGGACCGTCCCGGCGGCGCCCAGGCGGTGGGCGATGCGGCCGGCCAGCGGCAGCCCGCACAGCGCGCCGGCCGAGACCGACAGCAGCAGCAGGCTCAGCAGCCCCGGGGTGAGGGCGAGGATCTCCTTGATGTCGGGGACCCGCGACATCCACGAGGCGAACGCGAAGCCGTTGGCGGCGAACACCAGCAGGTCGCCGGTGCGGGCGCGCGCGGTCGCCGTCGGAGTCGCTGTGAAGGTCATGCCCACGATCGTATGGCTCCCCGCCCGTCCATCCCCCCGCCGCCCACCCGGGGACGGTTCTTCGATCCGCCAGATTCTGGCGGGTATCGGGGACGGTTCTTCGATCCGCCAGATTCTGGCGGGTATCGGGGACGGTTCTTCGATCCGCCAGATTCTGGCGGGTATCGGGGGACAGATCTTTCGTCCGCGGCGCGCTCAGCCGGGCGCGTGATCCGTCCCCTTTGTCCGCCGAAATCTGGCGGATCGAAGAACCGTCCCCGGTCGCGGGGGCCGGGGCGGCGTTATTGAAACGTTATTACTGGATCCGGCGAGAGCTCTTGTAGATCGCTCTACGGGTGTCGTAGGGTCTCTGCCAAGCAGGTGTAGAGCGATCTACACACACTCATCGGGGAGGCTGGGATGACGATCCAGGCGAAGCGCTCGGTCACGATCGAGGACGTCGCCCAGCACGCGGGCGTCTCCCGGGCGGCGGTCTCCAAGGTGATCCGCGACGCGTACGGCGTCAGCGACGAGATGCGGGCCAAGGTGCAGTCGGCGATCACGGAGCTCGACTACCGTCCGCGGGTCGCCGCACGGGCCATGCGGGGCGCCAGCTACACCCTCGGCGTCGAGATCCCCAGCATCCTCAACCAGTTCTTCCCGAAGGTCATCAACGGCGCCACCCGCTCGCTCACCGGCAGCCCCTACCAGCTGATCGTCGCCCCCGCCGTCCCCGAGGACGACGGGTTCCGCGCGATCGAGGCGCTCGCCGACCGGCAGGTGGACGGGCTCGTCACCATCACGCGCGTCCCGGTCGCCTGGCTGGAGACCCTCGGCAAGCAGCTGCCCCTGGTGACGATCGGACGCCACTACGCGTCGGTCAACTTCGACACCATCGTCGGCGACGACCTGACCGGGGCCGAGCTGGCGGTCGGCCACCTCTACGACCTGGGGCACCGCCGGATCGTCCACATCACGCTCGCCGAATCGAGTGACGCCGTCGGCGCCGGCGGCCCCCACCACGTCCGCGCCGAGGGCTTCCGCCGGGCCGTCGAACGCCGCGGGATGACGCCCGAGGTCGTGCTGGTCGAGCCCCGCCAGGACGCCGCCACCGAGGCGGCCCGCGACCTCCTCGACACCGCGGACGGCCCGGTCGGCATCTTCGTCGCCCACGACGAGCTCGCGCTCGGCGTCCTGGAGACCGTCGCCGAACTCGGCCTGACCCCGGGGCAGGCGTCGGTGGTCGGCTACGACGACATCGACCTCGCCGCCCACCCCCTCATCTCGCTGACCAGCATCAACCAGTCCGGCACGCAGATGGGCGTGATCGCCGTCCGTCTCCTGCTCGAGCGCATCGCCGGACGCACCGAGCCCGTCCACGAGGTCGTCGCTCCCAGGGTGATGGCCCGCCGGAGCAGCGCCGCGCCGCAGCAGCGGCCCCACCGATCCGCGGACGCCCGTCCGTGAACACCCCGGAGTAACGCACCGGCCCGCCACCACCAGGTGGCAGCCACAACCAGGAGGTACGAAGAACAGTGTCCTTGCCAACGAAGGGCCGCCAGGCCCTGATCGCCGGCCTCGTCGCCGGTGGTCTCGCCCTCTCCGCCTGCTCGGCGGGCTCGCTGGGCACCAGCAGCACCGCCGCGTCCGGCGGCGCAGCCGGCGTCACGATCACCTACCTGGTCGACAACTCCGACCAGGCCGTGAAGCCCGCCCAGTCGCTCGTCGACGCCTTCAACGCCACGAACTCCGGGGTCACCGTCAAGCTGGAGACCCGCGCCCAGGGCACGGACGGCGACAACGTCGTCAAGACTAAGCTGGCCACCGGTGACATGGCCGAGGTCTTCGCCTACAACTCCGGCTCGCTGATGGCCGCGCTCGACCCGGCGAAGAACCTCGTCCCGCTCACCAACGAGTCGTTCATGTCGAACGTGCAGGACGCGTTCAAGAGCTCGGTCACCTCCGGCAGCGACGTATACGGCGTCCCGATGGGCGGCGCGACCGGCGGCGGCATCCTCTACAACAAGAAGGTGTTCGCGCAGCTCGGGCTGTCGGTGCCGAAGACCTGGGATGAGTTCATGGCCAACAACGCCAAGATCAAGGCCGCCGGCATCGACCCCGTCATCCAGACCTACGGCGACACCTGGACCTCGCAGCTGTTCGTGCTGGCCGACTTCGCCAACGTCACGTCCGCGCAGCCGGACTGGGCGGAGAAGTACACCGCCGGCCAGGCCAAGTACGTCGACCAGCCCGCGCTGACCAGCTTCGAGCGCCTCGAAGAGGTGCACAAGGCCGGCTACATGAACAAGGACTTCGCCTCGGCGAAGAACTCCCAGGGCCTCCAGAAGCTGGTCAAGGGCACCGGCGCGCAGTACCCGATGCTCACCTTCGTGATCGGCGCGTACTCGGCGATGTCCGACACCGCCAAGGACGACATCGGCTTCTTCGCCCAGCCCGGCGACGACGCCGCGCAGAACAAGCTCACCAGCTGGTCGCCCGGCGGCGTCTACATCCCGACGACCGCGACCGGTGACAAGCTCGAGGGCGCCAAGAAGTTCCTCGCATTCATCGCCAGCACCGCCGGCTGCGACGCCCAGACCAAGGGGCTCACCCCGTCCGGCCCGTACATGGTCAAGGGCTGCACCCTCCCGGCGGGCCTGCCGGCCGCGGTGAACGACCTCCAGAAGTACTACACCGACGGCAACCTCAGCCCCGCGCTGGAGTTCCTGTCGCCGATCAAGGGCCCGAACCTGGAGAAGATCACCGTCGAGGTGGGCTCCGGCATCACGTCGGCCGCCGATGGCGCGAAGCGCTACGACGAGGACGTGAAGAAGCAGGCCCAGCAGCTCGGCCTCCCGGGCTGGTGAGCGGCGAGTGGGGGCCGGGTAGTAGCCGGCCCCCACTCCCGGCTGAACCTACCCTGCCGCGGACCGGGACGCCGTCCGTCCCCCACCCGGACCAAAAGGGGACTGTCCCCTTTCGGTCCACCCGCTCGCGGACCAAAAGGGGACTGTCCCCTTTTGGTCCACCCGTCCGGACCCGACGCCGCAGAAGAGCTCTCCCTTCTGCGGGCGAGCACACCCTTCACACCGAGCACAGGACACACCATGAGTTCGACCACCTCATCCCGCGACGGGAGCCGGGTCAGCCTGGCCAAGCCGCCGAGAGCATCCGCCGAGCACGTCGATGCGACCTACCCGCTGTGGTTCCACATCCCGGCCGGGGTGATCTACATCGTGCTGTTCATCGTCCCGACGATCTTCAGCTTCTACTTCGCCTTCACCCGGTGGACGCTGTTCAAGTCGACCTTCATCGGCTTCGACAACTTCGTCCTGTTCTTCAGTGAGCCCGGCCTGATCGGCTCGCTGCGCAACACGCTGGTCTACGGCTTCATCACCTCCGCCGCCAAGGTCGTGCTCGGCATGCTGCTCGCCGTCGTGCTGAGCGCGCCGATCATCGCCCGCGGCTACCTGCGCTCGGTCACCTTCTTCCCGGTGCTGGTGTCCGCGGTCGGCGTGGGCATCACGTTCCAGGTGCTGCTCGACCCGTTCAACGGCATCGTCAACAAGCTGATCAGCTCGGTCACCGGCGCGGACGGCCCGGGCTGGCTCACCGACCCCGACATCGCCCTGCTCAGCGTCGCCGGCATCGACGTCTGGAAGGGCCTCGGCCTGGCCACCCTGATCTACATCGCCGGCATCGCCGCCATCCCGAACGAGTACTTCGAGGCCGCGCGGGTGGACGGGGCGAACTCCTGGCAGATGTTCCGCCACATCATCTTGCCGTTGTCGTTCCCGGCCACCTCGACGGTGATCATCCTCTCCCTGATCGGCGGCCTGCGGTCCTTCGACCTGATCTGGACCACCACCCAGGGCGGGCCGGGCTTCGCCTCGGACGTGATCGCGTCCGTGATCTACAAGCAGTACCAGGCCGGGTTCTACGGCCTGTCCACCGCCGGCAACGTGATCCTGTTCGTCGTCGTGACCGCGATCATCTACCCGCTCTCCCGGTGGCTGAACTCGAAGGAGACCGTCCTGTGAACGCCATGCGCAGGCCCACCCGCTGGCTGGTCGGGCTCATCGGCATCCTGGTCACGACCGGCCTGTTCCTCGTCCCGTTCGCGTTCGTGTTCACCATGGCCGCCAAGGACACCAACGAGGCCAGCCTGCTGGAGTTCTCCTGGCCCACGCACTTCCAGCTGTGGCAGAACGTGGTCGAGGTCTTCCGCGCCCGCGACTTCATGCTGGTCATCGCGTTCATCAACTCCACGATCCTCACCGTCGCGAGCGTGACCCTGATGGTGGTGTTCGGCGCGATGGTCGCCTACGTCCTCGACCGCCGGAAGAGCCGCCTCAACCCACTGATCAACACGCTCGTGCTGGCCGGGCTGATCATCCCGCCGGCGGTCGTGCCGACGATCTGGGTGATGCAGAGCCTGGGCCTGTTCAAGACGCTCCCGGGCCTGATCCTGGTCGAGGTCGCGTTCGGCCTCGCGTTCACCGTCTTGACCATGCGGGCCTTCATCGCGAGCATCCCGCGCGAGATCGACGAGGCCGCGATCGTGGACGGGGCGGGCCCGCTGCGGCTGTTCTTCCAGGTGATCTTCCCGCTGCTGCGCTCGGTGATCGTCACCATCGTGGTCGTGCAGTCGATCTTCGTGTTCAACGACTTCCAGAACCCGCTGTACTTCCTGCCCGGCAGCCAGAACGCCACCGTCCAGCTCACCTTGTTCAATTACATGAGCCAGAGCCAGACCACCTACAACCTGCTGTTCGCCAACGTCCTGGTGATCACCGTCCCGATGCTGGTGATGTACATCATCTTCCAGCGCCAGATCGTGGCCGGCATGACCTCCGGCGCCGTCAAGGGCTGACGCCCGAACAGCTTCACCCACCGACCGTCCCGCCCGAAAGGCCCCCGCATGCCCACCGCTGTCGATTCCGTCCGGCTCGAGTACCGGCCCGGTTCGCCGTACAGCCCCGTCCCCGAGCCGCGGCTCTCCTGGGTCGTCACCCGCACCGACGTCCCGGGCTGGCGCCAGCTGGCCGCCGAACTGTCCTTCGACGACGGCACCGCGACCACCGGCTACCAGCTCGAGGGCGACGACTCGGTGCTCGTGGCGTGGCCGTTCGCCCCGCTGCGTCCGCGCCGGCCGGGCACGGTCCGGGTGCGGGTGCGGGGCATCGACGGCTGGTCGGACTGGAGCCCCGCGCAGTCCGTGGTCGGCTCGTTCCTCGCGGACGGGGAGTGGCGTGCGGCCTTCGTCGGCCTGCCCGACCCCGACCGGACCGCCCAACCGGTGCTGCTGCGGCACGCGTTCGAGGTGGGCGCCGGGCTGACCCGCGCCACCTTCTACGCCACCGCGCAGGGCGTCTACCAGGCCTTCGTCAACGGACGGACGGTCGACGACCAGCTGCTCAAGCCCGGCTGGACCCCCTACCAGTACCGGCTCGTGCACGAGACCACCGACGTCACCGGGCTGCTCACCCCGGGCCCCAACGCGATCGGCGTGGCGCTCACCGGCGGCTGGTACACCGAGAGCTTCGGCTTCCAGGGGCTGGCCAAGCCGTTCTACGGCACCCAGCCCTCCTTCGCCGGCCAGCTGCTGCTGGAGTACGCGGACGGCCGCAGCGAATGGGTGGCGACCGGCGCCGACTGGCTGGCCCGCGGCGACGGCCCCTGGACGGCCGCCGGGATCTACCTGGGCGAGTCGTTCGACGCCACCCGCGTCCCGTCCGGCTGGGCCGAACCCGGCGACGGGTCGGACGGGTGGCTACCCGCGAAGGTGCTGCCGTCCGGCCCGGTGCCCGGCCCCCGGACCTCCCCGGAGGTGCGGGTCACCGAGTGCGTGGACGTCGTCGCGGTGTCGACCTCGCCGTCCGGCGCGACCCTGCTCGACTTCGGCCAGAACCTGGTCGGCCGGCTGCGAATCCGGGTGTCCGGTGAGGCCGGCACCACGATCACGCTGCGGCACGCCGAGGTGCTCGAGCACGGCGAGCTCGGCGTCCGGCCGCTGCGCGTCGCGAAGGCTACCGACACCTACACGCTGGCCGGCGACGGGGTGGAGGAGTGGGCGCCGAGTTTCACCTTCCACGGCTTCCGCTACGCCGAGGTGACCGGCTGGCCGGGCGCGTTCGACCCGGCGGCGGTCACCGCCGAGGTGATCGGCTCGGCCATGCCGCGCACCGGGTGGTTCGACTGCTCCGATGAGATGGTGAGCCGGCTCCACGAGAACGTGGTGTGGGGCATGCGGGGCAACTTCCTCTACCTGCCGACCGACTGCCCGCAGCGGGACGAACGGCTCGGCTGGACCGGCGACATCCAGGTGTTCAGCCCCACCGCGTCCTACCTGTTCGACTGCGACGGCTTCCTCGCGTCCTGGCTGGTCGACCTGGCGCTCGAGCAGCAGCACTCCGGCGGCGTCCCGTTCATCGTGCCGGACGTGCTCGACTCGGCGAAGGTGCCGGCCGCGGCCTGGGGCGACGTCGCCACCGTCCTGCCGTGGGTCCTGTACGAGCGGTTCGGCGACCTCGGCGTCCTCGCCACGCAGTACCCGTCCGCGAAGGGCTGGGTCGAGCAGCTCCTGGCCCTCGCCGGCGAGCGGCACCTGTGGGAGGCCGGGTTCCAGTTCGGCGACTGGGTCGACCCGGACGCCCCGCCCGACCACCCGGCGAAGGCGAAGGCCGACCCCGACCTGGTCGCGTCCGCCTACCTCTACCGGTCCACCGAACTGCTCGGGCGGACGGCCGCCCTGCTCGGGTACGACGCCGACGCGCAGCGGTACGCCGCCGAGGCCGAGGAGGTGCGCCGGGCGTGGCTGGCGGAGTACGTGACCCCGGCCGGCCGGATCCTGTCCGACGCCCAGACCTCGTACGCCCTGGCCATCGAGTTCGGGATCGCGACCGGTGACCTGCGTGACCGCATGGGCGAGCGCCTGGCCTGGCTGGTGCGCCGCGACGGCTACCGGATCAGCACCGGTTTCGTCGGCACCCCGCTGGTGACGGACGCGCTGACGCGCACCGGCCACCTGCGCCAGGCCGGCCGCATGCTCACCCAGACCGAGTGCCCGTCCTGGCTGTACCCGATCACGATGGGCGCCACCACGATCTGGGAGCGCTGGGACTCGATGCTGGAGGACGGCTCGATCAACCCCGGCGAGATGACGAGCTTCAACCACTACGCCCTCGGCGCGGTCGCCGACTGGATGCACCGCGTCGTGGCCGGGCTGGCCCCCGGTGCGCCGGGCTACCGGACGCTCACGATCGCCCCGCAGCCGCTGCCCGGGATGGACTGGGCCAGCACCCGGCACGAGACCCCCTACGGCACCGCCGAGGTGGAGTGGCGCCGCGACGGCGACGCGATCGTCGTCCGCGCCCTGGTGCCGGCCAGCACCACCGCCGAGGTGCACCTGCCCGGCGCCGAGCCGTTCACGGTCACCACCGGGCGCCACGAGTGGCGGGTCCCGGACGCGCAGCCCGCCGTCCCGGGGGCGGTCTCCACCGCGACGTCGCTGGCCGCGATCATGGACGACCCGGAGGCGTACCGGGCCGTGATGGCCGCCTTCACCCGGATCAGCCCGGACGTGGCCAGGGACTTCAACCGCCGCACGGCGTGGGTGCCGAACCAGCCGCTGTTCGGGGCGTTCAGCCTGATCTCGCCGGCCGTGGTCGCCGAGGTCGAGAACAGCCTGGCCGCCCTCAACGCCGCCCGGGAGGTGTGACCGTGGCGCCGGTGTGGCTGGACGCGTCCGTCGGCCTCGACGAGCGGGTGGCCGCCCTCGTCGCCGACCTCGGCGCGGACGACCTGGCGGCGGTCGCGCTGGGCGACTTCGCGCCGCTCACCGGACGCGGGCTGCCCGCGCCCGACTACGTGGACTCCGGCACCGGCCTGCGCGGCGTCGAGGGCGCGACCGCGTTCCCAGCCGGCGTCGCGCTCGCGGCCACCTTCGACGCCGCACTGGCCGAGCAGTACGGGGCGGCGGTCGGCGCGGAGGCCCGGGCCGCCGGCTTCCCGGTGGTCCTCGGCCCGACCCTCGACCTGGCCCGCGACCCGCGCGCCGGACGGATCCCCGAGGCGCTCGGCGAGGACCCGTATCTCTCCGGGCTGCTGGGCGCGGCCCACGTCCGCGGCCTCCAGGGCAACCACGTGATCGCCCAGCTCAAGCACTTCGTCGCCTACAACGGCGAGAGCCGTCGCACCGGCTACGGGCTGGGTCCCGACCGGGGCGACAGCATCAACGTCCTGGCCTCGGAGGCGCTGCTGCAGGACGCCTACCTGCGTCCGTTCCGCGCGGCGATCGAGGCCGGCGCGTGGTCGATGATGGGCTCGTACAACCGGCTCAACGGCGCCTACACCTGCGAGAGCGCCGACCTGCTCGACCTGCCGCGGAGCCAGTGGGGGTGGCGCGGCTTCTACTGCCCCGACTTCCTGTTCGCCGTGCGGGACGACGCCCGCGCCCTGGCCGTCGGGCTCGACCTGGGCGCGCTCGGCGGGCCGGGTGGCCGCACGCCCGAGATGGTCGCGGACGCCCCGTCCGGCGTGGTGCGCACGCTGGTGGAGAACCTGGCGCGGGCGCTGATCGGCTCGGGGCTGGTCGACGATCCCCTCGCTCCCGTGGAGGGCGGCGACGGCCCGTCCACGCCTGACCACCGGCAGCTGGCCGAGGACTGCGCGGCCGCGTCCATGGTGCTGCTCCGCAACGAGGACGCCGCGCTGCCCTTCGGCGACGACGTGCGCTCGATCGCGGTGATCGGCCCCAGCGGCACGGACGCGCTGTTCACCACCGGCGGCTCGGCGGCGGTCGCCCTGCGGCCCGATCGGGTCGTCACCCCGCTGGACGGCCTGCGCGAGCGGGCCGGGCAGCGCCGCGTCGAGGGGTCCCAGGGGTCGCTGGGCGACGTCCCGCTGCCACCCGTGCCGGCCGCAGCGTTCGTGCTGCCGGACGGGTCCGGCCCCGGTGTCGAGGTGGTCGTCACCGCGCCCGACGGGAGTACCCGTCGCGAGACCCGTCCCACCATCGACCAGGCGATCGACCCGGCCCAGGGATGGCCCGGACGCTGGCGTGCCCGGCTGACCAGCACCGTCACCGGTCCGCACCGACTGAGCCTGGCCTTCGGCGGGCGCGCGAGCGTCCACCTCGACGGCGAGGAGGTGATGGTCGGCGCGCGGGAGCTCGAACGGTTCCTGGACGGCCCCGCGGTACCGATGCAGGTGGTCGTCGACCTCGTGGCCGGCGAGCCCGCCCTGCTCCAGATCGATCTCGAGCCAGGCCCGGCCATTGTCATCCCGCCGATGGGGCTGGGGCCGTCGCTGCGCCTGGGCTGGCAGCTCCCCGACGACCGGCACGAGCGTGCCGCCGCCGTCGCGCAGGACTGTGATGCCGCGGTCGTGGTGGTGACCATGGCGTGCAGCGAGGGGATGGATCGCGACACCCTCGCCCTGCCCGGCGACCAGGACGCGCTCGTGCGGCGGGTGGCCGCGGCCAACCCGCGGACGGTGGTCGTGCTGAACACGCCCGGCGCGGTGCTGATGCCGTGGCTCGACGACGTAGCCGCGGTGCTCCAGGTCTGGTACCCGGGGGAGCGGTTCGGGGCGGCGCTGGCCGGGATTCTCTTCGGCGACACCGAGCCCGGCGGACGGCTCCCGCTCACCTTCCCGCGGTCGCGGGCCGACCTGCCCGACGGCGACCAGGGCCCCGCCGCCGACCCGACCGACGTCGACTACGACGCCGACGACGGCATCGGCTATCGGGCGGCCGCCGTCCGTGAGAAGGGGGCGCTGTTCGCGTTCGGTCACGGGCTCGGCTACGCGGGGAGCGCGGTGCCGGTGGTCGGCGCGACGGTCGCTGCCGGTGCGCTGCGCCTGGACCTCGAGGTCACCAACCCGTCCGGCCGGGCCACCACCCATGTCGCCCAGCTCTACGCCGGGGTCGGCGATGAGGCGCCGGAGCTCGTCGGGGTCGTCCGCGTCCCGGTGGCGGCGGGAGCCACCGTCCACGCCGAGGCGACGGTCGGGGCCGGGGCCTTCGCGCGCTGGGATGCGGCCGCCGGCGACCGGCTCCCGGTGGCCGGCACGCACGCGTTGTGGGTGGCGGCCAGCTCGGCCGGGCTCGGCAATCCGCTCCGGGTGCGGGTCGAGGACGGCCGGGTGGTCGCCGCGTCCTAGGCGGGCGCGGGGGAAAGGCGAACGGATTCGCCCTGGATCGGCGCCCGTAGGTCGATTCTGGCCTCGTGGGGCGCAATCCAGGGCGATTTGCGTACCCGGTTCACCAGGCGAAGTCCTCGACGTGGATCCGGCGGGCGGGCACGCCGCTCTGCCTGGCCTCGGCGACGACTCGTTCGGTGAAGCCCGAGGGGCCGCAGACGAACAGGTCGGCGTCGGCCAGGTCGGGCACCAGTTCGTCGAGGGTCAGCTCGGGGCTCTCGGCGGGCACCCAGCGTCCGTCGGCGCGGTGACCGGTGAGGACGACCAGGTTCGCGCCCCTGCGGCGGCAGAGCCACTCGATCTCGTCAAGCAGGTAGAGCTCGTCGGCGCGGGAGGCGCGCAGCACGACGGTGGCGTTGCCGGCGGCGAAGGTCGCGTCCTCGAGCAGCGCCCGGATCGGCGCGATCCCGATGCCGGCGCCCACCAGCGCGACGGTCTCGCTGGTGCGGGCGGTGTCGGTGAAGGTGCCGTACGGTCCTTCGACGAACACCCGGGTGCCCGGACGAACCGACGCCAGCGCGGCGCTGCCGGCACCGAGGGTGCGGACGGTGATGCGCAGCCGATCCGCGCGCGGGGCGGCCGAGAGCGAGAACGGGTGCTGGTGCCACCACAGGCCCTTGCCGAGGAACCGCCAGTGCAGGTACTGGCCGCTGCGGGCGCCGAGCTGGTCGAGCCGGCGGCCGGACAGCTCGATGCTGTAGGCGTCCGGTCCGGCGGGCTGGACGCGGACCACCCGCAGCTGGTGGCGCAGCGAGGTGACCAGCGGGGCGAGGAACCGGAAGCCCAGCAGGGCGGCGCCGGTGACCACGAGGATCGCGATCCAGTAGGTGCGCTGCCAGGCGCCCTGAGCGAGCAGCCCGCTCATCGAGAACATGTGCGGGATCGACAGCCCGACGGCCGCGTAGCTCGTGAGGTGGATGCCGTGCCACACCTCGTACGGCAGGCGACGGCGGGCCGCGACGATCGAGGAGACCACGACTACCAGCAGCAGCCCCATGCCCGCGACGGCGAGGATGAAGTCGCTCGCCGCCCACAGGTAGAGGAACTCGGCGATCGGGGAGACGTTGTCCATCACGGTGTAGCCGAGCAGGATGAAGACGGCGTGCACGCCGAGCCCGTACACCACCCAGTCGCCGAGCCGGGAGTGCAGGGCGGTCGCGCGGGGCTGGCCGAGCACCCGGTCGATCACCGGGACGCGCGCGGCGAGCAGCAGCATCAGCAGCAGCGCGTTGGTGGCCGCCAGGCCGGCGAGGATGCCGACCGCGGTGAGCGCGCCACCCACCGTGGCGAAGCGGGACAGGCCGCCCTCGGCCAGGAACAGCACCAGGCACATCGCCATGCTGGCCCAACCCGCGGCCATCACGGTGGTCTCGCCGCTCCACGTCCAGCGCTGCGCTGAGCGGCGGGCCGGCGCCGGCGGACGCTGCGCGGTCCGCGCGGGATCCGGGGCGACGCGGCGGGGAGGGACGGTGAGTTGGGCCATGGCACTGAGAGTGGTGGCCGGATCTGTGGGGTTCCTGTGAACCGGGTGGCGGAAGGATGTGAGTCGCGTCCCTCCCGCTGTCGGACCCGGCTGCGTAGGGTGCTGAGGTGAGCACCGTCCCGCCTCCCGCGACCGCGACCTCGCGCGGTGTCTACCACCCGCTGCTCGGCACGAACGTGGAGATCAGGGTGGCCGCGACCGGGTCGGACGCGCAGGCGCGGGCCGAGGCGGGGGAGCGGGCCGCGCTGGAGGAGATGGTGCGGCTCCAGTCGGTGTTCTCGGTGTTCGACCCGGGCAGCGAGCTGTCGCGGTGGCGGGCGGGCGGCGACCACGAGCCGTCCGCCGAACTGGTGGAGGTGCTGGAGGCCGCGCAGCACTGGTGGACGGTGTCCGGCGGCGGCTTCCACCCGGCGACCGCCCGGCTGCGGCAACGCTGGTTGCGCGCGGAGGCCGAGCAGCGGCTCCCGTCCGACGACGAGCTGGCCGGGCTGGCGCGTGACCTGCGGACGCTGCCGTTCGAGGTGGCGGACGGCGTCGCGACCCGTCTGGGCGACTGCTCGGGCCTGGACCTGAACGCGATCGCCAAGGGCTACATCGTCGATCGCGGCGTGGCGGTGGCCGCCGGCGGTGACGGGGTGGTGGACGTGCTGGTCAATGCCGGCGGCGACCTGCGCCACGTCGGTGCCGACCCGGTGCGGGTGGGCGTGGAGGACCCCCGGTCCGTCGGCGGCGCCCCGATCCGGGTGGTCGAGCTGGGCGAGGCGGCGATGGCCACCAGCGGCCCGGTGCACCGCGGCTTTCGGATCGGCGAGCAGTGGTTCGGCCACGTCCTCGACCCGCGGACCGGACGGCCGGTGGCCGAGCGTCCCTCGACCACCGTCCGAGCCCTGGACGCGATGACCGCCGACGCCCTGGCCACCGTGGTGGGGGTACTCGACTGGACGGAGGCCGTCCGCGTGCTCCGCTCCGTCCCGGGCGCGGCGGCGATCACGATCGACCCCGCCGGCGAGGTGCGCACCTGCGGCTCCTGGTGACTCCCGGCGAAATGAAAGGGGACAGTCCCCTTTCATTTCGCAGACCGAACGCGTGGACCGAAAGGGGACAGTCCCCTTTCGGTCCACCTGAGTGCGGAGTTGGCGGGTAGGGGACAGTCCCCTTTCCGTCAGACGGCGTAGTCGACCGCGGCGGCGGTGATGTCGCCGGTGGCGGTCAGGCTGGTCTTGGCGGCGGACGAGCCGAAGGTCACCTGCTGGCGCACCAGGCTGTCCGAGCCGTGCTCGACCACGCTCTCGATGCACACGTAGTAGGTGCCCTGCGCGGCCCGGTCGCCGGACGCGGTGGTGCCGTCCCACGTGGTGGTGAAGCTGCCGGCCGGGACGGTGCCGCTGGTGGTGGTGTCGGTGCCGCCCGAGGCGGCGTACCAGGTGGACAAGGTGTTCAGCCAGTTGTCGCCGTTGGCCTTGTGGTACAGCGCGAGGGTCTTCACGAAGTTGCCGTCGGCGTCCTCGATCCAGACCGCCATGTACGGGTTGCGGGACATCCCGCCGCTGGAGGCGAAGGTCCAGGAGACCGTGGCCTGGGCGCTGGCCGGCAGGGTCTTCCCGGATGTGCTCGCCGACGCGGTCGCGGTGACGGACGCGGTGCTGGACGCGCTCGCGGTCGCCGTGGCCTGACCGGTGGCGGACGTCGTCGTCGAGCCGGTGGCAGCGCACCCGACCACGCCGACGATCGCGGCGGCGGAGAGCCCGCCGAGGAAGGCGCGGCGGGTCACTGTGGAGTAGCGGGAGGGGGACATCGGCGGGTGCCTTTCGGTCGGGGAGTTCGTCGCGAGCAACTCAACTCGCCCGGTCTGTGCGTCTGCTGTGAGTGGACCGGTCCGCTCCTGTGGACCCCGACGGGCGGACGGGCGCCGCCCGATCCCGGAATGCGCAGTCTTCGGGCGTCGGGACGCTGGGTGCAGGGGGTGGGCCTCGGGTAAGGTCGGTCCAAGCGCCGCCACGCAGAAAGTCAGACGCCGCTGCACGAATGAGGGAGGGCCGGTGAGCGATCTCCCCGCGCCCGAGTTCGAGGTCGAAGTACGGCCGGGTTTCGCGGTCACGATGGGGGCCCTCGTCGCGGTGTACGGAATCTTCCACGCACTGATGTCCCGCCGCGTCGGGGTGCATCCGACCCTCGCCGAGTCGCTCAACTGGGGCGCCGCGGTCACCGTCCTGATCCTGCTGGGAACACTGCTGCACGAGCTCGGCCACGTCGCCGCGGGCGTCCTCGCCGGACACCGCTGGACGAAGGCCATCCTGAACGGCGCCGGCCTCGGGGTGGTGATCGAGCCCAAGCCCCACGGCTGGAACCGGATCTTCCGCAGTCTCGCCGGGCCGGTCGTGCAGCTGCTGTTCGCGCTGCCGCTGCTCGGTATCGCCCTGGCGGCGAGCCCGTCCGGACGCATCAACGAAGTGGCGGCGACCACGTCCATCTGGTGGGTGGCCGGGCTGGGGAACCTCTTCCTCGGCGTCCTGAACGTGCTTCCGATCCCTGGCTTCGACGGGGCCAAGGTCGTCGACGGCATTCGCGACCTCCTTGCGCGGTCGGCAGCCCGGCGCAGCGAGGTCTCGTAGCGTCACGGTCCGCGGGTGTCGCGTCCGCAAAAACCAAACGACGTTAAGCCTTGGCGGAATGGCCGCGGAGTGGCAGAGTGGGCCCCCAGCCAAGCGTCAGCGGTCGATCGCGTGCAACCCACGCTCCCGCTGCAAGAGCCCCCTTCGGGGGGCGGTCGGCCGTGTTCCGGGGAGCGAACGCGGCCGACCGTTGTGTGTGCGGACGACTGGCAGAATGCCGACCAGAGTCCACGCACAGGAGTTGTCGCATGCCCCACGCCATCGCATACGCCATTGACGCACCCACCGGCCGGTTCGCCCGCACCACGATCGAACGCCGCGAGCCCGGTCCCACCGAGGTGCTGTTCGACATCGCCTACACGGGCATCTGCCACTCCGACATCCACACCGCCCGCGGGGAGTGGGGGCCGGCGACCTACCCGCTGGTGCCGGGCCACGAACTGGCCGGCGTGGTGCGCGAGGTCGGCCCGGCGGTGACGAGGTTCGCGGTCGGCGACCGGGTGGGCGTCGGCTGCTTCGTCGACTCCTGCGGGGAGTGCGAGCAGTGCCTGGCCGGTGACGAGCAGTTCTGCGACGGCCCCGGCGGCACGATCTGGACGTACAACGCGACCGGACGGGACGGGCTGCCGACGGCCGGCGGCTACTCCACCTGCATCACCGTCGAGCAGGACTATGTCTGCCGCATCCCGGACGGGATCGAGCTGTCCCAGGCCGCGCCGCTGCTGTGCGCCGGCATCACCCTGTACTCGCCGCTGAAGCGGTGGGGCGCCGGGCCCGGCAAGCGGGTGGCGATCGTCGGCATGGGCGGGCTGGGGCACATGGGCGTCCAGCTCGCGGCGGCGATGGGGGCGGAGGTCGCGGTGATCAGCCAGACCCGCTCGAAGGAGGCGGACGGACGGCGCTTCGGCGCGTCCGAATACCACGCGGTCTCCGAGCCGGGGACGCTGCGCGCCCTGCGCAAGCGGTTCGACCTGATCATCAGCACGGTGTCGGCCGACCAGAACCTCAACGCCCGGATCGGCTGCCTGAAGACCGGCGGAGCGCTGGTGGACGTCGGCCTGCCCGAGCACCCGGTGCAGCTGAGCCTCGGCGGGCTGGTCGGGCAGCGGCGGATCCTGGCCGGTTCGCAGATCGGCGGCATCGCCGAGACCCAGGAGATGCTGGACTTCTGCGCCGAGCACGGCCTGGCCGCCCAGGTCGAGGTGATCGGCGGCGAGGACATCAACGCCGCCTACGACCGGGTGGTCGCCTCCGACGTCCGCTACCGCTTCGTGATCGACACCGCCACCTTCTGACCCGGGGACGGTTCTTCGATCCGCCGGATTCTGGCGGATATCGGGGACGGTTCTTCGATCCGCCAGAATTTGGCGGGCAAAGGGGACGGATCTTCGAAACGCCGGGAACCCCTGCGTTGAACAACTGTCCCCGTTCCCCGCCGAAAAGTGGCGGATCGAAGAACCGTCCCCGGTGTGGGGCGGACGCGGACGTCAGACGGCGGCGTCCGCCACCGCCTTCATCACCGGACGCAGGGCGAGCCACCACTGGTCTTTCGGGCGGCGATAGCGGACGTCCATCTCGGTCAGCATCTGGCTCATCGGGAACGCGGTCACCTTCGACTTCACCAGTCCCAGGTAGGAGCTCTCGGACGTTCCCCCGGCGAACTCGGCGCCGATCAGGTCGAGCGCGCGTGACACCAGCCGCACCGCCAGCAGGCGGTCGAACGGCGTCGGGCAGCCGCCCTGCTGGATGTGTCCGAGGATGTTCTGCCGCACGTCGTAGAGCCCGTGCCCCTCCTGCTCGAGCAGCCGGGCCAGGAAGTCGGTGGTGTAGAGCGGGTTGGCGTTCTCATTGCGGATCGCCAGGAACAGCTTGCGCCCGGACGCGAAGCTGTTCCGCAGCCACTCCAGGTCCTCCTGCAACGCCGACAGGCTGATGCCCTCCTCGTGCAGGTACACCCGCTCCGCCCCGCCCGCCAGGGCCCCCATCTGGGCCAGGTAGCCGCAGTAGCGTCCCATCGTCTCCACCACGAACGCCCGCTTGGCCGCGCTGCCCGACATCTTGATCCGGTCCACGGCCTCGACGATCACGTTCAGGGCGGTGTCGGCGCCGATGGCCAGCTCCGAGCCCGGCAGGTTGTTGTCGATGGACGCGGGCACGCAGACGATCGGCAGCCCGCAGGCGGGGAAGCGGTCCTTCTCGCGGTGCATCAGCTCGGCGGCCTGGTAGCCGTTCCAGCCACCGATCATCAGCAGGGCGTCGATGCGGTGGTCCTCGATCGACCGGCTGATCCGGTACAGCTCCTCCACCGTGGGGATCGTTCGGCGCACGCCGAGGTCGGCGCCGCCGTCCACCAGCCAGCCCTCGACGTCGCTCCACGACAGCTCGGCGATGTGGCCGTCGCGCAGTCCGGGGAAGCCGTCCCGTACGCCCAGCATCGTGTGGCCCCGGCTGATGCCGAGGCGGACGGCATCGCGGGCGGCGGCGTTCATGCCGGGCGCGAGCCCGCCGGCGTGGATGATCGCGATGCGCTTCGACGACTCGGGCGCGTCGACGCGGCTGGGCTCGACGAGCTCGGACAGGATCCGGGACGCCTCCGTGAACGACCCGCCGCGGATCGCCATGGCGCCCTCGTAGTCGCCGGCCGCGATCAGTTCGGGCACCTGGCGGGTCTTCGCCACCGCCTCGACCAGCGGCACCCGGGTGACCCGGTTGCCGCGGAAGCCGATTACCGGGCCGGCGGTGTCGGCGTCCGCGTCCAGCACCTCGAGCACCGCCTCATAGCCGAGCCAGGTGGACGCCCAGCGGTCGTACGCGCTGGGGGCGCCGCCCCGCTGGACGTGGCCCAGGATCGTGACCCGGGCGTCCTCGTGCAGGTGGTCCTCGAGCACCTGCCGGACGTAGGCCGACGTGATCGGGTTGCCGTGACGGTCCTGGGCGCCTTCGGCGACCACCACCAGCGAGTCGCGGCGGCCACCCTCGCGGCCCCGACGCAGGGCCGTGCACATGCGCTGCTCCCAGCCGTCCTCGGGCGGGTTCTCGGGTAGCAGCACGTAGTCGCAGCCGCCGGCGATCGCGCTCATCAGGGCGAGGTAGCCGCAGTGGCGTCCCATCACCTCGACGACGAAGCTGCGCTGGTGGCTGGCCGCGGTGCTGGCCAGGGCATCGATGGCCTCGACGATGCGGTGCAGGGCGGTGTCTGCGCCGATCGTCATGTCGGTGCCGACCAGGTCGTTGTCGATGGAGCCGACCAGGCCGGCGAACATCAGCGCCGGGTGGGCGTCCGCGACCGCCTGTTCGAGGTCGCCGGACGCGACCAGCTCGGCCAGCAGGTCGGGCCATTCGGCCCGGAACTGGTCCAGGCCGGAGAGCGAGCCGTCCCCCCCGATCACGATCAGGCGGTCGATGCCGTGCTCGAGGAGGTTGCGAGCCGCCTTGCGGCGTCCGTCCCGTTCGCGGAAGTCCTTGGAGCGGAAGGTGCCGATCATGGTGCCGCCCTTGTGCAGGATGCTGCCCACGTCCTCCCAGGCGAGTTCGCGGATCCCCGTCCCGCCGTCGACCATGCCCTGGTAGCCCTCGTACACCGCGTAGACCTGTGCGCCCAGTGTCACGGCGGTGCGAACGGCGGCGCGCACGGCGGCGTTCATGCCCTGGGCGTCCCCGCCGCTGGTGAGGATGCCGATCCGCTTGCCGGCTCCCGGGCGCGCGTCCGGTCGGGGGAGTTCATCGCTGGTCATGGCGCCATTCTTCCGCGCCGTCGTGCGCCGGTGGTCCGAAACGGGGACGGTTCCTAACTCGGTCCGGGACCGAGTTAGGAACCGTCCCCATCTTGGTCCGGGACCGGATTGGGAACCGTCCCCATCTTGGTCCGGGACCGGATTGGGAACCGTCCCCATCTTGGTCAGGCGAGGTGCAGGTACTCCTCGAGGGTCAGCGAGTTGCCCTTGAACTTCATTGCGTCCGTCTTGCCGATGTAGCGGTAGTGCCACGGCTCGTAGTGGTAGCCGGTGATCTTCGTCTTGCCGTTGGGGTAGCGCAGCACGAAGCCGAACCGGTGGGCGTTCTTGAACAGCCACTTGCCGGTCGCGGTGTTGGCCATCGGCAGGCTCCAGGTGACACCGTCCCACAGGTCGACGGCGAGCCCGGTCTGGTGCTCACTCGCGCCGGCGGGCGCGTAGAAGCTGATGTTCTGGGGGTAGTTGCGCAGGGCCTTCTGGTAACTCGCGTTCTGGGTGGCCCAGTTGCGGTAGCCGCTGTGCACCCGGATCCGTACCCCGTCCGCCTTCGCGGCCGCGGTCATCTTCGTCAGCGCGGCGGCGGCGGGCGCATCCAGACCGTACGGGCCCGTCGGGTGGGGCGGACGGTACGCCGCGGTGATCCGGTGCTTCTTCGACACCACGATGATCCCGTTCACCGTGTACGGCTTCGCCAGCTGCGAGCCCTTGCGGGTGTCCTTGGGCGGCTTGGTCGGCGTGGGTTTCGGCGACGCGGTGGTCGCGCTGGGCGTCGGGCTCGGTGCGGTCATCGTCGGCGTGGGCGTCGCGCTGGACGCGGACGGCGAGAGCGACGGGGACGCGCTGGGCGCGCTGACGCTGCAACCGGAGGACGCGAGGACCGCGGCTACCGCGGCAGCGAGAAAGGTGCGCGGATACCTCACGGGCCAGTGCTGGCGTCGTCCTTCGGGGACGACTCGGGCTGGGTCGCACGGCTGGCCGAGCTCACGTTCCGGCTCGCCGAACCGGCGCCGTTGGCGCTGGACACGTGCCCGGTGGTGTCGGTCGACGAACGCCGGACCGGCTCGGCCGGCGGCTGGTCCGCCTTCGTCGGAGGAGTGCTCGGCTTGCTGGGCTTGCTCGGCTCCGGCGCACTGGTCGACTCGGTCGTCGCCTTGTCACTCACGGTCGCGGTGGACGCGGAGTCCTGCGACGACCAGGGCCGGTTGGTCGGACGGGTCGGCGTCGGCATCGGCTTCGGCGTGTGGGTGGGCGACGGCTTCGGCGTGGGCGCAACCGTCGGCGTGGTCGTCGCCGAGGGTTCGGTGGTCGCGGTTGCCGTCTCCGTGGGTGTGACGGTCGCGGTCGGGGTGCCGGTGGGTTCCTCGGTCGGTGTGACGGTCGCGGTCGGCGTCACCGTGGGCGTCTCGGTTGTGGGCGTCTCGGTCGGGGTCGGCGTCACCGTCGGCGTCTCGGTCGGGGTGGGCGTCACCGTCGGCGTCTCGGTCGGGGTGGGCGTCACCGTCGGCGT
>JAIUOS010000007.1 GCA_020161755.1 Actinomycetota bacterium
CCGGCCTCGATCATCTCCGCGATCAGGTCGTTGCCCTCACGGGTGCGCTCCCCCACGCCGGCGAACACCGAGGTGCCACCGAAGTTGTGGGCGATGCGGTAGATCATCTCCTGGATCAGCACCGTCTTGCCCACACCGGCGCCGCCGAACAGGCCGATCTTGCCGCCCTGGACGTAGGGGGTGAGCAGGTCGAGCACCTTGATGCCGGTCTCCAGCATCTGGGTCTTCGGCTCGAGGGTGTCGAACTTCGGCGCCTGCCGGTGGATCGGCCACCGCTCGGCCACCTCGATGGACGCGTTGTCCTCGTTCAAGCACTCGCCGGTGACGTTCCAGACCCGGCCCTTGGTGACGTCGCCCACCGGGACGCTGATCGGCGCGCCGGTGTCGAACACCTTCGCCCCGCGGCGCATGCCGTCGGTCGGCTTCAGCGAGATCGCGCGGACGATGTTGTCGCCCACGTGCAGCGCCACCTCGGCCGCGATCGTGCGGGTCTCCTCGCCGGAGTCGATCTCGATCAGCAGCTTGTTGTTGATGTCGGGCAACTGGTCGGCGGGGAACTCCACGTCCACCACCGGGCCGATCACCCGGGCCACCCGGCCGGTCGCGGCGCCGGCGTCCGTATCGGTCGGGGTCTGCGTAGTCACGGTCATCGCTTGTCTGCCTTCTGCTGCCTAGTCGTTTTCGGTCAGGTCGGCCAGCGCGCTGGCGCCACCGACGATCTCGCTGATTTCCTGGGTGATCTCGGCCTGCCGGGCCTGGTTGGCCTCCCGGGTGAGCCGTTCGATCAGTTGTTGGGCGTTGTCGGTGGCCGACTTCATCGCCCGCTGCTGGCTGGCCAGCTGCGACGCGGCCGACTGCAACAGGTAGAACCACACGCGGCTGCGCACGTACAGCGGGAGCAGCGCGTCCAGCACCGTCTCGGGGTCGGGCTCGAACAGGTACAGCGCCTCGGCGTGCTCCGGGTCGGCCTCCTGCACACCCTCGACGACCTCCAGGGGAAGCAGCCGGCGGACGCGGGGGGTCTGGGTGAGCATCGACTCCATCCGGGTGTAGACCGCCCAGATCTCGTCGACGCCGCCCTCTTCGGTCGGGGTCAGGAAGTCCTGGAGCAGCCGGTCGGAGATCTCCACCGCCCGGTCGTAGGTTGGGGAGTCGGAGAAGCCCTCCCAGGATTCGGCGATCGGCAGGTTGCGGTACTTCAGGTACCCGATGCCCTTGCGCCCCACCACGTAGCGCAGCAGCTCCTTGCCCTCGCTCTCGGCCCGCTGCCGGAACGAAGCTACGGTCTTGATCACGTTGGAGGAGTACGCACCGTTCATGCCCCGGTCGGAGGTGATGAACAGGATCGCGATGCGCTTGGGGTTGTCGGAGTCCTGCGTCAGCGGGTGGTGCAGGTGCGACTTGTTGGCCACCGCCGACACCGCCCGGTTCAGCTCCCGGGTGAACGGCAGCGCCCGGGCCGCGACCTGCTGCGCCTTGATGATCCGCGACGAGGCGATGAGCTCCATCGCCCGGGTGATCTTCTTGGTCGCGGTCACCGACTTCCGGCGCTGTCGCAGCTCCCGCAGGCTGGCTGGCATCGAGATCAGCTCCGCTTCTTCTGCACCACGATCTGCTCGTGGTCGAGGTCCTCTTCCGCGATCGCCTCAGCGACCTGATCGCCCTCGACGAGGGCCTTGCCGTCGGTGCTGACGTACTGCTCGCGGAACTTCGCCAGGGCCTCGACAACGGCCTGCTCGGTGTCCTTGGTGAACTGGCCGGTCTCGGCGATCGTGTCCAGCACCTTGGTGTTGTGGCGCAGGTAGTCAAGGAACTCGCGCTCGAAGTACAGCACCTCGTTCACCGGGACGTCGTCGAACTTGCCGGTCGTGCCGCCCCAGACGCTGATGACCTGTTCGGCCACCGGGTAGGGGCTGTACTGCGGCTGGCGCAGCAGCTCGACCAGACGCGCACCACGGTCGAGCTGGCGCCGGGACGCGGCGTCCAGGTCGGACGCGAACATCGCGAACGCCTCCATGTCGCGGTACTGGGCCAGGCCGATCTTGAGCGTGCCGGCCACGTTCTTCATCGCCTTCACCTGAGCGGCGCCGCCGACGCGGGACACCGAGATGCCCACGTCGATGGCCGGACGCTGGTTCGCGTTGAAGAGGTCGGACTGCAGGAAGATCTGGCCGTCGGTGATCGAGATCACATTGGTCGGGATGTACGCCGACACGTCGTTGGCCTTGGTCTCGATGATCGGCAGGCCGGTCATCGATCCCCCGCCGAGCTCGTCGGACAGCTTCGCGCAGCGCTCCAGCAGGCGGCTGTGCAGGTAGAACACGTCGCCGGGGTAGGCCTCGCGGCCCGGCGGGCGGCGCAGCAGCAGCGACATCGAGCGGTAGGCCTCGGCCTGCTTGGTGAGGTCGTCGAAGACGATCAGCACGTGCTTGCCCTGGTACATCCAGTGCTGGCCGATGGCCGAGCCGGTGTAGGGGGCGATGTACTTGTAGCCGGCCGGGTCGGACGCCGGCGCGTGCACGATCGTGGTGTACTCCAGCGCCCCGGACTCCTCCAGCACCGTGCGGAGCGCGGCGATCGTGGAGCCCTTCTGGCCGATGGCGACGTAGATGCAGCGCACCTGCTTCTTCGGGTCACCGGTGGCCCAGGCGGCCTTCTGGTTGATGATCGTGTCGACGGCGATCGCGGTCTTGCCGGTCTTGCGGTCGCCGATGATCAGCTGGCGCTGGCCGCGTCCGATCGGGGTCATCGAGTCGATGGCCTTGATGCCGGTCTGGAGCGGCTCGTTCACGCTCTGGCGGTCCATGACGCCGGCCGCCTGGAGTTCGAGTGCGCGCAGCTCGGGCACGTCGGTGATCTCGCCGAGACCGTCGATCGGGTTGCCCATCGCGTCCACGACGCGGCCGAGGTAGCCGTCGCCCACCGGGACGCTCAGCACCTCGCCGGTGCGCTTGACGATCGAGCCCTCCTCGATGCCCTCGGAGTCGCCCAGCACGACCACGCCGATCTCGCGCACGTCGAGGTTCAAGGCGATGCCGCGGGTGCCGTTGGCGAACTCCAGCAGCTCGTTGGCCATCGCGGACGGCAGGCCCTCGACCCGGGCGATGCCGTCACCGGAGGTCGCCACGGTGCCCACCTCGTCCCGGGTAGCGGTCGCCGGGTCGAAGTTGGACACGAACGACTCCAGCGCGTCCCGGATCTCTTCGGGGCTGATGGTCAGTTCCGCCATTTGTGCACCTTCTGCTTTCGATTCTCTACTGGGTCAGTTGTTTCTCGGCTGCGGCCAGCCGGCCGGCCACCGTGCCCTCGATCACTTCGTCGCCCACCTGCACCCGGGCGCCGCCGATCACCGAGGGGTCGACGATCACCTGGAGGTTCACGCTGCGGCCGAGCTGGCGCTCCAGCGCAGCCAGGAGCCGGGCGCCCTGCTCCGCGTCGAGCGGACGAGCGACCGTCACGGTCGCGATCGCCCGGGACCGGACGTCGGCCGCCAGTGCCAGGTAGTCCTCGACCGTGTTCTCGAACGAGACCGTGGCGCGGGCCACGGCACGCCGCGCGAGGGCGGCGGTGTCGGCGTCGGCACGCCCGTCGAGCAGGTCGCCGACGAGCTGCTGGCGCAGCGCCACCGGGGCCGTGCGATCGTCCAGCGCACTGCGCAGCGGGTGGTCGGCCACCACGGTGCGGGTGAACCGGAACAGCTCCTCCTCCACCGTGTCCAGCGTGCCCGCGGCGAGCGCGTGCCCGAGCAGTGCCCGGACGCCCTGACGGTCGATGGCCGCCACCAGCGCAGCGGGGCTGTTCCAGCGCAGTCCGGCCGCCGCGGCGACCACCGTCGCGGTGGGTGCGCTGACGCGCGCGGAGAACACCGCGTTCGCCAGTCCGGCGCGCCGGTCGTCGTCCACCGTCAGGTCGGCGATCGCGTTGCGCAGCTGCGCCTGGCCACCGAGCAGGTCGGCGACGGCGAAGAGCTCCGCCGCGAGTTCCGGGCTCGCCGTCTGGGCGTCGAGCACCCGGTCGAGCTCGGACTGCCGGGCCTCGGCGGCCGCGCTCATCCTGCCTCCTGCGGCTGGGACTCCAGCTCGGCGATGAAGCGGTCGACGCTGCGACGGGCGCGCTCGTCGTCCTCCAGCGACTCCCCGACGATGCGTCCGGCGAGCTGGGTGGCCAGGCCACCGACCTCACCGCGCAGCTGGTTGATCACCTGGTTGCGCTCGGCCTCGATCTGGGCCTTGGCCGCCGCGACCATCCGTGCCGAGTCGGCCTGCGCCTGCTCGCGGATCTCCGCGGCCAGCGTCACGGCCTGGGCGCGGGCGTCCTCGCGGATGCGTCCGGCCTCGGCACGAGCGGTGGCCAGTTGGGCCTGGTACTCGGCGAGGGCTGCGGCCGCCTCTTTCTGCGCGGCCTCGGCCTTCTCGATACCACCGGCGATCTCGGCCGTCCGCTCCGCATAGGTCGCCTCGAAGACCGGGACGACCTTCTTCGCCACGACCCACCAGATCAGCAGGAAAAGGACGATGCCGGCGATCATCTCGGACAGGTGCTCGGGCAGCAGCGGCCCGAGGTCCAGCCCACCTTCCAGCGGCAACATGCCGGCAGGATTCACTGAATGACGAAGGCGAGGGCGATACCGATGATCGCCAGCGCCTCGACCACGGCGAAGCCGATCCACGCGGTGCCCATCATGGCGCCACGGGCCTCAGGCTGCCGCGCGGTGCCGTTGATCACCGAGGAGAAGATCCAGGCGACGCCGAGGCCGGGGCCGAGCGTCGCCAGGCCGTAGCCGAGCATGTTCATGGAGCCGGCGATTTCCAGAGGGAGCATGTGCTCTTTCCTTTCGGGTTTACAGCGTGGTCAGTGTTCGTCGGCCAGGGCCGAGGACACGTATTGGGCGGTGAGGACGGTGAAGATGTAGGCCTGCAGGACGCCGACGAAGATCTCCAGGCCGAAGATGGCGAAGCTGAAGATCAGGGAGACGCCGCCGGCGGCCATGTAGAAGGCCTGGCCGCTCTCCAGCAGCAGGGTGCCGCCGACCACGAACACCAGCACCACCAGGTGGCCGGCGAACAGGTTGGCGAAGAGTCGCAGGGCCAGCGTGATCGGTCGGACGATGAAGTTCGAGAGGAACTCCAGCGGGATGATCAGGATCCACAGCGCCTTCGGGACGCCGGCCGGCAGGGTGCTCTTCTTCAGGTAGCCGAAGAAGCCCGACTTCCAGATGCCCGCGGCGTTGTAGAGGATCCACGACAGCAGGGCGAGGCCGTAGGCGTACCCGATCTTGGAGAAGGTCGGGAACATGAACAGGAAGAACTGGCCGAACAGGTTGTTCACCAGGATGAAGCTGAACAGCGCCACCAGGTAGGGCAGGAACGCGCGGTAGTCGTGGCCCAGGATGTCGCGGGCGATGGTGTTGCGCAGCACGTTGTAGAGGTACTCCCCCACGAACTGCTTGCGGCCGGGCACGACCTTCTGGCCACGCGCCATCCACAGCCAGAAGCCGATCACGACGGCGGCACCGAGCACGGCCTGGAAGAGGTGGTTGTTCACCCACTCGGGCAGCACCCCGGGCAGGAGCGCGCGCGAGCAGAAGCTGCTCACGCCGGGCGGGAAGCCCGTCGACGACGCCTCTTCGGCGCCGTGCTCCCCCGCCGCCTCGCCGAGGCAGACCGCCCACTCCAGCGGGATCAGCAGACCGACCAGGCCGGACATTCACTCTCCTGTCTGTCGATCACGAGGACCGTCCATAACGTGCGATCACCATGTAGACCCCGGCAGCGGTGCCGACGATGATCCCCACTGGCAAGCACCAGGATGTCTGCATCCAGCGGTCCAACAACCAGCCCAGGCCTCCGTAGAAGACCAGCCCGGCGATCAGAATGCTGAGAACGCGAAGACCGGTGTCCATCCCGCTCTGCTCACCCATGGTCCTAGGGACCTTATCAGCCGGGACACGGTGTTTTCACCCTCAGTCCGCGGTCGGGTCCGAGGTCTTCTCGGTTTCGTCGAAGACCGGCAGCCGCAGCTTCGAGAACGCCCAGATCTCGACCCCCAGCCAGCCCAGCACGACCGCGATCGTCGAGACCGCGACGGCGGTCGGGTTCATCGCGGTCAGCCGCTCGGCGTTGGCCAGCGCGAGCGCCAGCAGGGCGCCCAGGCCGACCACCCGCAGGATGTAGGACGCGACCGCGGCCGTCAGCACCGTGCGCGGGTCGGCGTCGGCCACCAGCACCTGCACGGCCTGGCCGATGGTGAAGAATGCGATGGCGAGGATGCCGGCCAGCGCGGCGGAGATGGCACCGGCCGTCCCGCCGGTGATGCCGAAGGCGACCACGCACAGGCCGAGCGCGGTGTGGCCGCCGGCGGCGCCCGCCGCGAGCAGGTGTCGCGCCCGCGCCACGTTCGGGCTGGGGGCCGGACGGCGGGACGGTTCAGCCATCGGCCGTCCGGCGGGCACGACCGCCCCAGGTCAGCAGGGCGGCCAGCAGCACGCCGCACAGGAGCACGGCGACCGTGATCGGGTTGGGCAGCAGCCCCACCAGCACGACGCCGAACGCGACCAGCGCCGACCACAGCCAGAGCAGGGCCACCGCGCGGCCGTGGCTGTGGCCGAGGCTGAGCATCCGGTGGTGCAGGTGCTGCTTGTCGGCCTGGTACCACAGCTTGCCGGCCAGCGTGCGCCGGACGTAGGCCAGCACCAGGTCGAGGAACGGCAGCGCCATCACCGCCAGCGGCAGCAGCAGCGGCAGGTACGCGGCGAACGCGTTCGCGCCGAAGTTGCTGAGCTGGGACGGGTCGAGCTGCCCGGTGAGGCTGATCGTGGACGTGGCCAGCAGGAAGCCCAGCAGCATCGCCCCGGAGTCGCCCATGAACATCCGGGCGCGGTGCACGTTGTAGGGCAGGAAGCCGAGGCAGACGCCCAGCGTCGTGACCGTGATCAGGCTGGACGTGGTCGCCCGCACCAGCTCCTGGTCCCAGGCCAACAGGTAGGCGTAGGTGAAGAAGGCACCGGCGCCGATCGCAACCACGCCGGCGGCCAGGCCGTCCAGCCCGTCGATCAGGTTGATCGCGTTGACCGCGACGAAGATGAACACCACGGTGAGCGCGATCGAGGTGCCGTCGTCGAGCGAGAAGATGCGGTCGGGCAGCGGGATCCAGTAGACCTTCACGCCGTTGAGCACGACCACCCCGGCCGCGAGCAGCTGGCCCGCGATCTTGGCCAGGGCGTTCAACTCGACCATGTCGTCCATCACGCCGACCGCGCAGATCAGGCCGCCGGCGAACAGGACGGCTGCCGCGTCGTGCGTGACCAGCGGAAAGCTGCCCAGCCACGGTAGTTGCGCCGCGACCAGCATCGCCGCCGCCAGCCCGAACCACATCGAGATCCCGCCGAAGTACGGCACGGGCTTGGTGTGGACGTCGCGGTCACGCACCATCGCCACCGCGTTGTACCGGAACGCCAGCCGGCGGGCCAACCCGCTCAGCAGGTAGGTCACCCCCGCCGCGACCAGCAGCACCAGCAGGTACTCGCGCATGCTCAGCCCTCGCCGGGTTCGGTGGTCTGGGTGGGTTCGGCGGAGTCCGTGGGCTCGGCGGCTTCGGCGGACTCGGTCGGCTCAGCAGGTGCGTCAGTCTCGGGTTCGGGCGCCGGCGCGAGGTTCGGCAGCACCGCGAGCAGCTCTTCACGGCTGATCCGGCCCTCGCGCAGCACCCGCGGCGTCGCACTGGTCAGGTCGACGATCGTGGACGGCACGCCGTCGCTCGCCGGACCGCCGTCGAGGTAGACCTTGACCCGCTTGCCGAGCTGCTCCTTCGCCTCGGCGGCCGTCCGCGCGGCCGGCTGGCCGGACACGTTCGCCGAGCTCACCGCGAGCGGTCCGGTGGCTCGGAGCAGGTCACGGGTGAAGTCGTGGTCGGGCACGCGAACGGCGATGGTCTCGCCGCGGTCGCCCAGGTCCATCCGCAGGTGCGGGTGGGCGGTGACCACCACGGTGAGAGCGCCCGGCCAGAAGGCGTCCGCCAGCGCGAGCATGTCCGCGCTGACCTCGTCGGTGAGCGCCCGCAGCATCGCGACCTCCGCGATCATCACCGGCGGCGGCATGTCCCGGCCGCGGCGCTTGGCGTCCAGCAGGCTCTGGACGGCCAGCGCGCTGGTGGCGTCCGCGCCGATGCCGTAGACCGTGTCGGTCGGCAGCACGATGCACCGCCCGTCCGCCACGGCAGCGGCGGCAGCGTCGATCGCGGCCTCCGGATCGACGCTGATGTCAAACACCTTGGCCATGTCCCTCATCCTGCCAGTTTCGCGGCCCGGACAGCGGTCACGTACCGGGGCCGGTCGTTGTAGTCGACGTTGTCGCGCACCTGGGTGAAGGCGCCCGTGCGGGCGAACAGGTCCACCACCTCCTGCGACTGCACCTCGGCGTGCTCGGCGCACACCGAACCGCCCGGACGCAGCAGTCGCGCGGCGACCCGGGCCACCACCTTCAGCGCGTCCAGCCCGTCGAAGCCGGAGAACAGCGCCAGCTCCGGTTCGTGGGTGCGGACGTCGAGCGCCACGCCCTCCCAGGCCGCGAGCGGGATGTAGGGCGGGTTGGCGATCACCAGGTCGACGGTGCCGTCGAGTTCGGTGAACGCGTCGGCCATGTCGCCCTCGACCAGCGCCACCCCGGTGCCGGCCAGGTTGCGCTCGGCCGCGCGGGCCGCGTCCGCCCCCAGCTCGACCGCGTACTGCCGACACCCCGGACGCTCGGCGGCGATCGCCGCCGAGATCGCGCCGCTGCCTGCGCACAGCTCGACCACCACCGGTTCGCCGTCGAGTTCACGGAGCCGGTCGATCGCCCAGCCGGTCATCACCTCGGTCTCCGGACGCGGGATGAACACCCCCGGCGCCACGTCCAGGCCGACCGTCCGGAACCAGGCGCGTCCGGTCAGGTACTGCACAGGTTCGCCGGACGCCCGCCGCTCGACCAGCGCGCCGTAACCGTCCGCCACCTCGGCCGGCACCTCGCCGAACAGGGCCAGCCGCGACACCTCGACGCCCACGCTGTGGGCGAGCAGGGTGCGGGCCTCGGCCGCCGAACCCAGCCGGCGGGTGCCGTCCGCGAGCAGGGTGGAGACGCTCGGCATCAGCCGACGCTGCCCAGGCGCTGGGCCAGGTCGGCGGCCTGCAACGCCGTGATCACGGCGGACAGGTCGCCGGCCAGCACCTGGTCGAGGTTGTAGGCCTTGAAACCGATGCGGTGGTCGGCGATCCGGTTCTCGCCGAAGTTGTAGGTGCGGATGCGCTCGGAGCGGTCGACGGTGCGCACCTGCGAACGGCGAGCGGCGGACGCGGCGCTGGCCGCCTCCTCCTCGGCGCGGGCCACCAGGCGGGAGCGAAGCATGCGCATCGCCGACTCCTTGTTCTGCAGCTGCGAACGCTCGTTCTGGCACGACACCACGATGCCGCTGGGCAGGTGGGTGATGCGCACCGCGGAGTCGGTGGTGTTCACGCCCTGGCCGCCCGGACCGGACGACCGGTAGACGTCGATGCGCAGGTCGCCCTCGGAGATCTCGACCTCGGTGGCCTCGACGTCGGGCATCACCAGGACGCCGGCCGCGGACGTGTGCACGCGTCCCTGGGTCTCGGTGACCGGCACCCGCTGGACGCGGTGCACGCCGCCCTCGAACTTCAGCACGCCGTAGGGCGCGTTCTCCGGATCGGGGCTG
This sequence comes from Actinomycetota bacterium, assembly GCA_020161755.1. Classification (GTDB taxonomy): domain Bacteria; phylum Actinomycetota; class Actinomycetes; order Propionibacteriales; family Propionibacteriaceae; genus Propionicimonas. Next base: position 9,703 of record JAIUOS010000007.1, read on the forward strand.
CCGGTGGCCTTCACGGCCAGCGTGATCGACTTGTAGCCGCCCAGGTCGGTCTCCTGCGAATCGAGGACCTCGACCTTCCAGCCGCGGGTCTCGGCATAGCGGGAATACATCCGGAACAGGTCGCCGGCGAACAGCGCGGACTCCTCCCCGCCCTCGCCGGACTTGATCTCGATCAGGGCGTCCGCGGAGTCGTTGGGGTCGCGCGGGGCGAGCAGTCTGGCCAGCCGGTCCTCCACCTCGGCGAGCTGGACGGCGATGCCGTCCGCCTCCTCGGCGAAGGACGGGTCCTCGTCGGCCAGCTCCCTGGCCGCGGCCAGGTCGGCGGTCAACTGCTCGTGGGCGTTGAGGCTCTTCACGATCGGGGTGAGCTCGGCGTAGCGGCGTCCCACCCGGCGGGAGGCGGCCAGGTCGGAGTGGATCGCCGGGTCGGACAGCTGGGCCTCCAGCTGGGCGAACTCCTCGCGCAGGCCATCGGCGGCCTCGTACATGGCTGGTCCTCCCTCGACGTGTGTGGACGGGGCGCGGAGCCCCGGACGGCAAACGCCGGGCACCAGGTTTCCCTGGTACCCGGCGTCGACGAAGCTACTTCTTCTTGGCGTCGGCCTGCTTCGCGTAGCGCTTCTCGAAGCGGGCGACCCGGCCGCCGGTGTCGAGGATCTTCTGCTTGCCCGTGTAGAACGGGTGGCAGGCCGCGCAGACCTCGGCGTGCATGACGCCGCTCTTGGCGGTGCTGCGGGTGGTGAACGTGTTCCCGCAGGTACAGGTGACCTGGGTGTCCACGTACTCGGGGTGAATGCCCTGCTTCATGGTTTCTCCTGATTCGTCTGGCCCGGGTCGCTCGTGATCGGACGTGGGGGCGGATGACCCCCGGAGCGTGAACCGGAACCGACCTCCCATTGTGCCGGAAAGGCCGCTGGTCTCCAAACCACGGAGGCGCCCGGAACATTCCCGTCGTCGCGCGCCCCGACCCCGGCTGGCCCTCGGCGCACCCGTACAGGCAGAGTGGGCCGCATGGCGACGATCCCCGATGGCCTCGAAGAGGTGGCCCTCTCCCCCGACCGGCTGGCCGACGTGCTCGAACTGGACCTGTGGGCCTTCCCGGCCAGTGAGTCGCTCGAGGACCTGCTGAAGGTGCCGAGCCCCCTCTCCTGGGACCGCGCCCACGGCGTCATCGAGACCGGGCACCCCGAACGCCTGGTGGGCATGCGCGCGTCCTACCCGTTCTCGACCTGCCCCGTGCCGGGCGGCCGGCTGCCGGTCGCGGGCCTCACCTGGGTGGGGGTGCACCCGGAGTTCCGGCGCCGCGGCATCCTGCGCTCGATGATCGAGAGCCACTTCGCGCACTGCCGTGAGCGCCGAGAGCCGGTGTCCATGCTGTTCGCCGCGGAGCCGGCGATCTACGGGCGGTTCGGCTACGGGCTGAGCGCCCGCCAGCTCTCCCTCACCCTCGCGCGCCGGGCCGAACTCCGGCCCGTGGCCGGGTCGGACGAGGTCCGGATCCGCGTCGAGGCCCGGACGGCCGAACGCCACGCCGAACTCGTCGGGCGGCTGCACGCCGCGGTGGACCGTCCCGGCTGGGTCACCCGGGAGACCCCGGAGCTCACCGCGATGTGGTTCGACGACGCGCCGCTGTTCCGGGCGGGCCACGAGGCGGGGCGCATCATGGTCGCCGAGCGGGACGGTGAGCCGGTCGGCTACGCGCTGTTCCGCCGCCTGGGCAAGTGGGGGGTCACCGGCCCGGAGGGTTCGGTGCGGGTCGGCGAACTGGTCGCCCACGACGCCGCGGCCCGGCACGCGCTGTGGACGCGGCTGCTCGACCTCGACCTGACCGTGGAGATCACCGCCGGCACGCTCGCCGTGGACGACCCGCTGCTGAGCCTGCTGGTCGACGTCCGGGCCGCGCGCGGGACCTGGCAGGACAACACGTGGCTGCGCGTCATCGACCTGCCGGCAGCACTGGCCGGGCGCCAGTACCAGGCCCCGGTGGACGTGGTGCTCGAGGTGACCGACACGATGCTGCCGGACAACGCCGGTCGCTGGCGCCTGGTGGCGGACGCGTTCGCGACCGCGTCCGTCGAGCGCACGGACGCGCCGGCCGACCTGGCCCTGGACGTCCGCGAGCTCGGCAGCGCCTACCTGGGCGGGGTGTCGCTGGCCGAACTGGCCGCCGCCGGGCAGGTCAGCGAACTGCGTCCGGGCACCGGCCGCGACCGCGTTCGGCTGGCCGGTCGCCCCGGTCAGCAGCTGGATCTTCTGACCCTCCCCCGCCCCGGTTACTCCGGGTTCGGGGTGGTCTTGGAGATCACCATCAGGAACTCGCGGTTGCTCTGCGTCTTGCGCATGCGGTTGAGCAGCATCTCCAGGCCGGCCTGCGGCTCCTGGGCGCTGAGCACGCGGCGCAGCTTCCAGATGATCGCCAGCTCGTCGCGGCCGAGCAGCAGCTCCTCGCGACGGGTGCCGGACGCGACCGGGTCGATGGCCGGGAAGATGCGCTTGTCCGCGAGGTCGCGGCGCAGGCGGAGCTCCATGTTGCCGGTGCCCTTGAACTCCTCGAAGATCACCTCGTCCATCTTCGAACCGGTCTCGATGAGCGCGGTCGCGAGGATGGTCAGGGAGCCGCCGTTCTCGATGTTGCGGGCGGCACCGAAGAATTTCTTCGGCGGGTAGAGGGCCGCGGAGTCGACACCGCCGGACAGGATGCGTCCGGACGCGGGCGCGGCCAGGTTGTAGGCCCGCCCCAGGCGGGTGATGCCGTCGAGCAGCACGACCACGTCGCGGCCGAGCTCGACCAGGCGCTTGGCCCGCTCGATGGCCAGCTCGGCGATCGTGGTGTGGTCGTCGGCCGGACGGTCGAACGTGGACGCGATGACCTCGCCGCTGGTCGTCCGCTGGAAGTCGGTGACCTCCTCGGGACGTTCGTCGACCAGCACCACCATCAGGTGCACCTCGGGGTTGTTGGCCGTGATCGCGTTGGCGATCGCCTGCATGACCAGCGTCTTGCCCGCCTTGGGCGGGGAGACGATCAGGCCACGCTGGCCCTTGCCGACCGGCGAGACCAGGTCGATGATTCGGCCGGTCATGTTCAGCGGGGTCGTCTCCAGGCGGAAGCGCTCCTGCGGGTACAGCGGGGTCAGCTTCTGGAACTCGGGACGGTCCTTCGCCTTCTCCGGGGAGTCGGCGTTGATGGTGTCGATGCGCACCAGCGGGTTGAACTTCTCGCGGCGCTCACCCTCCTTGGGCGCCTTGATCGCGCCGGTGACGATGTCGCCCTTGCGCAGGCCCCACTTCTTCACCATGGAGAGCGAGACGTAGGCGTCGTTCGGCCCGGGCAGGTAGCCGGAGGTGCGGACGAACGCGTAGTTGTCGAGGACGTCGAGGATGCCGGAGATCTCCAGCACGACGTCGTCGTCGTTGAGGACGGGCTCGGCCTCCATGCGCTCGAACCCCATGCCGCCCGAGCTGCGTCCGTTCGGACGGCGGTTCTGGCGGTCGCGGTTGCGGCGACGACGGCTGCGGCGTCCGCCGCCGAACTCGTCGTCGTCGTTGTTGTTGTTGCTGTTGTTGTTGCGCGGCTGCTGTTGCTGCGGCTGGCGCTGCGGCTCGGACTGCCGGTTCTCGGTGGCGGGCTGGCCCTCCTCGGGGTTGCCGCCGCGTCGGCGGGAGCTGCGCCCTCCCCCGCCCTCGGCCTTGAGCGCCTCGAGACGGGAGGCGACGTCGTCGCCGGCGGGCAGCGCGGGCTGGGAGTCCGCCGATTCGTTTCGGGGGGCCTCGGCGGCCGGGGCGTCGGACGCCGCCGCGCGCTCGCTGCGCGACCTGCGGGTGCGCTGCGGCGCCTGCTCGCCGTCGCCGGCGGGGGCCGGGTTGCTGCTGGTGGCGGGCTCCTCGGCGCGCGTGGCGCGGGAGCCGCTCGCCCGGGACGGGCCCTGCGCGGCCTTGATGGCGTCGATCAGGTCGCCCTTGCGCATGGCGCCGGTTCCCTTCAGGCCCAGCGATGCGCCGAGCTGCTTGAGCTCAGGCAACAGCATGCCGTTCAGCCCGGAACCACGGCGCTTGTCCTGGGTCGCGGTCTCGATGGTGTCGGTCACTGACTTCCTTTCGGATCGGGCCGTCTGGGGCTGGTGCCGGGCAGACGCGCCCAGTGCTCACGAGGAGCGTTCAAAATGACATCCAGATCTGAAATGCCGAGCGGCCACCAGAAGAAACTGGCTGCTACTGGGGATTCCTCGACGAATCGGTGGCTACTTCGCGTCCGTCCTGCCCGATCTGAGGGGCGGTGCGCCTCACGCGCATTTCCACTGTAGCACCGAGCTCCGCGCGAACACGAAGTCTGCTCCGAGGCGCCTCCCGGGCGAGTCCTAGCCGAGAGCGTGGGCGAACGCGTCGCGCAGCCCGTCGTAGTCGGTCACGACCCCGAACCGGGGGAACTCGGCGACCACGTTGGACGGTGGACGGAACAGGATGCCGGCGTCGGCCTCGGCCAGCATCGCGACGTCGTTGTAGGAGTCGCCGGTGGCCACCACGCGGTAGTTCAGGTGGTGGAAGGCGCGCACCGCGGCCCGTTTGGAGTCGGGCTGGCGCAGCGTGTAGCCGGTGATGCGGTCGTCGTGCACCTGGAGGCGGTGGCACAGCAGCGTCGGGTACCCGAGCTGGGCCATCAGCGGCATCGCGAACTCGTAGAAGGTGTCGGAGAGGATCACGACCTGGAAGCGGGCGCGCAGCCAGTCGAGGAAACCGGCTGCGCCCGGCATCGGGCCCATGGCGGCGATCACCTCCTGGATCTGCGACAGCCGGATCCCGTGGGTGTCGAGGATGCGCAGGCGGTGGCGCATCAGCTCGTCGTAGTCGGCGATGTCCCTGGTGGTGAGGCGCAACTCCTCCAGGCCGGTGGTCTCTGCGACCCGGATCCAGATCTCCGGGACGAGGACGCCCTCGAGGTCGAGGCAGGCCAGGTTCATCAGGCGCCCTCGACCCGCATGATGGCGATGCCCGCGTCGACCTCCGGCATGCCGTTCAGTCCGGCGAGGGCGGCGTCCACCTGCGACTGGGTGGCGAGGTGGGTCATCACGCCGAGCCGGGCCTCTGCGCCCTCGCTCTCCTGGCGGACGGCCTGGAGCGAGACGCCGTGGTCGGCGAAGCAACTGGCCACCTGGGCGAGGACGCCGGGCTCGTCGTGGACGGTCATCGACACGTAGTAGCGCGACTGCACGTCCCCCGGTGGCGTGATGCCGCGGGCGGAGTAGGTCGACTCGGCCGGCCCCCGCGCACCACGGACGCGGTTGCGGGCGGCGGTCACCAGGTCGCCGAGCACGGCGGACGCGGTCGGCGAACCGCCGGCGCCGGGGCCCATGAACATCAGCCGGCCCGCGTGGCGGGACTCGATGAAGACCGCGTTGTAGGCGCCCGGGATCGAGGCCAGCGGGTGTGACACCGGCACCATCGTCGGGTGCACGCCGACCGCGATGGTGCCGTCGGTGCTCAGCGCGCAGCGGGCCAGCAGCTTGACCACGCAGCCCATCTCCTTGGCCGCGGCGATGTCGGCGCCGGTGACGCCGGTGATGCCCTCGCGGGACACATCGGACAGCTTCACCCTGGTGTGGAAGGCGAGGCTGGCCAGGATGGCGGCTTTGGCGGCGGCGTCGATGCCCTCCACGTCGGCGGTCGGGTCGGCCTCGGCGAACCCGAGCGCCTGGGCCTCGGCCAGCACCGAGGCGAAGTCGGCGCCGTCGGTGTGCATGCGGTCGAGGATGAAGTTCGTGGTGCCGTTGACGATGCCCATGACGGCCGTCACCTCGTCGCCGACGAGCGACTCGCGCAACGGCCGGATGATCGGGATCGCGCCGGCGACGGCGGCCTCGTAGTAGACGTCGACGCCGGCGGCCTCGGCCGCGCTGTAGATCGTGCCGCCGTCGGAGGCGAGCAGTGCCTTGTTGGCGGTGATCACCGAGGAGCCGGCGCCGATCGCGGCCAGGATCAGGCTGCGGGCGGGCTCGATGCCCCCGAGCAGTTCGATGACCAGGTCGACGTCGGTGCGGCTGGCCAGGGCCATTGCGTCGTCGGTGAGCAGGGTGCGGTCGATCCCGGGACGCTCCAGCTCGAGGCGTCGGACGGCGATGCCGACCAGCTCGAGCGGGCGTCCGATGCGCGCGCGGAGGTCGTCGGCCTGCTGGATCAGCAACTGGGCCACCTGGGACCCGACCACGCCACAGCCCAGCAGCGCCACCTTGAGCGGCGTGGACTCGTCCATCGTCATACCTCGTTCTCAGCGATCCCGGCGTCCAGCGCCAGGAGATCGTCCAGGGTCTCGCGGCGCACCAGGGTGCGCACCTGACCGTCCCGAACCGAGACCACAGGGGGCCGCGGGGTGTGATTGTAGTTGCTGGCCATCGACCGGCTGTACGCGCCGGACGCGGGTACCGCGAGCAGGTCGCCGACGCGGGTGTCGGCGGGCAGGAACTCGTCGCGCACCAGGATGTCGCCGCCCTCGCAGTGCAGGCCGACGACGCGGGAGACCACCGGTTCGGCGGTGGAGGCGCGGGAGGCCAGCGTGGCCGAGTACTCGGCGGCGTAGAGGGCGGGACGGATGTTGTCGCTCATGCCGCCGTCGACGGAGACGTAGCGGCGGCTGAGGCCGGCGCCGACGTCCACGGCCTTGACGGTGCCGACGCGGTACAGGGCGAGCCCGGACGGGCCGACGATCGCGCGTCCTGGCTCGATCGAGACCTTGGGCAGGTCGAGGCCGAAGCCGCGGCACTCGTGCTCGACGATCTCGCGCAGCCCGGAGGCGAGGTCCTCGGGCGTGGCCGGGTCGTCCTCCTTGGTGTAGGCGATGCCGAAGCCGCCGCCGAGGTCGAGTTCGGCCAGCTGGAGGCCGGTCGCCTCCTTGAACTGGGCGAACAGCTTCAGCGTGCGGCGGGCGGCGACCTCGAAGCCGTTGGTGTCGAAGATCTGGCTGCCGATGTGGGAGTGGACGCCGAGCAGCTCCAGCCGGGAGCTGTTGTGGCAGCGGAACAGGGCCACCAGCGCCTGGCCGCTGGAGATCGAGAAACCGAACTTCTGGTCCTCGTGGGCGGTGGCGATGTACTCGTGGGTGTGCGCCTCGACGCCGGTGGTGACGCGGACCATGACGCGCGCGGTGGTGTCGAGCTCGGCGCAGAGCCGTTCCAGGCGGGTGATCTCGTCGGCGGAGTCGACGATGATGCGGCCCACCCCGCGCTCGAGGGCGAGGCGCAGCTCGGCCTCGGACTTGTTGTTGCCGTGCATGCCGATGCGGGCGGGGTCGAAGCCGGCGCGCAGGGCGACGGTGAGCTCGCCCAGGGAGCAGACGTCGAGGCTGAGCCCCTCCTCGGCGACCCAGGCGGCGACGGCCGTGCACAGGAACGACTTGCCCGCGTAGTACACCGTCCAACCGGTGAAGGCGTCGCGCCAGGCGCGGGCCCGGGTGCGGAAGTCGTCCTCGTCGAGGACGTAGGCCGGGGTGCCGACCTGCTCGGCGAGGTCGGTGAGGCGGACCCCGCCCACTGCGACCACGCCGTCGGCGGCGCGGTGGGTGGTCTGGCTCCACAGCTTGGGGGTGAGCACGTTCACGTCGTCCGGCCGGGTCAGCCACACCGGTGCGGGCGTCGTGGCGTCAGCGTGGATCGAGCCCGCGACGTGCATGTGCGTCATGGGAAGAAACAGTGCCACAGTCGCCTGCTCAGCTCCCGCTGGCGACCCGGATCTGGACGGCGGAAACGTCCGAGAGCCTGAGCGGGACGGGGTCTGCCACCGGTGCGGTGTCGGCGGTCACCACCAGGTCGCGACAGGCCGCGCCGAGGCAGCGTCCGTCGAACCGGACGCCCCAGAGGGTGAAGAACTGGCCGAGGGTGACGTCGGTGGCGCCGGCGCCCTCCAGCCAGACCGTGCCGGAGTCGTCGTGGGTGTGGGCGGGGGCCTGAAGCGCGCGAGGGCGGTCCAGCCCGATGTTGGGGACGAGCGGGACGGCGGCACCGTCGATGGTGATCGCGATCGTGATCACCTTCTGGTTCGACCGGTCGTCCAGCCGTGAGGACGGCACCTGGGCCAGCTCGAAGTAGGAGATGCCGTCGCGCGGGGCGGGCCACGGCGGCGGGGTGGTGCGCAGGACGGCGGGTTCAGGCGGGGCCTGCTGGACGCACCCGCTGAGCACCAGCAGCACCCCCAGCCCGGCCGCCAGCCGGCGTGCAGCCGCCGCGAACATGGCGATGAGACTAGTCCGATCCTTCTTTGCTAGAGTCACACGCGGCCCCGTTGGGCCGGGCCCCCGTAGCTCAGGGGATAGAGCACCGCCCTCCGGAGGCGGGAGCAGAGGTTCGAATCCTCTCGGGGGCGCCCTTTCCATCGCCGACCGCCACCGTTTCGGTCAAACGCCTCCGCCCCGGCAGGAGCGTTTGACCGGAACGGTGGCGTTCGGCGTGGCCGTCGCCAATTCCATCGATTCGAAGAAAACGGCCCGCACCGCGGCGGGTGCGTTCTCTGGGCCGCGGACCGTGGGTAACATCGAGCCGGACACCAAGCCAGCCGCTGATCAGGGAAGAAGGCGATTGTGGCCCACACGCCGCAGGACGTGAGGAACGGCGAGAACCCCACCGATTTCGGAGCCAACGACTGGCTCATCGACGAAATGCGCGAACAGTTCCTCGCCGATCCCGCCTCCGTCGACCCCGCCTGGGTCGAGTACTTCACCAGCCACGCCTCGGGCAACGGTGCGGGGCCGGACACGGCGTCACCGGCCGCCTCCGAGACCCCGGCTCCTGCCACGTCCGCCACCTCCCCCGCCACCGTGCCGCCGTCCGTCGTGAACGCCACCGTCGGCCCCGATTCGGCGCCGGCCGCCGCCCAGCCGGCCCCGCCGCCCGAACCCCCGTCCGCGGCCCCGTCCGGCGCTTCCGCCCCAGCGACGCCGGCCACGTCCGACGCCCCCACCCCCAGCCTCCAGTCGCGGCACCGTGTCTCCGACACCACCCCGGAGAGCCCCGGCTCCGGCCGCGGCGTCTCCCCCGACCGTCCGCGCACCCAGCCGGTGGTCGAGAAGGAGCAGACCGACCCCGTCCGCACTCCCCTGCGCGGCGCCCCGCTGCGCACCGCGACCAACATGGACGCCTCGCTGGCGATGCCCACCGCGACCAGCGTCCGCGACGTCCCGATGAAGCTCGCCACCGACCAGCGCCAGATGATCAACGCCCATCTCGCCCGCTCCACCGGCGGCAAGGTCTCCTTCACCCACCTGATCGGCTGGGCGATGGTGCAGGCGCTGAAGGCCGTGCCCGAGATGAACAACTCCTACGAGGTCGTCGACGGCAAGGCGATGCTGGTCACCCCGCCGTCGATCAACCTCGGCCTGGCCATCGACATCAAGAAGCCGGACGGCACCCGCCAGCTCCTCGTGCCCAACATCAAGAACTGCGAGGACCTCAACTTCGCGCAGTTCTGGGCCGCCTACGAGGCCCTCGTCCGCAAGGCGCGCGACAATGCCCTCACCGTCGCCGATTTCGCCGGCACCACCGCGTCCCTCACCAACCCCGGCGGCCTGGGCACCAACCACTCGGTGCCGCGGCTGATGGCCGGCCAGGGCGTCATCCTCGGCGTCGGGTCGATCGACTACCCGCCGGAGTTCCAGGGCGCCAGCTCGGCGCGCATCAACGAGATCGGCGTCTCCACCGTCACCACGCTCACGTCCACCTACGACCACCGGGTGATCCAGGGCGCGCAGTCCGGGGAGTTCCTGCGTCGCATCTCCGAACTGCTGCTCGGCAAACACGACTTCTACGACGAGATCTTCGAGTCGCTCCGTGTGCCCTACACCCCGATCCGCTGGGCCAACGACACCACGGACGACAAGTTCGGCTCGATCCCACGGAGCGCCCGGATCTTCTCCCTGATCAACGCCTACCGCAACCTCGGCCATTTCATGGCCGACATCGACCCGCTGGAGTTCCGCCAGCGCAGCCATCCCGAGCTCGCGCTGGAGTACCACGGCCTCACCCTCTGGGACCTCGACCGCGAGTTCCCGGTCGGCAGCTTCGGTAACCACTCCGGCGAGGTCGCGACCCTGCGCGACATCCTCGCCATGCTGCGCGGCTCCTATTGCCGCACCGTCGGCGTCGAGTACATGCACATCTCCGACAACGAGCAGCGCAGCTGGATCCAGGAGCGCTTCGAGCGTCCGTTCGTGCCGTGGCCGCGCGAGGAGCACCTCCGCATCCTCGACAAGCTCAACGAGGCGGAGATCTTCGAGACCTTCCTCCAGACCAAATTCGTCGGCCAGAAGCGGTTCTCCCTCGAGGGCGGCGAGTCCACGATCGTGTTCCTGGACGAGCTGTGCGAGCGCGCGGCCGACGACAGCATCGACGAGGCCATCATCGGCATGCCGCACCGCGGCCGGCTGAACGTGCTCGCCAACATCGTCGGCAAGTCGTACGGCCAGATCTTCCGCGAGTTCCAGGGCAACTACGACCCGCGGCTGTCCACCGGCTCAGGGGACGTGAAGTACCACCTCGGCTCCGAGGGCCAGTTCACCGCGGCCAGCGGCAAGACCCTCAAGACCTCGGTGGCCGCCAACCCGTCCCACCTCGAGGCCGTCGACCCTGTGGTCGAGGGCATCGCCCGCGCCAAGATCGACCGGGTCGGCAAGGTGCCCGGCTGGCCCGTCCTGCCGATCCTGCTGCACGGCGACGCCGCGTTCGCCGGCCAGGGCGTGGTGTACGAGACCCTCCAGATGAGCCAGCTGCGCGCGTACAAGACCGGCGGCACCGTCCACCTGGTCGTGAACAACCAGGTCGGGTTCACCACCGCCCCGATCGAGTCCCGCTCGTCCACCTACTGCACGGACGTGGCCAAGGCCATCCAGGCCCCGGTCTTCCATGTGAACGGCGACGACCCCGAGGCGGTCGCCCGGGTCGCGCAGGTCGCCTTCGACTTCCGCCAGCGGTTCGCCAAGGACGTCGTGGTCGACCTCGTCTGCTACCGGCGCCGCGGCCACAACGAGGGCGACGACCCGAGCTTCACCCAGCCGCTGATGTACGACCTGATCGAGCAGAAGCGCAGCGTCCGCAAGCTCTACACCGAGGCGCTGATCGGACGTGGCGACATCTCCACCGACGACGCCGAGCAGGTCATCGCCCGGTTCCGCGAGCGGCTGGAGGGCGTGTTCCGCGAGGTCCGCGAGGCCACCGACACCGAGGACACCACCTACCGGCGGGTGCCGTACTACCCGGCCAAGCTCGGCAAGGACCGCGGCACCGCGATCACCCCCGAGCAGATGGAGGCGGTCGCAAAGGCCCACCTCACCTTCCCGGCGGGCTTCACCGTGCACCCCAAGGTGCTGCCGCAGCTCGAACGCCGCGCCGAGAGCATCCGCAACGGCCCCATCGACTGGGCGACCGGCGAACTGCTGGCGTTCGGCTCCCTGCTGATGGAGGGACGCCCCGTCCGCCTCGTCGGCCAGGACAGCCGTCGCGGCACGTTCAGCCAGCGGTTCGCCGCGGTGATCGACCGGGTGACCAACCGTGCCTACGTGCCGCTCAAGCACCTGTCGCCCGACCAGGGCGCGTTCCACGTGTTCGACTCGCTGCTGAGTGAGTACGCGTCGATGGGCTTCGAGTACGGGTACTCGGTGGCCGCGCCCGAGGCGCTGGTCTGCTGGGAGGGCCAGTTCGGCGACTTCGCCAACGGCGCCCAGACCATCGCGGACGAGTTCATCGCCGCCGGCAACGCCAAGTGGACGCAGAAGTCGGGCGTCGTGCTGCTGCTCCCCCACGGTTACGAGGGCCAGGGGCCCGACCACTCCTCGGCCCGCATCGAGCGGTGGCTGACGCTGTGCTCGGAGGGTGCGCTGGCGGTCTGCCAGCCGTCCACGCCGGCCAGCTACTTCCACCTGCTGCGCACGCACGCCTACGTGAACTGGCACCGTCCCGTGGTCATCGCCACGCCGAAGTCGATGCTGCGTTCGAAGATGGCGATGTCGCCGGTCTCGGAGTTCACCCAGGGACGCTGGCAGCCCGCGATGGGCGACCCCACGATCACCGACCCGTCGGCGGTCAAGCGCATCGTGCTGTGCTCGGGCAAGATCCGCTGGGAGCTGGTGCAGGCCCGCACCGAGGCCGGCCTCGACGGGCAGGTGGCGATCATGCCGCTGGAGCGGCTGTACCCGTTGCCGGCCCGCGAACTGGCCGCCGAGCTGTCGAAGTACCCGCAGGTCACCGACATCCGCTGGGCACAGGACGAGCCGGAGAACCAGGGTGCCTGGTGGTTCCTGCAACTGCACCTGCCGGCCGCGGTGGCCGCATTCCTGCCCGGGTACGACCTGAAGCTGACCGGCGTGACCCGGCCGGCGGCGTCCGCGCCTTCGGTGGGTTCGGTGAAGGTCCACCAGGCGCAGGAGGCCGACCTGCTCGCACGGGCCTTGGCCGACTGATGTACTTCACCGACCGAGGCATCGAGGAGCTGGCCGACCGGCGTGGTGAGGAGGAGGTCAGCCTGGCCTGGCTGTCCGAAAAGCTGAGCCTGTTCGTCGACCTCTACCCGGAGCACGAGAATGCCGTCGAGCGCCTGGCCACCTGGCTGGCGCGACTCGACGACGAGGAGGACTGACCGTGCTCACCGAGCAGGCTGCTGACGCTTTCGCGTCCCTGACCGGCAAGGCCCCCGAAGGGGTCTGGACCGCACCGGGACGCATCAACCTGATCGGCGAGCACACCGACTACAACGACGGCTTCGTGCTGCCGTTCGCGTTGCCGCACGCCGCGTACCTGGCCGCGTCCCAACGCACCGACGGACGCTGGCGCCTCCGCTCGGTCGACCTCGACGACACCGTCGAACTGGGGCCCGACGACCTCGTCCCGGGCTCCCCGGGCTGGCACTCCTACCTCGCCGGCGTGGTGTGGGCGCTGCGGCAGGCCGGTCACGACGTGGCCGGGGCCGACCTCGTGCTGACCTCGGACGTGCCGCTCGGCGCGGGCCTGTCGTCGTCGGCCGCCATCGAGTGCGCGGCGCTGGCCGCCCTCGCCGACCTCAACGGGCTCGAGATCGAGCCGCTCGATCGCGCCAAGCTGGCCCGGGTGGCCGAGAACGCCTACGTGGGTGCCCCGACCGGGCTGCTCGACCAGGCCGCGTCCACGCTCTGCGTCGCCGACCACGCGCTGTTCCTCGACTGCCGCAGCTTCGAGCACCAGCAGGTGCCGCTCGCCGTCGGGGCGGCCGGGCTGGAGATCCTGGTGATCGACACCCGCACCCGGCACAGCCACGTCGACGGCGAGTACGCCGCCCGGCGGGCGAGCTGCGAGGAGGCGTGCCGCCTCCTCGGTGTTCCCGCGCTCCGCGACGTCACCGACCTGGACGCGGCGCTGGCGCAGCTGCCCGAACTGATCGGACGTCGCACCCGCCACGTGGTGACCGAGGACCAGCGCGTGCTGGACGCAATGACCGCGCTCGCCGAGGACGACTACGCCGAGCTCGGGCGACTGATGACGGCCTCGCACGCGTCCATGCGGGACGACTACGAGATCACCGAGGCCAGCGTCGACCTGGCCGTGGAGACGGCCCTGGCCGCCGGTGCGCTCGGCGCCCGGATGACCGGCGGCGGCTTCGGCGGCTGCGTGCTGGCGCTGGTGGCTGCCGACCGGGTCGAGGAGACGTCCGCGGCGGTGGCGCAGGCGTTCGCCGATGCCGGGCACGAGGCCCCGGTCACCTTCCTTGCTCGCCCGTCGGACGGGGCTCGTCGGCTTCGCTGACGTCGCCGTTGCGTCGCAGGTGCAGGGCACGGCTGGTGGCGGGAAGCGCCGCGGCGACCGCCGTGACCGCACAGACCACGACCGCCGCCCACATCCAGGGCGCCGACCCGGTGAACGTCCAGGCGGCCGCGACGTTGAGCAGCGACAGGGCGAGGACGGGGCCGCGTCCGAACAGGCTCAGGCTCCACAACCCCCAGGTGGAGACCAGCAGGAGCGCGCCGTAGACCAGGAGGGCGACACCGACGCCGCCGCTGAACGTGCCGTGGCCGGAGAAGAGCGCCACCACGGCCAGGACGAGCACCGCGAGCGCCGAGACCCCGGCGCCCACGACCGCGACCACGAGGGCGGCGGGGCGGTGGTCGGAGGGCGGCACGCGGCCAGCGTAGCGCCGTCCGCGGACGCGTCCGTGCAGGTGGTGTGAGCGCCCCACACCACATCCGCAATGCCCGGGCGGAATATGCGGCGGGATCTTGTGCTGGCGAGCTAGAGTTGTCAGTCTGGACACCGGGCGTGGGCTCCTACCGCTACGCCCGGTGACGTCTGCTTGGGCCTACCGCCACTACGCGACCCACCTACTCAAGGAGTGTTACTTCATGGACTGGCGCCACAGGGCTGCCTGCCTCACCGAGGACCCGGAGCTGTTCTTCCCCATCGGCAACACCGGGCCGGCCCTGATGCAGATTGCCGAAGCCAAGAAGGTCTGCCGCCGCTGCGAGGTGCGCGAGGCCTGCCTGCAGTGGGCGCTGGATGCCGGACAGGACCATGGAGTCTGGGGTGGCCTCAGCGAGGACGAGCGTCGCGCCATGAAGCGCCGCGCCGCCCGGATGCGGGTCCGCAACAGCTGACCCACCCCTCCACGGACCGAGTTGGGGACGGTTCCTATCTCGGTCCGGGACCGAGATAGGAACCGTCCCCGTTTCGGTCCGTTCGGGGTCAGATCAGGGGGACGCGGACGGTGGCCGTCGTCGCGGCGGCGTCCGAGGCCAGCGTGAACGTGCCGCCCAGGTCGGCGACCAGCGTGCTGACGATCGACAGGCCCAGGCTGGTCGAACTCGTGATCGTGAACCCCTCAGGCAGTGGCTCGCCGAAGTTGCGCACCTCCACCACCAGCTCGCCGTCCTGCTGGAGCGGACGGACCAGGACCTCGCCCGACTGCTCGCGCAGGCCGTGCTCGACGGCGTTCTGGCAGAGCTCGGTGAGCACCAGGGACAGGCTGGTGGCCACGTCCGCCGGCACGTAGCCGAACGAGCCCTCGCGCACCATCCGCACCTTGCCGCCGGTGGCCGCGACGTCGCCGACCATGCGCAGCAGCCGGTCGGCCACGTCGTCGAACTTCACCGCGGAGTCGAACGCCTGGCTGAGGATCTCGTGCACCACCGCGATGGCGGCCACCCGCTTCATGGCGTCGTTGAGCGCACCCTTGGCCTCCGGCGAGGAGATCCGGCGGGCCTGGAGGCGCAGCAGCGCGGCCACCGTCTGGAGGTTGTTCTTCACGCGGTGGTGGATCTCGCGGATCGTCGCGTCCTTCGTCACGAGCTGGCGCTCGCGGGAGCGCAACTCGGTGGTGTCGCGGCACATCACCAGCAGCCCGTCCGGGCCGTCCTCGTTCGACAGCGGCAGCACCCGCAGTCGGACGTTGGCCGAGCTGGTCTCCAGGTCGAGCTCGGCAGAGCCGCGTCCGACCAGGCTCGCGGCCATCGGACGGTCGACCGGCAGGCGCTCCATGAGCAACGAGCGGGTGATCGCGACGAAATCCTCGCCGTAGAGGTCGCTGGTCAGGCCGAGCCTGCGGTAGGCGCTCAGGGCGTTGGGGCTGGCATAGGCGATCAGGCCGGACGGGCTGACCCGGATCATGCCGTCCCCGACCCGCGGGGAGACCCACGGCACCCGTCGGTCGCCGCCGAGCGGGAACTGGTGGCGGTGCACCATGCCGGCGATGACCTGCGCAGCCTCCAGGTAGGCGTCCTCCAGGGCGCCGGGCGCCCGCACACCCATCTGGTTGGTGTGCATCTCCACGACGGCGAGCACGCCGTCCTTCCAGAGGATCGGGATCGCCTGGACGTCGACGGGGATGCCCGCGTGCAGCTTGTTGCCGCTGGTGTGGCTGATCTCCTGGGACAGGTACGCCTCGGTGACCAGGTGCTCGGCGTCGTAGGCGATCTCCTCGCCCACCACGTCGTCCTCCAGCGAGGTCGGGCCGGTGGTGGGACGCACCTGCGCGCACGCCCAGAACACGTTGTCGTCGGCGTCCGGCACCCACAGGATCAGGTCCGCGAAAGCGAGGTCGGCCAGCAAGGACCATTCGTCAACGAGCTGGGTCAGCCACTTGCGGTCCTCGTCCTCGAGCACGCAATGGCCGGCGATGACCTGCTCCATCGTCTGCATGTCCGCCACCCTACTGAGTCGGGCTGGACCCTCCGCTCACCGGCTGGCAGAATGGGTCCTCGCGCCGACCGGCGCGCACGGACTTCACGACTTTGAGGAGACCACGATGGGTAAGGGTGGCCGTAAGCGCCGTTCCCGCAGGAAGAGCGCTGCTAACCACGGCAAGCGCCCGAACGCCTGAGGATCGCCGCCGGAATTGACACTGAGCCCCCGCCATTCGGCGGGGGCTTCGTGCGTTCCGTGGCACACTCACGGTCCAGAGGAGCGAGCGCCAGCGAGCGTCACGAGGGGCCGCCCGGCCCGACGGCGGTGCCTCGATCAGGTGGTCTCGGTGATGATCACCGTACGGGTGTAGATCGCGCGGACGCGCAGGCGCAGGGTCTCGGGCGCCTTCTCGGCGCTGCAGCACCGGCGGATCAGCAGGCGCATCACGTCCTCGACCTGGTAATGGTCCAGACAGGGCTCGCACGCCATCAGGTGCTCACGGATCTCGTCGGCCTCGGCCGCGCTGAGTTCCTTGTCGTGGAACTCGTACAGGTGGCGCAGCACCTCGGTGCAGTCCTCGAACTCAGGCCTCATGGTCGCCCCCGATCAGGCCGTGCTCGCGCGCGAAGTCGGCCAGCGACGTCCGCAGCTGGTTGCGTCCGCGGTTCAGCCGGGACATCACCGTGCCGATCGGGGTGCCCATGATCTCGGCGATCTCCTTGTAGGAGAAGCCCTCGACATCAGCCAGGTACACGGCCAGCCGGAAGTCGGGCGCCAGCGCGTTCATCGCGTCCGTCACCGCCGAGTGCGGCATCCGGTCGAGCGCCTCCATCTCGGCCGAGCGCAGCCCGGTGGACGTGTGCGCCTCGGCCCGCGCGAGCTGCCAGTCCTCGACCTCCTGGCCGGAGGTCTGCGGCTGGCGCTGCTTCTTGCGGTAGCTGTTGATGAAAGTGTTGGTCAGGATCCGGTACAGCCAGGCCTTCAGGTTCGTCCCCGGCGTGAACTGGTGGAACGACGCGTACGCCTTGGCGAAGGTCTCCTGCACCAGGTCCTCGGCGTCAGTCGGGTTGCGGGTCATCCGCAGGGCCGCGCCGTAGAGCTGGTCGAGGTAGGCCAGGGCCTCGGTCTCGAACCGTTCGGCGCGCTCGGCGTCGGTCTCCGGAACATCGAGGTCCGGGACGTCGAGGGTGGTGTCCTCGGGAGTGGTTGGCAGGTTCATCGCGAACGAGCCTAGCCGTTCCCGCAGTCCGTCCCCGGGTACGCGGGTCCGCACCGCCGGGTCGAGCGTCGCCATCACGCCCTTTCAACGGGTGGGACGGTGGTGATTATTCCGCGAGCGGTTCCACCAGCTCCGGGCCGTCGTTCGCCACCTTGTTGACCGCCATAGACACCCGGTGGAACTCCAGGGACGGCGTGGGCACCGTCAGCAGTCCGAGCGGGTCGAGGCGGCCGGCCGGGTCGAGCCAGGCGTCCCAGTCCTGCCGGGCGACCGCCATCGGCATCCGATCGTGGAGGTGGCCGACCTCGTCGGTGGCGGAGGTGGTGATCACGGTGGCGGTGGTGAGCCACGACCCGTCCGGCGCCTTCCAGAACTCGTACAGCCCGGCCATCACCAGCGGCGTGCCGTCGGCCGGACGGATGAAGTACGGCTGCTTGGCCGCCTTGCCGTCGATCGTCACCGGGTACCACTCGTAGTAGCCGTCGGCCGGCAGCAGGCAGCGCCGCGCGGCCAGCGCCTTGCGGAACGCCGGCTTCTCGGCCAGCGTCTCGACCCGGGCGTTGATGAGCCGCGCCGCGCCGGAGGCGTCCTTCGACCACGACGGCACCAGCCCCCAGCGGACCGGGGAAAGCAGCCGCCGGAGCTCCCCCGAGCGCTCCCGCTCGAACACCGCCGGCACCGGGTCGGTCGGGGCGATGTTCCAGTCGGGCCCGGGCAGCGGGCCGGCCACCTCGTCGATCTCGAAGTACTCCTCGAGGTCCTCCCCGGCCATCGACAGGGCGTAGCGTCCGCACATACCCACGGACCCTACGCCGCCGCCCCGACACCGGACCCTTTCGGTTTCGGACGAGCTTGGAAGTGGGGGGTGATCGGGGTAGGAATAGGGGCATGAGTCTTCTGCGGTTCGTCGCCCGATCAATGCTGGCCAGTTACTTCGTGATCAACGGGGTCAAGGCCTTCCGGCACCCCGAGCAGTTCGTCGCGGACGCCGAGCCGATCGCCGACCGGCTGCTGCCCCTGATCGACGCCAACGTGCCCGAGTCGGCGCGCGGCTACCTGCCCGAGGACACCACCGGCCTGATCAAGTGCAACGGCGCCCTCCAGATCGCCGGTGGCTTGAGCCTGGCCACCGGTCTGGGCCGCCGGCTCGGCGCCGGCGTGCTGGCACTCACCATGCTCCCCCACGTACTCACCGCGAACCCGCTGAAGGCCAAGAGCGGCTCCGACCGCGCGGCCGTCCAGAGCCAGCTCGGCAAGAACGTCGCCCTGCTCGGTGGGGTGCTGCTCGCCGCCCAGGACACCGAGGGCAAGCCGAACATCGCCTGGCGCGTGCGCACCCAGAAGCAGTTCCTGGCCAAGGACGCCGCCCGCCGCAAGGCCGAACTCGAACGCGACGCCCGCGTCACCGGCGAGGACGCCGCCCGGTTCGCCCGCAAGTCCGTCCGCAAGGCCCGCAAGGGTGTGGAGGGCGTCCTTTCTTGATCCCGTGGACGGCCCCGGTCGCGACCTCTCCGACTCGCGGCGACGTGGTCGTTCCCGGCTCGAAGTCCGCCAGCGCCCGCAGCCTGCTGCTGGCCGCCCTGGCCGACGGGCCCTCGGTGCTCACCGGCGTCCTCGACTCCCGTGACACCACGCTGATGCGGACGGGCCTGGCCACGCTCGGCGCGACCTTCACCGACCTCGGCGCGGGCACCGTCCAGGTGGCCCCGGCCGCCTCCGTGACCGGCGGCGGGACGGTCGACTGCGGCCTCGCCGGGACGGTCCTGCGCTTCCTGCCACCGGTCGCCGCCCTGGGCGCCGAACCGACCCGCTTCGTCGGCGACGAGGCCGCGTCCGCCCGTCCGATCACCGGCCTGCTGGACGCGCTCGCCGCGCTGGGCGCGACCGTCAGCAGCCCCGCGGCGCTGCCGTTCACCGTCGGCGGTGGCCCGTCGTTCCGCGGTGGCGCGGTCAGCCTCGACGCCAGCCCCACCAGCCAGTTCGTCTCCGCGCTCCTGCTGTCCGGCGCCCGGTTCCCCGACGGCGTCGAGGTCACCCACGTCGGTGCCACCCTGCCCTCGCTGCCGCACATCGAGATGACCTGCACGCTGCTGCGCCGCCGCGGCGCCCGGGTCGAACGGACGGCCGACCTCACCTGGCGCGTCGACCCCGGCCCGATCGCGGCTCTGGACGAGGCCGTCGAGCCCGACCTCACCAACGCCGCCAGCCTGCTGGCGGCCGCGCTGGTCACCGGCGGCACGCTCACCACCGACTGGCCGGCGGTCTCCGTGCAGGCTGCGGACGACCTGATCGGCGTGCTGGCCGCCTTCGGCGCGGACGTCACCTACACCACCACGGACGGCGAACGGCGGGTCACCGTGACCGGCACCGGCGGCGTCCACGGCGCGGACGTCGACCTGCACGCCGTCAGCGAGCTCACCCCGGTGGCCGCCGCGCTGGCCGCGGTCGCCGACGGCCCCAGCACGCTGCGGGGGGTCGCGCACATCCGCGGCCACGAGACCGACCGGCTCGCCGCGCTCGCGTCCGAACTCTCCGGGCTCGGCGTGGACGCCACCGAGACCGCGGACGGGCTGCGCATCGTGCCCGGACCGCGCCACGGTGGCACCTTCCACACCCACGCCGACCACCGGCTGGCCCACGCAGCCGCCCTCGTCGGCCTGGTCACGCCCGGCGTCCAACTCGACGACGTCGGCTGCACCACCAAGACGCTGCCCGACTTTCCCGGCCTCTGGTCGCGCCTGCTCGGGAGCGGCGAGTGATCCGCCGGCAGCGGGACGCGATCACCGACGACCCCAACGAGGGCTTCGGCCGGCCCAGCCGCCGCTCGCGGCCGCGCACCAAGGACCGTCCGGCCTACACCGAGGCAGTGGAAGCGACCGTGGTGACCGTCGACCGCGGACGGTTCCGCTGCCTGCTCGCCGACGACGAGACCCTGGTGACCGCCACCAAGGCCCGCACCCTGGGCCGCACCGGCGTGATCGTCGGCGACCGGGTGCGGCTGGTCGGCGACACCACCGGCGCGGACGGGACGCTGGCCCGCATCGTCGAGGTGGTCGAGCGCGAGACCGTGCTGCGACGCACCGCCGACGACGACGACCCCTACGAGCGCCCGATCGTGGCCAACGCCGACCAACTCGTGATCGTCGCCGCACTCGCCGACCCGCCGCCGCGCGTCGGCATGATCGACCGCATCCTGGTGGCCGCCTACGACGCCGGTCTGGAGCCGCTGCTGGTGCTCACCAAGGCCGACCTGGCCGCGCCCGATGGCCTGATGGCGACCTACCGCCCGCTGGGCGTGCGGGTGGTGGCGGTCGAGCCCGGCTCCGACCTCGGCCCGCTGCGCGAGGCGCTCGCCGGCCACCGCAGCGTGCTGGTCGGCCACTCCGGCGTGGGCAAGTCGACGCTGGTCAACGCGCTGATCCCGGGTGTCGACCGGCAGGTCGGCGAGGTCAACGAGGTCACCGGACGCGGCCGGCACACCTCCACCAGCGCCGTCGCTCTCCAGCTGCCGGACGCCGGTGGCTGGGTGATCGACACCCCCGGCGTCCGCTCGTTCGGGCTCAGCCACGTCACACCCGACTCGATCGTGGCCGCGTTCCCCGACCTGTCCGAGATCGTCGAGGAGTGCCCGCGCGGCTGCCGGCACGATTCCAGCGCTCCGGAGTGCGCCCTCGACGTCGCGGTCGCGGACGGACGCCTGTCGGCAGAGCGCCTCGAGTCCTTCCGCAGAATGGAGAAGGCGTTCGGCTAGATTGACAGCCATGCCCGACCAAGCCCTGCTGGACGACCTCAGGCTGGCCCACGTCCTCGCCGACCAGGCGGACGCGATCACGATGGCCCGCTTCAAGGCGTCCGACCTGCGGGTCGACTCCAAGCCCGACCTGACCCCCGTGACCGACGCCGACACCGCCGTCGAGGACGCGATCCGCAACATGCTGTCCCGCACCCGTCCGCGCGACGCCGTGCACGGCGAGGAGCGCGCCGATTCCGGCTGGGGCCCGCGGCGCTGGGTGCTCGACCCGATCGACGGCACCGCCAACTTCGTCCGCGGCGTGCCGGTCTGGGCCACCCTGATCGGGCTGATGGTCGGCGACGAGGTGGTAGCCGGCGTGGTCTCCGCCCCCGCGTTGTCCCGACGCTGGTGGGCGGCCAAGGGCGGCGGCGCGTTCACCGGCCGCAGCCTGCTCCAGGGCCTGCCGTGCCGCACGTCCGCGGTCTCGTCGATCGAGGACGCGTCGTTCTCGTACAGCTCGATCGACGGCTGGGTCGAGTCCGGACGTGGGCAGCAGTTCGTCGACCTGCTGCGCGACTGCTGGCGCACCCGCGCCTACGGCGACTTCTGGAGCTACATGCTGCTCGCCGAGGGCGCCGTCGACCTCGCGGCCGAACCCGAACTCGCGTTGCACGACATGGCCGCCCTCACGGTGATCGTCACCGAGGCCGGCGGGAAGTTCACCAACCTGGACGGACGCGACGGCCCGCACGGGCCTGGCGCGATCGCCACCAACGGCATCCTGCACGACGAGGTGGTCGCCCGGCTGGCCCCGACCGCCTGACCCCGACCGGCGCGATCAGCCCTCGATCCGGATCTTCGGCACGGCCGCCAGCAGGGCCTTGGTGTAGTCGGTCTGCGGGTCGCCGTAGACGGACGCGGTGTCGCCCTGCTCGACGATCCGGCCCTGCCGCATCACCGCCAGCCGGTCGCACAGGTGGCGCACCACCATCAGGTCGTGGCTGACCACGATCAGGGTGAGGCCCTGCGCGGCGACCAGGTCGGTCAGCAGGTTCAGCACCTGCGCCCGCACCGAGACGTCGAGGGCGGAGACCGGCTCGTCGGCGATCAGCACCTCCGGCTTGGGCGCCAGCGCCCGGGCGATCGCGATCCGCTGCCGCTGGCCGCCGGAGAACTCGTGCGGGTAGCGCGTGCCGGAGTCGGCCGGCAGGTCGACCGCCTCCAGCACCTCGGCGAGGCGCCGCGCGTGGTCGATGCCACCGGGCAGTTGGCGACGCACCAGGCGCGAACGCAGCGGCTCGGTGATGATGTCGCCGACGTTCATGCGCGGGTTCAGCGACGACCTGGGGTCCTGGAACACCATTTGCACCGCCGCCCGCAGGAAGCCGAGGCGCCGTTCGGGCAGCCCGGTGATCTCGGTGCCCTCGAACCACACCCGTCCCGAGGTCGGACGGTCCAGCCCGGCCAGCAGCCGCACCAGCGTCGACTTGCCCGAGCCGGACTCCCCCACGATCCCCAACCGCTGGCCGGCGTCCAGCGACAGGTCGACGGCGTCGAGCGCCAACACCTCGGTGCGGCCGTTGCGGTAGCGGCGGGTGAGCGCCTCGGCCCGGTAGAGCGGTTCGGTCATCGCTGCTCCCCCGCGTAGTAGTCCTCCACCGTCGGCAGCCGCTCCCCCGGCTCGGCGAGGTCGAGCCGGGACGTGGCGACCAGGCCGCGGGTGTAGGGGTGCGTGGCCGCCGTGAACAGTTCCTTCACCGTGCCGGCCTCGACCACCTCTCCGTCGAGCATCACCATCACCTGGTCGCACACCTGCGAGACCACGGCCAGGTCGTGGCTGATGAACAGGCAGGCCGCGCCGGCCGCCGTCAGCACCTCGTCGAGCTTCTCCAGCACCAGCGCCTGCACGGTGACGTCGAGCGCGGTCGTCGGCTCGTCGCAGATCACCAGGTCGGGTGAGTTGATCAGGGCCATCGCCAGGATCACCCGCTGCCGCTGGCCGCCGGACAGCTGGTGCGGGAACGCGTCCGCCACACGCTCCGGGTCGGCGAGGCCCACCTCGCCCAGCATGGCCACCACCCGGTCGCGCGCGCGTCCCGACTCCGCGCCCTGATGCAGCCGGAGCACCTCGGCTACCTGCCGTCCGACCCGCATCGTCGGGTCGAGGGCGGTCATCGGCTCCTGGAAGACCATCGACATCACGTCGCCGCGGAGCCCGGCCAGGGCGCTTTCGGAGCGTCCGACGATCTCGGTGCCGGCGAGCCGCACCGACCCGCTCACGTGCGCGTTCTCCGGCAGCAGGCCCATCACCGCGAGCGCCGTCACCGTCTTGCCCGACCCGGACTCGCCGATCACGCCGAGGCGCTGGCCGGCCTCCAGGCGGAAGCTCACGCCGCGGACGGCCTCCACGCGGCGGCGTCCGAAGCTGACGGTCAGGTCGCTGACCTCGAGGAGGCTCATGACACCTCCCGGAGCCGGGGGTCGAGGTAGTCGCGCAGCCCGTCCCCGAGCAGGTTGAAGCCGAGGACGGCGAGCGCGATCGCCAACCCAGGCCACAGCGCCTGGAGCGGCGCCACCCACATCAGCTCCTGGGCGTCGCGCAGCATGTTGCCCCACGTGGGGTTCGGACGCGGGGTGGCCAGCCCGAGGTACGACAACGCGGCCTCGGCCAGGATCGCCAGCGCGAACCCGACGGACGCCTGGACCCCGACCAGCGGCGCCAGGTTGGGCAGCACGTGGCGTCCGGCGATGGCCCACCGCGACGTGCCGGACGCTCGCGCGGCCAGCACGAAGTCGCTGGCGATCACCTGGAGCGAGCCCGCCCGCGCCACCCGGGCGAACGCGGGGATGCTCGCGATGCCGATGGCGGCCATCGCGGTCAGGGTCGAGCCGCCGAACACCGCGGCCAGCAGGATGGCCAGCAGCAGGGCCGGGAAGGCGTAGACGATGTCGGCCACCCGCATCACCACCTCGTCCACCCAGCCGCCGGCCTGGCCGGCGAGCATCCCGAGCGGCACGCCCACCACCGCGGCCAGGCCCACCGAGATGATGCCGACGAACAGGACGGTGCGGGCGCCGACCATCAGCCGGCTGACGATGTCGATGCCGAACCCGTCGGTGCCCAGCAGGTGCGGCCAGCCCGGCCCGAGGAGCCGCTGGCCGGGGACCACCCGGACC
Organism: Actinomycetota bacterium; assembly: GCA_020161755.1. GTDB lineage: Bacteria > Actinomycetota > Actinomycetes > Propionibacteriales > Propionibacteriaceae > Propionicimonas. Next base: position 33,947 of record JAIUOS010000007.1, read on the forward strand.
GGGTCGAACGGCGTCCAGAAGATCGAGACGACCGCGGTCACCACCACGAGGCCGACCAGCACCAGCCCGATCACCAGCTGCGCGCGCTTCATGCCGCCGTCCGCCCGTCGTCGGAGCGGGCCGAAGCCCCCTGGCGCGGGTCGATCAGCAGGTAGGAGAAGTCCACGAGCGCGCTGATCAGCAGCACCGCGAGCACGAGGAACATCACCGTGCCCTGCACGACCACCAGGTCGCGCTGGCCGACCGCGGTCAGCAGCATCGACCCCAGCCCGGGCAGGGTGTAGACCGACTCCACCACGATCGCGCCGACCAGCACGCTCGACAGCTGGAGGCCGATCACGGTGACCAGCGAGATCGCCGCGTTCCGCAGCCCGTGGCGCAACAGCGCACGCATCGGCGTCCACCCGATCGAGCGGGCGGTGCGGAAGTAGTCCTCGTTCAGCACCTCGATGAAGGCCGAGCGGACGTAGCGGATCAGGACGGCGGCCTGCACCAGCGCCAGCGTGACCGACGGCAGCACCAGGTGGGCGGCCCACTGCGCAGGGTTGCGGGCGAGCGGGACGTAGCCGTTGGCCGGCAGCCAGTGCAGCCCCACCGAGAACACCAGCACGAGCAGGATGCCGCCCCAGAACACCGGGACGGCCATGCCGAGCTGGGCGGCCGCGCTGATCGTGAAGCCCGGCCAGGAGCGGCGTTTGAGGGCGGCGACCATGCCGGCGGGCAGGGCGATCAGCAGCGACCCGAGCAGCCCGAACAGCACCAGCCACATCGTCACCGCGATCCGCGGGGCGAGCAGGGCCAGTACCGGCTGGCCGTTGAGGTGGGAGTGCCCGAAGTCGCCGACCAGGATGCCGCCGAGCCAGCTGAGGTACTGCACGGGCAACGGACGGTCGAGGCCCAGCTGGGCCCGCAGCTTCGCGACCGCCTCGGGGGTGGCGTCCGTCCCGAGCAGCACCTGGGCCACGTCCCCGGGCAGGGCGTTGGTCAGCAGGAAGATCAGCAGGGAGGCACCCAGCAGGCTCAGGAGGAAGACGCCGAACCGCCGGGCGATGCGCAGGGCGAGGTGCATGGGTGGCCTCGTGCGGGTCCTTTACCTGCTGGTGATCGTGGTGAGGTCGAAGCTCAGGGTGGTCGCGTTCTGGGCGACGCCCGTGATGGTGGCCTTGGTGATCACCAGGTTGGGCAGGGCGAACAGCCAGATCGCGGCGGCGTCGTCGGCGAGGTACCGGACGGCCTGCTTCATCAGCTCGTTGGACTGGGCCTCGGTGGTCGCCTCGTCCGCGGCCGTGTAGAGGGCGGCGAACTTGGCGCTGTTGTAGTGCCAGTAGTACTTGGGGTTGGCGAACTTGCCGAGGTCGCGGGCCTCCACGTGGGCGACGATCGTCATGTCGTAGTCGCCGTTGGTGAACACTTCGGACAGCCAGCGGCTGAAGTCGAGTTCCTCGATCTTGACCGTGACGCCCACGTCCGCGAGCTGGCTGGCCACGAACTGGGCCGACTTCACCGCGTACGGCACCACCGGGACGCGCAGGCGCAGGGTCAGCGGCGACTTGGCGTCGTAGCCGGCCTCCTTGAGCAGGGCCTTGGCGCGGTCGGGGTTGTACGCGTTGGTGCCGGAGAGGTCCTCGTACCACGGGTCGGTGGGCACGGCCATCGAGCCGATGAGGGTGCCCTGGCCGTTCCAGGCGGTGTCCATCAGGGCCTTGCGGTCGATGGCCATGGTCAGGGCCTGGCGCACCGGCAGCTTGGCCAGCGCCTTGTTGTCGTGGTTGAGGCCGAGCACGACCTCGCCGTTGGTGGTGCCGCTGATCGTGGTGAAGCGGCTGGTGTCGGCGAACTGCGCGAGCGCGTCCGGGGCCTGGAGGTTCGAGATCACGTCGAGGTCGCCGCTGAGCATGGCGGCGTTCATCGCGGTCGGGTCGGTGAAGTAGCGGAAGGTGACCTCGTCGAAGCGGGCGGGGTTGCCCCAGTACTTGTCGTTCGCGGCCAGGATGACGTTCTGGCCCTGGTTGTGGGCCTTGACGGTGTAGGGACCGGAGCCGGCGCTGGCGGTGTTCAGGTCGCCGGTGAAGGCCGGGTCGAGGATCATGCCGAGCGTCGAGGACATGTCGTAGAGCCACATCGTCGAGGGGTGGACGAGCGTGATCTGCACCTGGGTGTCGTCGGTCGCGGTCGCGCCCGCGACGACGGCGAGCTGGGCGCGCAGGGTCTCGGTGAGCTTGGTGTCGGCCTTCATCCGGGTGATGTTGGCGACGACCGCCGCGGCGTCCACCGGCTCGCCGGAGGCGAACTTCGCGGCCGGGTTGAGGTGGAACGTGTAGGTCTTGCGGTCAGGACTGACCTCCCACGCCTGGGCGAGCAGGGGCTTGATCGCGCCGGTGGAGTCCACCTTCACCAGGGTCTCGTACACGTTGTAGAGGAGCACCTGCGGGATCGACGCGGCCGTGTTGTGCCACGGATCCATGGACGCCGGCTCGAGCGTGGCGCCCACCGACAGCGTCCGCAGTTCGCCGGAACTCGTCGAGGACGTCGACGTCGACGTGGGTGTGCAGGCCGCGAGGACCACCGCCAGCGCCAGGCCGAGCAGAGCCGCGAGGGCCTTGGCCGACCGGGAGTGGGAACGCACCGACGATGCGGTGGCGTGTCTCATCTGCCCTCCACAGGTGTCTGGCCCCGCGACGCGAGGAAGCGGGCAAGAGTCTAGCCGAGGCGTCCGGTCTCACCGGGGAGGGCGGGCGCCTCCTCGCGTGGCCGGCTCGGCCGGCGCCGATTTGGGTATCCGGCGGCTCTCACCTAAGCTGTACAAGCCGACGCGGGGTGGAGCAGCTCGGTAGCTCGCTGGGCTCATAACCCAGAGGTCACAGGTTCAAATCCTGTCCCCGCTACGAATGGGAACCCGTTCCTGACCAGGTGTGATACCGAAGTCAGGGACGGGTTTTCCGGTGTCTGCGCAACTCCTGCGCAACAGCGCCGCCCTGTCCACGCACGCGCGGCCAGAGCCTCTGCCGGCTCGGAAGCGCCTCGTTGGGACCAACGGCGAATCGACTCGACCTTCTCAGGCACCGAGGCGGCTGGAGATCAGCCGGTTCAGGGAGACGTGTTGGTCGGCGGCCTCGAGGGCGAGCTGGCGGTGGAGTTCGGGAGGAACCCGAACCATGAACTTGCCGGAGTAGGCCTTGTCCGCGATCGCCTCCGGCGGGGTCTCTCCCGTCTCCGCCATGTCCGCCACGACGTCGGCAGCCATCTGCTGGATGCCCGCGAAGGCCTCGGCGCGATCGGGGGCGAGCCACGACAGCGAGGGCAGCTCGGCGACCGTGCCGACGTACTCGCCGTCCTCAGCGGACCAGCGCACCCGGTAGGTGTAATGCTCCACGACGTTCATTCCTGCTCCTCCAGTCTCGCGATCGCCTCCAGGACCTGCCTGACCTGATAGGCCTTCGCCTTGCCGTGGTCGTTCTGGATGTTCACCCGGGGGTCGCCCGGCCAGGGTGTTCGGTACACTTGGTGCGAACCGCCGCTCTGTCGCGGGTTGCCGAAGAAGTGCCGGCACACCCGCTCGAGATCGGCGAACCTCACCGCAGTCGGGTTCGCCCGCATCGCTGCGATGAGTTTGTCCATCGACGCCACCCATCAATAATATCACTATTGATACTGCTTCCCGAGTCCGGAGCTCCCCCGCGGTCATGCCTCGATGCGCGATACACCCGGTGCATTCCGGGAGAGCCAAAGTCGTTGGCACGAAAGAAGGCGACGTCATGAGCGACATGCAAGCGAACGTTGAACCGAGAGCGGGCCGTCAACATCCAGGACATCCCCAGCCAGCTCAGCATGTCGACCGAGCACCGATCTGAAGTGGCACACATCTTCTGCACCAGGGAATCGTCGGCAAAGGCACAGCATCGCTACCTCAGGAAGATATCCGCACCTGACCGCCGAGCCGCCACATCATCAACCGGACCGCAATACACACCGGGCACTTCCGGCCTGAGCTAGAGTCGTTGGCACGAAAGCAGAGGTGCTCCGTGGCCGAGGTAGAGGCAGATCACAACGATGTCCGACCTTCGGGTCACCGACGCCCCGGCCAGACCATCGAGTGCGGGTGGTGCGGACGAGCCGTCGCCGTCCCGGCCCGCGGCCGCATCCCCTCCTGGTGCTCCTCCTCGTGCAGACACCGCGCATGGGAAGCCCGCCGCGCAGACCGTAAGCAGCTCGGCGAGGTCCGGGTGGTAACCCGCATGATCGAGATCGAGAAGCCCAAGACCCGCACCGTCGAGGTTGTGGTGCTCACCGAGCCCCGCACCGCTGCCGAGTGGGAGGCCATGCTCGACGCGTTTGCGACTCGGCTGGCGCAGGGACGCATCTATCGCCGAGACCTCCCCACCCTCGAGCCGGCCGTCCGCCGCCTCGTTGAAGTCTGGAACCGCACCCTCCAGCAACCGCACTGACCGCACCGCCACGCCGCCACCGCTTCACCAGTGCGACAGCCCCTCCTCGCGCATCCCCGACCAGGCGATTCCGCCACGATCCCAAGTGCGACACACCTTCGGCACTGTGCCGCCAAACCTTTATCGTTGGCACGTTTACCGGCTGTGCGAGCGGCACGGTTCATGGGACGGCCGACGTCGACTTCTTGAGTAGTGGCGAGGGTGTCAAGAACGCCAAGAGCGACGTGAGCGATGCCACTCAGCTCAACCGAGCCGACCGCGAACTCTGCGGCTAGAAGAGTGCGGGTTTGGCTGCCACCTCCTCAGGACACCCACATCGCCTGCTGATCGCTACTGGCGCAGGCGGATGGCCTCGAGGTATCTCGTCCGTGCCGAGTCGCTCTTGGAGCGGTCGACTACTCGCCCGATCGGGGCATCACGGTCCTTCCTTAATGCCTGGGTACGCCATGCGTGCGACATGGCGTGTCCTGCCTCGGCTCGAGCGGTGGCCACCAGGTCTCGGTATGTGGCGCTGACTTCATCAGGAGCTTGCATGCTCAAGAGAGCTGAGTAGAACGACAGCCTGGACTGAACTTCACTGATGTGCGTCGCGATTAGTTGCCGGCTTGCACTGGAGCCATCGCGGCGTCGCACCAGATACGGTGCCTCTAGGTAATCCTCGACCGCGCGCAGCGCCTCGCTGTAGGTAATCGCGAGACGGTCCTTCCGAGCGCGAGACTGCTGGGAGACGTAGCCAGCAACTGCCACCGCTGCTGCCACGAGTGCCGCAACGATTGTGGCGATCGCGTCCCATGACAGAAGACCCAACCCGAGGAAGGTGGCCGGGTCGGGGGGATTCGGATTCATGCCACCCTCCTTCGAATGCCGTGAGGCGCTTCGTCTCCCAGCCATCGCCCTCGACCCTTCCCGCCGGTTCTCCGCCAGTAGGTCTCATAGAAGATGTGATCTGCTGCGATGTTCAGGAGAGCGAGGAGGCCGTCAGCCGCGATCCAGCGGCGTTCCACGGGATCAAGCGGGTAGTACAGGCACAGACTTCCGTCCGGCATGCGGTGAGGGGACGGCAATCCGTGGTCGGCGAACACCCTCGGGTAGTCCTCCGGCCGGAGCCCGAAGGTTTCGTAGCTTGGTGTCTTCTCAAAACGAACAGCTACCGGGACGGGTTCGCTGCGGCCGGGGATTTCGAGGCCCGCATGGCGATAGACCAGTGTCCGCTCGAAGAGGTCGCGACGTATCAGCGTGCCGTACTTCCGCTTGGCGTCACGCTCGAACGGCAGTGCCCAGACCGGGTCTGCGCCGTACCACCATCGCGCTACAGTCCCCACGAGCGCACGCCTTCCGTATGCCTGCGCGCTGGGCCGACCGCCCCTGTGAGCACTGCTGGCGCCGCGCTGATGGGGCCCCGGACAGGTCTCTGGGCCAGCCGTCGACGTGCTTCCTCTTCCAGGACGTCATCCGGATCAGGCGCGGCAAGCATCATCGGATCGTGAAAGAACTTGGCCAGCTCTCTGACTGCAAGTACCGGATACCCAGCGTTCTCAAGTCGGACAGCCTGGTCCAGCGTCTCCAGTCCCTGTCGCAGCTTCCGCACAACCTCGCTCCGGGGTGCGTTCAGTTTCACCGGCGCCGACACGCGAGCAGGGTCGGGGGTGTCCTCCACCGACACGCGTTCGATGCTGAACTCAAGCCACTTGATCATCCCTGGGATCAACTCAGTCGGCTCCTGAATGCAGCTGAGTGCGAGTGCCTTGATGTTCCACGAGCACAGTGGCTTGTCGTGGCGGCGACTCCAATGTTTCATCAACCTAACCACCCGCGCGAAGCCAGCCTTCGTGGCCTTGTTCGCCGCGACGACGAGCTCGGTGTGCCGCTCGGGATGCGCGCGGTCCCAGGTTTCCCAGCGCGGGATGTAGAGGCCAGCGGCGCCTGGGTTGTCGATTGCCACGATCACGTCCGCGGTGAAGTCGGGGAAACGAGCCGACACGGGTTCGCGGAATCTCACCAAGATCGAGCGCTTGCGGCCTTCAACTTCAACGGCGAGGTCACCGTACTCCGCCTTCAGGTCCCGCCGGATGGCTGCGGCCGCCCGGTCCTTCAACTCACGCGGGCCCTTACGCCCCGGTCCGTATTCGTGAGACGGATCAGGAACGACCACGCCGAGATCCACATCAGTCAACGGGGTGAGTGCATCCCCGTGGGCGACGCTGCCATTGACAAACGTCCGGCTCCCCACGAACTCCAATCGCAGCGCATCAGACAACGCCGCGCGACGTCTTCGCGCCTCAGCAAGCTCCGAGTCCGAGACCTCAATGCGGTGTCTCGCGGCGTTGACGACCCGCTCCAGCGGCGGGTATTCAGGCATCTTGTGCATGTCGATCCTCTCCGCCTGGAGCGGGGGTGAACCGACACGCCCGGGTCTCACCTGCCGGTGCCCACGCGAGCCCGGCCTAGTGCAGTGCGCTACCGTGGGCCGTACAAGGTCCCAATCTTGTTCAGGCCCCGATCGTCGGTTCCCCCGCCGGTCGGGGTCCCCCTTACTGCCAAGCTCAGTAACCACTAGATGTGGATGAACCACAACGCTGTAACTACTGTTGGTAGTAATCGTAGTAGGGCCCACTGACAGTTCCCGACTCGTCAGGTGTACGAGGTTGTTGAAGGCTTTAGGCCGTCGGCATGGATATGGCGCGACTCGCCTACTCGGACTCTCGCAGAGGGTTCGGACAACGCTTGCCCCGTCATCGTGTGTGAGTCACGGTCGATAGCATTCGGCAGGCAGTGGCTGGGAGCCTCAGCGTCGCGGCCCAACCGGGGCTAGCTCAGCCAACATCCTTCACTCGGCTCATGATGGTGCGATACGGCTTCGACCCCATCACACCTAGTCGCTGAGGCTGTTGTTGGTTCACACTGACCGTATTCAAGAGGCTGCGGTCATTAGTTCAAATCCTGTCCCCGCTACGAACAAGTGGCCCCTGACTACGTCGAGTAGTCGGGGGCCACTCTTGTTCCCGAGCAGTGCGACCAACGAAAGCTGCGCCTCCTTGCCCCGTGGCCCGGTCGCGACGGCCCCTCTGGCCGATCCAGGTGCAGACGCGTCGGCCCTGCACCACGTGGGCCAAGCAGGTGGCCTTGTGCCCCTGTGAGAGGGTGGAGGTCGTGGCCGACGAACATCCCCACAGCGACGAGGGGCAGCCGATCTACGACTTCCTCCTGGCCCGTCTCGACGCGACCGGACGGCTCGCCGACTCGGGCGTCGAACTGCCCGATGTCGCCCGGATGGCCGGCGCCGACAGCCTGCGCTGGGTCGCCGGTGGCCTCGACGGCGCGCTCGGCCACCACGCCGCCGGCGCCCCGGACCTTCCCACCGCGCTGCGCGTCGCCGACCTGATCATCGCGGCCGCCGACGACCCCAGCCCCGAACTGCTGGACCAGATCGCCCGGACCGTCGCCGCCGAGCGCGCGCTCGAGTACGTCGACGCCATGATCGCGCGCCTCGCCCAGCTCGAAGCGGACCCGGTCCGCGTCCACGCCCTCGCCCGCCGGCTGGCCACCACCGCGCCGGATCGCGGCGTCGTCAAGATCGGCCTCGCGCTGCTCGGCGTGACCGGGCTCGGCGACGACCTGGCCGTCGTCCGGACGCTCGGCGCGCACGAGGAGTTCACCCTGTTCGCCGCGGTCGCCATCGAGAACGGCGTGCCCGAGTCCGACCGCGAACTGTGGGCGCTGGCGCAGGTCGTGGACGGCTGGGGACGGATCCACTGCGTCGAGGCGCTCCGCGACACCACCGACCCCGAGATCCGCGCCTGGATCCTGCGCACCGGCTTCCGCAACTCGGTCATGTACGAGTACCTCGCCCACATCGCCGCCACCACCGGCGGCCTCCTGCCGGCCCTGCGCGGCGACGACGTCGACCGCGAGCTGCTCACCGCCGCCGGCGAGATCCTCAGCGCCCTGGTCGCCGGCGGACCCGCCGAGGACCTCGACGACTACGACGACGCCGCCGAGGCGGTCGACGCCTTCCTCGTCCTGATGACCGTCCGCGCGGAGACCCTCGACGACTTCCACGCGGTCGGTGCCCTCGAGCAGTTCCTCGCCCAGCCCGAAGGCTGGGACGACCGTGCCGATCGCGGCTGGACCCCCGAGCGACACCAGCGCCTCCTCGCCGCCTGCGTCGAGGTGCTCGCCCGTCCGGCCTGGGACGCCACCATCGCCGACGGACTCGCCGCCGACGACCGCACCACGTTCTGGAAGGCGAACGAGGCCGCCCGCAAGCGCGGCATCGACACCTTCGACGTCGTCTTCGGCAAGGTGGCCGCCGACCCGTTCGGCACCCTCTGGTTCGCCGCCTGGGCGCAGGCCGACGCGGCGCGGGCGCAACGTCTGGTCGACCTCGTCCACGTGGCCATCCCGCTGGAGCAGATCGCCACCGGTGGCGCGGACGAACCCGGAGGCGGCGACCAGTTCCGCCCCCACCGGGCGCTGGACTGGACGCTCCAGGCGCTGCGCGCCTTCCCCGGGATCGGCGGTGACCTGCTGCTGGTCGGGTTGTGGAGCCCGATGACCCGCAACCGCAACATGGCCCTCAACGCGCTCGCGGCGTGGCCCGCCACGGACTGGCCCCTGCCCGCCCGCACGGTGGTCACCGAACTGGCGACGACCGACCCCGACGAGCGCACGCGCAAGCTGGCCGCCGACGCGCTCGGTTCCTGACCCGAACTCCTGACCGGTTGCGGCGGGCGCGGCGCCCACCGCCGCGTCCGCTGGGCCACACTGTGCGGGTGGAGATCGCGATCGGCGAGGACGTCATCCGCCTCGGCCAACTGCTCAAGTACGCCAACGTCGTCCTGGACGGCGCCGAGGCCAAGGCGCTCATCGCCTCCGGCGCGGTGCGCGTGGACGGCGAGACCGAGACCCGGCGCGGACGGCAGGTGTCCGTCGGCTCCCTCGTCGAGGTGCGTCACCCGGGCGGCAACCAGCAACTCCGCGTCGTGCGCTGAGGGGGATGCGATGACCTACGACGTCGCCGAGCTGCGCACCCACTTCCCGTCGCTGGCCTCGGGCACCGCCCACTTCGACGGCCCCGGCGGCACCCAGACCCCGGTCGAGGTGGCCGCGGCGATCGCCGCCGTGCTCACCGGGCCGCTGTCGAACCGCGGCACCCTCGCCGCGTCCGAGCGCAACGCGGACGCCGCCGTCGCCGCCTTCCGGTCCGCGTTCTCCGACCTGCTCGGGGTCCCGGCCGCCGGCGTCGTGCACGGACGCAGCGCCACCCAGCTCACCTACGACTTCTCCCGCGCGCTGGCCAAGGGGTGGCGCGCCGGCGACGAGGTGGTGGTCAGCCGCCTCGACCACGACGCCAACGTGCGCCCGTGGCTCCAGGCCGCGCAGGCCGCCGGGGCCGGCGTCCGCTGGATCGACTTCGACCCGGCCACCGGCGAGGTCGACCCGGCCAGCGTGGCGTCCGCGATCACCGAGCGCACCCGGCTGGTGGCGATCACCGGCGCCAGCAACCTGATCGGCACCCGGCCGCCGGTGCCCGGCATCGCCGCGGCCGCCCACGCGGCCGGCGCCCTGGTGTGGGTGGACGGCGTGCACTACGCGGCCCACCAGTTCGTCGACGTCGCCGCCCTCGGCGCGGACTTCTTCGTCTGCTCGCCGTACAAGTTCCTCGGCCCGCACTGCGCGGTGCTCGGCGCGTCCCCCGACCTGCTCGAGACCGTGCACCCCGACAAGCTGCTGCCCTCGACCGAGGTGGTGCCGGAGCGGTTCGAGCTGGGGACGCTCCCCTACGAGGTGCTGGCCGGCGCCACCGCGGCGGTCGACGTCCTGGCGCAGGTCGCGCCGGACGGGGCAGCCTCTCGACGCGAGCGGCTGCGCGCGTCCCTGCACGCCATCGACGCCCACGAGCTGCGGCTGCGGGCGCGGCTGGAGGCCGGTCTGGCCGCGCTGCCGCCGGGCCGCGTCGTCCAGCACTCGCGGGCCGCCGAACGCACCCCGACCCTGCTGCTCACGCTGCCCGGACGGCGCACCGCGGACGCCGCCCGCTTCCTCGCCGAGCGCGACGTGCTGGCGCCGGCCGGGGCGTTCTACGCCTACGAGCCGTTCCGCCGCCTCGGCGTGGAGGACGAGGCCGGCCTGCGCCTGGGACTCGCGCCCTACAGCAGCGACGACGACGTGGACCGGGTGCTCGCCGGGCTGGCCGACTTCCTCCGCTGAGAGCGCCTCAGCCCACGCCGCCCCACACAGCGGTGGCGCCGCTGTGGCCGGTGAGCAGCACCAGGACGAGCCCGGCGACCGCGGCCAGCGCGCTCAGCGCCGCGGCCACCCACCAGCCCGCCACCGAACGCTTCCGCACCAGCAGTGCGGCCGGCAGGAACAGTGCCAGGGCCACCGTCGGGTACGGCACCAGCTCGCCGTACGACTCGTGGGTGGCCACCAGCGGACCCACCCCGAGCCCCGCGGCCAGGGCTTCGCCGGAGAACTTCGCGACGACGGCCGCGCCCGCCGCCGCGACCGCGAACCACACCGTCAGCCAGCCGTACCGGTCCCGGAGCTTCGCCGAGACCAGCACGACGAGCGCGCCGAGGGCGGCGAGCGGGATCAGGACGACGGCCGCGTGCACCACCAGCGGGTGCAGCGGCAGCCCGAAGACGTTCACGGCTACTTCTTCACCGGGTCGCCGTCGCGGTCCAGCACGAACCACACGTTGTTGACGTTCTGTCCGGCGACGTCACCGGCCTTGGTGTCGCCCTTCCAGTAGTAGAGCGGCCAGCCGTTGTAGGTGGCCTGCATCGTCCCGTCCGGCAGCGCGAACGAGCCCAACTTGGAGTCGTCGACGCCCGCGCCGACGGTGGGGGTGCCGTACAGCGGCGGCCAGGCGACCAGGCACTGCCCGGTGCAGGCGCTGGCCTTGCTGCCCTGGGTGTCCTTGGTGAACATGTAGAGCGTCATTCCCTTGCCGTCGACGACGATCGACCCGAGGCTGCTGTCGCCCATCTTGAGCGCGAGCGTGGCGGCGTCCGCCGGGGACGGCGCGGGCGCGCTGGCGGCCGGTGCGCTCGACGCGGCCGAGCTCGCGCCGGACGCCGGGACGCTCGCCGGCGTGGCGGGCGTCGAGGTGCAGGCCGTGAGCAGCGCGAGGGCGAGCGCGGGCCCGGCGGTGGCCAGGGCGATCCGGGATCGTGCGAACATGGGTTCCTCCTCAATTCCTGGGATGGTGCTGTCAGTGATACGGCCCAGCTTCGGATCCGGATTGCGCCGGCCCCAATTCCGTCGGGGCGCAATCCGTGGAGCCGGCTCGTCCGTATCCCGTGGTGTGAGCGTGTTCTCCCTGACCGACCGGGCGTCCGACGCCGCGCTCGTCGGCGCGCTTGCGGTGAACGACGACGCGGCCGCCGTCGCCTTCGTCCGGCGGTTCCAGGGCCCCGTGTTCGGGCTCGCGGTCTCGATCACCCACGACCGTGCCCTCGCCGAGGACGTGGCCCAGGAGGCGTTCCTGCGGGCCTGGCGCGCGGCGGGCAGCTTCGACCCGCGCCGCGGCTCGGTGCTGGCCTGGCTGCTGACGATCACCCGCAACCTGTCCATCGACGCGATCCGCGCCCGCCGATCGACGCCGGTCGAGGCCGGCCAGCTCGAACTGCTGGTCACGACCACCCTCGCCGGTGGCGCGCCGGACGGCACCGGTGGGAGGGTCGAGGCGCTGGTCGCCTCGCAGCGGCTGGCGGAGTTGCCGCCCGAGCAGGCCCGGGCGGTGGTGCTGTCGGTGGTCGCGGGGCTCACGATGGCGGAGGTGGCCGAGCACGAGGACATCCCGCTCGGCACGGCGAAGACGAGGATCCGTACCGGCCTGCGCCGGATGCGGGCCAGGGTGGAGGCGGAAGATGACTGAGGCGCACCTGGATGCCGACCAGCTCCTCGCCCTGGCGCTGGCCGAACAGCCCGCCGCCGAGCAGGAGCTGCTGTCCGCCCACCTGGCCGTGTGCGCGACCTGCCGCGACGAGTACGCGGCGCTGTCGGACGGTGTGCAGGCCGCGCTGGTCGCGACCCCGTCCGTCGCTCCCCCGGCCGGGTTCTCCGGACGCGTGCTCGCCGCGATGGCCGCCGACGAGCCGGCCCCGACGCCCGCCGCCCGGCGTCCGCGTCGCACGGTGCTGCTGATCGCCGCGGCCGTCCTGGTCGGCCTGCTGTCCGGCATCGGCGGCACGCTGGCGGCCTCCACGTGGCTCACCCAGCCGGCGGGCGGACGCCACCAGGTGCCGGTCGCGGCCAGCCTGGTCACCCGCAAGGGCGAGACCGTCGGCTCGGTCGGGCTCACCACCCTCAACGGCCGCAGCTACCTGCTGCTCAACGTGACCACCGGCCGCCCGGGGGCGAGCTACGAATGCGTCCTCGTCGGTCGGGACGGGCAGCGCACCAGCGGCGGGTCGTGGGCGCTCAGCGACGAGTACGGCACCGGGGAGGCGTCCGGGTCGTGGCTGGTGCCACTGGCGGGCGAGCAACCGGCCTCGGTGGAGCTGGTGGCGCCGTCAGGCGTGGTCTGGTCGCAGGCCCGGTTCTGACCGGGCCCCGTCGTGGCCGGGCGCCGGTCGTGGCCGGGTGTCGGTGGCGGCGGCCATACTGCCGTCATGGCGTACGACGAGGAACTGGCCGGACGCATCCGTGCGGCCCTGTCCTTCACCGACGGGGTCACCGAGAAGCGCATGTTCGGCGGGCTGGGCTTCATGGTGCACGGGCACATGGTGGCCGCGGCGAGCCGCAACGGCGCGATGATGCTGCGGCTCGACCCGGCGCAGGGCCCGGGCCTGGTGAACGGTGCCACCGTGCGGTACTTCCGCATGAACGGACGCGAGCTGGGCGGTTGGCTGCACGTGGAGCAGGCAGCCCTCGGAGAGGAGAGTGCCCTGCGCGCCTGGCTCGACCGCGGCCTGGCCTACGTGGCCACGCTGCCGCCCAAGTAGGCGTCGCTACTGGACGCCGCTCAGACGCGGCCGGCGTGGAACTCCCGCAGGAACTCGACGACGAACGCGTGGTCGTCGCGCTGCGGCAGGCCGGAGACCCCGACCGCGCCGATCACCGCGCCACCGGTCAGCCGGAGCGGCACCACGCCGCCGTGCGCGGCGAACCGGCGCGGGTCGAGGCGGGCGTCGGTGTCGAAGTCGCGACCGCGATCGCGGAAGTCCTCGCCGACGGCCAGCGACGCCCGTCCGTAGCGCAGCGCGACCCGGGTCTTGCGGGCCAGCCACTCGTCGTTGTCGGAGCTCGACCCGGGCAGGGCCGTGTGGAACACCCGCTGCCGGCCGAGCATGATGCCGATCACGATCGGGAGCCCGCGCTCGGCGGCGGCAGCCCGCATCCGGCTGCCCAGGCGCCAGGCGTCCTCGAGGGTGAAGTCGGCGAACCGCAGCTCGGCCTCCTCCTGTGCCAGTTGCTCGCTCAGCTCACCCATTCCCACGGCCTCCTCCGGCTCGGTCTCCCGCCCGACGCTAGCCAACCCGCCGCGTCCGCGCACCCCTGTGCGGGTGTCCGGCCGGGTGGAAGACTGGCGGCATGCGCGTCCATCTCGGCTCCGACCACGCCGGCTTCGAGCTCAAGGCCCGGCTCGTCACCTGGCTCGCCGACCACGGCCACGAGCCCATCGACCACGGCGCCCCCACCTACGACGCCGAGGACGACTACCCGGTGTACTGCCTGCGCGCGGCCGCCGCGGTGGTGGCCGACCGCGAGGCGGGGGTGGACGCCCTCGGCGTGGTGATCGGCGGCTCGGGCAACGGCGAGCAGATCTCGGCCAACAAGGTCGACGGCGTTCGTGCCGCGCTGGCCTGGTCGGAGGAGACCGCCCGGCTCGCCCGCGAGCACAACGACGCCACCGTGGTCTCCATCGGCGCCCGGATGCACACGCCCGAGGACGCGCTCCGGTTCGTCGAGGTCTTCCTCGCCACGCCGTTCAGCCACGGCGAGCGGCACCAGCGACGCATCGACCTGCTGTCGGCCTGGGAGCGCACCGGGGAGTTCCCGCCGCTGCCCGGCTGAGAGCGTCCGGACGTCCCGGATCAGTCCTCACCGACAGCCGGCGGTTCGGCCAGCCGGTAGCTGCGACCGTCGGGTGAGCGCCGCAGCAAGCCTGCGTCCACCAGGTAGCGGCGCAGGGTGGCGACGTCGTCGGTGTGGCGGCCCAGCCGCGCGCCGAGTTCCTTCTCGTTCAGCTCCTCGCCGGCCTGCACCGAGCGAGCCAGCACCAGGGCCAACAACTCCTCGCGATCGGCCCGGCGCGCCGGGTAGTCCAGGATCCGGCCGGCGCGGGACAGGAACCGTTCGGCGCCGACCACCGGCGGCGGCGCGGACTGCGTGAGCGTGGCCCGGAGGCGTCCCTCGGCCACGACCGGACGCCCGTCCGGCCCGGTCTCCAGCAGCCCGGCCGCGAGCAGCTTGCGCAGGGCCCGCTCACGGGCCTCCCCGGCCGGCACGTCGGCGGCGACGACCTCGGCGAAGACCGCCCTGGTGTCGGCGTTGGCGAGCAGCGCGAGCACCGCCCTGACCTCGATCGGCTCGCTGGCTGCCATGAGCTGGAGACTAGCCCCCGTGCCCGAGTCGGCTCTCCCGCCGACGATGTGGTGAGATAACCCCGTGCCTTCGTCGGACCGCCTGACCTATCCGATCCACCAGCGCACCCTCGGCAACGGCCTGAGGGTGGTGGTGAGCCCCGACCACAGCGTCCCGCTGGCCGCCGTGAACCTGTGGTACGACGTGGGGTCGCGCGACGAGCGTCCCGGCGAGTACGGGTGGGCGCACCTGTTCGAGCACCTGATGTTCTCCGGCTCGGCCCACGTCGCGACCGGCGAGCACCTCAACACCCTCCAGGCCCTCGGCGGCGCCGTCAACGCGACCACGTGGTTCGACCGCACCAACTACTTCGAGACGCTGCCGGTGGGCGCCCTCGAACTCGCCCTGTGGATGGAGGCGGACCGTCTCGCGACCCTCCCCGACCACCTCACCGAGACCAGCATGGAGACCCAGCGAGAGGTGGTGAAGGAGGAGAAGCGGCAGCGGTACGACAACGTGCCCTACGGCGACGCGATGGTGAACGTCGTCGAGCTCCTGTTCGGCGTCGACCACCCGTACGGCCACACCACGATCGGCTCGATGGCCGACATCGACGCGGCCACCGTCGAGCGCGCGGCGACCTTCTTCCGCAACCACTACCGGCCCGACAACGCCGTGCTCACCCTGGTCGGCGACATCACCCCCAAGGAGGGGTTCAAGCGGGCCGAGAAGGCGTTCGGTCACCTGCCGTCGTGGAACCGACGGGTGCGTCCGGCGGCCGAGCCGCTCCCCCCGCTCACCGAGGTGGTGAGCCGGCAGATCAGCGGACGGGTGCCCGCCGCGGCCACCTACTTCGCCTGGCGCCTGCCGGTGCGCGACACCGCGGCGTTCGACGCCTGTGACCTGGCGCTCGCCGTCCTCGGCGGCGGCCAGACGTCCCGGCTGCACCAGGAGCTGGTGCGCAACCGCCAGGTGGCCACCGGCGCCGGTGCGTCCGCCCTGGGGCTGATCGGCGGCACGTCGTTCGGCATCGCGCAGGTACGGGCCCTCCCTGGACAGGACGCGGCCGAGGCCACGGCGGCCGCGCTGGCCGAGATCGACCGGCTGGCCGCGGGCGGACCGACGGACGCCGAGCTGGCGCGGGCGAAGGCGCAGCACGCCCGCGAGTGGCTCACCGAACTGGCCCGGTTCGACTCGCGGGCCGACCTGATCGGCACCTACGCCACGCTCCACGGCGACCCGGAGCGGATCAACCGACGGCTCGAGGAGGTCGACGGCCTGACCACCGAACGCGTGGCCGAGGCCTGTCGCGACTTCCTGCGCAGCGACCAGCGGGCCCAGCTCGACTACCGGCAGGAGGCCTGACATGCGGCGCAGCGACCGGCGTCCCGAGGTGAAGACTCCCCCGCGCTGGCGGTTCCCCGACCCGACCCGGCTGTGGCTCGACAACGGCATGCAGCTGATGGCCTGCCACCGCGAGGGCCAGCACGTGGCCGCGGTCAGCCTGGTCTTCGACGCCCCGCTGAACGCCGAGCCAGTGGACGTGGAGGGGGTCGCGACGATCACCCAGCGCTGCCTGGACGAAGGCACGGCCACCCACCCGGGACCGTCCTTCGCCGAGGCGCTGGAGGACATCGGCGCCCTCCTGAGCGGTTCGGCCGGCTACTCCGGCAGCGAGCTCACCCTCGAGGTGCCGGCCGACCGGCTGGACGAGGGACTCGCACTGCTGGCGGAGGTCGTCCGTGAGCCCGAACTGCGTCCCGACGACGTGGCCAGGCACCGCACGCTGCGGCTGGCCGAGATCGACCAACTGCTCGCGAACTCCGCGCACCGGGCATCGGTGGCGTTCCGCGCGGCGACGATCCCGGGGCGCTACCGCGCGGCCCGGATGGTCGGCGGTACCGCGCAGTCGGTGGCGGCGATCACGCACGCCGACGTGGTGTCGTTCCACGAGCGGCACTACCGTCCCGACGGCGCGACGCTGATCATCTCCGGCGACCTGTCCGGGCGGGAGTTCGGACGGGCGGCCGCGGTCTTCGGTGACTGGACGAACCCGCCGGAGGGGTACTTCACCCACGAAGTGCCCCAACAGCGGTCGCCGCGCTGCTGGCTCATCGACCGGCCGGGGGCGGTGCAGGCCGACGTCCGGCTGGGCTCGTTCGGCATCGACCGCGGCGACCCGCGCTGGGCGGACCTGCAGGTGGCAACGCACGCGCTGGGCGGCGCGTTCCTGAGCCGGCTCAACCGCGTGCTGCGCGAGGAGAAGGGCTTCACCTATGGCGCGCACCTGGTGAACACCCCGATGCGGGACGGCGGGCTGATCTCGGTGCAGGGCTCGTTCCGCACCGAGGTCGTCGCGGAGGCCGCGTCCCTGGCCCGCGACATCCTGGACCTGACCGGCAAGCCGATCACCACCGTCGAGGTCGCGGACGCGGTCAGCTTCACCAACGGTGTGGCGCCGCTGCGCTACTCGACCGCGCAGGGCGTGACCGACCGGATCGCCGCGCTCGTCCGGGACGGCGTCAACGTCGAGTTCGTGAACGCGAACTTCCAGGCGCTCACCCTGGTGACGCCGGATTCGGCCACCCAGTCGATCCTCGAACTGCTGCCGCTGGACGGCCTCAGCCTGGTCGTCGTCGGGGACGCGGCCGCGCTCCAGGGACCCCTCCAGGCCGAGGGCTGGCCCGTCGTCCTGCACGACTGACACAGCAGGTGGCTACTTCACGCCCATCTTCGACAGGGCGTCGTTGAGGGCCGTCTTCGCGATCTCCACCTGCTTCTGGTACTCGGCGAGGTTGCCGTTGCGCAGCGCGGCGTCGGCGGCGGTGAAGGCCGTCTGCGCCTTCTGCATCGACGCCACGGCCGCCTTCTGGTCGGCGGTGGTGTTGTCGCCCGGCTGGGTCGGCTGGGTGGGCTCGTCGACCGGTTCCTCACCGGTCTCCGCGCCGGCGTCACCGGCGAACACCTGGTCGAGCGCCTCCTGGAGCGTCGCGGCGATGCCGACGTGGTCACCGAACCGGACCGCCACGAACTGCAGCGTCGGGTAGGTGCCGCTGCCGGCTGCGCGCATCGTGTAGATCGGCATCACGTACAACAGCCCCGAACCCATCGGCAGCGTCAGCAGGTTGCCGTAGGTCGCCTTCGCCGAGCCCTGGTTGAGGTAGGGACGCACCAGGTCGGCGAACTTCTGGTCGCTGGTCATCGCGTTCGCGGTCTGGCTGGGCCCCGCGATCTGCTGGGTGTCCGACATCCTCAGCACGCGCATCCGCCCGTAGTCGGGGCTGGTCGCCTCCGCCACCACCGAGACGTAGGACGCCAGGTTCTGACGGTTGTACGGCACGAACACGGCGGTCTCGCTGAACACCGGCGAGTCGTCCCCCGGCCACTTGATCGACAGGTAGTAGGGCGGCTCCGCCGCGGCGGCCGTCCGGCTGGTCTCGGGCTGGTCGGGCAGCGTCGCCGCCGGATCGGCCGGCACCTGCCACAGGTCCGACTGCTGGTACCACGCCTGCGGGTCGGTCATGTGGTAGCGCGCCAGCACCTGCCGCTGCACCTTGAACAGGTCGGACGGGTAGCGCAGGTGGGCCATCAGGTCGGGGCTGATCGCCGACTTGGGCTTCAGGACGCCCGGGAACGCCTTGTCGTATGCCTGCAGGATCGGGTCCTCCGGCTCCCAGGCGTAGAGGTCGACGGTGCCGTTGGTGGCGTCGACCACGGCCTTGACCGAGTTGCGGATGTAGTTCAGCGACTCGTCGGAGTCCGGGCCGGGCGTGGTCTGGGCGTCGGTGATCGCCGAGCGCAGCGAGACCACCGAGCTGTTCGGGTAGGCGCGGCTGGTGGTGTAGCCGTCGACGATCCACACGAGGCGGTGGTCGACCACGGCCGGGTAGATGTTGGAGTCCAGCGTCAGCCACGGCGCGACCTGCGCGACCCGGTCCTTCGGCGTGCGGTCGTAGAGGATCTTCGACGCCGAATTCACCCGGTCGGAGAGCAGGATGTTGAGGTCCGTGAAGTGGGTGGCGTACAGCACCCGGGTGAACAGGTCGCCCATCGGCACGCCGCTGGTGCCGGCGTACGTGTTGGTGGCACCGTCGGGGGTGTCGAACTCGATCGGGGCCTCGCCGGGCTCGCGTCCGACGATCGCGAAGGCCGAGCTCTTCTCGCCGTAGTAGATCCGGCCCTCGTAGTCGGGCAGCGCACCCTCGGGCGGCAGGTTCTTCTCGATCCACACCGGGTCGCCCGACGAACTGCGCTGGTTGCCGTACGCGGCCACCAGGCCGTAGCCGTGCGTGTAGACGGTGTGGACGTTGTTCCAGTTCTGGTCGGGCAGGTTGCTGTAGTTGATCTCGCGGGCGGCGACCACCGCGTCGGTCTCCTTGCCGTCGATCACGTAGCGGTCGACGTCCAGGTCCTCGGGGAAGGTGTACCAGCCGCGCAACTGCTGCTGGTTCTCGAACGTCGGCGCGATCACCGCGGGGTCCATCAGCCGGATGCCGGGCAGCGTCTCCGCGTCCTGTTTGAGCTGGCCCGGGCGCACCTGGGTGACCGCGGCGTACGGCTCCACCTCCGCGTCGTCGATCCCGTACGCCTGCCGCGTCGCCTCGATGTGGTTGGCGATGTAGGGGCTCTCCAGCACCGGCTCGTTCGGCTTGACCTGGAAGCTCTGCACCACCAGCGGGTAGGCCAGCCCGAGGATCATCCCGGACACGACCATCAGCACCAGCGAGGTCGCGGCCAGCGTCCATCGCCGCAGGAAGCCGTTGGCGAAGAACACGCCCGCGCACAGGAACGAGATCACCGCGACCACGATCTTCGCGGTCAGGCGTGCGTGGGCGTCGGTGTACTGCATGCCGGTGAGCAGGGTGCCCTGCTGGAGCAGCAGGCCGTACCGGTCGAGCAGGTTCTGCAGGCCGTAGCCGATCAGCAGCAGGCCGGCCAGCACCGACAGGTGGATGCGGGCGCCGTTGCCGCGTGCGGGCCGTGCCCGGCCGGACGCGATGCCGCCGACCGCGAAGTGGACGGCCGCGGCCGCCACCAGCCCGAAGAAGACCGCCCCCATGGCGAAGGACAGCAGGTCCTGCCAGATCGGGAGCTCGAAGACGTAGAAGGATGCGTCCAGGCCGAAGTACGGGTCGGCGGTGCCGAACGGCACCCGGTTCCACCACGCCAGGTACACCAGCGCCTGGCTCACCGCGGACGCGCCGGCGATCAGGCCCAGGAACGCCGACGGCACCAGGATTGCCAACCAGATGTTGGCCTCCAGCAGGTCGCGGTAGCGGTCGAGGATCGCGCTCTGCCCGGTGCGCCGGGCGATCGGACGCAGCCGGAACGCGATCCACATGTTGGCGCCCACCACCAGCGCCATCGCCAGGAAGAACACGACGAACAGCACGACCTGCGCCACCAGCTGGGTGCTGAACACCTGCGGGAACCTCACCGAGTCGAACCACAGCTTCGTGGTCCACAGCTCGGAGAAGATCAGGAAGGCGGCGACGAGGGCGGCGAGCACCAGGATCGTCGGCACCAGCGGCCCGCGACGCGACACGGGGGACGACACGTTCACTTCAGCTCCTCATCGACGCCATCGAACGGGCGGGAAGGGAACCGTCCCCTTCTCGTCCCTTTCGGGTCACTCCAATGTATGCGCCAGTGCGGCAGCGAGCGCGGGGACGAGGTCGGCGCCGCCGAGCAGGTCGCCGTCCTCCCCACGGACCCGGGCCACCCCGTGGCTCGCGCCGTCCCGGGTGACGCCGA
Source organism: Actinomycetota bacterium (assembly GCA_020161755.1). Lineage (GTDB taxonomy): Bacteria > Actinomycetota > Actinomycetes > Propionibacteriales > Propionibacteriaceae > Propionicimonas. The sequence continues at coordinate 54,679 of JAIUOS010000007.1, forward strand.
CCACCACGCGCAGGTCGAGCCGGCGCGGGTGGGCCGCCACGGCGCGGGCGGCCAGTTCGGGATCCTCGGGCAGGTCGTCCTCAGCGTCCGGCGGCAGGAACGACCGCTCCAGCGCCAGGACGCAGCCGGCCACGGTGGGCGGCCACGCGATCCGGGCCAGGGTCTCGGCCAGTTCGGTGCCCGGACGGAAGTCCTCCTGCTCGATCGAGCTGAAGCCGTCCGGCGAGCCGGCCGAGAGGTGTTCGGCGAGCGCAGGTTCGGCCGCGATCAGCTCGGCGGTCGGCACCAGCGCGAACAGCCGGGCGGGCTGGTCCCAGCCGAGGCGACCGACGTGCCGCTCCACCTCGACCAGGGCGGCGACGAGGGCGTCGTTCACGAGCACGCCGCCACCTCGCCGGCACTGCCCGGGCTCTCCAGCGCCCCGAGCGCCTGGATGGCGCCGCTGATCGTCTCCACGGGCACCAGCCGGATCCCCGCCGGCACCTGGCCCACGTCCTCGCAGTTGTCCTTGGGCAGCAGGAAGATGCCGGCCCCGTCACGGGCGGCCGCGGCGATCTTCTCCTGCACGCCGCCGATGGCGCCCACCGTGCCGTCGGCGTCGATCGTGCCGGTGCCGGCGATCACGCGGTTCGCGGTCAGGTCGGTCTCGCTGAGCTTGTCGGTGATCGCGAGGGCGAACATCAGGCCCGCGCTGGAGCCGCCGACGGCCGGGTCGATCGCGAACGTGACCGTCGGCTTGTAGGTGTAGCCGGTGGTGAGGCCGATGCCGAGGATCGGGGCCTTCGGGTTGGCCGTGGTGGCGCGCGTGGTCACCGTCGGACGCAGCACCTCGCCGTCCCGCACCACCTTCAGCCGCACCGCGTCACCAACGTGGTGCTTGGCGACCGCGGCCTGGACGTCGCTGATCGAGGTGGTGATGACGTCGTCGACGGCCTGGATCAGGTCACCGGGCTTGAGGATCTCGTTCGACGGGCCGGACGTGGTGACCGAGGACACCATCGGCCAGGCGGTCACCGTGATGCCCGCCTGCCGCAGGCCGGCCACGATCGCGTCCGACTGCGACGTGGTCATCAGCTGGGTCTCGTCGGCGGTGATGTCGCTGGCGTCCTCGCCGACCTTGTACACCGCCGAACGCGGCAGCACCTCCCGCGAGGGCAGCCAGTACGAGAACAGGAGTTCGGGCAGGCTGAGGGTGGCGTCCGGGGAGGTGACCGCCACCGTGGTCATCAGCAGCTCACCGGTCGTCGGGTAGGTCTTGGCGCCGGAGATCGTGATCGCCTCGCCCTCGGAGGCGAGCAGGTCGTGCGTCCCGCCCGGCGACCAGGTGACGTACGGCACCGGCACGAGGGCGATCACGGCAGCCAGCACCACGAACAGCACGGCCGACACCGTCGCCGTCCAGGTCTGCTTCGTCACGTCCGTCTCTCCCCCGCCGTGCCACCCGGCACGACTCCAGCCTCCCCGACCCTACCCTGCGCGCGCCCCTGCGGCTTGGCAGGTGCGGGACAATGGAGGCCACGCCACGTGAGGAGTTACCTGATGAGTGACCCGGCCAACCCGGACCGTCCCGAGCCGGACGGCGAGGAGGAGGCTCTGCTGCGGTTCCTGTCCCAGTTCGGCATCACGCCCGGACCGGACGGACGCCTCGACCTCGAATCGCTGCTCGGACGGATGCAGGGCCTGATGGGCGCCTTCACCACCGAGATGGCGAGCTTCGGCAAGTCGGACGCCGAATCGGGCATGAACTGGGGCTTCACCCGCAACGTGGTGCGCCGCCTGACGGCCGCGTCCGGGGCCGACCCGGACCCGACGGGCGCCCAGCTCTCGCAGATCCGGGACGCGGTCGCGCTGGCCGACCTGTGGCTGGACGAGGAGATCGCCTTCGGGCGGCTGAGCGCGTCCGCCGACGCGTGGACGCGGTCGGAGTGGGTCGACCAGACCTTCGGGACCTGGCAGCAGCTGGTGCGCCCGGTGGTCAGCCGGCTCTACGCCGCGCTGCGCGGGCTGATCCAGGAGCAGGGCCAGGCGCCGGCCGCCGAACCGATGCTGCGGATGGCTCTCACCGGCATGTTCGCTGCCCAGGTGGGCCAGTCGCTGGCCAGCCTCGCCCAGGTCGCGGTCAGCGCCGGCGACACGGGCCTGCCGCTCACCGAGCAGCCGCGGGTCGCCCTGCTGCCCACCAATATCGCCGCCTTCGCCGAGGGCCTGGAGACCGATCCGGCCGACGTCCTGCTGTTCCTGGCCGTGCGCGAGGCCGCGCGGCAGCGGCTGTTCGCGTCCGTCGGCTGGCTGGGGCCGCAGCTGCTGGCTCTGGTCGAGCACTACGCGCGGGACATCGAGATCGACGGGGACGCGCTCGAGCAGGCGATCGAGAGCCAGCTCTCGTCGGCGATGACCACCGGAGAACTCGAGGAGGCCGGGGCCGCCCTGGCCGGCTCCCTGTTCGCGCCGCAGGTCACCGCCGAGCAGCGCGAGGTGCTGGAACGCCTGGAGACGCTGCTCGCCCTGGTCGAGGGGTGGGTGGACGAGGTGGTCGCGCAGGTGACCGGCTCCCGGATGCCCGTCGCGGCCGCCCTGACCGAGACGCTGCGGCGTCGTCGCGCCAGCGGCGGGCCGGCCGAATCGGCACTGAAGGCCCTTGTCGGGCTGGAGTTGCGTCCCCGTCGCACCCGGGACGCGGCCAACCTGTGGGCGGCCACCCGCTCGGCGCGGGGCGCCGAGGCCAGGGACGCGGCCTGGGACCACCCCGACCTGCTGCCCACCGCCGCCGATCTCGACGATCCCCTCGGCTACGCCGCCGACGGCCATCGTGGCGCGGGCCCCGACGACATGGACGCCGAGCTGGCCAAGCTGCTCGACGAGGAGGGGCGCGGCCAGGCCTGAGCGCTGGAGCCGGTTCGAGCCTTCGTGTCGTGATTCGGCCATCCGCTGCGTCCGAGCTGCCCCTGTCATCACAGCTGGAGCAACTGATGGCCGGATCGCGTCGCGGCCACCTGACGCCCGGCTCGGAGCCCGATCGTCCGCCGTGAGGGCGAAGGCGCAGCGACACCACCAGACACTGTCGTGATGCGGCCACCCGAGACCGCTGGTGTGACCCGAGTGACGGACGGGACGACATCACCGGCCGGATAGCGACAAACCTGCCTCGCCTGCTCCGAACCGCCCGAACCGACGCGCCGGCAGCCCACCTCAGAAGTCCAGCTCGGGCTCCCCCTCGGTGGCGCCACCGTCGACCGCGTGCTGGTAGCCGTGCAGGAACGACTGCGCCTGCTCCAGCTGCGGATAGCCGGCGAGAAGGTGGTGGAACGCCGCGGAATGGTTGGCGACGAACAGGTGGGCGAGCTCGTGCAACACCACGTAGTCGGACACCCAAGCGGGCATCGTACGTAGTCGCGACGACAACCGGATGGCCCCGGTGTCGGTCGAGCACGACCCCCAGCGCCGCTGCTGGTTGTCGACCCAGCGGATGCTGAACGCCGGCAACGGCAGCCCGGTGCGGGGCGCGAGGAACTGCTCGTACAGGCCGGCGGCGCGGGTGGCCAGCTCGTCCTCGGGCAACGGCAGGGTGCGTTGCGCCTCGCGCCGCAGGAACCGTTGCACCAGCGGCGGCAGCAGACTGCGCTCCTGCGCGGCGGTCAGCCGGGCCGGCACCAGGGCGACGAGCCGCCCCCGCTCACGAAAGACGGTGAGGGTGCGCCGCCGGCGCGCGCTGCGCCGAACCTCGACCTGCGGATCTGCCATGCGCCACACGGTACGACACGCCGCAGCCAGTTTCAGTTGACCGCGGCCCGGGCGAGCACTAACTTCTTGTCGCGAGGCCTCCAGAGGCCGGTTCCGCTCGCAGGGGAAGGCAAGCGGAGCTCCGGTCCTGGGGGCTCTCGCACGCCGGACCGGTCGCTGCGCCAACGTGGCGACTCGGGCATAGACTGACCGGCAGTCCGCTGCCGAGCCCCAGCCGGGGGCGAAGCCGAATTATCAGGAGGAAAGACGTGGCCACGGAGACCTACAGCGGTTCGTTCTACTGCGTGAAGTGCAAGGACCACCGGGACGCGACCGGCGATGTCGTGGTCAACGAGAAGGGCACCCGTATCGCCAAGGCGAAGTGCCCCGTGTGTGGCACCAACCTCACCCGGTTCCTGCCGAAGGCCTGAACCCGTACCTGTAGAGCGCCGGCCCTGTGGCCGGCGCTCTGCTGTTTGCAGCGCGATCGGCCCCGATCTGGCCCGGACGGCTCACAGGGTGTTGTCCGTTCGGCCCCAGGTGTTGTCAATCGCGCCGCGGGTCTTGCCCCGCTCCCCGGCGCCGCGCCAGCCTGCTGGTATGGCAGCTGCATCCGCGACCGGCACCCGCGTCCAGCTCGTGCAACCCACCCTCGCCCTGTGGCGGGCGCCCGGCGTCCTGCAGGTCGGGCTGGACTCTCCGGCGCTGGTCCTCGAACGCGTGCCGTCGGCCCTTGCCGAAGCGATTGCGCTGCTCGCCCGTCCGCACTCGTGCGACGAACTCCGGACGCTGGTGCCGTCGCTCGACGACCCCTGGCTGAGCTGGTTGATCGACCGGCTCGGCGCAGCCGGCCTCCTGGCACCGGCGCCGACCACGGCTGAACCCGTCGTGCGCGTGGTCGGTGGTGGCCCGCTGGCGCAGGCGGTGACCGCAGCCCTGAACGGCGGCGGCCTGCGTGCGACCCGCTCCGACCCGGTGCGGTTCGCCGCCCTGCCGACCGCCCCGGACGCGACCGAGGTGGTGCTGCTGGCCGGGTCCTCGGTGGAGCCCGACCGCGCAACGACCGATTCCCTGTTCCGGGACGGCCGTGCCCACCTGGTCGTTCGACTGGAGCCCGACCACGCCGTCGTCGGACCGTTCGTCCAGCCGGGCCGCACGCCGTGCGTCCGCTGCCTCGACCTGACCCGCGTCCGGCTGGACGGGGCGTGGCCCAGCCTGCTCGCCCAGCTGTGCCGGGAGCCGGCGGTACCCGAGCCGTCGCTGGTGGCGTGGGCGGCGGCCACCGCGGCGGTCCAGGTACGGGCGTGGCTGTCCGGACGCGTCCCGGAGACCGCCGGCGCCACGCTCGAACTCGACCTCGTCGACTTCCGGCTGCGCTCCCGGGCGTGGCCGGCCCACCCAGGCTGCGGCTGCCTGGTGCCGCCCGGTTGAGGCCTGCAGGCACACTGTGCAGGTGACCACCGAGCCCGAACCGTCCGACGGCGACCAGCGACGGGTGCTCCCCGAGACCACCATCGGCCGTAGTGCCCGGCTGCTGAGCCTGCCCCTGGGCGCCGCTGCCCGCGCCGGCGTGGGCTACGGCAAGCGCTTGATGGGAGCGCCCGCCGCCGAGGTGGACGCCGCGCTCCGCGACGCCGCCGCCGAGCAGCTGTTCCAGGTGCTGGGTGAGCTCAAGGGTGGCGCGATGAAGTTCGGGCAGGCGCTCAGCCTGTTCGAGGCGATGTTGCCCGAGGACATCGCCGGGCCCTTCCGCGAGCGGCTGCGCAAGCTCCAGGACGCCGCGCCGCCGATGCCGTCCTCCCGCGCCCAGGCGGTGCTGCGCGCCGAGCTCGGCCCCGACTGGCGGCGCACCTTCGCCGAGGTGGACCTGCGGCCGTCCGCGGCCGCGTCCATCGGTCAGGTGCACCGTGGCCGGCTCACCGACGGCCGCGAGGTGGCCATCAAGATCCAGTACCCGGGTGCCGACGTGGCCCTGGCCAGCGACCTGCGCCAGATCCAGCGCCTGGCCGGGGCGGTGTCGCCGCTGTCGGGTGGCATGGACGTGGTCGCGCTCACCCGCGAGCTCGCCGAAAGGGTGAACGAGGAGGTCGACTACACCCTCGAGGGAGCCCACCAGGAGCAGGTCGCGCGCGCCCTGGACGGCCACCCGCGGTTCGTCGTCCCGCACGTGCACCGCGCCACCCGGCGCGTGCTGGTCAGCGACTGGGTGGACGGCTTCAAGCTCACCGAGCTGATCGGGCGTCCGGCCCAGGAGCGCAACCGCAGCGCCCTGGACTACGTCACGTTCCTGTTCGCCGGGCCGTCGCTGGCCGGCGTCCTGCACGGCGACCCGCACCCCGGCAACTTCCTCGTCACGCCTGACGGACGGCTCGCGGTGCTCGACTTCGGCCTGGTGTCGCGGCTGCCGAACGGCCTGCCCGAGGCGATGGGACGGCTGATCCGGCACGCGGTCGAGGGGCGCGCGGACGAGATGCTCGCCGGCCTGGCCGACGAGGGCTTCGTCGATGCCGGCATCAGCGCGCAGGACGCACTCGACTACCTGGCGCCGTTCGTGGAGCCGGCCAGCGTCGAGGACTTCGCGTTCAACCGGGCGTGGGCGCAGGGCCAGTTCGCCCGGGTGCACGGCAACATGCGCTCCGACGGCGTGGCGGCCCTGCTCAACATCCCGCCGGAGTACGGGCTGATCTACCGGGTCTGGATGGGTGGCATCGCGGTGCTCTCCCAGCTCGACGTGCACGCGAACTTCGCCCAGGTGCTCCGCGACTGGCTGCCCGGCTTCGCCGGCACCGACTGACCCCGCTTCGGACGCGCCCCGACCTGATCCGCCGAACGCCCTCGTTTCGGTCAAACGCTCCAGCTCAGGCGGAGGCGTTTGACCGAAACGGTGGCGTTCGGTGTTTGGGGGACGGGCCTCAGGGCTTCGTGGCGGTGAGGGTGTAGCTCGCCGGCAGCCGCTCGGGCCGGTCGGTGAGGCGGAACTCCCCGGTGGCCTTGTCGAGGTCCATCAGGCCGGGCAGCGCGGGCCACGGGACGCTGTCGTGCTCGACCAGTGAGGTGAGGCGCAGGCCGGCGTCGAGCAGGGCCGTGATGATCTCGCCCAGGCCGTGGTTCCACTCGATCGAGTCCGGCGACTCCACCCGGCCCTCACCGGTGTAGGTCCACTCCTCGCTCCACACGATCCCGTCGGGCTGCTCGTAGTACGGAAGCTCGAGCGCCACGGTCTGTTGGCCGGTCTTCGTGATCCAGGGCTGCTGGCCGCGGTCCTCGGGATCGGAACCCAGGGTCACCGTGATCGAGGACCACAGCACCGGGTGCGCCTCGCGGAGGAAGATCCGTCCACCGGGCCTGAGCAGGCCGGCCACCACCTGCGCCCAGCGGCGGATGTCGGGCAGCCAGCAGAGGGCGCCGACACCGGTGTAGACGAGGTCGAACGACCGTCCGGCGAGGGCGGTGGGCGCGGAGTACACGTCCGCCTCGACGTAGTCGATGGACGCCCCGGCGCGCGCGGCGATGTCACGGGCCGCCGCCACCGACTTCGGGGAGAGGTCGAGGCCGGTGACCCGTCCGCCGAGCCGGTGCAGGCTGAGCGTGTCGGTGCCGATGTGGCACTGGAGGTGGATGACGTCCAGCCCCGCGATGTCGCCGAGCCGTGGCCGGTCGAAGCGAACCACCCCGGAGAGCGCGGCCGGATCGGCGAGCAGGTCGTCGATCTCGTAGGCGGTGAGGTGGACGGGCACGCGGGCGTCCCAGTTCGCGCGGTTCATCTCCAGGTAGTCCATCGCCGCACCCTAGCCCGACCCCCCGAGAGCCGCCGTTCTCCGCCGAACGCCGGGAAGGGAGGTCCGGGAATCAGGAGTGCTCGGCGAGGATCGCCAGCACCGCCTCGCCGTACTGCTCGCACTTGGTGCGGCCGACGCCGGGGATCGCCAGCAGGCCGGTGGTGTCCTTGGGACGGTCCTCGGCGATCGCCATCAGGGTGGCGTCGGTGAAGATCACGTACGCGGGAACCGAGCGCTCGCGGGCGAGGCCGAGCCGCCAGGCCACCAGGCTGGTGTAGGTGTCCTCGTCGTAGCCGGCCGGGCAGTCGACGTGGCGCCGCAGCTTGCGCTCGGCCCCGGTGTGCAGCGGCTTGCCGCAGGCGCGGCAGGTCGCGCTGAGCGCCGACGTCGGCTTCGGACGACGCCCGCCGCCGGACGGTGCCCGCTCCGGACGGGGCGCGATGCCGTCCAGGAACCGGGACGGCTGGCGATGCCCGCCATCACCCCGCCGCGAGCGCGACCAGCAGATCAGCAACTGCCGCCGCGCCCGGGTGATGCCGACGTAGAACAGCCGGGCCTCCTCCGCGACCTGTTCGGGGCCGGCGGCGAGCGACAACGGCAGCGTGCCCTCCTGGACGCCGACGAGCGCGACGGCCGTCCACTCCAGGCCCTTGGCGGCGTGCAGGGTCGACAGGGTCACCCCGTCCGAGCTCAGCGGGTGCTCGGCCTGGGCGCGGGCGGTCAACTCGTCCACGAAACCGCCCAGGTCGGCGGTGCCCTGCCCGGCCTCCACCTGCGCGGCGGCCACGTCCTCGGCCAGCGCCAGGACGGCGGCCAGCGACTCCCAGCGCTCGCGCACCCGGCCCTGCCCGGACGGCGGCTGCTCGCTCCACCCGATGCGCGTGAGGACGTCGCGGCAGGCGTCCACGCACGGCAGGCCGGGATCCTTGCGGGCGAGCTCGGTGAGCGTGCCGATCACCTGGCGCACCTCGGGACGGTCGTAGAACCCTTCACCACCACGGACGGTGAACGGCACCCCTGCCTGCGCCAGCGCGGCCTCGAACAGCGGCGACTGCGCGTGCACCCGGTACAGCACCGCCTGCTCCCGCCACGGCACCCCGGCCTCGTGCTGTTCGACCAGCCAGCGCGCCACCGCCACCGACTCGTCGTTCTCGGACGCGCACGGCAGCACCCTGGGCTCCGGCCCGGGCTCGCACTGGGACTCCAGCACCACCGTGCCCAGCCGGGTGTTGCGCGCCACCCGGTTGGCCAGGCCGACCACCTGCGGGCTCGACCGGTAGTCGCGCACCAGCCGCACCAGGTGGGCGTCGGGGAACCGTCCGGCGAAACCGGTGAGGTAGGACGGGGTGGCGCCGGCGAAGGAGTGGATGGTCTGGGCCGGGTCGCCCACCACGCAGTGGTCACGCCCCTCGCCCCACCAGAGGTCGAGCAGGTTCTGCTGGACGGGGTTCACGTCCTGGTACTCGTCCACCACCAGGTGGCGGTAGGTGGCACGCACCTCCTCGGCGATGTCGCCGTGCTCGCTGAGCAGGGCCACCGCGCACAGCAGGATGTCGTCGAAGTCGATCACCTCACGGTCGGCCTTGACCTGCTCGTAGCGGCCCAGCACGCGTCCGACCTGGCCGGGGTCGAGGCCGGCCACCTCGCGTCCGTGTCCGGGGGCGAGCTCGGCATAGTCGGCGGGGGCGACGTTGCTGACCTTCGCCCAGGACACCTCGGTGAGCAGGTCGCGCAGCGCGCTGGTGTCGGGGCTCAACCGCAGCCGGCGGGCCGCCTCGGCGACCATCGACATGCGCTCGTCGCTCACCGCGGGCAGCTGCGAGCCGTACCCGCGCGGCCAGAAGTACTGTGCCTGCCGCAACGCCGCGGAGTGGAACGTGCGGGCCTGCACGCTGGGGACGCCGAGGCCGCGCAGGCGCGACCGCAGCTCGCCGGCCGCCCGCGTGGTGAAGGTGACCGCGAGCACGGCGTTGGGCTGGAAGGCGCCGACCGCGGTGCCGTAGGCGATGCGGTGCGTCAACGCTCGGGTCTTGCCGGTGCCGGCACCCGCGATCACCACGACCGGCGCACCGAAGCTGGTCGCGACCTCCTGCTGCTCGGGGTCGAGGCCGGCCAGCAGCTCGGCGGGATCGGCGTTCACGGGACCCCACTGTAGGAGTTGGCACGGACACACGAGCTGTCAGTGGCTGCCTCTAGGGTGAGACCACCATGCAGTTCCACTCCACCCGCACCGCAGACGAGCTCGTCGAGCGCCTGCTGTCGTTGTGGTCCGTCCCGCGCGACGACCCGTTCACGTTCGACCTGGCGGTCGTGCCCGGTCCGGGCTTCCAGCGGTGGCTGTCGCAGCGGCTCGCCACCGCCGGCACCGAGCCCGGCATCTGCGCGGGCGTGGAGTTCACCACCTTCGCCGGCCTCGAGTACCGGTTGGCCGGCCCCGACGACCCGTGGCGCCCCGAGCGGCTGGCCTGGCTGGTGCAGCGCGTCGCCGCCACCGCCACCGACCCGGCGCTGGCCGTGCTCCAGCGCCACCTCGCCGCCTCGCGGGAGGGGTTCACCGCCAGCCACCGGGTCGCCCGCCAGTTCGCGGGCTACGCGCGCTTCCGGCCGGCGATGCTGGCCGAGTGGACGCGGGGCGCCGACACCGGCCCCGACGGCTCCCCGCTGGGCGAGAACGCCTGGCAGGCGCACCTGTGGCGGCTGCTGGCCATCGAGACCGGCGACGACCCGCTACGCCGCCGGGCCGCGCTGCTCGAGCGCCTCGCCGCCGGCCCCGTCGAGGAACTTCCGAGCCGGGTCGCGGTGCTGGCACCGCCGCACCTGGGGGCCGGCGCGCTCGACCTGCTGTCCGCGCTCGACACCCACCACCACGTCGACGTGGTCACGCTCACCCCGTCGCCCAGCCGCCGGCGTCCGGCCACCCCGGGGTTGCGGCGCGCCGAGGTCACCCCATGGCCGGGCCACCCGCTGAACGAGAGCCTCGCGATCGTCGCCGACGAGGCCGCCGGGCTGCTGCCCGCCCCGCAGCCGTCGGCCGAGCCGGCCGCACCGGACACCCTCCTCGGTTGGCTCCAGGCCGACCTGCGGGCCGACCGTCCGCCGGTGCCGCGGGTACTGCGTGCCGGTGACGCCTCGGTGGCGGTCCACCTGTCGCACGGACGCGACCGGCAGGTCGAGGTGCTGCGCGAGGTGCTCACCGGCGTCCTCGCCGCCGACCCGACGCTGGAGCCGCGCGACATCGCCGTCCTCACCCCCGATGTGGACGGCTTCGCGCCCCTGGTCGGCGCCGCGTTCACCCCGCCGTCCGGGCCGGTGGTGCACCCCGCGCAGCGGTTCCGGGTGCAGGTGGCCGACCGGTCGGTCGCGCAGGTCAACCCGATGGTCACCCTGCTGGTCGACCTGTTGCGGCTGCCGGACGCGCGCATCGAGGCGTCCGCCTTGCTGGAACTGTGCGCCCGTCCGGGGGTGGCCCGCCGGTTCGGTTTCACGGCCGAGTCGCGCGAGCGCCTGGTCGACCTGGTCGAGCGCGCCGGCATCCGCTGGGGCCTCTCCCCCGCCCACCGCGGCGACTGGGGGCTGAAGGGCTTCCCGCAGAACACGTGGGTGGCCGGCCTCCAGCGCATGCTGCTCGGCGTCACCCTGGCCGAGACCGACCTGGTCTCGGCCGGCACGGTGCTGCCGCTGGACGACGTGGAGTCCTCCGACGTCGAACTGGTGGGCGGGTTGAGCGAGCTGGTCGGACGCGTGTCCCGGCTGGTGGCAGAGCTCGGCCAGCCCGCCACCCTGGCCGAGTGGGCGCAGCGCTGCCGGTCCGGGCTGGAGTCGCTGGTGTCGCTGCCGCACGAGGACGAGTGGCAGCTCGGCGACGTGTGGGCCGGGCTGGCCCGGCTGGCCGAGCACGGCGGGGCCGCGTCAGACACCCCGATCGGTCGGCACGCCGCGCTGCGGGCGATCGAGCACGAGTTCGCCGGTGCGCCCGCGCGGGGCGCGTTCGGCAACGGCTCGCTTGTCGTCGCGGGCCTGGCCTCCCTGCGCCACGTGCCGCACCGGGTGCTGGTGCTGCTGGGCTGGGACGCCGACCGCTTCCCCCGCTCGGGCCGGCGCCACGGCGACGACCTGCTCGGCCAGGAGCCCCGCGTCGGCGACCCGTCGGTCGCGCTGGACGACCGGCAGGTGCTGCTGGACGCGGTCCACGCCGCCGGCGAGCGGCTGGTCGTGATCGCGCAGGGACGCAGCGAGGCCACCAACGAGCCGGTGCCGCTCGCAGCGCCGCTCGCCGAACTGCTGGACGCCCTCGACCGCGCGGCCGCCACGCCCGCGGGGGTCGGTGCGGGGTCCGCGGTCACCGTCCAGCACCCGCTCCAGCCGTTCGACACCCGCTACTTCGACCCCGCCCACCCCGAGCTGTCCAGCGCCGACCCGCTCGCCTACCGGGCGGCGGCGGCCACCCTCGAACCGCCGGTCGAGCCGTCCGCCCGACGCCCCCTGAGCGGCCTGCCGGCGTTCGACCTCAGCGGCGGCGTCAGCCTCGACGACCTCACCGGCTACTTCGCCCACCCCGCGCGGGCGCTACTGCGGAACCGCACCGGCGTGAGCCTGGGCGACGACCCGCAGGCCGGGGACGCGATCCCGATCGAGCCCGACCACCTCGCCCGCTGGCAGATCGGCAACCGGGTGCTGTCGCGGCTGCGGGCGGGCCACGAGGAGTCGGCGGTGCGCACGGCCGAGTGGCTCCGCGGGCAGGTGCCGCCGTTCGAGCTCGGCGCGGCGCTGCTCGACGGCGTCCTCAGTGAGGCCCGGCGGTCGCTGCGGGAGATGCCGGCCGAGCTGCCCGACCCGCAGCTCCACGACCTCGCGCTCACCGTGCCGGTGCCCGGCCACGGCCAGGTCCCGCTGGTGGGTCGGGTGGTGAGCCACGGCGACGAGCTGGTGCAGGTGGAGTTCTCCAGCCTCCAGCCCAAGCACCGCCTGGCCGCGTGGCTGCGCCTGCTGGCGCTGGCCGCCGGCATGCCCGGCGACTGGCGCGCCCGCGTCGTCGGCAAGGGCCGGCGCACCACGCTGGTGGCACCGCCCCCGCCCGTCGCCCTCGACCTGCTCGGCCGCTACCTCGCTGTCTACGCGCGCGGCATGTCGGAGCCGCTGCCGGCCCTGCCCCGGGTGGGCGCGGCCTGGGCGGGCTTCCGGGCGAGCCGGCGCGACCCCGCCGACCCGCTGGTGAGCCGCAAGCAGCTGGAGCGCTGCTGGGACTGGGAGTCCGACGCCTACTGGGGCACGTTCTTCACCTTCCCGCAGGTGCTCGAGCTGCCGCTGGACGGCCTCGGGATCCCCGGTGCCGACCCGGCCGAACGCACCCTCGTCGGGGCGCTCGCGAGCAGCATCTGGGAGCCCCTCCTCGCCGCGGAGGTGCCCGCGTGAACACCCCACGCCTGAGCCGGTTCGACCCGGCCGGACCGCTGCCGGTGGGCACCGCGGTGCTGGAGGCCAGCGCGGGCACCGGCAAGACCCACGCGATCGCCGCCCTCGCCACCCGCTACCTGGCCGACGGGCTGGTGGACGCCGACCGGCTCGCGGTGATCAGCTTCAGCCGCATCGCGTCCGCCGAGCTCCGCTCGCGGGTGCGTGACCGCCTGCGCAGCACGATCGCGGTGCTCACCTCCCGGCTGGTCGGCACGCTGGCCGTCGACCCCGACGAGACCGACCAGCTGTTGCTGACCGGCACCGACGACGACGTGATGGCCCGGCTCGGCCGGCTGCACCGGGCGGTCGCCAGGCTGGACGCGGCCAGCATCATGACCATCCACCAGTTCTGCCAGGCGATGCTCGACGAACTCGGGGTGCTGGCCGAGCAGGACCCGCAGGCGAGCCTGGCCGAGGACCTCAGCCTCACCGTCGACCAGGTCGTCGACGACCTGTACCTGGGCCGCTACGCCCGCAACCCGATGGGTCCGCCGTTCGCCCTCGACGTCGCCCGCCGGCTGGCGCGGTCGGCCGTGGAACTCCCCGACGCCCCGCTGGTGCCGGACGCCGGGCTGAGCGGTCGCCTGGCCGAGCGGCTGGCGTTCGCCACGGCGGTGCGCGACGAGCTGGCGGCACGCAAGCGCCGGCTCGGGGTGTACTCCTTCGACGACCAGCTGCTGCGGCTGCGCGACGCGCTGCGGGGCGAGGAGGCCGGCCCCCGGCTCGACCGGCTGCGCGCACGCTGCGAGGTCGTGCTCGTGGACGAGTTCCAGGACACCGACCCGGTCCAGTGGGAGGTCCTGCGGGCGGCCTTCCACGGCCACGTGCCGCTGGTGCTGATCGGCGACCCCAAGCAGTCGATCTACGCCTTCCGCGGTGCCGACGTGCACGCCTACACCGACGCGGTCGCCGCGGCCGGGGTGAAGTACTCACTCGACCAGAACCACCGTGCCGACGCCGGCGTGGTGCACGCGGTGAACAGCCTGTTCGCCGGGGTCACGCTGGGCGAGGGCATCGAGGTGCCGGCGGTGTCCGCCACCCACGCCACGTCCCGGCTGGTCGGTCCCGACGGGTCGCCGTGGTCGGCGCCGGTGCGGCTGCGCTGCCTGCCCGGGGAGGAGCCCGTCCGCGCCAAGGAGTCCCGCGAACGCGTCATCGCCGACCTCACCGCCGAGGTGATCGCGCTGCTGGACGGCGACGCTCGGGTGGTGGACGCCGACGGGCCCCGTCCGCTGGAGGCGCGCGACATATCCGTCCTGGTCAGCACCAACGGGCGTGGACGCGAGGTGGCCGCGGCCTTGACCGGGGCCGGGGTCCCGGTGGCGTTCTCGGGGGCCGACTCGATCTTCGCCACCCCGGCCGCCCGGGGCTGGCTGGTGCTCCTGCGGGCGCTCGAGCAGCCGCGCCGGGCCGCCGTCCGCGCGGCGATCCTGACCGACTTCGTCGGCGGCGACCTCGACGGCCTGGCGCTGGCCGACGAGGAGCGCATGACCGCCTGGGCAGGGCTGCTCCAGGGCTGGTCGCGGGTGCTGTCCGGCCAGGGCGTCGCCGCGCTGTTCGCGGCCGTCCAGGGTGAGAGCGGTCCGGCCGGGGGCAGCCTGTCCGAACGGGTGCTGCGGCGTCCGCGCGGTGAGCGTGACCTCACCGACTACCGTCACCTGGCCGAGATCCTGCACGCCCAGCACACCGACGGGCTGCGCGGGCAGGCGCTGGTGTCGTGGCTGGAGGAGGCGGTCGAGCGGGGCTCGGTGACGTCCGACCGCATCCGCCGGCTGGAGACCGACCGTCACGCCGTCCAGATCATGACCGTGCACAAGGCGAAGGGCCTCCAGTTCCCGGTGGTGCTGCTGCCCGAGGCCGCCGACCTGTGGGTGCCCGACGACGAGGACGAGTCCCTGGCCTTCCACGCCGACGGACGGCGGGTGCTCGACGTGGGCGGACGCGACGCGCCCGGCCGGGCCGAGCGGGTGCACGCCCACGCCGTCGAGGACGCCGAGGACCGGCTGCGCGGCCTCTACGTCGCGGTGACCCGCGCGCAGTCCCAACTCGTCCTGTGGTGGTCGCGCACCCACACCAACACCGCGTCCTCGCCGCTGCACCGCATGCTGTTCCGCCGCCGCGACGTCACCGGGCCGCCGGAGGCGTCCTACCCCCTCGACGCGCCTCCCGGCGACGGCCACCCGGCGGGGCTGGCCTGGCTGGCGGAGGCCGGCATCCGGGTCGAGGAGTGCGTCCCGGTCGCCGCGCCGCACCTGGGCACCACGAGCGACCGTCCGCAGCGCCTCGGCCTCGCCGCCTTCACCCGCAGCGTCGACCCGTTGTGGCGCCGCACGTCCTATTCCGGGCTCACCGAGGCGGTCCACGCCCGCCCGCCGGTCGCGCTGACGGCCGAGACCGTGGTCGACGACGAGCCGGCGGACGGCACGCCGCTGCTGCCCGAGCTGGCCGGCGTGCCGTCCCCGATGGCCGACCTGCCCGGCGGCACGGCGTTCGGCAGCCTGGTGCACCAGGTGCTGGAGAACCTCGACTGGAACGCCCCCGACGCCGAGCTCGCCGCTCGCGTGCGGGAGGCGACCGGCGCGGCGTTCCTGCGCTACCCGGTGCCCGGCGTCACGCCGGAGACGCTCGCCGAGGCCCTGTTGCCGAGCCTGTTCACCCCGTTGGGACGCCTGACCGGCGGGCTGCCGCTGGCCGCCATCCCGGTGGCCGACCGGTTGAGCGAGCTGAACTTCGAGTTCGCGCTCGGCACGGCGTCCTCGCACACCACCCTGCGCGACGTCGCCGACCTGATGGCCGCCCACCTGCCGGCGGACGACCCGCTGGCCGGCTACCCGGCCGAACTCGCCCACCCGCACCTCGCCGGCCAGGTGCTGCGCGGCTTCCTGACCGGCAGCATCGACTCGGTGCTGCGCGTGCCCTCGCCGGACGGGCCGCGCTTCGTCGTGGTCGACTACAAGACCAACCGGCTCGGCCCGGCCGAGCTGACCCTCGACCACTACAGCGAGCCGCTGATGGTGGCCGAGATGTTGCGCACGCACTACCCGCTCCAGGCGATCCTCTACTGCGTGGCGCTGCACCGGTTCCTGTCCGCGCGGCTGCCCGGCTACGACCCGGCCACGCACCTGGGCGGCGTCGGCTACCTGTTCGTCCGGGGCATGGGCGGACGCGAGGCCACCGGCGGCAACGGCGTGTTCAGCTGGTTCCCGCCGGCGAGCCTGGTGGTGGCGCTGTCCGACCTGCTGGCCGATCGGAGGCTGCCGTGACCGACCTCGCCACCAGCCTGCCGCCCGGCGTCCTGCTCGACGTGCACGCCGCCGGCGCGCTCTCCCTCGGCGACGTCCACGTGGCCCAGAAGGTCGCGCACCTGTTCGGCGAAGCCGACCAGTCCGTCCAGTTGGCCCTGGCGCTGGCGGTGCGGGCCCTGCGGGCGGGCTCGACCTGCCTGGAGCTGGCCGACCTCGGCCGGGAGGCGCTCGACACCGACGAGGACAGCGTCGGCATCCCGGCCGACCTGCTGCCCGACCCGGTGGCGTGGCGGACGGCGCTCGCCGTCAGCCCGATGGTCACGGTGGGCGCCGACGGCGACGGTGACCGTCCGCTACGGCTGACCGGCGGGCTGCTCTACCTCGAGCGGTACTGGCAGGAGGAGTCGCTCGTCGCCGAGCAACTGGTGCGCCGCTTCGCGCAGGCGCCCGAGAGCGTCGCGCCGAGCGCGTTGGAGGCGGCGCGGGCCGAGCTGCTCAGCCACGACACCGACGTCGACCAGGCCACCGCGGCGGTGGTGCCGGTGCTGACCGGGGTCACCGTGGTGGCAGGCGGGCCGGGCACGGGCAAGACCCACACGGTCGCGCGGCTGCTGGGCATGCTGCGGCGGACGCTGCCGACACCGCCGCTGGTCGCGCTGGCCGCGCCCACCGGCAAGGCGGCCGTGCGCATGCAGGAGGCGCTGGCCGAGGCCGCCGTCGAACTGCCCGCCGACCTCGCGGCGTCCCTGGAGACGCTGGAGGCCACCACGATCCACCGGCTGCTGGGCTGGGTGCCGGACTCCCGCAACCGGTTCGCCCACCACCGCGGCAACCCGCTCCCGCACGACGTGGTGGTGGTGGACGAGGCGTCGATGGTGAACGTGACGTTGATGGCGCGGCTGCTGGAGGCATTGCGGCCGCAGGCACGGCTGGTGCTGGTCGGCGACCCCGACCAGCTGGCCCCGGTGGAGGCCGGCGCCGTCCTCGCCGACATCGTCGACGCCCAACCGGGCGCCGACCTGACCGAACCGCTGGCCGAGCTGGGCCTGCCCGCGTCCGGGCCGGTGGTGCGGCTGCGGCACAACTACCGGTCGGTGGCCGGCATCGCCGAACTCGCGGCGGCCGTGCTCGCCGGGGACGCCGACCGGGCGCTCGACCTGGCCGGGGCCGGTGCCGGCGGGGTGCGGTTCGCACCCACCGTCGAGCAGACCGACCTGCGCGAACGGGTCACCGCCGCCGGGGTGGCGATGGTCGGCGCCGCGCGCGAGGGACGCGTGGGCGATGCGCTGGCGCTGCTCGAGGAGCACCGGCTGCTGTGTGCGCACCGGCGCGGCCCCTACGGCGTCGCGGTGTGGTCGCGGCAGGTCGAGGAGTGGATCGCGTCCGCCATGGACGGGTTCGACCCGACCCTGGCGTGGTACCCGGGCCGCCCGTTGCTGGTCACCCAGAACTCGCCCGAGCTCGGCCTGTACAACGGCGACACCGGCGTGGTGGTCGCGCAGGACGGCGCGCTGCGCGCGTTCTTCGCCCGCGGGAGCAGGACGCACGCCGTCTCGCCGTTCCTGCTGGAGGGCGTCCAGACGATCCACGCCATGACCGTGCACAAGGCGCAGGGCAGCCAGTTCGACCAGGTCACCGTGGTGCTGCCGACCCCCGACTCCCCGCTGCTCACCCAGGAGTTGCTGTACACCGCGATCACCCGGGCCAAGACCGAGGTGACGCTGATCGGCTCGGCCGACGCGCTTGCCCGGGCGGTCCGGCAGCGTGCGCGGCGCGCGTCCGGCCTGCGCGAGCGGCTCTGAGCCGGCGGGACCTCACTCGGGAAGGGCGCGCACCCAGTTGGCCACGAAGTCGAAGCTGTCCTGTCGGCGCGCGTCGTAGGTGAACTCGACGGCCTGCCCTTCGTGGAGGTCACGGAAGCCGTCGGCCTCGATCATCGAGAAGTGCGCCCAGGCGTCCCGCCCGGCCGGAAGGTCGTCGCTGCTGATGGCGCCCCAGCCCTTCTCGGAGCGCCAGAACTTCACCACTCCGCGCGACACGGGCCGGTCACTCATCTGCTCAGGTTAGGCGAGAACGCGCGTGCGGGTCGTCGGTGGGCAGGGTGCCGTCCAGCCAGGCCTCGACCATGCGGCGCGCGATCGAGGTGTGCGGCGGCAGCACCACCTCACCGGACGCCATCGCGGCACGCAGTTCGTCAACGGTGAACCAGCGTGCCGACTCGATCTCGCCCTCGGCCGGCACCGGCTCCGCGGCGGGGGCGTGCGCGAGGAAGCCGACCATCAGCGAGCGCGGGAACGGCCACGGCTGCGACCCGAGGTAGGTGACCCCGGTGAGCGGCAGCCCGACCTCCTCGGCCATTTCGCGGTGCACGGCCTGCTCCAGCGACTCCCCCATCTCGACAAAGCCGGCGAACACCGAGTAGCGGCCGGCCGGCCAGACCGGCCCGCGACCCAGCAGCAGCCGCCCGGCCGGGTCGACGATCGCCACGATCACCGCGGGGTCGGTGCGCGGGAACTGGTCGGTGCCGCAGCGGGTGCACCGCCGCGCCTGCCCACCCCGCACCGCCTCGGTCGCAGCCCCGCAGACCGGGCAGAACCTCGCCCCGGCGTGCCACGCGGCCAGGCCCATCGCGGTGAAGGCCACCTCCAGTTCGGTGGCCGGGAGCTGGTCCATCACCGAGCGGAGCAGCACCAGGCCGGCGTCGTCCCCGTCGCGCGCGCCGAACCACCAGCGGCCGTCGATGCGGCCCAGCAGGTAGTGGACGTCGGGGTCGTAGGCACCCGCGGTGGGGCGCACCAGCAGCGCGGCGTCCGCCGTCACCTCGACGCTCAACTCCCCCACCCGCAGCACCACCGCGTCCGTCTCCGACCAGGCCGCGCGCACCCAGTCGGGGTCGCCGCGCTGCTCGGCGACACGGTCCAGGGAGCTCTCGGCGAACCAGTCGATCACGGCGCAAGGCTAACCGAGCCCGGCACGGCGGCCAGAAGCGCTTCGAGTCCGGCCCGGTCGGGCAGGACGGACGGCCGCACGACCTCGGCGGAGTGCAGGTCGTAGAACACCGCGTCCACCTCGTCGGCGGCCAGGCTGTGCAGTTCCGCCCACGCCAGCCGGTAGCAGGCCAGCTGGAGCGGGTCGGCCCGGCGTGCGTCGCCGGTCTTCCAGTCCACGACCTGCGGACGCCCGTCCGGCGCGGCGAAGACCGCGTCGATCCGGCCGCGGACCAGCCGTCCGGCCAGGACCAGCGTGAACGGGGTCTCCACCGCGAGCGGCACCAGCGCTGCGTACGGCCCGGCCTCGAACCCCGCCTGGAGCTTCTCGAACTCCGCGCCGGACAGCTCGGCGTCCACCTCGCCGTCCAGCAGCGGGGTCTGGCTGCGGAACCGGTGCTCGAGCCAGGTGTGGAACCCGATCCCCCATCGCTGCGCGTCGGTGACCAGCCGCGGCATCGGACGCCGCAGCTCGGCCGCGTACCCGGCCGGGTCCTTCGCGAGCCGGCCCAACCCGGTCACCGACAGGTAGTCCGGGAGCCGGGCCGCCAGCCGCTCGCGGGCGCTCTCCCGCTCGGCGGCGAGCAGCGCGTCCGCCTGCCGGCGCCAGCCGGCGGCCAGTTCGGCGTGGTCGAGGCTCAGCCCGGACGGCTCCGCCGCGGGCTCACCGGACGCCCGCCGGCCACGCGCGAGCGCGACCTCGGTCGCGGCCTCACGACGCACCGCCCACTCCTCGGTGTCGCCCACCGCCGGCCAGCCCGCGGTGGCGGCACCGCCCAGCAGCGGGTTCTGCGGGGGCACGTCGTCCGCCTCGACGCTGGCCTGCGCGTGCGCGGCCAGTTCGCTGAAGTAGTCGGACGGATCGCGCGGCTTGACCAACCCGGGCGCCCAGACGTGGGTGCTCGCCACCAGCAGCTGCCGCGCCCTCGTCACGGCGACGTAGGCCAGCCGGTCCTCGCCCAGCCGCTGCTGGCCGGTCAGCCGGGTGCCGAACTCGGCCATGGCCTGGTGGTCGACGCTGGTCAGCTGTGGCAGCGCCCCGGCGTCGCCGCGCAGCGGGTACGGCAGCGTGGCGGCGCTGCGCAGCCAGTTGCCGGTGACCCGGTCGGTGGGGAACACGTCGGCGGCGAGCCCCGGCACGAACACCGCGTCCCACTCCAGGCCCTTGGCCTTGTGCACGGTGAGCACCTTCACCGAGTCGGACGCCGACACCACCGCCTGCTCCAGGCCGGTGCCGTACTCACGCTCGGCCTCGAGGTAGGCCAGCAGCCCGGCCAGCGAGGCGTCGGCGTCGATGTCGGTGTAGGCGGCGACCGCCTGCACGAAGGTGTCCAGCGGCGCGCTCGCCCCGGCGTTCACCGCTTCGAGTTCGACCGCCAGCCCCAGCACCGCGACCACCCGCTGCACGAGCTCGGTGACCGCGTCGCCGGCGTGGCGGCGCAACTGGCCGAGCTCGGCGGTGAACGCGGCGAACCGGCTGCGGACGTCGCCGTGGTAGGGCAGCCGCCCCGGATCGGCGAGGGCCTCCAGGATGCTCGGCACCGCCGCGGGGTCGGTGCCGACCAGTGCCTCGTCGACCGGCGCCGCCGGTGCCGGATCAGCCGCACCCGAACCCTCGCCCCGGGCCCGGCTGCTGTCGCGCGCGGCCGCCAGCTCCCGCGCGCGGCGTCCGAGCAGGGCCAGGTCGGGGATGCCGATCGCCCAGCGCGGCGAGGTCAGAAGCCGCAGCGCCGCAGGGTTCGCGCTGGCGTCGTCGAGCAGCGTCAGGGTGGCCACCACGTCGGCGATCGGCGGCAGTTCCAGGAGCCCGCCGAGACCGACGATCTCGGCCGGGATGTCCCGGCTCGACAGCTCGGCCCAGATGTCGGCGACCTGGCTGTTGCGGCGGGCCAGGACCGCGATGTCGGACCACGCCCCCACCTCGCCGGTGCCGTGCAGCGCGGCGGCCCGGTCTGCCAGCGCGGCCAGCTCGTCGGGCCAGGTGGCGAACCCGGCCGTCTCGACCCGTCCGGCCGGCGTGTCCGGCGGAGCCACCAGGTCGAGGTCGAGCCCGTGCGCGACCAGCGCCGGCTCGGCGCGGGCCGGTGCGGCCAGACGGTTCGCCGCGTCCAGCACGTTCTGGCCGCTGCGGCGGTTGACCGTCAGGGCGTAGCCCGTCGCCGGGCCGCCGTCCGCGTTCGGGAACTGGGTGGCGAAGTCGAGGATGTTGCTGGCCGCCGCGCCGCGCCACCCGTAGATGGCCTGGCACGGGTCGCCGACCGCGGTCACCGGGTGGCCGCGTCCCTGCGACGGCGTCGGCCCGGAGAACAGGCCGCGCAGCAGGGTGGCCTGGGCGGCGGAGGTGTCCTGGTACTCGTCGAGCAGCACCACCGCGAACTCCTCGCGCAGCGCGACCGGCACGGCCGGCACCTCGGTGGCGAGCCGGGCGGCCGCCGCCATCTGGTCGGCGAACTCGACGTAGCCCAGCTCGGCCTTCAACTCCTCGTACCGCAGCACCAGCGTGGCCAGCTCGAGGCGCTCGGCCATCGCCGCCCGGGCCGTCTGCACCGCCGCGTACACCTGCCCACGCGGGTTGCGCGGCGCCCGCTCCAGCGAGGCCTCGAACGCCAGCGCCTGGTCGGCCAGGTCGAGCGGGTCGACCAGGTGGGAGCGCAGTTCGGACGAAAGCTCGAGCAGCCGCTGGGTGACCGACGCCGGACGCAGCCGCGACAGCTGCGTCAGCCCCGGGGTGTCGGCGACCACCCGGGCGGCCAGCCGGAAGCGCGCCGCCCCGGTGATCATCCGGGCGTCGCCCTCGATGCCGAGCATCAGGCCGTGCTCGGCCACCAGTCGTCCGGCGAACGCGTCGTAGGTGAGGATCAGCTCCTCCCCGGCCTCCTGGTCGTCGCCCAGCACCCCGGCCTGGTGCAGTGCGCGCCGCACCCGCGCGCCCAGTTCGCCGGCGGCCTTGCGGGTGAAGGTGAGCCCCAGCACCTGCTCGGGCCGCACCTGCCCGGAGCCGACCAGCCACACCACGCGGGCGGCCATCACGGTGGTCTTGCCCGAGCCGGCCCCGGCGATGATCACAGCGGGTTCCAGCGGCGCGGTGATCGCCGACAGCTGCTGGTCGGAGAACGGAATGCCGAGCGCGTGGCTGAGCTGGGTGGGGTCGGTGAGCCTCATCGCAGCACCTGCTCCCCGCGTCCGGACGCCGGGCAGCTGGTGGCGAACGGGCAGGTGCGGCAGTGGGCTCCGGGCGTGGCCGGGTAGTCGCCGGCGGCCACCACCCGCGCCGCGGTCGCCACCCGGTGGTGCACCCAGGTCGGGTGCTCCTGCTCCTCGGGGTCGACGCCCAGGTAGGGGACGGTGGCCAGCGACGCCTGGCCGAACTCGCGCGGCAGGTCCTCCGGCCGGTCGGGCAGCCGCAGGTAGACCGCTGCCGCACCGGAGGGACGGCTGTGGCCGGGCGCGACCGCCTCGAACCCGCCCGCCGCGACCGCCAACTGGTAGATGCCGAGCTGCTCGAGCCCCGCGATCGCCGCCTTGGTCGGTGCCGTCCGGGACGTCTTGAAGTCGATCACCCGCAGCCCGTCCGGGGTGGCCTCCAGCCAGTCGACCTTGCCGTCGAGCACCACCTCGAGGTCGTCGACGCCCAGCCGCAGCTCGAACGGCACCTCCACGCCCACCAGGTCGGCGTCGCGCACCTTGCGCCACGACAGGAACCGCGCCAGGCCGAGTTCGACCTCCACCCGCTCGGTGGCCGACAGCCAGGCGGCCTCGAACCGCAGCCGGTGCCACACCCGGTCGAGCTGGTCGCGCAGCTCGGCCAGGCCCCAGCCCTCCGCGACCGCGCGCTGCACCAGCAGGTGGATCAGCGAACCCAGGGAGGCGGCCAGCCCCGGCTCGCCCTCGCCGCGCGCCTCCCGGGACAGGAAGTAGCGCCGCGGACAGGTCAGGACGCCGGTCACCTGGCTGGGGCTCAGCCGCACCACCGCGCCGGCCGTGAGCGGTTCGGGGCGGCTGCTCAGTTCCCGCACCCCCCACCAGCCGGACGGGTCGGCCGCCGGCACCAGCGCGCGCCCGGCGTCGTCGGTGGCGTCGGCCAGGCGGGCGAGCTCGGTGGTGGCTGCCGCCCGCAGCTCGGCCGGGGTGGCGGGATCGGTCGCCCAGCGCCGCAGTTCGGCGGCCAGCGCGGGCAGGGTGAGCGCGGTGCGTCCACGGTCGGGCGCCGCGGCCGGCACCCCCAGTTCGGCGAGGAACCGGGACGGGGTGTCGGCCTCGCCCTCGGTGCCGGCGGCCGCGGTGACCACCAGGCGCCGTCGGGCCCGGGAGCAGGCCAGGTGGAACAGCCGGCGTTCGGCGGCCAGCAGGTCGCGGTGGTCAGTGGCGCCGACGAGTCCGGCGGAGGTGAGCGTGGCGGCGTCCAGCACGGTGCTGACCCGGCGTCCGACCGGCCAGACGCCCTCCTGCACGCCGGCGACCACCACCAGGTCCCATTCGCGTCCGCGGGCCCGGTGCGCGGTGAGCACCTGGACGCCGCGGCGGCGCAGCCGTGACTCCCGCTCGTGGTCGGCCGGGATCTGCTGGCTCGCGAGTTCGGCCAGGAACGCCCGCACCCCCGCCACGCCGCCGCGGCGGTCAGCCTCGGCGGCGGTGTCGAAGAACGCGCACAGCGCGTCCAGGTCGGCGTCGGCCCGGCTGCCCAGCACGCCACCGGCGCCCGCCTCGCGCCGCAGCTGCGCGGGCCACCCGGTGCCCTGCCACAACGACCACGCCACCACGTCAACCGGCGAGCCGGCCGCCACCCGCTTGCGCGCGTCGGCCAGCACCGCCAGGAGCGCCCGCACCCGTTCCACCGCCGGGCTGTCGGTCGCCTCGTCCAGCCAGCCGGTGTCGTTGAGCGCCGCGGCGAGCTGGTCGGCCAGCGTCACCGGCACGCTCCCCTGCTGCGCCTGCCGCCACTGCCGGGCCAGCCGGCGCAGGCCCAGCGCGTCGAACCCGCCCAGCGGCGAGGTGAGCAGCCGGATCGCCTCGTCGGGGCCGACCCGCCCGGCCGCGGTCACCTCCAGCGCGAGCAGCAGCGGACGGACGGCCGGCGCCTGCGCGAGCGGGATCTCGTCGCCGGCCACCTCGACGGGCACCCCGGCCGAGGTCAGCGAGCGCACGATCGGGCCGAGCTGGCGGCGTCCGGCGCGCACCAGCACCGCCATCTCGCCGTACTCGACCCCGTCCAGGCGCGCCCGCCGCAGCTCGGCGGCGATGGCGGCGGCCTGGTCGGCCTCGCCCGCGCAGGTCAGCACGCGAACGTCGCCCGGCACCGGCGCCGGCGTCACACCCGTCGCCCCCGAGCCGGCCGGACGCGGCAGCCGGGCCCGCACCCCGCCCACCGCGTCGGCGATCGTCGGCCCGTAGCGGTGCCCGGTGCGCAGTTCCACCCGGCGCGCGGCCGCGTCCGGCCGGCTGAACGCCCGCTCGAAATCGGCAACGGCCCGTGGACTCGCACCACGGAACGTGGAGCTGACGCTGTCGGGGTCGGCGGCGGCCAGGACCGGCGCGCCACCCGCGGCCAGGGTGGCGACCAGCCCGATCTGGGCGGGGTCGAGTTCGGCGTAGTCGTCCACCAGCACCCCGCCGATCTCGCCGGTCACGGTCGCGGAGATCTCCACGTCGGTGAGCAACAGCCGCACCCGGTGGACCAGTTCGGCGTAGTCGAGGACGCCCTCGGCGTCCAGCACGTCGAGGTACTCGGCGAAGAACCGGCCCAGCGCCACCCACTCCGCCCGATCGGCTTCCTCGCCGAACGCCACCAGGTCGTCGGGCTCCAGCCCGAGCTGCCGTGCCCGCGCCAGCGCCGCGCGCACCTGGGCGGCGAACCCGCGAGTGCCCAGCGCGTGCCGCAGACCGCCCGGCCAGGCCGCCGGCCCGGCCCCCGCGAGCAGCTCGCGCACCCGGTACTCCTGCTCGGGGGCGGCCAGCAGTCGCAGGTCTGGACGGCCGGCGAACCGCTGCCACAGCGTGCGGCACAGCGCGTGCACGGTGGTCACCGGCGGCTGCCACGACCCCGCACCCAGCTCGGCGGCGACCAGGTTGCGCAGCGAGCTGGCTGCCGTACGGCTGGCGGCCAGCACCAGCGGCGCCGCCCCGTCGGCTGCACAGCCGGCGACCGCCGCGTGCGCGACCAGCGTGGTCTTGCCCGTCCCCGGCCCGCCGAGCACCAGCAACGGCCCCGACCACCCGGCCAGGACGGCCGACTGCTCGGGGTCGGGCGGGGGCAGGATCGTCACGCCGACTATGCAACCACGTGCCGCCGACAACGCCGACCCGCACGGCCGCCCCGGGAGGATCCGCCCCCGATTCGCCCTTCGCGTGTCCCACACTCGGCCACGGGCCGTCCTCAGCGGGGATCCTCCCAACCACCCCGCACCGGCCGCGCGTTGCGCGCCGCGCTGCGGGTGGCGGCGAGGATGTAGCCGGGGTCGTCCAGGTGCTCCCACCCGAACCTGAGCACGTGGTAACCGGCCGCCTCGAAGGTGTTCAGCCACTCGCGGTCGGCCAGGAACTGCGCGCGGTTGTCGTGCACCTCCCGCCCGTCGAACTGGATCACCAGTCGGCACGACCGCAGCCGCACGTCGGGAATCAGGACGCGTCCACCGATGCGGAGCGGACGGTTGGCGACCCAGTCCACGATCCCCCCGGAGCACAGGATCCGGTGGAGCCGCAGCTCCGCGTACGACCAGGGGTTGCCCGCGCACGCCGCCACGACCGTCCGGCGCTCCGCCGTCCCGGGTGCTCCCCTCTGCGCGGACAGCGCCGACGCCAGCGACGCCGGGTCGGCCAGTTTCCGCCGCAGCGCCTCACAGATCGCCCTGCCGTCGTCGGTGGCCGCCAGTTCGACGGCGGCGAACGCCGGGCTGACCAGCCGAACCCCGGACGCCTGCACGACGAACTCCCGGGGCACCGATCTCCGGCTCACCACCACGCCCCGGCGCGAGCCCAGCGTGGGATGCGCGAGGTGGGCGACCGGACCGACGAGTTCGGGCAGCCACACGCTCGCCGCCGAACGGCCGTGGATCGCTCCGGCCGGGCCCGCCCACGCCGAGACCGCCGCGAGCCACCCGAGGTTCGAGCACTCGCCGGCAGCCCGGTAGAGCCCCGGGAGCGGGTTGTCGAGCAGCCCGGCCACGGCCAGGCGCGAGAGGCTGGAGCGCAGGTGGGGGTGATCGGCCACGCGGATCACGCCCTCGGTGGCGAGGATCGCCTCGATCTGGGGGTGCACACCCCTCACCATCGGCAGGCAGGCCACCTCTTGGTCACGAATGCACAGCCCCACCCGAGAGGATCGGCCCTGTGGACAACCCGATCTGCCGGTGGGCCGCGCCGCCGGGACGAATCCCGCGTGAATCCTCCCGGGCCCCGGCCTCAGGGTTGGCCCCGGCTGCTCCCCGAACCACTGTGACGGCGTGCCCGCCGACCCGAGCCAGCGGGCGTGTTCGCGGCTACATTGGGGGCCAACGCCTACGACCGAGAGGTTTGACAATGTCGACACCCGCGCAGCCGTCCAGCCAGGGACAGGCCGTCCAGCTCGCGCCGCCGGACATGCTCACGCTCAACGCCCCGGCCGCCCCCGCCCCCGTCACCACCACGCAGGCCCCGGCGATGGCTCCGCAGGTGGAGGCCGCGCAGGTGCCGGTGCTCGACGCGAAGGTCAATGACTTCCTCACCGCGCTGAACTCGGCCGAGGAGAACTCCCCCACCTTCTCCGCGCAGGCCGACGCGGTCCGCAGCATGGGCGACGCCGACATCCGCAAGGCGGCCGACACGTCCAACCGGCTGCTCCAGACCCCGGTGCGGGCGATCGAGTCCGGCGGCCTCGCCGACACCTCCAAGGTCGGCAAGACCCTGCTCGAGCTCCGCCGCACCGTCGAGGACCTCGACCCGGCCCAGGCCAAGGGCGCGAAGGGCTTCTTCGCCCGCCTCGGCGCCGGCAACAAGGTGACCGACTACTTCCGCAAGTACCAGAGTTCGCAGGACCACCTCAACGGCATCCTGCACGCGCTGCGCTCCGGCCAGGACGAGCTCACCAAGGACAACGTCGCGCTCAACATGGAGAAGCAGAACCTGTGGGTGGTGATGGGACGGCTCAACCAGTACGTCTACATCGCCGAGCGCCTGGATGCCCGGCTCGCGGCCCAGATCGCCGAGCTCGAGCTCAGCGACCCGGAGAAGGCCAAGGCACTCAACCAGGACGTGCTGTTCTACGTCCGCCAGAAGCACCAGGACCTGCTCACCCAGCTCGCGGTGTCGATCCAGAGCTACCTGGCGATCGACATCATCATCAAGAACAACGTCGAGCTCATCAAGGGCGTCGACCGGGCGTCCACCACCACCGTCTCGGCGCTGCGGACGGCGGTCATCGTGGCGCAGGCGTTGGGCAACCAGAAGCTGGTGCTCGACCAGATCACCGCGCTGAACACCACCACGTCCGAGATGATCCAGCGCACCTCCGAGATGCTGAAGGAGAACTCGGCCCAGATCCAGGAGCAGGCCGCCTCCTCCACCATCGGGCTCGAGCAGCTGCAGGCCGCGTTCGCCAACATCTACGCGACGATGGACTCCATCGACCAGTTCAAGCTGAAGGCGCTGGACGCGATGTCGGCCACGATCGGAACCCTGGAGACCGAGGTGGCCAAGAGCCGCGAGTACCTCGACCGGGTCTCCTCCCAGGACACCCGGGCCGCGCAGCTGCCCTCCATCTCGATCGATCGCTGAGGGCGGTAGATGGGTTTCTGGGACCGGGTACTGGGGCGGGACGAACCCGCGCCACCCGCGGAGGTCGAGGTGGCGGCCGCACCGACCGCCACCGACATCAACGCCTCGCTGGACGGGGTCGAGCGCCTGGTCGCCGACCCCGCCGTCCCGGGCGTGGTGCGGGCGCGTGCCCTCCAGATCACCCGGGCCGTGCGCCGGACGCTGCCGCGCCTGGACCTGCTGGGCCTGGGCAGCTACGACTCCTACTCGGTGGTGGCCACCGCCACCGACTACCTGCCCGAGGCGATCGGCGCGTACCTGCGGCTGCCCCGCGACTGGGCGGACTCCCGTCCGGTGGAGGGCGGCAAGACGTCCCTGCTGCTGCTGATCGACCAGCTCGACCTGCTCGGCGTGACGATGGACGCGATCTACGACGCGGCCAACACCACCGACGCGGCCGCCCTGATCAGCCACGGCCGGTTCCTCCAGGAACGCTTCGGCCACGCCCAGGCACCCGAGCTCAACCTCGCCGTGCCGGCGGCCCCCGATGGTGTGCCGCCGAGCGACCCGGCGCCGGCACCCGTACCGCCCGCCACCCTGCCGGCCGAGAACCCGGCCGGCCCCACCACACCGAACCTGGGCACCGCATGAGCACCCCCACCCTGTCCACGGCGCTGGCCGCCCTCACCGATGCCGCCGTCGCGGCCGGCTTCGACGCGCACGCCGCCGCCGAGGAGGGCCTGGTGCTCTCCGCGGCCGTCGCCGAGTCCAACCGCGGCGCCTTCGTCGACTGGTCCCGCGAGGTCGGCATCCCGACGTCGGCCGAGGCGTTCATGGACGCCGCCGTCCGCGGACGCCGCTACCGCGCGGCCCCCACGCCGCTGGCCAGCCAGGCGGCCGGTCTGCACGGCTCTAAGGCGGGCGCCTACGCCGCCGCGCTGGCCGCCGTCTGCCATGCCGCAGCCTCCCTGGGCGAGCCCGGCCCGGCGGCGTTCGGCGCCGCCAGCCTCGCCGCCGCCGCCCAGCACCCGTCCTCACCGCTGCCACGGCCCGCCGGCGCGACCCCGTCGCTGATCCCGTCCCCGTCCGCCCCGGCCGCGTCCGGACCGGCCGAAGAGGCCGCCCAGCGTGAGTTCGTGCGACAGGCTCCCGCGATCCTCACCGAGGTGCTCGCCCGGCTCCAGGAGAGCCAGGACCGCCTGCTCGACGTGACGAAGCTCGACCCGGCCGGCGGGGGCGCGTTCCCCGGCCTGGGCGGCTCGGCCTTCCCCACGCCCACCCCGGCGGGACCTGCGCAGGCCCCGGGTGAGCCTGCGAACCCGGAGGCGTCACGGACGGCGGCCGACGCGGCGCAGCCCGCCACCACCGAAGCCACCGCCCCCGAGCCCGAGAAGCTCGAGGAGCCGGAGAAGACCGTCGAGGAGTGGCTGGCCGAGCTCGACGAGCTGATCGGCCTGGCCCGGGTGAAGTCCGAGATCCGCCGCCAGACCGCGATCCTGCGGGTGGACGCCCTGCGCACCAAGGCCGGGCTGAAGACCGCCACGATCACCCGGCACCTGATCTTCACCGGCAACCCGGGCACCGGCAAGACCACGGTGGCCCGGCTGGTCGCCGGCATCTACAAGGCGATCGGCCTGCTCAGCAAGGGCCAGCTGGTCGAGGTCGACCGCTCCGAGCTGGTCGCCGGCTACCTCGGCCAGACCGCCATCAAGACCGCCGAGGTCACCGCCAAGGCGTACGGCGGCGTGCTGTTCATCGACGAGGCCTACTCCCTCAACGGCGACCAGTACGGCGAGGAGGCGATCAACACCCTGGTCAAGGAGATGGAGGACCACCGCGACGACCTCGTCGTGATCGTGGCCGGCTACCCCGTCCCGATGGAGGTGTTCATCTCCAACAACCCCGGCCTGGCCAGCCGCTTCCGCACCACGATCACGTTCGACGACTACACCGACGACGAGCTGCGCAACATCTTCACCTCGATGGCGACCAAGTCCGACTACGACCTCGGCGAGGGCGTCCTCGACGAGTTCACCCGGCAGCTCGACCAGCAGTCGCGCGACGAGAACTTCGGCAACGGCCGGTACGCCCGCAACCTGCTGGAAGCCGCGATCGGACACCACGCGTGGCGCCTGCGCGAGGTCACCGAGCCGACGCTGGAGCAACTGCGGACGATCCTGCCCGAGGACCTCATCGATCCCGATCCGGCGCCGGCCCCGGCGCAGCCCGCCGGTGTCCTCGAACCGCCGGACGCCGCCGGGCCGATCGCGCCGGTGGCGTTCCCGGCGCCGCCGGCGGAGCAGCCATGACCGCTCCCGCGCCCACGTCGATCACCGCGCCCGGCGCTGCCATCCCCGGGATGCCGGCGGCCTCGACCGGGCTGGCGCCGGCGGGAGCGTCGTCCGGCGACTTCGTCACGCCGCCGCGCAGCACCAGCCCGCGGTTCCTGCGCCAGCTGGAGGTGATCGTGGCGCTGGCCGCCGTGCTCGCCGGCGTGCTGGCCGGCTGGGTGATCCTCGACCTGCGTTCCGACCTGGCCAGCAGCCCGCAGCGCACCGAGCAGTACGCCCGGCTCGGCGAGGTGAACCACGCCCTGCTCGCCGCCGGCGACCTGGCCGCGCGCAGCACGATCGCCGGCGAGACGGCCGGCGGGGCGCTGGCCGGAGCGGCGGGCGACCAGCTCGCCACCGCCGCCGGGTTGCTGGTGGACGCTGCCCAGGCCCGGCCCGGGGACGCCGACCAGCTCAACCAGATCAGCCAGGAGGTCTCCCGGTACGCGCAGGAGCTCGCCCGGGCACGGGGCGCCGAGCGCGCCCAGGCGCTCACCCTGTTGGGTGCCGCCGACACCCAGCTGGACAGGACGCTGTCCCTGATCACGGACCTGCAGGCCACCCTTGCGCAGGAGGCGGCCGGCCAGCCGGTCACCCAGAACGCCGCGCTCGTGGTGTGGCCGATGCTCGCCCTGCTCGCGGTCGTGGTGTGGGCCTCCTGGGCGCTGGCCCGGCTCAGCCACCGCGTGGTCAACCTCGGCCTCGTCGCGACCGCGGTGGCGATCCTCCTGCTGATGGCGACCGCTCTCGGCGCCCAGACCAGCGCCACCGAGGCCGCGAAGGTGAGCCGCACCGAGCAGTTCGCCCACGTGGTGAACCTCGCCGGCACCGTCAACGGCCTCGACCGGGCCCAGCGCGTGCTGACCACCGCCGTGCTGCGGCACAGCTGGGGTTCGGCGCAGGACGACGCGTACACCACCGCCTTCGCCGCCGCGCAGAAGGCGGCCAGCGGCGAGAAGCTGCCCAGCCTGAAGGGCTACGACACCGCCAAGCAGGAGCTGGCGACGCAGATGGCGAAGGGCGACTGGACCGGCGCGGCCAACACCCTGACCGCGGCCGACGACAAGTCGCTGGACGTCGTGGCCGACAACGTCCGGCAGAGCGCGGCCACCAAGACCGAGGCGGCCCTCGCCGAAGCGACCAGCGCCCCCGAGGACGCCCGCGGGGCGCTGGTCGTGCAACTCGTCCTCGCGATCGGGTTCGCCCTCGCCGGCGCCGTCCTCGGCGTGCTCGGCATCGCCCGCAGACTCCAGGAGTACCGATGACCACCACCGCCCCGGCCGCTCCCGGCCAGCTCGGCGTCGGCGCGCGTCCCAGCGACCTGATGGACTACCTGGGCCGCCTCGACGAGTGGCTGTCGGTCCGCCGCGCCGAACTGGACGCCCTCGACGAGCAGATCGTCGCGTCCGGACGCCAGACCGAACTCACCGCCGACCTGGCACTGGCGCTCGCGCTGTGGCAGGCGGCGAAGACCCGCCAGAACCTGCTGCTGGCCACCTGGGACTCGGGACGCGTCGGCCCGCAGGAGCTCGAACGGCTGTCGGCCCTGATCTGGGGACGCCTGGACACCGGCAGCAGCGAGGTCGCCCAGTTGCAGTCGATGTCGGTCTCGCTGCCGGAGGCCGGACGCCTGTGCGACGCCCTGGTCGCGCAGCTGCGCACCCGCCTGAACACCGACCCCAACGCCGAGCAGCAGCAGATCCGCCTGCGCGACCTGCGCGCACAGCTCGAACGCATCCGCGACCAGGTGGCGCTGGAGCCCCCGGCGCTGGCGCCCGCCGCGCAGGCCAAGCTGGCCGGGCTCGCCGCCCGCCACGCCGACCTGGGCGCCAAGCTGGCCCGCGGCGGCGACATCAGCGGCCTGCTCGGCACCCTCGAGATCGACGCCGCGCACCTCGAACGCGACCTGATCGTCGGCGCCGCCCAGCGCCGCGAGGGCCGCGACCTGCTGGTGAAGGCCCGCGAGGAGCTCGCCGGCGCCCAGGCGCGCGAGCAGGCCGTCCGCACCCTCGCCGCACAGGTCACCGCCGCCGTCTGGCCGGCGCCCGTCGCGGTCATCCCGAGCGCCGCCGGGCTCGGCCCGGTGCCGAACACCCGCACCGCGCTGGTCGGCTACGTGGAGGGGCTGAACCGGCTCGACGCGCAGCTCGCCGAGGTGCAGGCCGCGCTCGCCACCGCCCTCGGCGACCGCGACGCCGCGTCCGCCCAGCTGGCCGCGCTGCGCACCAAGGCCGGCGCGCTCGGGCAGGCCGGACAGCCGCCGCTGCGTGACCTCGACGCGCTGGTCGCGGCGAGCCTGGCCGCCACCCCGGTCGTGGTGCCGGTGGTGCGCGAGCTGCTGGCCGCCTACGCCGCCCAGCTCGACTACGTGGTGCGGAGCCGGTCGTGAAGTGCCGCCAGCCGGGCTGCACCGGCACGATCGTCGACGGCTACTGCGACGTCTGCGGCATGCCCGGCGACGCCATGCCGGCCGGTCTCGCCGTTCCCGGCAACCGTCCGGCCACCCGTCCCACCGGCAAGTGCCGCCAACCCGGCTGCCCGGGCAACATCGTGGACGGCTACTGCGACGTCTGCGGCTCCCCGGACATCGCGCCCGGCCCGTCCGCGCCGCCCTCACCCGGCTCGCTGTCGGTCGCCCGCACCTCGATCCACCTCGGCTCGACCGCGCTGGGGTCGGCCCGCGCCACCTCGTTCGGCGGCCGTCCCACCCGCCACACCAGCTCCGAACGGCTCACCACCGGACGGATCGGTGCCGGGCTCACCCGCGTCCCGCCCGCCCCGGCGATCGACCCGGCCAAGGCGGTCCTGGCCAAGCCCGAGGTGCCACTGGACGCCCGCGTCTGCCCGCGCTGCGGCACCAAGGTCGGACAGGGGGCCGAGAACGTCGCGTCCCGCTCGGAGGGGTTCTGCCCGTCCTGCGGCTCGCCCTATTCGTTCACCGTGAAGCTCACGCCCGGCGACGTGGTCGCCAACCAGTACGAGGTGGTCGGCGCCCTCGCCCACGGCGGCATGGGGTGGATCTACCTCGCCAAGGACCGCAACGTCTCCGAGCGCTGGGTGGTGTTGAAGGGCCTGCTCAACACCGGGGACGCGGACGCGCTCGCCGCGACCATCGGCGAGCAGCGGTTCCTGGCCCGGGTCGAGCACCCCCAGATCGTGGCGATCTACAACTTCGTCACCCACGACGACGCCGGCTACATCGTGATGGAGTACGTCGGCGGCCGCTCGCTCAAGCAGCTGCTCAAGCAGCGGATGACGGCCAACAACGGCGAGGCCGACCCGCTGCCGGTCGACCAGTCGCTGGCCCTGCTGATCGAGATCCTGCCGGCCCTGGGCTACCTGCACGAACTCGGCCTGCTGTACTGCGACTTCAAGCCCGACAACGTGATCCAGGTCGGCGACTCGCTGAAGCTGATCGACCTGGGCGGCGTCCGGCACATCGGCGACGACGACTCCGCGATCTACGGCACGGTCGGCTTCCAGGCCCCCGAGGTCGCCACGCTCGGCCCGTCCATCGCCTCCGACATCTTCACCGTCGGCCGGACGCTGATGGTGCTCAGCGCCGAGGTGCCCGGCTACCAGCGCGAGTTCGAGTTCAAGATCCCGCCGGCCGAGCAGCTGCCCGCGTTCGCCGCGCACGACTCGCTGTACCGGCTGCTGCTGAAGTGCTGCGCGCCCGACCCGAACGACCGGTTCACCTCCGCCGAGGAACTGCGCCTGCAGATGCTGGGCGTGCTGCGCGAGGTCGTCGCCGGCGCCACCCCGGGCGTCGCCACCACCGCCGCCTCCTCGGTGCTGTTCGAGGCGCCGACCGTGGCCGGCGAGCGCAGCAGCCAGCAGCTGCCGCGGCTGCGTCCCGACCCGTCCGACCCGCAGGCGGGGTGGCTGTCGCGGATCAGCACCGAGGACCCCGTCCAGCGCCTCGCCGCGCTGTCGGCGCCGCCGGCGATCTCGGCCGAGGTGCTGCTGGCCCGCGGCCAGGCCGGCCTCGAGGCGGGCAACCCCAAGCTCGTCGACGAGTGCGTGCGGCAGTTGCTGGCCAACGACCCGTGGGAGTGGCGCGCGGTGTGGCTGGCCGGGCTCCGGGCCCTCCAGGGACGCGATTTCACGACCGCCCAGAGCTCGTTCAACGCGGTGTACGGCCAGGTGCCCGGCGAGCTGGCGCCCAAGCTGGCGCTCGCGCTGGCGTGCGAGCTGGGCGGCGAACTGGACATCGCCGAGAGCCTGTACCGCATCTGCGCGAGCACGGACGCGTCCTACGTCACGCCGGCCGCGTTCGGCCTCGCCCGGGTGCGGGCGGCCCGCAACGACCTGCCCGGCTCGCTGGCGGCGCTCGAGCTCGTGCCGAGCACCTCCCGCGGCTACCCGGAGTCGCAGCGGCTCAAAACCCGCCACCTGGTGACGCTCGCCACGGACGCGTCCGGGCTGAGCGAGGCGCTCGGCGCGCTCGCCGAGGCGAAGCTGGACCCGCTCACCGAGGCCCAGTACCGCGCGCAGCTGTACGACCGGGCGATGAACCTCGCCGGCAACGGACCGTTGCGCCTGGGCGCGGAGACGGTCACCCGGCCGATGCTGCGCGACCGGCTGGTGAGCGCCTACCTCGATCTCGGCCGGCTGACCGAGGAGCCGGCGCTGCGGGCCGGGTACGTCGACCTCGCGAACTCCCTGCGTCCCTGGAGCTTCCTGTGACCGAACCCGAATGGCCGCTGCTGCCCGCCCCTGACCCGGCCGAACCCACGGCCGCCGCGGTTCCGACGCCCGAGGTCGCCGCACCCGAGGTCGCGGACGCCCCGGTCGGACCGACCTGCCCGAGCTGCGGGCGTCCGATCGACCCGGCGGCCTGGTTCTGCGAGGCCTGCGGTAGCCCGCTGGTGCCGACCGCTCCCACTCCTGCGGCCCCCGCCCCCGGGCCGGACGCGCCGTCCGCGCAGACCCGCCGTCTCGGCGTCCGGGCGAGCGAGCAGGCACGGTGCAGCGCCTGCGGCGGCACGATCGGCTCGGACGGCTACTGCCAGACCTGCGGCGCGAAGGCGCCCAGCCCCCGCGACCACTTCAGCGCGTCCCCGGCCGACTGGGTCGGCGGCGTGTGCGACCGCGGCGTCCAGCACTACCGCAACGAGGACGCGCTCGCGCTGTGGGCGGACGGCGACCGGGCGGTGCTGGTGGTGTGCGACGGGGTCTCCACCAGCGTCGACTCCGACGTGGCGGCGCTGGCCGGCGCCGAACGCGCCCGCGACGTGCTGGCCGGACGCGCAGCCCTGGGGCAGGACGCGTCCGACGAGGTGCTCGCGCAGGCGCTGGCCGAGGCCGTCGCCCAGGCCAACCAGGCCGTGATCGGCACCACCGCTGCGGACAGCACCAACGCGGCCTCGGCGACGTTCGCCGCGGCCGTCGTGGTGGGCAACCGGGTGCACTACGCCAACCTCGGCGACTCGCGCGTGTACCTGCTGGGACCCGCCCAGCGGCTCCTGCTCAGCCTGGACGACTCGATGGCCCAGGCGTTCATTGCCGAGGGGATGCCGCGCGCGGAGGCCGAGGCGTTGCCGCGGGCGCACGCGATCACCAAGTGGCTGGG
Organism: Actinomycetota bacterium; assembly: GCA_020161755.1. Taxonomy (GTDB): domain Bacteria; phylum Actinomycetota; class Actinomycetes; order Propionibacteriales; family Propionibacteriaceae; genus Propionicimonas. The sequence goes on from JAIUOS010000007.1 coordinate 90,496, forward strand.
CCGCGACGCGGTCGACACCACGCCGCGCACCGGCGTCCAGGAGGTCACCGGTCCCGGCTGGGTGCTGGTGTGCTCCGACGGCCTGTGGAACTACGCGTCCGGCCCCGACGAACTCGCCGCCCAGCTGGACGCGGCGCTGGCGACCACGTCCGACCCGGTGGCGGCCGCCCAGCTGCTGGTCGAGTGGGCGAACGCCCAGGGCGGCCACGACAACGTCACCGTCGCTCTCGCCCGCGTCCCCGCCCCCACCGACGGGGCCACCGGGGCGCCGGGAACAGCGGTTAGTCTGGGAGCCGCCGCCGGTCCGGACGAGGCCGCCGGCCCCGAAGAGAAGGAGTCCCCCACGCATGGCTGAGTTCACCTCCGCCGTCTACCAGAACGAGTTCCTGCCCGACGGCGGCACCGACGTCAACGCGATCGTCACGATCACGTGCAGCGGCGCCGGCTCCGCGGGCCGCACCGGCAGCGGGGACGCCGGCGAGATCGTGGTCGTCGACACGTCCGGGTCGATGGGCGTCGCGAACATGAACGCCGCCAAGCAGGCCGCGATGATCGCGCTCGACAACATCCTCGACGGCACCTACTTCGCGGTCGTGGCCGGCAACCACAAGGCCTACCTCGCCTACCCGATGGTGCAGACCGGTGCGGGCATGGTGCGGATGGACTCGCGGACGCGGGCCGAGGCGCGGCGGGCGATCAGCTTCTTCCGGGCCGAGGGCGGCACCGCGATGGGCACCTGGCTGAACCTGTGCAAGGCGCTGTTCGCGTCCATCCCCGGGGGGCTCGCGCAGAAGCACGTGATCCTGCTCACCGACGGCGAGAACCACAACGAGACCGCCGCCCAGCTCGACAACGCCATCGCGAACTGCGCGGGCGACTTCCAGGTGGACGCCCGCGGCGTCGGCGTTGACTGGAAGGTCGCCGAGATCCGCAAGATCGCCCAGGCGATGCTCGGCACCGTCGACATCATCGGCGACCCGGGGCAGATGAGCACGGTGTTCGCCGAGCTGATGCGCAACTCGATGGCCCGGGGCGTGGCGAACGCCGAACTGCGGGTCTGGATCCCGCAGGGCGCGCAGGTGATGTTCATCCGGCAGGTCTCCCCGACCGTCGAGGACCTCACCCACCGCGGCACGCCGGTGAACCAGCTCACGATGAGCTACCCCACCGGCGCGTGGGCCGACGAGGAGCGCGACTACCACGTCGCGGTCCGGCTGGCCGCCAAGTCGGTGGGCCAGGAGCAGCTCGCGGCGCGCGTCCAGCTGGCCGTGGGCACCGACCTGCTCACCCAGGGCCTGGTGAAGGCGAAGTGGTCGTCCGACACGAACCTGACCGCCCAGATCAACCCGGAGGTCGCCCACTACACCGGGCAGGCCGAACTCGCGCAGGTCATCCAGGAGGGGCTGGCGGCCAAGGCCGTCGGCGACGAGGCGACCGCCACCACCAAGCTGGGTCGGGCCGTCCAGCTGGCCACCGAGAGCGGCAACGCCGAGGCCACCTCCAAACTGCGGAAGGTCGTGGACATCGCCGACGCACGTACCGGTACCGTGAAGCTGAAGAAGGCCGTGGACAAGGTGGACGAGATGGCCCTGGACACGGCATCGACGAAGACGACACGAATCAGGGGCTGACCCATGCCGATCTGTCCAGCCGGCCACCAGACGCAACAGAGCGACTTCTGCGACATCTGCGGGCTGCCGGTGCCTGGCGGTCAGACCGGGCTGCCCGCGGCCCCGCCGCCCACCGGGCTCGCGGTGGCATCGCCGGTGATCTGCCCGAACTGCCAGACCCCGAACGTGGCCGAGGCCCTGTTCTGCGAGGCCTGCGGCTACGACTTCACCACCGGGACGATGCCCGCCCCGGTGCCGTCCGCCGTGCTCCCGCAGCCGGTCGAGCCGGTCGCTGCTGCCGGGCCGGCGCAGCCCAGCCCGTCCGACCCGGGCCTGGTGGACGCGATCCTCGGGCCGCCGCACGAGGCGTCCGAGCCGGTGGTGGACGCAGCGCCGGAGGACCCGGTCGAGGTGGCCGAGGAGATCCCGGATCAACACCGGGATGACCTGCCCGAGGCTCCCGGGGAGGTTCCCGAAGCTTCCGAGGAGGTTCCCGAGGCTCCCGAGGATGTTCCGGCACCGGCCGCGCCGGCCGCGCGTCCGGTGGTGTGGGTCGCCGAGTTGTGGATCGACCCCGACTGGTACGCGGCCCAGGGGTCGAGCGACCCGCTGCCGTCCCCCGGGCTGCCCGACATCGTGCCGCTGGTCAAGGAGGCCAACCTCGTCGGACGCGTCTCGCACAGCCGGGGCATCTTCCCCGACGTCGACTGCGAGCTCGACACCGGGTGCAGCCGGCGCCACGCCATGCTGACCACCGACGGCACCCGCTGGTGGATCGAGGACCTGAACTCCGCCAACGGCACGTTCGTCGGCGCCGCAGCCGGTCCGCTGCCCGCGATGCCGATCCCGCAGGGACGAGTCGAGCTCAGCCCCGGCCAGCGCATCTACGTCGGCGCCTGGACCCGGATCGTGGTCCGCCGCGCCACCGACGACGAGAAGGAAGCCTTCGCCGGCTGACCGAAACGAAAGGGGACAGTCCCCTTTCATTTCGCCGGCTGACCGAAACGAAAGGGGACAGTCCCTTTCGTTTCACCTTTGCGCTGTCGGCGTACGCACCGCCGCCCGGCCGGATCCCGCTGGTAGCTTGGGCCGCGGTATCGAGGAGGAGTAACGGTGGAGATCAAGATCGGCATTCAGCACGTGGCCCGCGAGCTCACGGTCGAGACCGACGCGTCGGCGGCCGAGGTGGAGGCTGACCTGCGGACGGCGCTCACCGACGGCACCCTGCTCGCGCTCACCGACGAGAAGGGACGCAAGGTGCTCGTCCCCGCCGACAAGGTCGCCTACATCGATCTGGGCCAGGAGAAGACCCGCGCGGTCGGTTTCGGCTCGCTCTGAGCCGCGCGCGGCCGCGTCCGCGCACCATTGCTCCGCCGTCCCCGCGCTGTTAGCGTTACGGACGCGCCGAATCGCGCGCCCGCTCCGGCCGGAAGGAGGTCGTCAGATGTCACCCACTGTTCGTGGGACGAACTCGTTCGCCCTTCCCGCCGAGGCCCCCGCCGCCTGACCTGCCCGGGTGCCTCCTCCTCCAGGAGAAAACACCCTTGCACGACGCACTTCCGTCCCCACTCGACTGGGACGGCCTCACCTATCGCGCGCTGTCCGAAGACCTCGCACCCGAGCAGCGCTGGTCCACCTGGGGCTCGGTGGAACGGTCCTGCCGTGGGCCCAAGCCCTGGCCCGACTGGCTCGTCACGTCCGCCGAGGCCCTCGACACCGACCTCGGCATCGTCAAGTCCGGCAAGGAGGCCGACGTCATCCTCGTCGAGCGCGGCGTCCCCGGCGACCCCGCCCAGACCTGCCTGCTGGCCGCCAAGCGTTACCGGGACGCCGACCATCGCGCCTTCCACCGCGACACCGGCTACACGCAGGGACGCCGCGTCCGCAACACCCGCGACACCCGCGCCATGGCCAAGAGCACCACGTTCGGACGCGCCGTCGCCGCCGGCCTGTGGGCGGCCGCGGAGTGGACGGCCCTGAACACCCTGTTCGGGGCCGGCGTTCCGGTGCCCTACCCGGTCCAGCTGGACGGCACCGAGATCCTGATGGAGTTCATCGCCGAGCAGGACGCGGCCGCGCCGCGCCTCCAGCAACTCCGTCCGGGCCCGGCGCAGCTGGCGTCGCTGCACGAGCAGCTGGTGGACGCGCTGCGGACGCTGACCGGGCTCGGGCTCGTCCACGGTGACCTCAGCCCGTACAACACGCTGGCCGCCGGCGCCGACACCGACGACCCGCGGCTGGTGATCATCGACGTGCCCCAGCTCGTCGACCTCGTCGCGAACCCCAACGCCGTCGAGTTCCTGCACCGCGACTGCACGAACATGGCGCAGTGGTTCACCGTGCGGGGGCTCGACGTGGACGCCGACGAGCTGTTGGCCGACCTGCTCGCGCACGCCTGGTAGCGCCCGCGAAACGGGCCCGGATACGGCGACACGGGGCGTCCGGGCAGCCCCGCGATGACCCCGGGAGCGCGCGGACGCTAGACTGACCCCGCGCACGCCTGTTCGTGTGCGTCTGCCTGGAGCGGCCCCGACAGCCGCCGGCAGTCCCGTTACTCCTGCGCCGTGCTCGGCCCAGTGACTACAGAAGGCACGATCCTGATCGAAACCAGCCCCGACCACCTGCCCAAGGCCGACCCCAAACACACGTTCGCCGACCTGGGCGTCATCCCCGAAATCACCGAGGCGCTCGCGAAACTGAGCATCGTCCACCCGTTCCCCATCCAGTCGCTCGCGCTGCCGATCGCGCTCGCCGGCACCGACATGATCGGCCAGGCCCGCACCGGCACCGGCAAGACGCTGGCGTTCGGCATCAGCCTGCTGCAGCGGATCAGCGTCCCCACCGACGAGAGCTACGCCGAGCTGAAGGCGCCCGGCAAGCCGCAGGCGCTGGTGATGTGCCCGACCCGTGAGCTCGCCCTCCAGGTCGCCCGCGACCTGGACGACGCGTCGTCCGTGCGCCGCGCCCGCGTCCTCACCGTCTACGGCGGTGTCGGCTACGAGAGCCAGCTCGACTCGCTGTCCACCGGCGTCGACGTCGTCGTCGGCACCCCCGGTCGCCTGCTCGACCTGGTCAACCGTCGCTCCCTCGACCTGTCCCACGTGGCGATCCTGGTGCTCGACGAGGCCGACGAGATGCTCGACCTCGGCTTCCTGCCCGACGTGGAGCGGCTGATCAGCAAGACCCCGAAGAGCCGCCAGACGCTGCTGTTCTCGGCGACGATGCCCTCGGCGATCGTCGCGCTGTCCCGCATGCACCTCAACCAGCCGGTGAACGTGCGCGCCGAGACCCACGACTCTCAGCTGACCGTCCCCGACACCACGCAGTGGGTGTACCAGGCGCACGACCTCGACAAGCCCGAGATCGTCGGACGCATCCTCCAGTCGCCGTCCTGCACCCGGACGATGATCTTCACCCGCACCAAGCGCGCCGCCCAGCGGCTGGCCGACGAACTCGTCGATCGCGGCTTCGAGGCCACCTCCATCCACGGTGACCTCAACCAGGTGGCCCGGGAGAAGGCGCTGAAGAAGTTCCGCGAGGGCAAGGTGTCGGTGCTGGTCGCGACCGACGTCGCCGCCCGCGGCATCGACATCACCGACGTCAGCCACGTCATCAACTACGAGTGCCCCGACTCGGAGATGACCTACGTGCACCGCATCGGCCGCACCGGCCGGGCCGGCGCCAAGGGCGTCGCGGTTACCCTGGTCGACTGGGCCGACATCACCCGCTGGAAGGTGATCAACCGGGCGCTCGACCTGCACTTCCCCGAGCTGCTGGAGACCTACTCCACGTCGCCGCACCTGTTCGAGGACCTCGACATCCCGGTCGGCACCCGTGGCCGCCTGAAGGAGGCCGCTCCGCGCGAGCCCCGCGAGCACCGTGACCGCGACTCCAAGCCGCGCGGCGAGCGCCGCCACGACGGCGAGAAGCGGGAGCGTCCCGCCCGCGACCGTTCGCGTCGCCGGCTGCGCAACGGCCAGCCGGTCGAGGGTGCCGAGGGGACGCCGCTCGACGCCGCGTCCGACTCCCCCGCCGACGCCGGCGAGGCCACGGAGGGCCGCTCCACCAACGGCGCCCGTCGCCGTCGTCGCCGCCGCAGCGGCGGTGCGTCCGAGCAGGCCACCGTCGACGCCTGACGCCAGACCCGTCGTCCCGTCGCCCTCCCCGGGCGGCGGGACGCCTGCAATTTCAGCCCCGATCTCTCGGGCGCTGTCGAATTCGGTCTTGTCCGTTCGCTGACAGGGTGCAACGGTTCACCACAGAGAGGACACCACCGTGAAGTACGTCATCATGTTCACCAGCACTCCCGAGCTCGACGCCCAGGTGCCGCCGGAACGGGCGCAGGCCGTCTACGGCGCCATGTACCAGTGGTTCGCGGACAACGCCGACAAGATCACCGACAACGGCGTGGAACTCCAGCCCGCCTCCACCGCGACCAGCGTGAAGTACGGCGCCAACGGTCCGGTGGTCGTGGACGGCCCGTACTCCGAGGCCCGGGAGGCGATCGGCGGCTTCACCGTCATCGACGTGCCCGACCTCGACGCCGCGATCGCGCTGGCGAAGAGCTGGCCGGGCATCGAACTGCCCGGCGTGGCGGTCGAGGTCCGTCCGGCGGTCACCGACTACAGCCAGTTCGAGTGAGCGACCCGGGCACCGCCACCCCGTCCGTCCCGCCGGGCGGCGCGGTGGCGGTGTCCGATGCCGTGCTGGCCAAGGCGGTGCGTGAGGAGTCCGGACGGATCGTCGCCACCCTCACCGCGTCACTGCGCAACCTCGACCTCGCCGAGGAGTCGGTGGCGGACGCCGTCCTGGAGGCGCTGCGCGAGTGGCGCGTCCACGGCGTCCCGCCGAAGCCCGGTGCCTGGCTGACGCAGGCCGCCCGCCACAACGCCCTCGACCGGCTACGTCGGGACGCGGCCTACCGGCGCAAGCTCACCCTCCTCGCCGAGACCCCGGCGCCCGGGCCGGGCGTGGCCGACGAACGGCTCCCGCTGCTGTTCGGGTGCTGTCATCCCGCGCTCGGCCCCGACGCCCAGCTCGCCCTCACCCTGCGTGCGGTGTGCGGCCTCACCACCGCGCAGATCGCGCGGGCCACCCTGAGCTCGGAGCCGACCGTCGCCCAGCGGATCGTGCGGGCCAAGCGCAAGATCGGCGCGGCCGGCATCCCGCTGCGCATCCCGGAGGGGGACGAACGGGTGCCGCGCCTCGACCTGGTGCTGACCGTGGTCTCGGTGATGTACAACGAGGCGCACCTCGTGGCCGGTGGCGACGCCGCGGCCGACCGTGACGTCGCCGACGACGCGATCTGGCTGGCCCGCGTGCTGGCCGCGGCGCTGCCGGGTGAGGCCGAGGCCCACGGACTGCTCGCCCTGCTGCTGTTCCACCACGCGCGCGAGGCCGCCCGGGCCGTCGCGGGCGAGCTGGTCCTGCTCGGCGCCCAGGACCGGTCGCGCTGGGACCCCGCACTGCTGGCCGCCGCACGACGGGAGCTGGACGCCGCCGCCCGGCTGCACCGTCCCGGACGCTGGCAGCTGCAGGCCGCGATCGCGGCCTGCCACGCCGAGGCACCCACGTCCGCGGACACCGACTGGCTCCAGGTCCTGACGCTCTACGACCTGCTCGGAGCGCAGGACCGCTCCCCCATCGTCCGCCTCAACCGGGCGGTCGCGCTCGCCGAGGTGGCCGGCCCGGCCGTCGCGCTGGACGACCTCGCCACCGTGGCGGAACCGCTCGCCGGGTACCACCTGCTGCACGCCGTCCGCGCCGACCTGTTGCGGCGGCTGGGACGTGCGGACGAGGCGCGCGACGCCGACCGCACGGCCCTCCAGCTCACCACCAACGAGGCCGAGCAGCGCCTGCTCCGTCACCGTCTCGCCCTCGAGGGCGACGCCCGGCCCGCGCGAGGAGCTGCACGTCACTAGGCTCGCACCGTGATCACCCCCGAACTCCAGACCGCTCTCGACGACTGCGCCGAGCACGACCGGCTGCTCCGCAGACTCGAGCAGGCCCGCGCCGAGGAGCTCCGGGCCCTCGACGCCTTCCGGTCGGCCCAGGCCGGCGTGCAGGGCGACCAAGCGGACGTGAAGGCGCTCGAGTCCTTCAGCCCGACGCGCATCTGGGCGGCGCTGCACGGCACCCGAACCTCCCGGCTCGAACGCGAGCGGGCCGAGCTGGCCGCCGCGCAGCACACCGCGGCGGCCGCCGAGAACGTGCTCGCGATCGCCTCGGCCGCCCGTGACCAGGCGGAGGCGGCCCTGGCGGCGCTGGGGGACGTCGCCCACCGCCGCACCGAGGCGCTGGCGGTCGAGGAGGCCCGACTCCGCTCGTCCGGCGACCCGGCGTCCCCACAACTCCACGAGATCGGCGAGCAACTTGCCTCGACCGGCGCGGAGCGCCGTGAGGTGGCAGAGGCGATCGGCGCCGCACAGCGTGCGCGGCAGAGCCTGGAGGACGCGACCCAGTCGCTCGGCGGCGCGGAGGACCTCGCCGACCTCGACGTCTGGGTCGGCGGCGGGTTCCTCGCCGACATGGCCAAGTACGACCGGATGGACGCCGCCACCCAGAGCCTCCGGGTGGCCGATGCGGGCATGAAGCGGCTCTCCGCCGAACTGGCCGACCTGGGGCTGGCGTCGGTCGGCGGGGTGGAGGTGGACGAGCTCACCCGCACCTACGACGTGTGGTTCGACAACATCTTCACCGACTGGACGGTGCGCAGGCGCATCGTGGAAGCCCGCGACCGTACGGCGCGCGCCATGGACGCGGTGGACGCCGCGGCCGAGAGGCTGGCGGAACGCGAACGCCAACTCGCCTCCCTGGCGGCGACCCTGTCGGCCGCGCGCGAGCGGGTGCTGCTGGGCGAGTGACGCTCAGCGGTCCCGCACGTCGCCGGTGAAGTCGCCGGCCGTGTCCACGACGAGGCACCGGACGGAGTGGTCGCCGTTCTCCCAGTCGGTCTTCGGTGCGGTGAACGAGAAGGACTGCAGGCTCGGGGCGATCGCGGCGCTCGTGCCGAAGAAGCCGTCGATCTCCTCGGCGCAGGCGTCGATCCCGAGCCGGATCGCCTCGTCGTCCCCCGGGTAGCCTCCGGCGGGCAGGGTCACGATGGCGAACACCTGCCCGTTGTGAGGGCTGTCGCACGGCAGGACGTCGACCTGCTTCACCACCCCTCGCGTCGATTCGGGGAGCTCGAGGCAGTCACCGAGCCGCAGTCGCATCGGCGGCACCTTGCCGGCCCGGGTGACCGTGCCGTCCGGCGTTCGTGCGGGAAACCGGGACCCGGTCCAGGCCACGTAGCCGAAGATCGCGACCAGCCACAGCGCCGTGAGCACCCAGCCGGCGACCACCAGGACGCGACCGCGGCGCAGCCCTTGCTTGATCCGGGACAGCGAGATGGCCCCGAACACGACGGGGAGGATCACGCCGCCGAGGAGCCCGGTGATCAGCGTGGCCACGGCGTAGCCGTCGATCGGTGGTTCGGCGGGCGCCGCGACCGGCTGCCAGAAGTGCCAGCCCTCGGGCGCAGGACCCCACGCCGGGTCTGGCTGCCAGCCCTCCGGCGGCAGCCACCCGGACGGTGGTTGCGGCCAGTTCGGCGGGCACGCGAAGCGGTACTGCGGACCGTGCGGCGAGGTCATGAGGGGCTCCGGGCGGGGTGGCGGTTGGGTTGTGGGAGATCCACGCACTCGCCGGGATGACTGGGGGCGGTGGGCGCTGAGATCCCGGATCTCGTCGTGAGCGGTGGGCTCGGTCAGTAGGTCATGTTCATGGCCGCGCGCACCTCGGCCAGGGTGGCCTCGCCCACCTCGTTGGCGTGGGCGTTGCCGCGGCGCAGCACGTCCATCAGGTGGCCGGGATCGGCGGCCAGCTCGACGCGGCGCGCCCGGATCGGGGCGAAGAACTCGTTGACCGCCTCGGTGACGACCTTCTTCAGCGTGCCGCCGCCCCCGTCGCCGATCTCGGCGGCGATCCCGGCCGGGTCGCGCTGGGTGCACAGCGAGGCCAGCATCAGCAGGTTCGAGACCTCCGGACGGTTCACCGGGTCGTAGGTGATGTGGCGGTCGGAATCGGTGACGGCCTTCTTGATCAGCTTGGCGGTGGTGTCGGCGTCCATGCCGATCTCGATCACGTTGCCCTTGGTCTTGCTCATCTTGGTGCCGTCCAGGCCGAGCACGGTGGACGCCTTGCTGAGCAGCGCCTCGGCCTGCGGGAACACCGGACGCGCTGGGTCGACCCGTCCGTACCGCTCGTCGAAGCGGCGGGCGACCACCCGGGTCTGCTCGAGGTGCGGCAGCTGGTCCTTGCCCACGGGCACCAGGTTCGCCTTGCAGAACAGGATGTCCGCGGCCTGGTGCACCGGGTAGGTCAGCAGCAGCCCCGACATCGGGCGGTCACCGGTGGCCTCCAGCTCGGCCTTCACCGTAGGGTTGCGGCGCAGCTCGGCCTCGGTGACCAACGACAGGAACGGCAGCAGCAGCTGGTTCAGCGACGGCACCGCCGAGTGCGCGTAGATCACGGTCCTCGCCGGGTCGAGCCCGATCGCCAGGTAGTCGGCCAGCATGCCCAGCACGCGCTCGCGGATCGGTCCGGTGCCGTCGCGGTCGGTGATCACCTGGTAGTCGGCGATGAGGATGTAGGTCTCGACGCCGGCGTCCTGGAGGCGCACCCGGTTGGCCAGCGAGCCGAAGTAGTGGCCCAGGTGCAGGTTGCCGGTGGGCCGGTCGCCGGTCATCACCCGGAAACCGGACGGGTCCTTCGCGATCTGCGCCTCGATCTCGGCGCTGCGCGCCTCCGTCCGCCGCAGCGACGCCTCGGAGGTGGAGGCGGCGAGCTGTTCCCCGGCGTCCTGGACCTGCTCCGTCATGGGTGTGTGCCTTCGCGATCGATTCTGAACCGACTGGTGACTCTACACCGGCTACAGCCGGCCCCCGCGCGCCCCCACCCGGGCCGCGATCTCGGCCAGCACCTCGTCGGTCGTGGTGTTGCAGCCCAGGTCGTGGTCGTCCTTCCCGGCCCCGTGGTAGTCCGACGAGCCGGTGGCCAGCAGGCCGAGCCGTGCCGCCAGCGCGCGCAGCTCGGCGCGGGTCGCCCGATCGTGGTCCTGGTGGTCGACCTCGACCCCGTCCAGCTGTCCGGACGCGGCGAGCTGCGCGAGCAGTGACGCGGGCAGCTGGTGGCGGCTGACCCGTCCCCAGGGGTGCGCGATCACCGCGACCCCGCCGGCGGCGGTGATCAGGTCGAGGCCCGCGGCCAGCGGCGTCGCGTAGCGTCCGACGAAGATCGGCTTGTCGTCGGCCAGCCAGCGGTCGAACGCCTCGCGGCGGTCGGCGACGTAGCCGAGCTCGATCATGGCGTCGGCGATGTGCGGACGCCCGACCGACGGGCTGGTGCCGACGTGGCGCGCGAGCACCTCCCCCGGCACCGGCATCCCGGCGGCGGCGAGGTTGGCCAGCATGGCCGGCACCCGGTCGCCCCGTCCGCGGCGGACGCGGGTGAGTTCGGCCAGCAGCGCGGGGTCGTCGGCCCGGCAGCCGTAGCCCAGCAGGTGCACGGACGTGCCGCGGTACTGCGCGGAGACCTCGATGCCGCGTACGACCTGGACGCCGAGCCGCTCCCCCGCCTCACCGGCGTCCGCGAGCCCGTCGAACGTGTCGTGATCGCTGAGCGCCACCACGTCCAGCCCGGCCGCAGCCGCGGCGGCGACCAGCTCGGCAGGGGCGTCGGTGCCGTCGGAGACCGAGCTGTGGGTGTGGAGGTCGATGCGCATGCCCCCATCCTGCCCCGACCGAAACGAAAGGGGACTGTCCCTTTTCGTTTCGCGGGACGCGGCGCTCAGGAGAGCATGCCGCGCACCTGGCTGAGGCCGACGTTCATCCGGGCGACGTCGGCGGTGCCGTCCATCAGCTGGTGGATCGTCGCCACCCGGTTGACCAGGGTCGGGTCGGACGCGAGCCAGCCGTCCACCACCTCCTGGGGGGACGCGTCCGCGTCGGCACGACCGAGCACCTCGGCGGTCAGTTCGGCGTGGGCGGCGAGCAGTTCGTCCCGCAGCGCGGCCCGGGCCATCGCGTCCCAGCGCACCTGGCGCGGCAGCCCGTCCACCCCGGCGACGAGCTCGTCGATGCCGGCCGCCTCCGCCAGCCGGTAGTGCACCGCGGCCACCCGGGACGGCGGCAGCCCCAGCCGGTGGCCGACCTCGACCACGCTGAGCAGGGTGTGCGCCTGACCGGCCGTGCCGAGGTTCGCCGCCAGCTCCTCCGGGAGACCCGCGGCGAGCCAGCGCTGGGTCGCGGCCGCGGCCGCCTCGGCCGGCGCGCCGCTGAGCAGCCCGCTCAGCTCGCCCCGCAGCGCCGCGACCTCCGGCCCGTACTCGGCCACCGCCGCACCGATGTCCAGCGGCCCGCGCTGGTGGTGCAGCAGCCACCGGGTGGCCCGCTCCACCATCCGCCGCAGCCGCACCCGGATCTCGGTCGCGGACGCCGCGTCCAGCCCGGTGCTGCGGCGCAACCGCACCTCGTCCAGGCCGACCGCGTAGATGGCGCGGGACGCCAGCTGGGCGCGGATGATGTCCGCGACGCCCGCCCCGGTCTCGGTGGAGAGCCGGTGGTAGCAGGTGATGCCCTGGCTGTTCACGAACCGGTTGACCGCCACCGTGGCGATGATCTCCCTGGCCAGCCGGTGGCTGGGCATCCGGTCGGCGTACCGCTCGCGCAGCGGCTCCGGGAAGTACTGGACGAGCCGGTCGGCCAGGTACGGGTCGTCCGGCAGGTCGGACGCGAGCACCCACTGGTCCAGCGCGATCTTCGTGTACGACAGCAGCACCGCCAGCTCGGGACGGGTCAGCCCGTCGCCGGCCGCGATCCGGGCCGCCATCTCCTCGCTGCCCGGCAGCGCCTCGATCCGGCGGTCCAGCAGGCCGTCGAGCTCCAGCGTCCGCATCCACGCCTCGTGCTGCCCGGCCAGCGTCACCCGCCGGAACATCGAGTTCGCCAGCGCCAGGTTCTGGTCGAAGTTGTGCGCGAGCACCAGCCGCGCCACCTCGTCGGTCATGGACGCCAGCAGCTCGTTGCGCGCCGGCTCGGTGAGCCGCCCGGACGCGACCTCCGGTGCCAGCAGGATCTTGATGTTCACCTCGTGGTCGGAGGTGTCGACGCCCGCGGAGTTGTCGATGAAGTCGGTGTTGATCTGGCCACCGGTCGCCGCGTACTCGATGCGTCCGAGCTGGGTGAAGCCGAGGTTGCCGCCCTCGGCGACGCTGCGGGCGCGCAGCTCGCCGCCGTTGACCCGCAGGGCGTCGTTGGCCTTGTCACCGGCGTCGGCGTGGCTCTCCCCGGCGGCCTTGACGAACGTGCCGACGCCCCCGTTGAAGAGCAGGTCGACCGGCGCCTTCAGGATGGCCGAGATCAGCTCGTTGGGCGGCAGCCGGGTGACCTCAGGACCCAGCCCGAGGGCTTCGCGCACCGGCACCGACAGCGGCACCGACTTCGCATCCCGGGGGAACACCCCGCCGCCGGCGGAGATCGCCGCCGGGTCGTAGTCCGCCCAGCTCGACCCGGGCAGGTCGAACAGCCGGCGTCGCTCGGCGAAGGAGACCGCCGGGTCGGGGTTCGGGTCGAGGAAGATGTGCAGGTGGTTGAACGCGGCCACCAGCCGCGTCCGGTCCGACAGCAGCATGCCGTTGCCGAACACGTCGCCGGCCATGTCGCCGATCCCGACGCAGGTGAACTCGTCCACGGCCGGGTCGAGGCCGAGCTCGGCGAAGTGCCGCTTCACCGACTCCCACGCCCCCCGCGCGGTGATGCCCATCGCCTTGTGGTCGTACCCGCTGGACCCGCCGGACGCGAACGCGTCCCCCAGCCAGAAGCCGCGTCCGACCGACACCTCGTTGGCGAGGTCGGAGAACGTGGCGGTCCCCTTGTCGGCCGCGACCACGAGGTAGGGGTCGTCGCCGTCGTAGCGCCGCACCCGCTCGGGCGGCACGACCTGGCCGTCGACGATGTTGTCGGTGACGCTCAGCAGCGCGTCCACGAACAACCGGTAGCAGGCCTGGCCCTCGGCGAACCACGCCCGACGGTCGGCCGACGGTGGCGCCTGCGGCACGAAGCCGCCCTTCGCCCCGCTCGGTACGATCACGGTGTTCTTCACCAGCTGCGCCTTCACCAGGCCGAGGATCTCGGTGCGGAAGTCCTCGCGCCGGTCCGACCAGCGCAGCCCGCCGCGGGCCACCGCGCCGAACCGCAGGTGGACGCCCTGGACGCGCGGGGAGTACACGAACACCTCGAACGCCGGACGTGGCTCGGGCAGCAGCGCCAGCTCCGAGGGCAGCATCTTGATCGCCAGGGTCGGGGGGTCGGTGAACGCGTTGGTGCGGATGCACGCCTCGATCACGGCCAGGAACGCGCGCAGGATGCGGTCGTGGTCCAGACTCGCGACCGCGTCCAGCTGGGCGCCGAGCAACTCGCGCCGCTCGGCCAGCGCCGCCTCCCGCTCGACGTCGTCGCCGAACTCGTCGGAGTCGAACCGGGCCCGGAAGATGGCCGCCAGGCCGGCGGCGATCTGCGGGTAGGTGTTCAGGGCGCCGGCGAGGTAGGGCTGGCTGAACGGCAGCCCGGCCTGCTGGAGGTAGCGGGAGATGGCGCGCAGCCAGGTCACCTGGCGCCAGTCAAGGCCGGCGACGACCACCAGCCGGTTCAGGTCGTCGGCCTCGCAGCGTCCGGTCCAGGAGGCGGCGAAGACGTCCATGAACCGCTGCCGGGTGCCGGACGTCCGGGCGGCCGTCGCCATCTCGGCCGGCAGCTTCAGCCCGAAGTCGTAGACCAGCACCCGGGTGCCGCGCAGGTCCCAGCTGTAGGGCCGCTCGTCGACCACCTCGACGCCCAGGACCGACAGGTGCGGCATCGCCTCGGTGAGCGACATCGACCGCTGCGAGATCACCTTCAGGCGCAGGTCGGACTCGTCGGTGTCCTCCAGCGGCGCCGACAGGCTCAGCCGCAGGTCGTCGGGGCCGGTGAGCTGGTTGGCCATCCGCAGGTCGGCCACGGCCACGGCCGGCGGGTAGTCGGCCTCGTAGACCTCGCTGAACTCGACGCCGCGCTGCTCGCTGGGCAGGGCCTCGACCAGGGCGACGAAGTCGTCCTCCCAGCTGTGGGTGGCGGCGGCCACCTCGGTGGCGATCAGGTCGGCGTCCAGCTCGCTCGGGGCGTCGGGGGCGAGCCGGACCACGAAGAACAGCCTGGTCAGCACCGACTCGCTGACCAGGGTGCTGAACTCGAGCTCCTCCCCGCCGAGCCGGTTCAGCAGGATCTGCTGGATGCGCAGGCGGGTCGCGGTGTTGTACCGGTCGCGGGGCAGGTAGACCATCGCGGTGGCCAGTTGCCCGTAGCGGCCGCGACGCAGGAACACCCGGGTCTGGCGGCGCTCGCGCAGCGCGGAGACGGCTGCGACGATCGGCTCCAGCTCCTCCACGCTCGCCTCGAACAGCTCGTCGCGGGGGTAGGTGGCGATGACCTGCCGGACCGAGTTCCAGCCGTGCGAGTGCGGCTCGAAGCCGGACGCCCGCAGCAGCCGCTCGCCCTTGGCGGCCAGCACCGGGATGTTCGCCACCGACTCGGTGTAGGCGGACGCGGCGAGCAGCCCGAGGAACCGGTGCTCGCGGACGAGGGCGCCGGCGGCGTCGAACGTGCGGACGGCGATGTGCTCGAGGTAGACCGGACGGTGCACCGGCGAGCGGCGCGGATCGCGCACCAGCACCAGCGGGTCCTGCTCACCGGGGGCCGGCAGGGTGTGGTCGTCGGGCTCGCTGACCCCGGTGAGGATGCCCAGGCCGCTGCCCGGCACCGGCACCAGCTCGCCGTCGCCCAAGGTGTAGTCGGCCGACCCGAGGAACACGAAGTGGTCATCGGCGAGCCAGTCCAGCAGCGCGACGGCCTCGTCCGCCGCCGGGGTGCCCAGGGCGCGCAGCTCGGCGGTCGCCTCCCGGGCGCGGGCCAGCATCGGCTGCCAGTCGGTGACCACCACCGCGAGCACGTCCAGCGCCTGTCGCAGGCCGGCCACCAGCTCGCCGGCGAGGGCGTCCGCGGCCCGGCCGAGCGGCGGGTAGATCTCGACCGCGATCCACGACTCGGGCACGCTGTCGGCGCCGTCGGCGAGCTCGACGATGCGTCCGTCCGCGTCCCGGCTGACCCGCAGCTGCGGGTGGTAGAGCCGGCGCAGGGCCCAGTCCTGGCGGGTGAGCTCCATCGTCACGGTGTCCACCAGGAACGGGCGGTCGTCGGTGACCAGCAGGGCGACCGTCGACCCGTCTGTGCCCACACCGGGGATCTCGCCGGGCAGCACCACCTGGAGCAGGTGCTCGCCGGGCTGCCGGGTGCGTCCGAGGCGCAGGTGGGCCGCGACGGTGGCCGCGAGGTCGCCCGGGTCGATGTCGGCGAGGTCGGACTCCGGCACCGGCTGGAGGTACGCGGCGAGCAGGCGCTCCTGCTCGACGCCGCCCGGGCCCTCGGCCATGGCAGAGGACATCAGGGACGCGCGCTTGCCCGCCGAGGCACCCGGAACCGAACTGGACACGACTGCTCCTTCGCAGATGAGGCCTCCGCCAGCCTATCCACGGCAGAATGCCGCCATGGACATACACGCCACCAACGACTTCGCCGCTTCGGTTCCCGAGGCGTTCGCGATGCTCACCGACGCGGTGTTCCTGCGCGCGGTGTGCCTGGCGACCGACCCGCTCGAGCACAGCGTGGTGGTGGACGGGCTGCGCACCGCCACCCGCCGGGTGATGCCGACCCCGTCGGTGGCCGCACGGCTCGCCGGGCCGACGATGGCCGTGGTGGACGAGATCCGGTGGGAGCCGGAGGCCGACGGCGGCCACCGCGGCGCCGCGCACATCACCGTCGAGGGCCTGCCCGCCGAACTGCTGGGACGGGTCAGCCTGGTGCCCGGAGGGCGTGGCGCGGTGCTCAGCTACGACGGCGACCTGACCGTGAACGTCCCGTTCCTCGGGCCGAGCCTGGCCAAGCAGGCCGCACCGCTGCTGCTGGAGGCCCTGGAGATCCAGCAGCGGGTCGGGGACGAGTTCCTCGCGCGGTAGCCGGCCGGGCTCTCAGCCCAGGCCCGGGAACACCACCAGCAGGCCGGCCACGACCATCTGGACGGCGATCGCGGCCAGGATCATGCCCATCAGGCGGGTCATGATCGAGCGCAGCTTCTGCGACAGCAGGTGCCCGATCGCGGTCGAGAAGAAGAGCACCACGCCCAGCATCACGATGACCACCGCCAGCGCCGCGCCGACGCTGAGGTAGGAGGTCACCGAGCCGTCCCCGGCCAGCAGCACCAGGGTCGTGATGGTGCCGGGACCGACGATCATCGGGAAGGCCATCGGGTAGAACGAGACGTCACCCGCCTGGCCGGCCTGGTTCGCCTGTTCGGACGCGGTGCCGGTGTGCGCGCTGCTGCCCGTGCCGTTCAGCATGCCGAGGCCGATCATCAGCAGCACGATGCCGCCGGCGATCCGGAAGTCGTCGACGTCGATGCCGAAGAACCCGAGCACCGCGGTGCCGGCGAGCAGCACGACCACCGAGAGGATCACGCTGTAGCCCGCCGCGCGCAGCCCGGCACGACGCTGGGTCGCCGCGTCCATCCCCTCGGTGAGCGAGAGGAACATCGGGAGCGCGACGAACGGGTTCATGATCGCGAACAACGCCCCGAACGCCTTCACGAACAAGGCGACGTCCATCAGTTCCGCCCTTCCCGACCGTCTCGGCTCACTTCACGGCCAGCCGGTAGACACCGTCGTTCGTGCCGTTGGAGGTGGTGAAGTACAGCGCGCCGTCCGGGCCCTGGTGGACGCTGCGGATGCGTCCGTGGTCGGTGACGATCTCGGCGACCTTCGTGAGCTTGTTCGAGGCCGACACGCGGAACAGCAGGATGCCGGAGCCCTTGAGCTCGGCCACCGCGAGGTGGCCGTCCCAGTCGCCCCACTGGGGGCCGGACAGGAACGTGGCGCCGCTGGTCGCGACCGTCGGGTGGCCCGAGCGCCACTTCGCCTTCACCGCGTGCGGGAACCGCTTGGTGTCGGTCATCGACCGGTTCTCGTTGTAGCCCGGGGTGGGCGCCCAGCCGTAGTTGCGTCCCTTCAGCACGAAATTGATCTCGTCGTCGCGGTTCGTGCCGTGCTCGACCTGCCACAGGTCGGTGGTGCCCGGCCGCAGCGCGAGCCCCTGGACGTTGCGGTGCCCGTAGTTGAACACGTACCGCGCGTTGCCGCCCTTGCGGTAGAACGGGTTGCTGGTAGGGATGGTGCCGTCGCTGTGGACCCGCAACACCTTGCCGCCGAGCGACTTCAGGTTCTGCGGGTTCGTGCCCTTCGCCGCGTCGCCGGTGCCGATGTACAGCATCTGTGCCGAACGGAAGACCAGCCGGCAGCCGTTGTGGCGCCCGCTGCCGATCGGGATGCCGTCCACCAGCACGGCCACTTTCTCGGCGGTGGTGTCACTGGTGAGGTGCCACTTCCAGACCTCGACGTCCTTCGCCGAACCGGACGGGTTCGCGACCGACATGCAGGAGTAGAAGAAGCCGTTGTCGGCGACCGCCGGGTCGGCCACCAGGCCCAGCAGCCCGCCCTCGGAGTGCACGTACAGCGGTGGCAGCGGCAGCGTGACCTGCTGCGCGGGCTGGTCACCACGCTTGGACCAGAGCGTGCCGGCCCGCTCCCCGAACAGCATCAGGTCGCCGGCCCAGGTGACGTCCCACGGGATCGAGAGGCCCTCCACCACCGGTGTGACGGTGTAGGCCGGCTCGGCGGCGGCCGCCGGGGTGGGCGCGGCGGCGGGCACGACCAGCGCGAGCAGCAGGGCGGGAAGGACGAGGCGCAGCCTGGGTGCGATCGACATCGCGAACCTCCATCGGGGGGCGGACGAGGCAACCGTAGGCCCGTCCGGACGGCGGCGCCAGAGGCAACAGTGGCTCAGCCGAGGGCCAGCAGGCTCTCGACGGTGGCCAGCACGGCCTCCTGGTTCGACCGCGGCGTCCACCCCGACGCGCGGGCCTTGGCATTGCTCGCGCGACGCACCACGCCGAGTTGGGACACGACCCCGCGCACCGAAGGGACCAACGGGGCCAGCAGCCGGACCACCCAGGCGGGCAGGACGACGCGGGGCACCTTCGCCGCACCGGCACCGAGCCGGTCGCGCAGCGTCCGGGCGATCTCACCGAAGCTGATCGGCTCACCGGCAACGGCGAGGTAGCGCTGCCCGGCAGCCTGCGGCGAGGTCATCACGCGCACCTCCAGGTCGGCCACGTCGCGGACGTCGACGGCGTTGCTCCACAGCGGCGGCAGCACGGGCAGGCCCCCGGTGAGGAGCCGCTGGACGATCTGGACGGACGTGGACAGGTCGGGCCCCAGGGCAGGGCCGAAGATGCCGACCGGGTTCACCACCACCAGTTCGAGACCGGGGTTCTGCGCCACGAAGTCCCAGGCGGCGCGCTCGGCGAGGGTCTTCGACTTCGCGTACGGGGTGACGCCGGGACCGTCCACGTCGGTCCAGTCCTCCTCGGTGTAGGCGCGGTCGACCGGCGGGTGGCCGTAGCCGATGGTGGCGAACGAGGACGTCACCACCACCCGTTTCACGCCGGCGGCGAGCGCGAAGCGCAGGACGCGCAGCGTCCCCTCCCTGGCCGGACGGATCACCTCGTCCTCGTCGTCGGGCTGGACGGCGGGGAACGGCGAGGCGGCGTGCAGCACGTAGTCGGCACCGGCCATCGCGGTGGACCAGCCCTCGTCGGAGAGCAGATCGGTCTCCACGTAGCCCACCGCACCCGTGGGGGCCCCGGCGGCCTGCAGCATGCGCTCCACGTCGTCGCGCCGGTCGACCGTGCGGACGGTGGCGCGGACGTCGTGCCCGTCGGCGAGCAGGCGGACGATGAGGTGTGCACCCAGGAAGCCGCTGCCTCCGGTGACGAGGACGATTGCCATGGCCCCATCCTGCCTCGTGGCCGTCGGGTCGCCCCTTCTGTGGGCTCAGTGGAAGTCGCGGGACCGGTGCACGACCATGATCGGCAGCGGCTCCAGCTTGTCGGCGACCACGTTCACCACGTTCTCGGGAGAGCGCTCCAGCTTGCCGCGCACCACCAGCGCGGGCGAGCCCCGGGCGATCCGCCGGTAACGCTGCCACACCCCCACCGAGCAGACCACGTTCACCAGCCCGTGCTCGTCCTCGAGGCTGAGGAAGGTGATGCCGGACGCGGTCGCCGGACGCTGCCGGTGGGTGACCAGCCCGGCCACCTCGATGCGGCGGTCGGGCTCGGCGGTGAACAGGTCGGCGGTACTGAGCACCTTCCTGTCCGTCAGCTCCTGCCGCAGCTGGGCGATCGGGTGGTCGGCGGTGCTCACCCCGGTGGCCCACAGGTCGTCGGCGAGCACCTCGGTCGGCGTCGGGTCGTCGAACAGCAGCGGCTGGGACGCGACCAGCGTGCCGGGCAACGAGTCGGGCTGGTCCAGCGCCGCGCTGCCCGCCCGCCACAACGCCTGTCGGCGGGTCAGCCCGAGGCACTCCAGCGCCCCGGCGGCGGCCAGCGCCTCCAGGTTCTCCGCGCTCAGGCCGGTGCGCCGCACCAGGTCCTCCATCGAGCGGTAGGCGCCGCGCGCGTCCCGCTCGGCCACGATCCGTCCGGCCACCCCCGTGCCGATGCCGCGGACGCCGGCCAGCCCCAGCCGCACCGCGACGTTGCCGTCCCGCCGGTGGTCGAGAGTGGTGTCGGGCGCGGTGGCGTCGAACTCCCCCACCGGCCCCTGGTGCTGGTCGAGACAGGAGTCCAGGCCGGTCGCAGCAACGGTGTCGAGGGGCTCCAGGCCGGCGTCCACCCCGGAGAGCGCGAGGTCGGGGCGCCGCACCTCCACACCGTGGCGGCGGGCGTCGGAGACCAGCGTGGCCGGGGAGTAGAACCCCATCGGCTGTGCACGCAGCAGCCCGGCGAGGAACGCCGCCGGGTAGTGCAGCTTCATCCAGGAGGAGGCGTAGACCAGCAGCGCGAAGCTCAGCGAGTGCGATTCGGCGAAGCCGAAATTCGAGAACGCCTGGATCTGCGCGTACAGGTGGTCGGCCTCGGCACCCACCAGGCCGTTGCGGGCCATGCCCTCGTACAGCTTGGCCTTCAGCGACTCGATGCGCTCCAGCCCCCGCTTGGAGCCCATCGCCCGGCGCAGCAGGTCGGCGTCCTCGCCCGAGCAGTCGCCCACCGCCATCGCCATCTGCATCAGCTGCTCCTGGAACACCGGGACGCCCAGCGTCCGCTCCAGCACCGGCGCCAGTTTGGGGTGCGGGTAGGTGACCGGCTCGCGTCCCAGCTTGCGCCGGACGAACGGGTGCACCGCGCCACCCTGGATCGGGCCGGGACGGATCAGCGCGATCTGGATCACCAGGTCGTAGAACCGCCGCGGCTGGAGCCGGGGCAGCAACCCCATCTGCGCCCGCGACTCCACCTGGAACACCCCGATCGAGTCGGCCCGGCAGAGCATGTCGTAGACGCCCTTCTCGTCCTTGGGCAGGGTGGCCAGCTCCCACTCCTCGCCGGTCGAGGACTGCGCCAGGTCGAAGCAGTGCTGCAACGCGGCCAGCATGCCGAGGCCGAGCAGGTCGAACTTCACCAGGCCCATCCAGGCGGCGTCGTCCTTGTCCCACTGGATCACCGTGCGCTTGTCCATCCGGGCGTGCTCGATCGGCACCACCTCCCCCACCGGACGCTCGGTGAGCACCATGCCGCAGGAGTGGATGCCCAGGTGCCGCGGCGCCTTCAGCAGCTGGCTGGTGAGTTCGACCACCGGCGCGGGCAGCTCGGTGTCCGCCGCCCCCACCGAGGACCCCCACCGCTCGACCTGCCGGGCGAACGCGTCCCCCTGGCCGGGGCTGTAGCCCAGCGCCCTGGCGATGTCGCGGACGGCGTTCTTCGGCCGGTACTGGATGACGTTGCAGACCTGCGCGGCGCGCTCGCGTCCGTAGCGGTCGAAGACCCACTGGATGATCTCCTCGCGACGGTCGGCGTCGAAGTCGACGTCGATGTCGGGCTCCTCGTCGCGCAGCGCGGACAGGAACCGCTCGAACGGCAGGTCGTAGCGGATCGAGTCCACCGCGGTGATGTTCAGCAGGTAGCAGACCGCGGAGTTGGCGGCCGAGCCGCGTCCCTGGCACAGGATGCCGCGGCGGCGGGCCTCGGCGACGATGTCGTGCACGATCAGGAAGTAGCCGGGGAAGTCCTTGGCCTCGATGACCCCGAGCTCCTTCTCGATGCGCTGCGCGTTCGCAGCGCTCAGGTCGGGGTAGCGCACCGGCACCGCCGACCAGACCAGGTGCCGCAGCCACGACATCGGCGTGTGGCCGGCCGGCACCTCCTGCTTTGGCAGCGCCGGCTTGGCCCGGCGCAGCGGGAACGCCAGCTCGTCGGCCAGCCCGACGGTGCGCGCGACCGCCCCCGGGTAGCGGGCGAACCTGGCGGCCATCTCCGCCCCCGAGCGCAGGAAGGCGGTGCCGGCGGCCGGCAGCCAGCCGTCGAGCGCGTCCAGGCTGCGGTTGGCCCGCACCGCGGCCACCGCCTGCGCCAGCGGGTGCTGGGCGGGCGTGGCGTAGTGGACGTTGCCGGTGGCGATCGTCGGCAGCCGACGGCCGGCTGCCAGAGCGGCGAGGGCGTCGTTGGTCGCGGAGTCGCGGGGGTTGCCGTGGTCGGTCAGTTCGACGAACACCCGCTCGGCGCCGAACGCGTGCACCAGGTCGTCCAGCTCCCGGCCGGCGGCGTCCGTCCCCCCGGTGGCCAGCGACTGCCGCACCGCGCCCTTGCGGCAGCCGGTGAACACCACCCAGTGGCCGCCGGCGCGCTCGGCCAGGTCGTCGAGGTCGTAGACCGGACGCCCCTTCTCGCCACCGGCCAGCTGGCCGTGCGTGATCGCGGACGCCAGCCGGTGGTAGCCCTCCTCCCCGGACGCCAGCACCAGCAGGTGCGCGCCGGCCGGGTCGGGCTGCCCGGCCTGCGGGGCGGGCAGGTCGAGGGACAGCTCGGCGCCGAACACCGTGCGCAGGCTCATCGTCTCGGCCGCCTCGGCGAACCGGACGATGCCGTACAGGCCGTCGTGGTCGGTCAGGGCCAGCGCGTGCAGGCCCAGCCGCTCGGCCTCCTCGGCCAGTTCGGCCGGCCCGGACGCGCCGTCCAGGAACGAGAAGGACGAGTGGGCGTGCAGCTCGGCGTAGGGCACCGCGTCGTCGGGACGGGTGATCTGCGGCGCGACGTAGGGGCCGCGGCGCCACGAGACCGGGACGTCCTGTGCCGGGAACTTCCCGCCCTGCGGGGTGCTGAGCGTCCGTTCCAGGGCCTGCCAGGTCATCGGCGGGTTGTTGAAGCCCATCAGTCGTACCTGGCTTCCGCCCACCAGCGGGCGCCCTGGAGCACCAGCAACCAGCCGGTGCCGGCCTCGTCGACCACCTGGAAACGACTCGCGCACCGGTGCCTCGCCGGGTCCCAGGCGCGCTCGTCGACCGGCCACGGCCCGGCCCAGTTCAGGACGCGCAGGCGCGCGTCCCCGTCCCGCAGCACCGCCGGCGGCCCGCTCAGCCGGACCCGTTCGTCGAGGGTGACCGGGCTGCCGTCGGCGGCCAGCACCTGCACCGGCCGCGGCTCGGTGAACACCGACGCCGGCAGCGGGTCGGGCACCATTCCCGGCCACGGCCGGGCCACCGGCGCCTCGCCGCTGCCCTGCCCGACGGACGGCCGGTCGCCCCACGCCACCAGTACCTGCCGCTCGGCCAGCCACCGCCCGCCGCCGATCCGTGGGGTGACCACGCCGTCGTGGCCGAGCATGCCCTGCACCCTGGACAGCACGTGGTGGACGCGCTCGTCGGTGCCCGAGCCGAACAGCCCCGGCACGTGGTTGGCCAGGGCGTCCACCACCACCGGCTCCAGCCGGACCCCGGTGACGGCGCTGTGCAGCCGGCTGCCTGCTGCCGCCTGGAGCTGCCAGCGGACCCGGTCGATCACCGCGGCCGCCTCGAACACCCCCGGGGTCAGCCAGGAGCGGGCCACCAGTTCGTCCAGCTCACCGGTGATCTCCACCCGCAGCTCGGTGCAGGCCAGGCCGGCGGCGGTCAGGCCGGCGATGAAGTCCTCGACGGTGGCCTTGATCGTGAACGCCACCTGGTCGATGAGGGCGAGCGGCGGCTCGAACTCGAGCTGCCGGGTGAGTTCGGGCGGCGGGACGCGGGGCTGCACCCGGCTCGGGTCGAGGCCGGACGCCAGCGTGTGCAGCCGCTGCCCGTGCTGGCCGAACCGGTCGCGCACCGCGTCGCCGCCGAGGGCGGCGAAGTCGCCCAGGGTGTGCACGCCGAGTCGTGGCAGCAGCGCCGACAACGACTCGTCGCCCAGCCGCGAGACCGGCAGCGGGGCGAGGAACGCCGGCGAACCGCCGGCCGGCACGATCCGCACCGGGTCGCCGGCGTAGGCGGCCTGGAGCGCGGCGAACAGCCCGTCCGCGACGCCGACACGGCCGGTGGTGACGCCCAGCCCGGTGACCACCGCCTCGAGCAGCACCTCCGCTGCCTCCGCCTCGCTGCCCACGTAGCCGGCGAACCCGCGCGAGCGCAGTGCACACACCCCGGGACGCACCACCTGCACCCCTGGGGAGAGTCGCTCGATGCAGTCGACGACCGCCGAGAACTCGCGGACGTCCCTGGCCTCGTCGACGGCCAGCACGGCCAGGTTCGGGCAGCGCGACTGCGCCTCGCGCTTGCGCATGCCGGTGACCACGCCCTCCGCGGACGCCTCCGGCGAGCAGGCCACCACCCGGTTCGCCGCGACCACCGCGATCGGCGCCGCCGGATCGGTGCCCTCCGACATCGCCCACGCGGTCACCGCCCAGCCCGGGAACCACAGCACCAGGCACCGGTCGCCCCCCACGCCCCCTGAGGAGCTCGTGAGGGACGAACGAGCGCCCCGTTCGGCCCTTCGTGACACACCCTCGTTCCTCGGGTGTTCCTCAGGGACCGGCTGTCGAGGGTTCCTCGGGCGCCCCTCAGGGACCGGCTGTCGAGGGTTCCTCGGGTGCCCCTCAGGGACCGTCTCGCCGTTGGAGCTCGACCGCGCGTCGCGGACGGCGTCCACCGCGGGCTCGGGGCTCTTCATCAGCCGACGGCCATCAGGCCGAGCCGCTGTTCGACCGGCACCGGTTCGGCGAGCCGTGCCAGCCGCCCGTCCGGGGTGGGCAGGACGAGCCGGGCGCTGCGCGGCACCGGGGTGCGCCGCGTGCTGACGGTCACCGTCACCTCGCGGCTGGTGAGGTGGCCGTGGCCGTCACCGACGCCCGACCAGCGCACCGCGCCGAGCGACAGCTGCGCCTCCGCGCGCGGCCACGGGCCGTGCACGAGCAGCACGCCGCCCCGGTCGCGGAGACGCGACATCAACCGGGCCGCCTCGCCCTCACCCACCCGTCCGGGTGGACGGACGGCCACCACCGGCAGGGCCTCGGTGAGCGCGGCGGTCGACGCCAGCCACTGGTCACCAGGGTCGGGCACCAGCGCGAGCCGGTCGAGCGCGATGCCGGCGTGCCCGGCCGCCTCGGCGCCGAACTCCGGCATACCCACGACCCCGCACCAGTGGCCCTCCCGCGACGGCTCGGCGAGCAGCGCCAGCAGCAGCGCCCCGGAGGCGGCCAGCGAGTAGGCGGCGCCGGCCTTCAGCCCCCCGTCGGGCAGCAGCGCGGCCAGTTCGGCGGGCACCGGGTAGGGGCACGGACGGATGCGCGCCTCCTTGGCGGCGACCTGCGCGCGCAACCGCTCCAGGAGCTCGGTTCGCGGACCCTCGACCGCCTGCATCGCCACCTACTGATGATCGAACACCCGTTCGATTTCGTCAAGCGGCGGCGGCCCCTCCCTCAGCCCGTGATGGACCGCAGGTCGGAGTTGACCACGCGCAGGCGGTGCTTGAGCTCGGCCGCCCACTCGGCCTGTTCGGTGCGTCCGCGGACGGCGCTGATCACGTTCAGCTGTTCGCTGTCGGAGCGGTACCGGATCGTCGTCCGGCGCGCCTCCTGCGGGGTGAAGTCGGCGGCGGCCAGCGCAGCGGCAAGGTCGGGCTCGTCGGGATACACGCCCGCGTCCAGCCACTGCTGCACCTCGGCCGGGGTCAGTCCGGTGGCCCGCCACGGGGCGGCCACCGCACGGACGTGGTCGGGCGTGGCCCCTTCGGAGAAGAACACGCGCTCGTAGGCGTCCAGCGACTCGCGGAGCTCCCACGGCGTGGACGCCGTCGTCACCGCAGGCATCGCGGGACGTGCGTGGTCACCCGGCTCGCGCGGTGCGGGTGCCGGCAGGTACGCCTCCAGCATCCTGCGCAGCAGGTATTCCTGTTCCTCATCCATTTCGACGGCCCCCCCCGAACCAGCCGCCCCACCCCGAACGGCCAAGGATCAATTTGCCGGTGATCTGTGGCCGTTCGTCGGCGGCGCGCCGTAGCGCCGTCCCTGATCGCTAGCGCGCCACGCCCTTGCCGACCAGGACCGCCGCGTAGGTGACCTGGCCGAGGACCGTCGGGTGCAGCACCGTGGAGATGAAGGAGGTCCGCGCGTCGCACAACCCGTGCCCGTCGAACGCCCCCGTGACGCCGGCGTAGGTGACGTCGATCCCGGCGCTGCGCGCGGCGGCGGCAGAGCCCTTGATGACCGCGTTGAGCTTGTCGGTGAGGGTGTTCACCACCGCACGGTCGGTGACGGCGATCGGGCAGGCCGTCTTCGTGCCGTACACGGTCGCCCGCTCGCCGAAGAGTTCGGGGTAGCCGGTGAGGAAGATCCGCGCGTGGGGCGCCTTGGCGTGGACGGCGGCCAGCACCTCACCCAGGCTGTAGACCTTCTGCCCGGTCGGCAGGTACACCGTGACGCTGGGGTCGGCCAGAGCCCGGAGCGCCCCGGTCGCGTAGTCGTTGAGCTGGGCCAGGTCGCAGCCGGCCGTGGTCTGCAGGCAGCCCAGCAGGAAGAAGCCGGCGTCGTTGCCGCCGACGGTCAGGGTCACCGTCCGGGTGGACGCGTCGAGCGCGGCCACCTGCCCGCCGATCACGTCGCTGGTGAGCGCGCCGCTGCAGGCCAGGAAGCTGAGCTTCTTGAGGGTGCGCAGGCCGTTGAGCAGTTCGGGGTACGACAGGTTGCTGCGCAGGCACGCGTCCGACTCCGACTTCACCGGCAGGCCGTAGCCGGCGGCGAAGGAGTCGCCCAGCGCGGCGTAGCTCTGGGCGGTGGTGGTGGTCGGCGTGCGCTGGTGGGCCTGCGCCGGGGCGGCGACGCCGCCGAGGAGGGTGGTGCTCAGTGCGATGGCGACGAGTGCGCCGAGAATGCGTCTCATGTGGACCTCCCGGGGTTGAGAGACGGGAGCAACACTCCACGGACGGCGGGGGTGCCGGCTCCCTTGCTGGCTCCCGAACCTACTCCCCCGCGATCCCCCCCCATCCCGGTCGGCGACGAGGTTCATGCACTCACGGTCGCGCCGAGCCGGGACTGGGCGGGAGCTCCCGGCCGATCTGGAGGGCGACGATCATCGCGTCCAGGTGCAGGTCGACCACGACCGGGTCGTAGCCGCCGAAGCGCACCAGTTCGAACTGGGCGGTGTGCAGCAGTTCCAGCGCCTCCACGCGTCCCTCGGGCGTCGTCGCCAGCGCGTAGGTGCGGTCGAGCAGGTCGTCGACGTCGGTGTACGCGTAGCCCTTTCCCCGGGTGTGCGGGATCCCCCGCGCCAGGTCGATGCGACCGATCGTCGCCGGCCCGCCCATGCCGAGCCGGCGTCCGCGCAGCCACAACATCAGCAGCAGGGCCACCAGCACGACGATGGCGACGACCGCCAGGACGCCCCACTTCATGCCCCGACCCCCGGCATTCTCAGCTCTCCGCCAGCATGTGGGGGTAGTCGATGACCTTCGGCGGCAGCAGGTTCTCCTTGATCGAGCGCGGGCTGACCCAGCGCATCAGGTTCCACAGCGAGCCGGCCTTGTCGTTGGTGCCGGACGCGCGGCTGCCCCCGAACGGCTGCTGGCCGACGACGGCCCCGGTCGGCTTGTCGTTGACGTAGAAGTTGCCGGCGGCGTGCCGCAGGATCCGCGAGGCCTGCTCGACGGCGGCCCGGTCGGTGGCGAAGACCGCCCCGGTCAGCGCGTAGGTCGACGTCTCGTCGATCAGGCGTAGTACTTCGTCATACTTGTCGTCCTCGTAGACGAAGATGCCGAGGATCGGCCCGAAGTACTCGGTGGCGAAGATGTCCTGGTGTGGGTTGTCCGAGGTGATCAGGGTCGGACGCAGGTACCAGCCCTCGCTGCGGTCGTAGGTGCCGCCGGCCACGATCTCGGCATCACCGGCGTTCCTGGCCTGGTCGACGGCCCCGGAGAGCTTCACGAAAGCCCGCTCGTCGATCACGGCGGAGGTGAAGTTCGCGAAGTCACGGACGTCGCCCACGGCGAGGGCTTCGGTGCGGGCGATGAGGTCGTCCTTGATCCTGCCCCACAGGCTGCGCGGCAGGTAGGCCCGGGACGCGGCCGAGCACTTCTGGCCGGAGTACTCGAACGCGCCGCGCACCAGGGCGGTCACCAGGGCGTCCGGATCGGCGCTGGGGTGCGCGACCACGAAGTCCTTGCCGCCGGTCTCCCCGACCAGTCGCGGGTAGGTCCGGTAGCCGGAGATGTTCGCGCCGACCTGTCCCCACAGGCCCTGGAACACCCGGGTCGACCCGGTGAAGTGGATACCGGCCAGGACGGGGTCGGCGAGCGCGACGTCGGAGACCTCGGCGCCGTGGCCGGGGAGCATGTTGATCACGCCGGCCGGCAGCCCGGCCTCGACCAGCAGGTCCATCCAGAACGACGCGGCGAAGCTCTGGGTCAGCGCCGGCTTCCAGATCACGGTGTTGCCCATCAGGGCCGGCGCGGTCGGCAGGTTGCCGGCGATCGCGGTGAAGTTGAACGGCGTGATCGCGTACACGAACCCGTCGAGCGAGCGGTAGTCCATGCGGTTCCACATGCCCGGGCCGGAGATCGGCTGGTGCGCGTGCAGTTCGCGGGCGAACGCCACGTTGAACCGCAGGAAGTCGATGAGTTCGCAGGCGGAGTCGATCTCGGCCTGCTGTGCGGTCTTGCCCTGGCCCAGCATGGTGGCGCCGTTGAGCCGGTCGCGCCACGGCCCGGCGAGCAGTTCGGCGGCCCGCAGGAACACGGCCGCCCGCTCGTCGAACGGGGTCTCGGCCCAGCCGGGGGCAGCAGCCTGCGCGGCGGCGATGGCCGCGGCGGCATCCGCTCCGGTGGCCTGGTGCACCCGGGCCAGCAGGGTCGAGTGGTCGGACGGCATGCGCACCTCGTGCACGTCCGCGCCGCCGACCGGTTGGTTGTCGACGACCGGCAGCACATCGACGGGGTTCGCCGCCAGCGTGCCGAGCGCCTTCTTCAGGGAAGCCCGTTCCGGGGTGCCGGGGGCGTAGCTGCGGACCGGTTCGTTGACCGGCCCGGGTACCTGGGTGATCGCGTCCACACCGGGACTCTAGCCGCGACCACCAGCACGGAACGAACTCCGCGCGACACCCCTGCCCCGGGTCACCCGGCTCAGCTCGCCGCAGCCTCCTGGCGCCGTTTCTTCGCCGCCTCCACGGACGCGCGCAGCGCGGCCACCAGGTCGACGACCTGGGCCTCCTGCGGCGCCTCGGCCGTCGGCGCGGGCACCTCGACGCCCTCCAGCTTGGCGGTGATCACCTGCTCGAGCGCCTCCCGGTAGTTGTCGGTGAACGCGGCGGGGTCGAACTCGCCCGACAGTTGCTCGATGAACGAGCGGGCCATCGCCACCTCGGCCTCGCTGACGGTGACGTCACCCTCGGGCTCGGCGAACGAGCCGTCACGCAGCTCGTCGGGCCACAGCATGGTGTGCATCCGCAGTACGTCGCCCACCGGACGGATCAGCGCCAGTGTCTCCCGGGAGCGCAGGGCGACCTTCACCACCGCCGCCTTGCCGGTCTCGGCCAGCGCCTCCCGCAGCAGCACGTACGGCTTGGTGCCGACCTTCTCGGCCTCCAGGAAGTAGGTGCGGTCGAAGTACGTGGGGTCGATGTCGTCCACGTCCACGAACTGCACGACGTCGACGCTCTTGCCGTCGGCGGCGGGCAGGTCGGCGAAGTCACCGGGCTCGAGGATCGCCATCCGGCCGTCCGCGGCCTCGTAGCCCTTCGCGATCTCGGCGTAGGGCACTTCCTCGCCGTCCAGTTCGCACACCCGCTTGTAGCGGATCCGTCCGCCGTCGGCGGCGTGGACCTGCCGGAAGCTGATGTCCTTCTCCTCGGTGGCCCCGTAGATCTTGACCGGGATGGTGACGAGCCCGAAGGACACCGCACCCTTCCAGATGGACCTCGGCATGGCTGCCCTCCCTGCTCCCGTAGCTGCGCTGACTACCTACCGATCAACCAGCACCCAGCTGCTTCCATTCCGCGGCGCCGTGCCAGAGTAGGTCCGCCCCCTCCAGCAGCGCCACCACGGCCGGCTCGTCCCAGGCCTGCGCCAGGTCGAGTCCGGACGCCGCACCGGCGGCGGCGGCGGCCAACTGCGGGACGCCCGCGTCGTCGGCGAACAGGCTCTGCACGTCGCCGTAGCGCAGGACGCCGGTGGTCGCCACCTCACCGAAGTCGGGGTCGCCACCCGGCGCCGGGACCGTGTCGGCCTCGACCACCGCCACCAGCCGCTGCCCGGACGCGGCCAGCGACGCCACCGAGGCCACGAGCAGCGCGATGTGCTCGGCCTCCTCGTCGTCACCGGTGTCGAACGCCGCTCGCAGGCCATCGGTGGCCGCGTACCCGCGCACCGGCCCGGACAGGTCGCCGCCGGCCGCCCATTCGGCGAGCTGCGTGGGCGACAGCGGCAGGAAGAACAGGGTCATCGCACCTCCGCCCTCAAGGCGCCCAGTTCGGCGCCGATGTCACGTGCCCAGCGTCCCAGGGGCTCGACGGCGGTGGCGCCGAGCGTGACCCGGCCGCGGAAGCTGGTGATCGAAACGCTCACCTGCTCGTCGTCGGTGGTGGCGGTCAGCGCGTACACCTGCCGCAGCTTCGCCTGACCGAGGTAGCGGTCGCCGTCGGGGCCGGGCACGTTGGTGACCATCACCGTGTGCGGACGCCCGGCGGCCACCGTGCCGGCGGCCACGGCGTGCAGCGTCGGCGGGGCGAACCCGGCCAGGTCCACCAGGTCGCGGGCGGGCACGCTCACGCCGGTGTCGGTGCGGGCCCGGGTCAGCGTCGCGATCGTGCGCAGGCGCTCGGCCGCGGACGGGGCCGTCACCGGCAGGCCCAGCCACGACGGGGCGATCCGGCAGCCGATCGCGCTCTCGAGCACGGCAGGTTCCTGCACGGCCAGCGGCCCCAGCGCCACCGGGTCGGCCACCGGACGACCGTGGTCGACCAGCCAGCCACGCACCCCGGCGGTGGCCAGGCAGAGCAGGACGTCGTGGGTCGTGCAGGCGAAGGCCGCGCGCACGTCGGCCAGCACGTCGAGGTCGACCTCGACACCGGCCACGTGCTGGGCGCGCGGACTCGCGGCGACCGTCCGGACGGCGTTCTCCACCATCCCGAGCAGCCCGGTGGCGGCGCCGGAGAGGGCGCGCAGCGGGTCGTTGAGGGCGCCCACCACGTCACCGAGTCCTGGCGGCTGGGTCTCCGACGGCTCCCAGTCGGTGGCCGGTCCGGTGACCGGTCCGGGCCGGGTGTCGAACAGTTCCTGGAGCAGGTGCACGTTGTCGTAGCCGTCCACCAGGGCGGGGTGCGCGCGCACCACCAGCGCCGTGGTGCCCGGCCCGAGCCCCTCCACCAGGGTCGCGTCCCACAGCGGGTGCACCCGTTCGAAGCTGGTCGCCAGCCGGGCCGCCAGCCAGTCCTCGAGCCGCTGCCCGGGCGCCAGGGCGTCGGTGTGCACGTGCCCGGACACGCTGAAGTTGGGGTCGTCCACCCAGCCCGGCACCGGCCAGCCACTGACCAGCCGGCGGAAGCGCGGCGCGTAGTCGATGCGGTCCTTGACCTGCTCGATCAGCTGCGCGCGGCTCAGCGGCCCGGACAGCACGGCCACGACCGCCTGCTGCCACGGCTGCGCCGCCTGGTCGCGCGCGAGCAGGGCCGCCTCGGTCACCGTCACCGGGTCACTCACGGTTTCACCCTACTCACGCCCGTTCACTCGACGAGGTACGGCGGGACCGGCACGCTGCGGTCCTGCCAGACGAACCGCGGGATCCGTCCGAGCCACCCGCGCAGCACCTCGCCGCAGTCGTCCACGATCAGCAGGTCGTGGTCCTCCACCTCGAACGCCACGACCGGGCCGGAGACCGTCCAGCCTCGCGGACGCCGGGCCAGCAGCCACTCCATCGTTCGCGGGTGGATCACGTCGGAGGCGAACTTCGGGTCCGCGGTGCGCACCGTGAACGCCTTGTTGAAGTCGGTGCTCTCGAACCGCACCTTCTCCCCCACCCGACCGCCGTTGACCGACAGTGCCGGGAAGAAGAACGGCAGCACGAAGCCGCAGACCGGCTCGGAGTGGTCGTCGGTGACCGTCCGGGTGTGGGTGTGGCCCTCGGAGTCGGTGGTGGTCTCGATGCGGTCGGTCTTCCAGTGGTGGACGAACGCCTCCACGCGGATGCCGTCACGCACGCCGCGCACGAGGTCCTCGGTGCGGTGCCCGTAGCCGTCGCTGGTCACCGGGTAGGTGTCCAGCACGGTGTCGTCGCTGCCGACGAACTCCCACTCGGGGTGCCCGTAGTACCAGTTGGGCGCGGACGGCGGGACCTGCCGCGCCACCAGCGCCGGCGCGGCGGCGATCGCCTGCGCGACCGGATCGAGGGCGGCGAGGAAGCCGCTGAGGTCGTCGGGGTCCTTCGGCGCGCCGGACGCGACCAGCCGCGAGCCGTCCACACCGAGGTCGATGCCGCCCACCCGCTGGCCGAAGGCCGCGACCGATGCCTCGACCCCGCCCAGCAGGTCGCGGACCAGGCCGGCGTCCCCGGTGATCACCCGGACGCCGCCCTCCTCGCCCTGCACGAGGGTGCGGCCGGCCATGCCGATGCCCACCCGCGGCTGCCCGGTGCCGGACAGGAACGCGTCCGGGAGCGCGAACGGCAACTGCAGGCAGGCCACGCGCTCGGAGTACGACGGCCCGGCGTCGCGGTAGGTGTACTCGAACACCCGGAAGCCGAAGCCGGCCGGGGTCGTACCGGCGACCAGCTCGTCGACCGTCCGCCCCAGGCCCAGGCCGAACGGCGGCGCCTGCAGGTCGGCCACGTCCGCCATCGTCGGGTTCGACTCGTGCGACCAGCCGAGCGCGCGCACCTGGTTCAGGTAGTGGCGGCGCCGCAGCCACAGCACCAGGCCGACGACAACGGCCACCCCCACCGCGAGCAGCACCCAGGTGCCGATTCCGTGCGACATCCGTCCCCCCTTCGCGCCTGGGCCATAGGGTAGGCGAAGCGCCGACGCCGCGGCGCGAAACGGCAGGAGGACACATGCGTCGGGCCATCGGACCACTTCTCGGACTGCTCCTGCTGGCCGGCTGCACGGGTACTGCGCCCACCACCACCGCACCGGGTACGTCCGCGTCGGCGAGCACCGGCGCGTCCGCGTCCACCGAGGTCCCCCGGGCCGGTTCGACGACGGTCGAGATCACCCTGGCCGACGGCAAGGCCGACCCCAACGGGCAGCGCCTCGAACTCGCCAAGGGCACCACGCTGATCCTGCAGGTCACGGCCGACCACGCCGACGAGGTGCACGTGCACGGCTACGACATCGAGATCGAGGTGGCGGCGGGCAAGACGGTCACCAAGGAGATCGTGCTCGACCAGGTCGGACGGTTCGAGGTGGAGTCGCACGAGCCCCCGCTGACGATCCTCCAGCTCGTCGTGTCGTGACCCCGCTGCTGATCCCGCTGCACGGCCTGGGCGCGCGGCAGGACCTGCCGCTGCCGCTGTCGTGGGCCATCGCGGGGGCGGTGGCGGTGCTGCTGATCTCGTTCGGGGTGCTGGCGCTGGCCTGGCGCGAACCCCGCTGGCGGGGCGTGGCGGACGGACGCCGGCTGCCGCAGCTGGCCCGGGTCGCCGACACCCGCAGCACCCGGCTGGCGATGGCGGCGGCGGGCCTGTTCGTGTTCGTCTGGGTCGGGATGGCCCTGTGGTTCGGCCAGGACCGGGTGACCAACCCGGTGTTCGGCTTCACCTACGTGTGGCTGTGGGTGGGCCTGGTGCCGGTGTCGCTGCTCTTCGGCGCGGTCTGGCGCATGCTCAACCCGTTGCGCACGCTGCTGCTGATCGGCACCCGCCTGGGCCTGCCCGGCCGCGGCTTCATCCCGCTGAAGGGGCAGACGTGGCGCCGGCTCGGCACCTACCCGGCCGCTGTCGGGCTGGTCGCGTTCACCTGGCTGGAGCTCGTCCAGCCCGACAACAACACCCTCGGGGTGCTGCGCTGGTGGTGGGTGGCGTGGGTGGTGGTCGTGCTGGGCGGCGGCGTCCTGTTCGGCGGACGCTGGGTGGCCGCCTGCGACCCGTTCGAGGCCTACGCGCGGCTGGTCTCGCGGGCCTCGGCGTGGCAGGGCGTGGACGGCCGGCTGGCGCTGGTGAACCCGCTGCGGAACCTCAGCACGTCCACCTCCCCGGCCGGCACCTGGGCGGTCGTCACCGCCCTGCTGGGCGGCACCGCGTTCGACGGCTTCACCGGCACGTCCTGGTGGGTGCGCGCGGTGCAGTCCTCGACGAT
Source organism: Actinomycetota bacterium (assembly GCA_020161755.1). Lineage (GTDB taxonomy): Bacteria > Actinomycetota > Actinomycetes > Propionibacteriales > Propionibacteriaceae > Propionicimonas. The sequence continues at coordinate 124,862 of JAIUOS010000007.1, forward strand.
CCCCCGTCCGGTGTGGGGCACGCTGGGCCAGCTCGCCATGCTGGTGCTGGTCGGCGCGACGTTCGCCCTCGGCGTCCGTGGGCTCGGACGGCTGCGCGGCTCCCGGCACCTCGACCTGCTCGCCGCCAGCGTGATCCCGATCGTGATCGGCTACGCGTTCGCGCACTACCTGAGCCTGCTGGTGCTGGAGGGCCAACGCACCCTGATCAACCTGTCCGACCCGCTCGGGCTGGGCTGGAACGTGTTCGGCACCGCCGAACTCGGCATCGCCCAGCTGTGGCTGGACACACCGGCCATCACCGCGGTGATCCAGCTGGCCGCGATCATCGGCGGCCACGTCGTCGGCGTCCTGGTGGCGCACGAACTCAGTGTGCGGGTGCTGCCCGCCCGGCGCCGCGTCCTCGGCCAGGTGCCGTTGCTGCTGGTGATGATCGGCTACACCTGCGGCGGCCTGTTGCTGCTGTTCTCGCCCTGACCCTGCCTCGGACAGAAGTTATCCACAGATTTCCGTGGGCCTCTGGCACCGCGTCCGGCCCCTGGCGCAGATTGGTCTGCCTCAGCAGGAGGACGCCATGGACCCAGCCCTCGCCCGGTGCCGGCCGGCGCCGGCGTCACGACCACCCGCCCTGCCGCTGGTCGAGCCCTTCCTCCAGCCTGTCCCGCAGCAGCCGGTGCTGCCGTGGACGGTGGTGCCGGAGGTCATCACGGACGCGTCCCCGCTCGACCCCGACCTGCGGCAGCTGGCCACGGCCCTCACCGCCGCGCTGGTGGAGGTGCTGGGCGGCCAGCGCTCGCCCGCCCAGCTGGAGCTGTGGGCCGAGCCCGACCTGCTGAACCTGCTCGAGCACCTCCGGCGGGCCCGGGACGCCGACGGCATCACGCTGCGCTCGGTGCGCGTCCAGGCGCCGCACGACGGCGCGCTGGAGGTGTCCGCGCACCTGCGCCAGGGTCAGGAGTCCCGGGCGGCGGCGGTGCGGATCAGCCGTCGTCGCGGACGCTGGGTGGCCACCCACCTGGTGATCGCCCTGCGCCCCGGCATCGTGCACCGCGCGGGGTGGGTCAACCCGTTCGGGGCCTGAGTCAGGCGTTCCGCCCGTGGCACATCTTGAACTTCTTGCCCGAGCCACAGGGGCAGGGGGCGTTGCGGCCCACCCCGGCGTACGGGTCCTCGTCGGTCTTCGTGGCCGTCTTGGTCGCCTCGCCCGATTCGCTCGGCGCCGAGTAGGCCATCGGCCGCGCGGCCTTGGGTGCCAGGCCCTTCGCTTTCAGGGCCGGGCGTTTGGTCAGCTCCGGCTCGGCGGGCAGCGGGATGCGGTGCTGCTCGAAGCCCTCCTTGCCGAGGTCGGGGATATCGTCGTCCGGACCGGACGCGAGCAGGTCGCCCGCCGTCACCGGACGCCCGTTGGCGCCGGCGACCAGCCCGACCGTCGCGGCCGGCTGCGGCTGCTCGACCTGGACCTCGAGGTTGAACAGGTAGCCGACGACCTCCTCCATGAAGGCTTCCATCATGGCGTTGAACATGTCGCCGCCCTCGCGCTGGTACTCCACCAGCGGGTCGCGCTGCGCCATCGCGCGCAGGCCGATGCCCTCGCGCAAGTAGTCCATCTCGTACAGGTGCTCGCGCCACTTGCGGTCGAGGACGGTGATCAGCACCTGCCGCTCGAACTCGCGCATGGTCTCCTCGCCGAGCGCCTCCGTGCGGGCGTCGTAGGCGGCCTGCGCGTCGGCCTGGAAGTCGGTGACGAGCTCCTCGACGCTCAGGTCGTGGCGGCCCTCGTAGTCGGCCTGGTCGAGCGTCACCGGGTAGAGGGTGCGCAGCTGCGTCCACAGCGCGTCGAAGTCCCAGTCCTCCACGAAGCCCTCGGTGAGGCCGCGCACGTACTGCTCGACGACGGTGTTGACGGTGCCGCGCAGGCGCTCCTCGACGTCGGCGCCCTCGAGCACCCGGCGGCGGTCGCCGTAGATGGCGTGGCGCTGGCGGTTCATCACGTCGTCGTACTTCAGCACGTTCTTGCGCATCTCGAAGTTCATCGCCTCGACCTGCTCCTGCGCCTGCTGCACCGACTTGCTGACCCGGTTGTTCTCGATCGGCAGGTCGTCGGGCACCTTCAGGGTCTGGAGCACCCAGTCGATGATGTCGGACTTGAACAGCCGCATCAGGTCGTCGCCCAGCGACAGGTAGAACCGGCTCTCGCCCGGGTCACCCTGGCGGCCGGAACGACCGCGCAGCTGGTTGTCGATGCGGCGGGACTCGTGGCGCTCGGAGCCGACCACGTACAGGCCGCCCAGTTCGACGACCTCGTCGTGCTCGTCGGCGACCTGCTGCTCGATCGCCTTCAGCGTTTCCGGCCAGGCCGCCTCGTACTCGTCGGCGTGCTCGACCGGGTCGATGCCGCGCTCCTGGATCTTGGCGTCGGCGAGGAACTCGGGGTTGCCGCCCAGGATGATGTCGGTGCCTCGGCCGGCCATGTTGGTGGCCACGGTGACCGCACCCTTGCGTCCGGCCAGGGCCACGATCGCGGCCTCTCGCGCGTGGTTCTTCGCGTTCAGCACCTCGTGCTTGACGCCGGCCTTCTTCAGCAGCCGGCTGAGCACCTCGGACTTGGCCACGCTCGCGGTGCCGATCAGGATCGGCTGGCCCAGCGCGTGCCGCTCGACGACGTCGGCGACGACCGCGTCGAACTTGGCCTCCTCGGTGCGGTAGATCAGGTCGGACTGGTCCTTGCGGATCATCGGCTTGTTCGTGTCGATCGGCAGCACGCCCAGGCCGTAGATCTTCTGGAACTCGCTCTCCTCGGTCTTCGCCGTACCGGTCATGCCCGCGAGCTTGTCGTACATGCGGAAGTAGTTCTGGAGGGTGATCGTGGCGAGCGTCTGGTACTCGTCCTTGATCTCGACGCCCTCCTTGGCCTCCAGCGCCTGGTGGAGGCCCTCGTTGTAGCGGCGGCCGATCAGGGTCCGTCCGGTGTGCTCGTCGACGATGAGCACCTCGCCGTCCATGATCACGTAGTCCTTGTCACGCTTGAACAACTCCTTGGCCTTGATGGCGTTGTTCAGGTACGAGATCAGCGGGGTGTTGGCCGACTCGTAGAGGTTCTCGATGCCGAGCCGGTCCTCGACGGCGGTGATGCCGGGCTCCAGCACCGCGACCGTCCGCTTCTTCTCGTCGACCTCGTAGTGGGTGTCCTTCTTCAGGCTCCGGACGAGCTTCGCGAACTCGGGGTACCACGAGGAGTTGTCCTCGGCCGGCCCGGAGATGATCAGCGGCGTGCGGGCCTCGTCGACCAGGATCGAGTCGACCTCGTCGACGATCGCGTAGTAGTGGCCGCGCTGCACGCAGTCGTCGACCGAGAGCGCCATGTTGTCGCGCAGGTAGTCGAAGCCGAACTCGTTGTTCGTGCCGTAGGTGATGTCGCAGGCGTAGGCCTCGCGACGCTCGGCCGGCGTCATGTCGGACAGGATCGCGCCGACCTTGAGCCCGAGGAAGTGGTGGATGCGGCCCATCTGCTCGGACTGGAACTTGGCCAGGTAGTCGTTGACCGTGACGACGTGGACGCCCTTGCCGGCCAGAGCGTTGAGGTAGGAGGCGAGCACCGCGACCAGGGTCTTGCCCTCACCGGTCTTCATCTCGGCGATGTTGCAGTGGTGCAGCGCGGCCGCGCCCTCGAGCTGGACGTCGAAGTGCCGCTTGCCGAGCACCCGCTTGGACGCCTCCCGGACGGTGGCGAACGCCTCGGGCATCAGCTGGTCGAGCGTCTCGCCGTTCTCCAGCCGCTCCTTGAACTCCTCGGTCTGCCCGCGCAGTTCCTCGTCCGACATCGCGATGAAGTCGTCTTCGATCGAGTTCACCTGGGCGGAGACCACGCGCAGCTTCTTCAGCTGGCGGCCCTCGCCCATGTGCAGCATCTTGTCCAGTAGACCCACGTCGGTTCGCTTCCTTGATCGCACAGCAGCCCCACCGCGCCGAGCGGCACGGCGGACACCCCATCCTAAGCGGTCGGCGAAGCCGGGCCTCAATCGGGCTCGGTCTGCCCCAGTTCGGAGTCCTCGATGTGGGTCGGGTCGAGCACGCGCTTGAGGAACACCTGCGTGCGCTCCTCCTTCGGCGCGGTGATCAGCTCGGCCGAGGGGCCCTCCTCGACGATCACCCCGCCGTCCATGAAGATCGTGCGGTCGGACACGTCACGGGCGAACATCATCTCGTGGGTGACCACCATCATGGTCATGCCGGCCTCGGCGAGGTCGCGCATGACCGCGAGCACGTCACCCACGAGCTCGGGGTCGAGGGCGGCCGTCGGCTCGTCGAACAGCATGATCTTGGGGTCCATCGACAGCGCCCGCGCGATCGCGACGCGCTGCTGCTGCCCGCCGGACAGCTTCGCCGGGTGGTAGCTCATCCGGTCGCCCAGGCCCACCAGCTCGAGGTTCTTCTTCGCGATCTCGATGGCTTCGGCCTTCGAGCGCTTGAGCACCTGTCGCTGGGCGATGATGCAGTTGCCGATCGCCGTCATGTTCGGGAACAGGTTGAACGACTGGAACACCATGCCCACGTGGGTGCGGACCTGGTCGACCTCGACGTCGGGATCGGTCATCTCGGCGCCGAGCAGCTTGATGGAGCCGCTGGTGGGCTTCTCCAGCATGTTCACGCAGCGCAGCAGTGTCGACTTGCCCGAGCCGGACGGGCCGATCACGCAGACGACCTCGCCTTCGGCGACGGTGAGGTCGATGCCCTTGAGGACCTCGTTGTCGCCGAAGCTCTTGTGCAGGTCCTTGATCCGAATGGGCGGTTCATTCGAATCGACGGTGGGAACGAGGTCGCTCATCGCTTCGGGTCCAGCCTCTTCTCCAGGCGACCCACCAGCCAGGTCAGCGGCAGGGTCACGATCAGGTAGAGCGCCGCGGCCACGATCAGCGGCGTCGGATTGGCGTGCGTGCTCAGGGAGTCGCGGGCGAACGTGGTCAGCTCCTTGGTGAAGACTGTCGCGCCCGCGATGAACAGCAGGGAGCTGTCCTTGAGCAGCATGACGAGTTCGTTGGTCATCGGCGGGATCACGATGCGCAGCGCCTGGGGCAGGATGACCCAGAACATGGTCTGCCCCTGCGTCATGCCCAGGGAGCGCGCAGCCTCGTTCTGCCCGCTGTGCACCGCCTGGATGCCGGCGCGGATGATCTCGGCGCTGTACGCGCCCGTGACCACGATCAGACCGAGGATGCCGGCGCCCACCGAGCCGCCGGGGATCTGGTTGCCTCCGAAGGCCAGCGGCACGCCGTAGGCGAAGGCGAAGATGGTGAGCAGCGCCGGGACACCCCGGAACAGCTCGATGAAGCCGACCGCGAACCAGCCCAGTGGACCGCCGGTGAGCTTCAGCACGGCCAGCACGATGCCCAGGAGCGACCCGACCACGAAGCTGACGATCGTGTAGAGCAGGGTGTTCCGCAGGGCGACGGTGATGATCCCCGGAAACATGGAGGCCGCGACCTCAGGGTTGAAGAACTGTTTCGTGATCGTCGGCCAGTCGGCGGTCAGGAGCACGAACAGAAGCACACCCAGACCCACCACGTACGACGCGATCGTGCCGAGGCGTGCACGCTGGGTCGGCTTCAAGGACGATAGAACGCTCACCCGGTCTCCCTAGGTCTGCCGGTCAGGAAGTGCCGGGAGCCGGAAGGCTCCCGGCACTGTCGGGTTCAGCCGAAGTACTTCTGGTACAGCGTGTCGTAGGTGCCGTCGGCACGCATGGCGGTCAGTTGCGCGTTGATCGCGGCCAGCAGGGCGGGGTTCTTGTCCTTCGACAGCGCGAAGCCGTACTGCTCGTCGGTCTTGTAGGTCTCGACGATCTTGTAGGACGGGTCGGCAACCTCGTGGGTGTGGTTCACCGGCTGGTCCTGCAGGATCGCGTCGATCTGCTTGGCCTGGATGGCGGGCCACAACTCGGCGTCGGACGGGAAGTCGACGATCTCGGCGTCCGACGGCGCGTTCTTGGAGGCGTAGGACTTGCCGGTGGTGCCCTTCTGGACGCCGATCTTCTTGCCCGCGAGGCCGGCCAGGTTGGTGATCCCGGAATCGGTCTTCACCAGCAACGACTGCAGCGAGTCGTAGTACGGGTCGGAGAAGTCGAGGTTCTTCTTCCGCTCGTCGGTGATGGTCATGGCCGACGCACCCACGTCGCACTGGCCCGCGGCGAGCACGGTGCCCGACTGGAGGGCGTCGAAGTCCACGTCGATCACCTTGAGGGTCAATCCCAGCTTCGTCGCGACAGCGTTCATGACGTCGACGTCGAAGCCGCTGTAGCCGCTCGGAGAGGAGGTGTCCTCAACCTCGAACGGCGGGTAGGGGACGTCCGCGCACACGGTGAGCGTGCCGGCCGCGACCAGCTTGAGGTCGGCGGCGGGGGCGGAACTCGCCGACCCGCTGGCACTGCTGGCCGGAGCCGCCGGGGTGGAACTGGTACAGCCGGCGAACGCGAGGGCGAGGGCGGCCACGGAGGCCGCGAGGGTCAGGGTCTTCTTGACGAGCATGACGCAAGGCTTCTTTCTCGTAAGCGGTTCTTCCCCCGGGGGTGGTGGAGCAGGCTCGAAAGCTACCCACCCCATGTGAAGGTGGCGTTACAGTACCCGCCCCGCCCGCTCCGGTGGCAGCTTTTCGACGTCACACTTTGCTCACGATGCGACCCGACGTCTCAGACGAGGGGCGCCAGGGCCGCGGCGAGCGTGCCCCGGTCGGCCACCACGACGTCCGCCAGCCCCAGCCAGTCGGCCGTTCGTCGCAGCTCTGCGGCCAGCCGGACGGCGGTCCCCGCGGCCGGCGCGCCGTCCTCCAGCCAGGCGGACTGCACCAGCAGGGCGGACGCCTTCCGGTCGGCCTTCAGGTCGACGCGGGCGGCGACCAGTTCGTCCATCACGAACAGGTACACGTAGTAGCCGTGGACCCGGTCGGCCTTCGGCGTGTACAGCCCGATCCGGTACTCGGTGCCGAAGACCTCCAGGAGCCGCTTTCGGTCGAACGCGAGGGTGTCGAACGGGCTGACCAGCGCGTCCACCGAGATCCGGCGCGGCCGGGCGGCGCCCGTCCACAGGTAGGCCGGTGTCGACCAGCCGCGGACGGTCACCGGCTCGACCTCGCCGGTGGCGACCAGCCCGGCGAGAGCGGCCGCGGTGAGCGCGCGGTCGGTGTAGAAGTACTCGGCGAGCCAGGCGGGGGTGAACACGCCCAGTGCTGCCGCCGCCCGGCGGGCCAGCGCCAGCCGGGCCTCGTCCTCGCTCGGTGTGGGTGCGGCGATGACCGCCTTCGGAAGGACGCGCTCGGGCAGGTCGTAGCGGCGCTCGAACTGGCTGTTGCGCCCGGCGCTGGTGAGGTCGCCGACGGCGAACAGCCACTCGCACGCGTGCTTGACCGCCGACCAGTTCCACCAGCTGCCACGCTCGCGCTGCTCGTCGTGCTCGACCTCGCGGGCGGTCAGCGGCCCCCGCTCGGCCACCTGCGCGTACACCTTCTCAACCAGGCCCGGGTGCTCGGCCAGCAGGCGGGTGCTCCAGGTGTCCGGACGCCCCCGGTGCGCCTCCATCCGGAAGCGCAGCGCGGGCTGGAGCTCGACGTCGATCAGCGACGCGGCGTGCCCCCAGTACTCGAACACCCGCCGCGGGGCCACGTTCGCCGCCCGGTTCAGCAGGTCCTGGTCGTACGGCCCGAGCCGGGCGAACAGCGGCACGTAGTGAGCGCGGACGCAGACGTTCACCGAGTCGATCTGGAACTGCCCGACCTTGTCCAGCACCCGCTGCAGCCGGCGCGTCGTCACCGGGCGGTCGGGACGGCGTCCGAAACCCTGCGCGGCCAGGGCGATCCGCCGCGCCTGCCCCTGGGTCAACTGTCCGGTCACCGCGGCAACGTACCGCACGCGGGGGTGGGCCGGGTTCACGATTTGAGAAAGGTTGACGTCACGTATTTCGGTAAGGTTAGCCTTACCTACATGCGAACAGGCTTGTCCGGCAGTGATCTCACGCTGAGCTACGGCGGCGACCCGGTCGTCTCCGAGGTCGCAATCGCGCTCCCCGAGGCTCGGATCACCGTGCTCATCGGGCCCAACGGCAGCGGCAAGTCCACGCTGCTGCGCGGGCTGTCCCGGCTGCTGCCGCTCCGCGCCGGGCAGGTCGAGGTCGGCGGCACTCCCCTGCGCGCCCTGAGCCCCAAGCAGCTCGCCCGGCGCCTCGCGGTGCTCACCCAGAACCGGCCCGCGCTGTCCGGCATGACGGTGCGCGAGGTCGCCGAACTCGGCCGCCACCCGCACCGCGGACGCTGGCGCCGCGCCGACCCCGACGGCGACGCCGCCGTCGACCGCGCCCTCACCCTCACCGGGCTCACCGACCTCGCCGACCACGACGTCGGCGCGCTGTCCGGCGGCCAGGTGCAGCGGGCCTGGCTGGCCGCCTGCCTGGCCCAGGACACCGCCGTGCTGCTGCTCGACGAGCCCACCACGTTCCTCGACCTGCGCTACCAGGTCGAACTGCTCGACCTGATCGCCGAGCTCGCCGCCGACCACGGCGTCACCGTCGGCCTCGTCCTCCACGACCTCAACCAGGCCGCCGCGATCGGCGACCGCATCGTCCTCCTGAACGACGGACGCGTCGTCCGCGAGGGCACCCCGGCCGAGGTCTTCGACGCCGCCCTGCTCAGCGAGGTGTACGAGATCGCGGTCGACGTGATCCTCGACCCGGCCAGCGGCGTCCCCACCGTCCTCCCCCGTCCCCGGCGCCGCCCGGGACGACCGACCCAGACAAAGGAACCCACCACATGCGTCCCCGCCAACTCCTGACCCCCCTGCTGGTCGTCCCGGCCCTGGCCCTCGCCGCCTGCGGCACGACGGACGCTCCCGCGGCGGCGGGCACCCCGTCCGCACCGGCGGCCACCACCAGCGGCCCCATCACCGTCACCGACGGGCGCGGCAAGGAGGTGACCCTGGACGCTCCCGCCACCCGCGTGGTGTCGCTGGAGTGGAACACCACCGAAGACGTCGTCACGCTCGGTGTCCAGCCCGTCGGCGTCGCCGACGTGGAGGGCTACGGCTCGTGGGTCAGCGCCTCGCCGCTCACCGGGACCCCGGTCGACGTCGGCACCCGCACCGAACCCAGCCTGGAGTCGGTCGCCGAGGCCGAGCCCGACCTCATCCTCGGCATCGTCGGCTCGGTGCCGGAGTCGGCGATGGCGCAGATGGAGAAGATCGCGCCGGTCGTGCTGCTCACCGGCGCGGACGCCAGCCGTCCGATCGCGCTGATGAAGGAGAACTTCACCACCACCGCGAAGCTGCTGGGCAAGCAGGACCGCGCCGCCGAGGTGCTCGCCGACCTCGACGCCACCATCGCCGCCGGCAGCCAGGCGATCGCCGCCGCCGGCAAGGCCGGGACGCCGTTCTCGCTGTCCTACATCTACGCCGAGGGCAACTCGTTCTCGCTGCGCATGCACGGCCCGGGCTCCTTCGCGATCGCGGTGGCCTCCGAGCTGGGCCTGACCCCGGCCTGGACCGAGACCGGCGACGAGGCCTGGGGCCTGTCCACCCTCGACCTGGAGGGCCTGACCCGGCTGCCCGAGGGAACCGAGTTCGGCTACTGGGGCAACGCCGACACCGACGACCCGCTGGCCGACCTGGCCGACAACAAGCTGTGGAACTCGCTGGCCTTCGTGAAGGCCGACCGGGTGCACCGGATGGGCGTCGGCATCTGGATCTACGGCGGGCCGGCCTCCGCCAAGCAGTGGGTCGCCGACATCGTGGCCGCCGTCGGCGCGTGACCACCCTGACTCTCCCCCGCGCGGGCCTGCCCACGGCGGGTCCGCGCGGGCGGGGCCACGTCCGGGCGGTCGTGCTGGTGGTGGTGCTGGTCGCCACCCTGGCCGCGCTGGCCGCCGTCCACCTCACCCAGGGGACGGCGGCCGTCGACGCGTCCGACCTGCTGCGGCTGCTGCTCGGCCAGGGCACGGACGCCTCCGCGCTCGTCGTGATCGACTCGCGGTGGCCACGGCTGGCCGCCGCCCTCTCGGTCGGGGTCGCACTCGGGGCGGGCGGCTGCGTCCTGCAGGGACTGGCCCGCAACCCGCTGGCCTCCCCCGACACCCTGGCGGTCGAGGCCGGCGCGCACCTGGCGCTGGTGGTCGCCGCCCTGCTGCCGTTCACGCTCCCCCTGCTCGGTGGGGTCGGCGTCGCGTTCGTCGGCGGCGTGGCCGCCGCGGGACTGCTGCTCGGCCTCACCAGGGGCGCCGGGTCGCCGTTGCGGCTGGTGCTCGCCGGCACCGTCCTCGCGCTGGCGATGTCCAGCCTGACCTCGGCGCTGATGATCCTGCACACCCAGGAGACCCGCGGCCTGTTCGCGTGGGGAGCCGGCTCGCTGAACCAGCGCGGGCTGGACGGGATCGTGCAGGTGCTCCCGGCGATCGTGGCCGGCGTGGTCGTCGCGCTGCTGCTGTCGCGCAACCTCGACCTGCTCGCCCTCGGCGAGGACGTGGCGCGCGGTCTCGGCGTGCGCGTCGGCGCGTCCCGGCTGGCGCTGGCCGCCACCGCCGTCCTGCTCACCGCGGCCTCGGTGACGATCGCCGGCCCGATCGGCTTCGTCGGGCTGTGCGCCCCGGCGCTCGCGGGGCTCGCCGCGCGCGCCGTCCCACCGCTGCCGCGCCACGTCTGGCGCATCCCGGTGAGCGCCCTGACCGGCGTCCTGATCGTGCTCGCCGCCGACGTCGGGCTGCGGCTGCTGTTCGGCCCGCTGGACGGCGTCGAGGTGCCCACCGGCGTGGTCACCACCGTCTTCGGCGGCGTCTTCCTCGCCGTCGCCGCACACCGGCTCAGCCTCGGCGGCCCGACGCCGGAGGAGGCCGTCCGCATCGGCCTGGCCTGGGGACGCCGCCACCCGGCCGTCCTGATCTGCGGCGTCGCGGCGCTGGTGGCCGGGGCGGGCGCGACCGCCCTGCTGCTCGGCGACTCCACCCTGCTGTTCGGCGACGTCGGCAACTGGCTGTCCGGGCAGGCGTCGCGGCGGGTCACATTCATCCTGGACGCCCGCGCGCCCCGGGTGGCGAGCGCGCTGCTCGCCGGGGCTGCGCTCGCCCTCGCCGGGGCCCTCGTGCAGGGCGTCACCCGCAACGCGCTCGCCGACCCCGGGATCCTGGGCGTGTCCGCCGGCGCCGGGCTGGGCGCGGTGCTGACCCTGCTGGTCGTGCCGAGCGCGTCCTGGCTCGCCGTGTCCGGCGGCGCGGCGGCCGGTGCGTTCGCGGCGGCCGTCGTCCTGTTCGCCCTCACCATGCGCGGCGGGCTGCACGAGACCCGGGTGGTGCTGGTGGGCATCGGGCTGGCCGCGGCGGCCGGCGCGATCACGTCCGCGGTGCTGGTGCGCTCGGACCCGTGGAACCAGGCCAAGGCGATCACGTGGCTGGGCGGTTCCACCTACGGCGCGGAGTGGGAGCACCTGGTGCCCCTACTGGTGGTGCTGGTGATCGCGGTGGTGGTCCTGCGGGCCACCCACGCCGACCTCGACCTGCTCCAGGTGGACGAGGCGACGCCGCACCTGCTCGGCGTCCGTCCGGCCCGGGCGCGACTGGTCGCCCTCGGCCTCGCGGTGCTGCTGACCGCCGCCGCCACCGCCAGCATCGGCGTCCTCGCGTTCGTCGGCCTCGTGGGTCCGCACGCCGCCCGGCTGTTCGTGGGACGGCGGCACCGCTGGCTGCTGCCGTTGAGCGCCCTGCTCGGCGGTCTGCTGGTGGTGGTCGCCGACACCGTCGGACGCACCGTGCTCGCGCCCAACCAGCTGCCGGCCGGGCTGGTGACCGCGCTGGTCGGCGCGCCGTACTTCCTGTGGCTGCTGTCGAGGGTACGGACGCGATGAGCTACCGGCTGTTCGCGGTGACGGTGGCGGGGGTGGCCCGGCTGTCGGTGAGCTTCCGGCGCCTCACCCTGCACGACGAGTCGCTCGCCGACCTCGACTGGGCGGGCGCCGACCAGCGGGTGAAGCTGCTCATCGGATCCCCGGAGCAGCTCGACCGGCTGCCCGCCGCCGGTGAGGGCTGGTACGCGTGGTGGGCCGCCCAGCCGGACGACCTCCGTCCGCCGATGCGCACCTACACGATCGCGGCCTGGCGCCCCGACCGCAACGAGGTGGACATCGACGTCGCCGTGCACGGCGAGACCGGGCCACTGAGCCGGTTCGCGCTGCACGCCCGGCCCGGCGACCGCCTGCTGCTCGTGGCACCGGGCTCGGGCGGCGGTGCGGCCGAGGGCCTGGCCTGGCGGCCGGGTGGCGCGCGTCAACTGCTGTGCGTGGGCGACGAGACCGCGCTGCCGGCGATCCGCAACATCCTCGCCACCCTCGACCCCGGGCTGGACTGCCGGGCGGTGATCGAGGTGCCCGACGCGAGTGACCGGCTCCCGCTGCCCTCGCCCGCGCCGGTGCGGGTGGAGTGGGCGGTCCGGCGGGCCGGGGATCCCGTCGGCGCGGCGGCCGAACGCCTGCTGTTCGGCGCGGCGACCAGCCCCGCGTCCCCGGGCGAGGACGACATGTGGCAGGAGGCCGCGGACGCCGCGTCCGGCCCTTACGCCTGGGTCGCCGGCGAGGTCGGCTGGGTGAACCGGGTCCGCAAGCGGCTCGGCTGGGCCAATGCCTCCTTCATGGGCTACTGGAAGGCCACCCCGGACCACCAAGTGTGAGTTGGGCGGCGATGTCGCCGCCCACCTCACGCACGTGCGGGGGTTCGGGTCAGGCGGACGCCTCCTCGGCGGAGTCGACGCTGAGGTGGATCACGCCGTAGTCGTAGGCCTTGCGGCGGTAGACCGCGCTCGGCGCGCCGCTCTCGGCGTCCACGTAGAGGAAGAAGTCGTGCCCGACGAGCTCCATCTCGTCCAGCGCCTGCGCCAGCGTCAGCGGGACGGCCGGGAAGTACTTCTCCCGCACCACCAGCGGCCCGTCGCCCTGGACGTCGAGCCCGGCGATCTTGCGGATCTCCGGACGCACCTCCTCGACGGCGACCTCGACGCCGGCGACCTCCTCGCCGACCGTCGTGCCGCGCAGGCCGCGGTGGGTCTTGCGGCGGTCGGACGCGCGCCGCAGCTGCGACTTCAGGCGGTCGAGCGCGTGATCGAAGGCCACGGTCTTGTCATCGGCGGACGCCTCGGCGCGGACCACGGGACCCCGGCTGCGCAGCGTGATCTCCACCCGGGTCGACTGGTCGGGCTGGCGCTTGTGGCCGTACACGGACACCTGGACCTCTACCCGGATCACCCGGTCTTTGAGCTTCTCGATCGAGGCGAGCTTCTCCTCGACGCGTGCGCGGAACTCATCGGGGATCTGGCAGTGGCGGCCAGTCACGAGGACGTCCATGTAAACCTCCTTGATCGGTGCGCCAAACCGTTTCCGGCCAGCGCAGATAACGAAGGCACCCGACCGGCTCCCAGCCCGGGAGGACTGGCTGCTGGCCGTGGTGCCATGCCTTCAACGTAGTCTCGGCAGGGCGCCTTCGCCAGCAGTTCGGGCTGTGTTTTCGACCTGCGTGTCCTGTGAGCGCAACCGAGCTGTAACACGGGCTAACCGGGCCGTAACGCTGGCTGCACCGCGACGTAACAGGCCTCGGACACCCTGTTCGCCATGATGTTGGAAATCAGCGCAGGCGACACCGCCTGGGTCCTCACCAGCGCAGCACTCGTGCTCCTGATGACCCCCGGTCTCGCGTTCTTCTACGGCGGCATGGTCAGGGCGAAGGGTGTCCTGAACATGATGATGATGAGTTTCATCAGCATGGGCACCATCGGCGTGCTCTGGGTGCTGTTCGGCTACAGCATGGCGTTCGGCAACTCCATCGGCTTCGAGGTCGCGGCCAGCCGCGCCGACGGCCCGACGTTCTTCGGCCTGTTGGGCAACCCGCTCGACTTCGCCGGCCTCCAGGGCCTGATGAGCCCGGATGCCGCCGCGGGCACGCTCCCCGCGCTCGCGTTCGTCGCGTTCCAGGCCTGCTTCGCGATCATCGCGGTCGCCCTGGTCTCGGGTGCGGTCGCCGACCGCGCGTCCTTCGGCGGCTGGACCCTGTTCACGATCCTGTGGGGCATCCTGGTCTACTTCCCGGTGGCCGGCTGGGTGTTTTCCTTCGACGGCTTCACCGGCGAGCACGGCGGCTGGATCGCCAACTGGCTCGGTGCGATCGACTTCGCCGGCGGCACCGCGATCCACATCAACGCCGGCATCTCCGGCCTGGCCCTCGCGCTGGTCCTCGGCCCCCGCATCGGGTTCGGCACCAAGCCGATGCGCCCGCACAACATGACCCTGGTGATGCTCGGCGCCGGCCTGCTGTGGTTCGGCTGGTTCGGCTTCAACGCCGGCTCCGCACTGTCCGCCGGCACCATCGCCTCGGTGGCGTGGGTCAACACCCTGGTCGCCACCGCCGCCGCGATGCTCGCCTGGCTCCTGGTGGAGAAGCTCCGTGACGGCCACCCGACCTCGCTGGGCGCCGCGTCCGGTGTGGTCGCCGGCCTGGTCGCGATCACCCCGGCCGCCGGTTCGGTCAGCCCGGTCGGTGCGATCTTCGTCGGCGCCATCGCCAGCGCACTGTGCGCCTACGCGGTCGGCCTGAAGTACAAGTTCGGCTACGACGACTCCCTCGACGTCGTCGGCGTCCACTTCGTCGGTGGCATGGCCGGCACCCTCCTGATCGGCTTCTTCGCCGACCCGAGCAGCCCGGCGGGCAAGACCGGCCTGCTCTACGGCGGCGGCCTCGACCAGCTGTGGCGCCAGGCCGTGGGTGCGTTCGCGGTCATGATCTACGCCTTCGTGGTCAGCTACCTGATCGCGCTGCTCATCAAGAAGACCATCGGCTGGCGGATCAGCGCCTCCGACGAGCTCAGCGGCATCGACCTCGCCGAGCACTCCGAGGCCGGCTACGACCTCAGCCCGGTGTACTACACCAACAAGGTCCAGCGCACCCTGGTGCTGACCAAGGACGACATGCCTGAAATGACGGGAGCCTCGAAGTGAAGTTGGTAACGGCCATCATCCAGCCCGAAGTGCTGGAGACCGTGCAGAAGGCCCTGGTGCGCCACGGCGTCGGCGGCATGACCATCAGCGAGGTGTCCGGCTACGGGCGCCAGCGGGGTCACGTCGAGGTCTACCGCGGCGAGGAGTACACCATCGACTTCATCACCAAGGTCCGGCTCGAGGTGCTGGTCGAGGACGAGGAGGCCGAGGCGCTCACCGGCGTCATCGTCCAGTCCGCCCGCACCGGCCAGGTCGGCGACGGCAAGGTGTGGATCGTCCCGGTCGACACCGTCGTCCGGGTCCGCACCGGCGAGAGCGGCGCGACGGCCATCTGAGGTCGAGCCCAACATCAGACACCCCTTGGGGCGCCCGGTTCACCGGGCGCCCCAACTCATGGTTGCGGCTGCCGCCACCGCCGCCGACACCGGCATTCCGGCCACCGCGCAGGCCCGCACCGCCTCGGCCAGGGTCGCACCCGTGGTGACGATGTCGTCGACCACCACCAGCCTTCCGGACGGCGGCGCGCCGGACACCGCCATCGCCTGCGCCAGGTTCGCGAGCCGGTCGGCCCGCCCCAGCTCGGACTGGTCACGCGGACGCCCCACCAGCCGCAACCCGGCCCAGCTGCGGGCGGGCAGCCCGGCATCGTTCAGCCGGCGGGACGCCCGTCCGGCGAGCGCGGCGGGCAGGTCGAGCCCGCGGCGGGCCACGTGCTCGCGGGCCGAGGGCACCGGCACCAGCACCACCGGCCCACCACTCCCCGCCTCGAGCGCCCAGCGCGCCGCCGCCGCGGCCACCCGGTCACCGAGCAACGGCACCAGGCCGAGCGCACCCCGCTCCTTCGCCGCCAGCAGGACGCGGCGCAGCTCGTCGGCGTACGGCCCGCCGGCCAGCACCGGCGGCAACCCCTCGGGCAACAGCGGCACCCGCATCGGCGGTCGTGCCGTGATCGCGGCCCGGCACGCCGCGCACACCCCCAGCGCCGGACATCCGCACCCCGCGCACCGGGCGCCGAGCACGAGGTCGGCGAGGCTGGTGAGCAGGACGCCGGCACGCACGCCGTCATCCTCGGCAAGCGCCCGCCGGGACGGTCACGCGTCCACAGGCTCAGCCGGAGTAGGCGACCGCGTCCACAGAGGTGATGGCGAGGTTCCAGTTGAAGTCGCCGTCGAAGCGATAGACGCTGCCGCTGGACCCCAGGGCGACCGCCGGGCTGCCGGCCGCGGGCGCCACCGCGAGCTGCTCCAGGGCGGAAGCCTCGCTGGGCCCGATGTCGTTGGCGGTCGCACCATCCTGGCTGGCGCGCACCACGCTGGTGTCGCCGTTGCTGCTGACCAGCACGCCGAGCTCGGTGGGCGACAGCCAGCCCAGATCGAGGAACAGCGCCGAGCTGCTGGTGTTGAGGGCGAGGTCGACGGTGCGCCAGCCGTCGACGGTGATCGCCCCGTCCGACCGCTCGACCCGTGCGAGGCCGACCACGTCCGTCCGGCCCTGGCGGAGGATGAACGCCACCCGGGTGCCGTCGGCCGACAGCGCCAGCGCGCGCACCCGCGCGTCCGGCAGGCCGGAGACGGTCACCTTGAGCCGCTGCTCGCCCTTGAACACCTGCAGTTCGCCGGGTCCACCCGGGGCCGGCGACCACAGCTCGCCGTTGCGGGCGAACGCCGGGCGCAGCAGCCCGGCGCCGGTGCGGATCGACCGGGCGGCCTTGCCGGACGCGGTCTGGCCGAGCTCCAGGGTCGTCCCCCCGTCGGTGACCGCGGCGACCTGGCTGAGATCGGTGTTCACCGCGATCTGCTCGGGCTTGGTGATCCCGGCGTCGACGGTGAGGAAGTTGTCCCAGTCGGTCGCGTCCCGCAGCCGCTTGAGCTTGTGGTCGTGCACCAGGAACAGCACCCGGCTGCCGGCGCCCTCGGGCGACAGCGCAGCGAAGCTCTCCGGCCGCACCACCGACTGGCCGACCTGGTCGCGCCACACCTGGGCGGCGCCGGTCACCCGCACCGAGCCGACGGCGTCGAAGTCCGTCATCGTGTAGGCGAGCTCGGCCAGCAGGGTGTGCCGCTGATCGGCGGACAGCCGGTCCGTGGCGCCGCCGAGCGCGACGTCGACCAGGCCGGCCGGGTCCAGGACCACCCCGCCGATGGTGATGCCGCTGGTGTCGAGCTTCCGCACCGCCGGGGCGAGCCACGACGACGGTCCGGTGAGCAGCTGGGTGACCGCCGCGACCATCGCCTGGTCACCGGTGGCGAAGAACCGCGGGTCGGGCACCAGCGACGTGCCGGACGGGTCGGTGAAGTACAGGTTCACGGCGGTGAAGTTCGTGGTGAACACGTACCGCGACACCAGCAGCCCCTGGGGCGGGCTGGAGATGCGCCACTGGTCGCCGGCGTCCTTGATCAGGTTGAAGTTGAACGTCTGGGTGGTGCCGGTGACCGGACGGTAGCTCCCGGTCGCATCGACGAAACCGGTCACCGGGACGCCGGAGAGCACCACGTTGGAGCCGGTGTCGGTGGGCGGGAACCCGTCGGCGTAGATCTGCACCCCCGACTCGGGGTGCCAGTTCTTGCTGGCCGACTCGGTCAGGTACTGCCGGGCGATCGCGTAGTCGGGCTGGTACACGCTCATCGCGTGCAGGAAGCCCTCCACCACCAGCAGCTGGCTGGCACCCTCGGCCGGCGGCAGCGGGTCGACGTGCACCCCCGAGTTCACCCCGGTCGCCTGGGACGTCTGCCGCTCGACCGGCCCTGACGTGGGGACGGTCGCGCAGCCGACCAGCAGGAACGCGGACGCGAGCGCGACCAGCAACCTAGCGGAGCGGGACACTGGTCACCTCCCGTACGTCCGGGGGCACGACCGGCCACGGTGAGGCCTCCAACGGCTCGCCCGCGCGTCGCGGCAGCGTCAGCCGGAACTGGGCGCCCAGGCCGGGACGCCCCCACGCGTTCAGCCAGCCGCCGTGCAGCCGGGCGTCCTCCAGCGAGATCGACAGCCCCAGGCCGGTGCCGCCCACCCGGCGCCCCCGGGACGGGTCGGCGCGCCAGAACCGGTTGAACACCTGGCCGGCCTCGGCGGCCGAGAACCCGACGCCGTGGTCGCGCACCGCGATGGCGACCGCACGGTCGTCGCCGCGCACGTAGACGGTGATCGGACGGCCCTCCCCGTGCTCGATGGCGTTCGTGATCAGGTTGCGCAGGATGCGCCGGATCCGCCGGGTGTCGATTTCGGCGACGCAGCGGCCGTCGGCGTCCAGCTTCATCACGCTGCCGGTGCCCTCGGCGAGCCGTTGCAGGGCGTCCAGCTCCTCCCCCGCCAGCGCCACCAGGTCGATGTCGTCGAGCGCGAGCTCGGCGGCGCCGGCGTCGAAGCGGGAGATCTCCAGCAGGTCGGTCAGCAGTTCCTCGAAGCGGTCCAGCTCGGCCGACAGCAGTTCGCTGGAACGTCCGGACACCGGGTCGAACGCGGCTCGGTGCGCGTGCAGCACCTCGGCGGCCATGCGGATCGTCGTGAGCGGCGTCCGCAGTTCGTGGGAGACGTCGGAGACGAACCGCTGCTGCACCAGCGATAGGTTCTGGAGCTGGGTGATCTTCTTGTCCAGCTCCTCGGCCATGTGGTTCATCGAGCGGGCCAGCCCGGCGAGGTCCTCGGTGCCGACGACGGCCATCCGGTCCTCCAGGTGGCCGGCGGCCAGGCTCTCGGCGGCCAGGCGGGCCGCGCGCACCGGACGCAGCACCTGCAGCGAGATCAGGTAGACGGTCAGCGTCAGCCCGGCCAGCAGGAACAGCCCGGTGGCCAGCGCCGCCTGCTGCACCACCGCGAGGGTCTGCTGCTCACGCGCGGTCGAGAACAGGAAGAACACCGGGTACGGCGCCTGACCGGGCGCGGTCAGCGTGGTCGCGACCACCAGCCCCGGTTCGTCCGGTCGGGAGTCGTTGAACCGGATCATCGTGGGCGTGCTCCACAGCCCGCCCTCGCCGACCGCCTGCCGGATCCGGTCGGGGATGCTGTCGGCGGCGAGCCCGGCGGTACCGATCTGCGAGATCGGGGTCTCGACCACGACGAAGTACTGGTTGCCCACCTGGCCGCGGTTGGCGGCGTCCCTGGCCAGCCGGTTGATGCGCTCGCTCACCGACGTCGTGCGCAGGTCGGTCGTCGACAGGTCGCGCTGCATGCTCGCCACCACCGCCGAGACCTCGGCGACGCTGGTCTGGGTCTTGCCGTTCATGATGCCGCGGCTGGACTGGTCCATCAGGAACCACCCGGTCGCCACCAGGATCACCATCGCGGCGGCCAGTGTGCTGAGAACCACCCGGAACGGCAGCGATCGGGCCCAGAGCCGGAACGGGGCGAAGCGGGCGAGGCCTCTCATCAGGCCGACTTGGGCTCCCCGGCCCGGTAGCCGACGCCGCGGACGGTGACGATGATCTCGGGCCGCTCGGGGTCCTTCTCGATCTTGGAGCGGAGCCGCTGCACGTGGACGTTGACCAAGCGGGTGTCGCTGGCGTGGCGGTAGCCCCAGACCTCCTCGAGCAGCACCTCGCGGGTGAACGCCTGGCGCGGACGGCGCGCGAGCGCCAGCAGCAGGTCGAACTCCAGCGGAGTGAGGATGATCTCGGAGTCGCCGCGCCGGACGGTGTGCTCGTTCACCCGGATCGACAGGTCGCCGATCCGCAGGCTGTCGACGTCGGCGTCCGGGGTGACGTGGCGGCGCAACCGGGTCTTGATGCGGGCGATCAGCTCCTGGGTCTTGAACGGCTTGGCCACGTAGTCGTCCGCGCCGGCCGACAGCCCGTCCACCACGTCGATGGTGTCGCTCTTCGCGGTGAGCATCACGATCGGCACCCCGGACTCGGCCCGGATGTCGCGGCAGACGTCCACGCCGTCGCGTCCGGGCAGCATCAGGTCGAGCAGCACGAGGTCGGGACGGTAGTCACGGAACGCGTCGAGGGCGGCGCCCCCGGTATGGCACAGGCGGGCGTCGAAGCCTTCCGAGCCGAGCACGATGTGCAGCATCTCGGCCAGTGCCTCGTCGTCGTCGACGACCAGGATCCGCGGCGTGGAACTCCGTGGAGCCTCGGACACCCTCTCCCCCTCTTCGAGCCGGTGCTTCGATACTAGTCCGCCCGGCCGGGCGGCACGTTCAGTTGGCCTCGGTGACCGAGGTCCAGGTGGACAGCAGGCCCAACTCGCCGCCCTGGCGCCGCAACACCCGCCGCCACAGCCCCTCGGGCTCGCGGTCGAAGATGTCGTCGGGCAGGGCCGGCACCACGTGCCACATGTCGAACTCGAGTTCGCGTTCGAGCTGCCCGGCGTCCCAGCCGGCGTAGCCGGCGAAGATCCGCAGCCGGCGGTAGGTCCCCTCGGCGATCTCGACCGGCGTGTCCAGGTTCAGCAGGCCGACCCGCCCGAACACCGGACGCCAGCCCGGCGGTTCCTCGGTCTCCGACCACGGCTCGGCCAGGCACACCGCGCCCTGCTGCGACACCGGGCCGCCGTCGAACAGCGCCTGCGGCTCACTGACCAGCCGCGACCAGGCCGGCAGGGCTCCGGACAGTTCGATGTCGGTGATCCGGTTGAGCACCACCCCCAGGGTCCCGGAATCGTCGGCATCCAGGAGAAGCACCACTGTGCCGTCGAAGACGCCGTCGGTGATCGAGATCCCCGCGACCAGCAGGTCGCCCACCCGGTACGTCTGCATCACACCTCCCGGTGCACAGTCTGGCACCCGGGACGACGAACCCGGCGGGCATCCGGTCGCGGGTGCGTCGCGGACGCAGCGGGACCACGTTGTCGGGCACCTCCTCGCTGGGCACGACCGGCGTGCTGAGCGGGAGGGTGGCGACGAAGGTCGACCCCGCGCCGACCTCGCTGCGCACCGTGACCTGGCCGCCCTGCAGTTCGGCCAGGCGTCGGGTCAGGGCCAGGCCGAGACCAGTGCCGGCGTGCCCGCGGGCTTCCGGGGAGTCGATCTGCTCGAAGGGCTCGAAGACCTTCTCGAGGTGCTCGTCGGCGATGCCGATGCCGGTGTCCCAGACCTCCAGCGCCAGCTGGCCGGCGTCGGCGTGGGCGCGCACCCCGATCCGTCCGCCGGCCGGGGTGAACTTGACCGCGTTGGAGAGCAGGTTGAGCAGCATCTGGCGGGCCCGCAGCGGATCGGCCCGGACGAAGGGCGCGTCGACCAGGTCGACCTCGACGGTGAGGTCCTGGGCGGCCGCCTGCTCCCGGACCATGGCCACCGACTCCTCGACCAGGGCCGCAACGTCGACGTCGATGATGTCGGCGGAGAGTTTGTCGGCCTCGGCCTTGGCCAGGTCGAGGATGTCGCCGACCAGGGCGAGCAGGTGGCGTCCGCTGGTCTCGATCTGGGCGACGTACTGCGCCTGCTTGTCGGTGAGGGGGCCGTGGAGCTGGCGGGACAGGATCGTCGAGAGCCCGATGACGGCGTTGAGTGGAGTGCGGAGCTCGTGGCTGAGGTCAGCGAGTCGCGTCGTGACCGAGCGCTCCCGGGGAGCCGGCTCGGTCAGCACAGAAGTGATGGCGGTCACTTTGCTGGTGCCTTTCGTGCATTCACTACGTGGATCAGTTCGAAGGTCAACCGCCGGCCCCGACATCGGGAACCGATGGCCCATCTCGTGCCCCCACCTGGCCGGTGGCGACACCGAAAGAATAGCCCAATTGGACGGCGCGCGCCTAATTCTTGCGAAAAGACACGACCGATTTCTGGAGGCCTTTCCGAGCCTCTCTGAGCGGCATCACCCCTTGTCACCCGGCTGGGTAGTCACCCGGAAGGGAACATTTGTCACCCATTGGAGTTACCGGGTTGATTGAAATGGCACGCATTGTGAAATGCGCATTCTGTCACCCATTCGGGAACGTTGTTCGACCCCGGGGCGACCCCCGGACGCACGAGTGCCCCGCTCCGTCGGGAGCGGGGCACGGGGCACGGACCGGGTTGACTAGGGGCGGAGGTTCTCCTGCATGGCCGTGGTGAGGTCGGAGAGCTCCAGCGGCTTGGCGAGGACGGCGTTGCCCAGCGCGGCCGCGCGCGCAAGCACGTCCGGGCTCTGCGAGGAGGTGACGAAGACCACGCGCAGCGTGTCGAGCCCCTCGATGGCCGGCAGTCGCCGGGCGACCTCGAGGCCGTCGATGCCGGGCATCATCACGTCGAGGAAGAGCAGCTGGGGTTGCAGGGCGCCCAGCTTCACCAGGCCCTCCCAGCCGCCGAGGGCAGACTCCACGGTCACCGCCGCGTCCACGTCCACCGCGGCGGCGCGCACCAGCTCGGCGGTCACCGGGTCGTCGTCGATGACCAGGACCATCAGCTCCTGCACGATCCGCAACGAGGACGCGAGGTCCTCCAGCACCTTCCGGTGGCCCGGCTTGGGCTCACTGCGTCCGCGTTCCCAGGAGTTCACCGTGGGGAACGAGACGCCCAGGCGCCGCGCGAGACCCTCCTGGGTGTCGCCATTGGTGGCGCGGATCCGGGAGACCAGCTCGGAGGTGGACAGCATCCGGGCATAGTACAGCGCTTTATGAACCTCGTTCGGGGCGGACGCGCCGCGCACGGGCGGGCGCCCCAGGACGACACTCGCCACGTCAGACAGCCACCGGGGGGCGGGCGTCGCCGAGCAGGCTGCGCCCGTCGCCGCGGACGAGCCGGCCGGCGTGCACCAGGTACCAGTCGGCCACCTCGTCGATGGTCAACCCGGCGGAGGCAGCGTAGTTGTGCCGGGCGATCCGGGCGCGCTCCTCCTCGTCGTCCAGCACGGACGCGATCGCGCGCGCCAGGTCGTCCACGTCGTCGGGCTCGAAGAACACCCCGGTGTACCCCTCGGCCTCGATCAGGCCCTCCAGGTCACCGATGCGCGGCAGGACCGGCGGGCACCCGTACGACCCGGCCTGGTGCAGGACGCCGGAGCTGCCGGTGGTGGCGGTGTAGGGGAACACGGTCACGGCGGCGTCGCGGAACGTCGGTTCGACCTCCCACTCCGCCACGTAACCGGTGAACAGCACGTCCGGGCCACCGAGACGGTCCTCGACACCGGCGAGGTAGCCGGGGGTGTTCGGGCTGTCGGTGCCGGCGATGACCACCCGGACATCGTCGCGCCCGAGGCTGCGGACGGCCTCGATCAGGCCCTCGACCTTCTTGTACGTGCCGAACTTGCCGAACGTCATCACGGTCGGGGGGGACGGCGGCGCCTGCGGCGGGGCGGGCACCTCGAACGCGCCGTGCGGCGTCAGCGCCACGTTCTTCGCGCGGTACTTCGCCCGCAGGATCTCGACGTAGTTCGGCATGGTGGTGGTGACGAGGTTCGAGCGCAGCACCATCCAGGTGATCGAGGTGCCGATCGCACGCAGGACCGGTTCGACCAGCCGCGAGCTGCCGAAGCCGGCCGCGCCGAGGTCGACGGTCTCGACGATGTTGTGCATCAGGGTGATCACCGGGACGCCGGCCAGCCGGGCGGCCAGCGGTGACGCGAGCCCGACGGCCGCGCCGACCTTGGACGAGCCGAAGCTGGTGAAGTGCGCGTTGAACAGCACCACGTCGGCGCCCGCGCTCCTGACCGCGCGCGCGATCCGCACCGGGTTGGACAACGCGTCGAAGCGCCAGGCCCGGCGCAGTTCCACCCCGGGGATCGCCGGGTAGTCGTGGTCGGCGTCCTCGACGAGCGCGACGACGCGGACGCCGTCCTTGCGGCCGAGCGCGGACAGCAGGTGCAGGCCGTACTCGGCCAACGTGGTGGAACTCGGGGTGAGGGCGGTGACCACCGCGATCGTGAACTCAGGCATCGCGGTAGACCCCCCGCAGGCTGTTGGCGCGGATACGGACGATCGAGGTCAGGAAGCGCACGGCCTCCTTGGCCGGGTCCACCTTCGACCCGGGGGCGTCGAACCAGGCCACCGGCACCTCGGCCACGCGGTAGCCGAACCGCCGGGCAAGGTAGAGCAGCTCGAGGTCGAAGGAGAAGCCCTCGACGGTCTGGGCGGCGGAGATGCGCTGTGCCGCCTCGGCAGTGAACAGCTTGAAGCCGCACTGGGTGTCGCGCACACCGACGCCGAGCCCGAGCCGGACGATCCAGCGCAGTCCCGCGGTCATGCTGCTGCGCAGGAAGCTGCGGTTGTTCACGCTCGCCCCCTCCGCGGCGCGGGACGCGATCACCAGGTCGGCGCCGGCGTCCATCGCTGCCATCAGGCGATCGAGTTCGTGGGCGGGAGTGGCGTTGTCGGCGTCGGAGAACAGCACCCTGCGTCCGCGGGCGGCCTGGAACCCGCGTCGCACGGCGGCACCCTTGCCGGCGTTGGCGGGCGCCTCCAGGACGCGGACGTTGGCGTGCTCGAGCAGCGCGATCAGGTCGCGGGTGGCGTCGGTGGAGCCGTCGTCGGAGACGATCAGCTCCCAGGCGAGGTCGGTGCCGGCCAGGTGGGCGGCGAAGGCACCGATGGTCGGCACGATGCGGTCGGTCTCGTTGTAGGCCGGGATCACGACACTGAGGTCGAGCGGACGCACCTCCGAACGGTCACGCCAGGTGGCGTACGTCGCGTAGTCCATGGAGCTCCTTTCGACCCGCACTTTATAGGACTTTATAGCTATTCGTCAATCGCGTCGTGCACCGCGCAGGTGCGCGACCAGGACCGCGAGCGCCGTGGCCCCCATCACTGCGACCTGGAGCCAGGCCAACGACTGGGGGGTCGACCCCCACACCGCCAGCACGGCGGTCTGCGCCACCGCGCCGCAGGCCAGCACGACCGCCGCCGCGATCCGCCGGCGGGCGACTTCCACGGAGGCCAGCAGGTTGGCCAGGGCGAACAGCGCGGTGGCCAGCGCATACGGCACGAGCAGGGGCTCCGCACCGGCGTAGCCCGCGCCGAAGGCGACCGCGACCAGCAGGTGCCCGCCGAGGGCGACGCCGAGGGTGCCCGCCACACCGATCGCCACGGTGAGTCCCACCCCGCCCAGGATCGCGCGCCGGCGCTCCCCCGCGCCGATCCCGTCCCTCGCCACGACCGGGAACACCGAGCTCACCACCGACGACGACAGGAACACGAGCGCACGGCCCACCAGGGCGGCGGCGGCGTAGACGCCCGCGGTGGCGGGGTCGAACCGGGCCTTCGAGATCACCAGGTCGGCGGTGTTGACGACCGTCTGCCCGACCAGCAGCACGGTGGCGCCGGCCACGGCCGCCCGCAGGCCGAGGCTCGCCACGTCGACGGTGGCCACAGCCCCGGCGAGCGGACGCACCCGGGCGACGGCCGCCGAGGCCACGAACGACACCGCGACGCCGATGGCCGCGCCCATCACGCCGAACCCGGCGGCGACCAGGGCGACGGTGACGCCCACCCGGGCGGCGGCCTCGACACCGTAGGACAGCGCGAGCCGGGGGAAGCGGAGCTCGCCCTGGAGTACGCCGCGGTGCACGGCCTGGACGAAGTAGACCGGCAGGCCGAGACCGAGCACCACGAAGATCCAGGGCGTGGACGCGTTCAGCTCGGCGGCCAGCAGCCACGCGCCGCCACCCAGCCCCGCCAGCGTCACCGCGCCGACGACCAGTGCGCCGCGGACCAGGATCCGGCGGACCGCGTCGCGGGACTCCGGTGCCGACGCGGTCGCCCGGGAGGCCACGAGCTGCAGCGTGGCGGCGACCAGGGAGCCGACCAGGACGACGTTGACCACGAGGCTGACGTCGCCGAACTGCGCGGGCGGCAGCCACCGCGCGAGGACGACGTTCAGCAGGTAGTTCGCCGCGCTGACCGCCAGCGCGGTGGTGGACAGCATCGCGCTGTTGGCCAGCAGCGACCCGCGGCGCACCGGCCGCTGCGCCTCGACGGCGGTCATGCCGCGTGCTCCAGCACCCAGACGCGCGAGGTCGCGAGGTCGGACTGCGCGCGCTCGCAGAGCCGCTGCGCGCGCTGGTGCAGCCGGCGTCCGGCGGCCTCGGGGTCGTCCAGCAGCCGCTCCATGCGGCGCTGCACGTCGGCGGCGTCGAAGGCGGTGTTGATGTCGACGCTGGCCGCGTCCAGACCGAGCATCGTGGCCAACTCGCGCACCTTCACGTCGTAGGCGAGCACGAACGCGGGCGTGCCGAGGATCGCTGCGATGACGATCGCGTGCAACCGCTCGGAGACCACCAGGTCGCACGCCTCGATCAGCCGTGCCACGTCCACGTGGGTGACCGGGTGGTGCTCCACGTAGGTGATGCCGGGCACCCGCGCGGCGAACGCGCGCAGGACGGTCGCGTCATCGCGCTCCTTGCCCTTCGACTGCATCGGCAGTCCGTGCAGCTCGATCGGACGCCCGTTCGCGACACCGGCCAGCGCGGTGGCCAGGTGTTCCTGGAAGTACTCCCAGTTGTCCGGGTTCTCGATGTCGACGTTGAGGTTGAGCGCGATCCGCAGCGGGCCGTCCGCGGCCGGGCGGGGGGTCGCCGCACCGTCCAGCAACCAGTCCGGGGTCACCGAGAACACCGCATCGGTGCCGGAGTGCACCGTGTCGCCCAGGCCCACCTCGCGGCACAGCGCGTAGGAGCCGGGGTCGCGCACCGTGACCAGGTCGGCCTGGCGCAGGATGAGGCCGGCCAGCAGGCGCCCGGTGCGGGTCTCGATCGGGCCGACGCCGATGTTCAGCATCGCGATCGGCGTGCGGGCCACCCACTTCGAGAACGTCACGATCGCGAGGATCATCACCAGCGTGGCGTACCGGTTGCGTCCGATCGAGGCGTACAGCTCCTTGACGATGCTGCCGCCGCCGAACACGACCGCGTCCGCGCCCCACAGGTGGCGCAGCAGCGCGAGCCGGTCCCCCGCCGTGTCGATCAGCTCGGCGCGGTAACGGCCCTCGAGCTGGCGGGCGGTGAACTCGGGGTCGTAGGTGTTCACCACGTACGACGGCGTGCAGCCGAGCTGGTACAGGAACGTCTCGAGCAGCAGCTCGTCACCGATGTTGTGCTGCCCGTGCGTGCCGAGGAACACGATCGTGGGCGGGGTGTCAGTCATCGTCAGGGGTCCTTTCGGTGGCGGTCGACGCCGGTGAGGGGTCCGGCTGGGGGTCGTCGGGGCGGCGGGTACGGGTGCGGGAAACCACCGTGAGCACGGCGGAGAGCAGCAGGGCGCCGGCGAGGACGAGGATGAGCCCGTCGGCACCGAGGCCGCCGCTGTCGTCGGGTTCGAGGCTGGTCACCGCGGCCGCGGCCAGGGTGAGCAGTTCCTCGTTGGAGAGGTCCTTGTGGGCGTCGTTCTCGGCCGGGTCGACGTAGCCCTCGGACTCGGGCCCGAACACCGGGTAGGTCTGGTCGCAGGAGAGCTTCGCGGACGGGTCGACGACTTCCACGGCGGTCTGCGTGACCGCCTGCTGGTACTCCTCCTCCGGCACCAGCACGATGCCCTCGACCAGCATCGGGTTGCCGTCGGTCTTGGTGACCACCACGTTCTGACCACCCTTCCGGTCGGCTTGGACGACGCCGAGGTCCTGGTACTCGTTGCTGAGGTTGACCGGTACCAGGTCGCCGCTGGAGATGCGGGCCTCGAGGTCGGCCACCGACAGCTGCGAGGTGTCGACGGCCGTGCGGTCGGGGGTGTAGACGGTGTCCTTCGTGAAGTACTGGAGGTGGTCGGCCGAGGACCGCAGTTCCGAGGACGTCGACAGGCCCAGCCCCTTGGACGTGATCGTCACCTGGTTGGCCGAGAACGACCCGCGCAGCAGGACGTGGTACCGCCCGGCGTCCGGGACGGTCACGGGGATCGTGAACGACGTGGCGCGCGGAACCGCGACGAACGACCCGTTCAGGGTGCCGAAGACGCCGGGGGTGATCATCCCCGTCCGGTTCCACTTGGTGTTGGAGAACAGCAGGTACTCGCGGAACATCGGCGACAGGTAGTAGCTGGACGCCACCACGTTCGGGTCGAACGGGAACGTCTTCGGGGTGGGGGTGAAGAACGCGTCCTTGTGGGACGCCACCCACAGGTCGATGCCGGATGACGTCGGGTCGTCGGAGTACACCTGCGGGTTCGCCGCCGCATTCTCCCCCGGCTCGTAGAAGGGCAGGTACTCGAACTTGTAGCACCGGGTGAGGTCGAGCCGGTTCCAGACCAGCCGGAGGTAGTCCTTCCAGCTCGAGTCGACGATCAGCACCTTGCGGTTCGCCGCGCCGGCGTCGGCGATCTCGTAGAGCGCGTAGGTGCCGTTCTCGTACCGCTTGGTCGCCTGGCCGAGGCTCACCTGCCGCTCCAGCGCGGGCCCGATGTAGGACTCGACGTCGGGCAGGTACTCCGCGCCGACGCCGCCGTTGGTGTGCAGCTTCTTGTTCACCACGATGTAGCGCAGCCCGATGTCGCGGGCCGGGTTGATCCACCAGTCCTGCTGGTAGTACAGCCCGCGCAGGATCAGGAAGAACTCGAACTTGTTGTACGAGTCGCCGGTCAGCCCGTAGTAGAAGCTGGAGTCGTTCAGGTAGTAGATGAAGAACTTGTCGATGAACTTGTGGTCGACGCCGTTGTCGTCGGCCACCACTTTCGCGGTCTCGGTCGGCGGCATCACGGCCACCTTGCCGTCGGGCAGCGTCCTGATCTCGGCCTTGAGCGCGGCGAGGTCGTCCACCGGGTAGGGCGCCAGGAAGGTCCCCCAGTTGCCCGAGGTGATCGTCTGGCGGTAGTTCGCGTTCGACCAGAACGGCGAGAAGAAGGACAGGCACAGGATCACCACGGCGGCGGCGCGCAGCAGGTGGGAGTCGCGGACGCGGCCCGCGGCGTCCGTCCTGGCGGCGTCGGCGGTGACGGCGTCGCGGCGGCCCAGCCACAGCCGGTGGAGGGCGTCGATCCCCCACGCGATCGGCAGCGTCATCACCAGCGGCGCGAAGGCGAACAGCAGCAGCTGGAACCGGTGCGGGAACCGCAGCACCTGGACGATCGAGGAGGACAGGTCGAGGGTCAGGCTGCCGATCGGCGTCCCGGTCGCGTACACGGTGCGGGTCACCGCGGCGAGGGCGCGGTGGAAGCTCGGGAACCACTGCGGCTCGGCGTAGCCGATCGTCGCCCAGATGCAGAACACCGAGACCACGTAGATCACGCCGAGCAACTGGCGGTGGGCGCGGGTGTTGGCCAGTCCGCGCCGGATCACCGGGATCAACAGCGGGGCGAAGTAGAGCAGGGTGTAGGCCAGGTTCGGGTACCGGGGCACCTTGGCCAGGTAGTCGCCGTAATAGACCTTGTCCATGATCCCGGCGAGGTCCCAGCTGAGCACGTGCAGCCACGACACCGAGGCGTCACGGATGAAGTAGTAGTCGCCCGGCACGGTCTCGGACAGGTTCTCCACCCCGCGCAGGGCGACGTACTTCACGAACAGCGCGTACGGGATCAGCGTCGTCACCACGAAGATCAGGCCGCCGGCGACCCCGCGTCCGAGCGTCGTGCCGCCCCACCGGTGCAGGACGCCCCGCACCCGGGCCACGACCTGCCCCGACGCCAGCAGCCCGCGCACGCGTCCGGGCAGCCGGACCAGCGCCGCCGGCCCGCCGAGGCGGATCCAGCGGGCGAGTTCGCCCATCGCGAGGACAACGCCGCCGACGGCGAAGAACACCGAGAACAGCACCAGGTAGTGGACGGCGGGGTTGAACAGGGTCACCACGCAGGCCAGGACGATCTGCCGCACCCAGTGGACGGGCGTGAACAGCACGGCCCGCAGCAGGTACAGGATCGAGATCGTGACCATCACCAGGCCCAGGCCGAGGGTGTAGAAGTGGGTGACCTTCGCGTAGATGACGATCAGGTAGATCATCGAGGTCGGGAACGAGGTGGTGAGCGCGACCGTGACCGGCGACAGGGTGCGGAAGATGTCGATGATGAACGACGACGTCACCCGGTACACGGTCATGAACAGGGTCGGGATGACCAGCACGATCGCGAACGGCAGGATCGCGTAGTGCCGCAGCCAGGTGGTGAGGAAGGCGTAGCGGACTCGGAACTCGTAGCCGTTGGTGAGGTCGTTGAAATGGCCGGCGGCCTGGTCGAGCAGCTGGGTGTTCCAGTCGAAGAACGGGACGAGTTCGTCACCGACGATCACTTCGTGCCCGGACAGCACGGCCGGGATGGACGCCAGCACGTCCCGGAAGATGATGATGGCGGCGACGTAGTACACCGCGCTCACCCAGCGGGCGATGACCTTCGCGGTGCGCAGGTCCCGCTCGAGGGCGGTGGCGGGTTCGGGACGCGGCGTCCGTCGGCTCACCGCGACGGTTCCCGGGACGCCCACAAGGTGAGCACCCAGCGGTTGCGTCCCATCACCCGGCGGTAGGCGACCTCGGTGAAGGCCTTGTCGATGATCGCGAGCCCGTAGCCGCCCTCCTCGGAGTGGTGCGGCAGCGGCTGGGGCTGCACGTCGGGCAGTTCGGCGCCCCAGTCGGTCGTGGTGACCGTCAGGGCCTCCTCGGTGGCGGTGGCGCCGATCTCGATGGCGCCCGGGCCCCCGCCGTAGGCGTGCGTGCGGACGTTGACGAGCAGCTCGTGCAGGGCGAGCCGGGTCAGGTAGGCCTGGTCGGGCTCGAGCCACGCGATGCCGTCCACCAGGGCGGCGAACGCCTGGTCGGTGGCGGAGAAGTCGAGACCGCCGTCGGTCAGGTAGTCGTGCATCCTCATGCGTTGCTCCTCGAGATGATGACCACCGCTGCGCGGTCGTCGTCCTGGGGTGCGGCCCCGGCGTACCGGTGGACCGTATTGAGCAGGCGTGCCACCACGGTGGACGCCTTCGACCGATCGGCCGAGGCGAACGCCGCGGCGAGCCGGCCCATCCCGAACTGCTCGCCGCGGGCATCGCACTGCTCGACCAGGCCGTCGCTGGCGAGCAGCACCGCGCTGCCGCGGGGGAAGTCGTAGACCCGCTCCTCGGGTCGCGGCGGCACCACGCCCAACGGCGGGCAGGTGGGCCGGACGGTGACCACGCCGTCGGGGGTGTCGACGAACACCGGGTGGTGGCCGGCGGACGCGATCCGCAGGACGCCGGCCCGGGAGTCGACCGCGACGATGGCGAGGGTGACGATGCGCCCGGTGCGCTCGAGCATGCCGTCCATGGCGTTTCCGACGGCTTCCAGCAGCCGACCGGGCCGGGCCCCGACGATCGTGAACTGCTGCTGGACCGTCGACAGCAGCGCCGAGGTGAGCAGGGAGGCCGGGGCGCCCTTGCCGGAGATGTCGGCGAGCACGGCGACCAGGTCGCCGTCGGACTCCATCAGGTCGAACAGGTCGCCGCCGAGGCGTCCGGCGGGACGGACGTCGCCGGCCGCACACGCGGTGTCGGTGTCGCGGTGGTCGGCGGTGACGAGCGCGCGCTGGAGCTCGCCGGCGAGCTCGGCGTCCCGGAGGACCTCGCGCGCCTCCATCTCGGCCCGGCGGAACTCCAGGCAGGCGAGCTGGGACTCGATCCGGCGGGCGACGATCTCGAGCAGCCAGGCGTCGAGTTCGGAGAACCGTCCGTCGACCGGCTGGGCCAGGTCGACGAAGCCGGTGACGTCGCCGGCGGTGACGGCCGCCTCGAGCACCGCCGGCGCGCGTCCGTCGGCCGGGTCGGCCGGGTACTCCCGCTCGACCGTCCGGTCGGGCGTGGTCAGGATCACCCGCGACTGCCCGGCCCTGGTCAGGCGGGCCGCGTGCTCGGCCGCGGCCGCGGCGATCGCACCGATGTCGCCGTAGCGCCCCTCGTCGACGAGGAGGTCGGCCACGGCGACGAGGCGCGAGAAGTCAGGCATGGGCTCAGGCCACCGCGAAGATGGCCTGCCGCGCCTGCGCGACCGACTCGGCCTTCGGGAACACTTCGTCGAGGCGGGTGAGCTCGAGGATGATCCGGGCTGCGGGCGACACTGCCGCGAGCACGATCGAGCCGTTGTGGGTCATGCTGCGCTTGAGCGTCCGGACCAGCCCGGACAGCGCGCTGGAGTCCATGAACTCCACCGCGGAGAGGTCGATGACGACGTTCGGGGTGTCGGCGCCGACGCGCTCGATCACCGCCTGGTTGAACTCCTCCATGCCGTGGACGTCGAAGCGCCCCTCGACGGCGGCGACGATCAGCCGCGGCTCGTAGTTCGCGTGTACCCGCATTGACTGCCTTCCCTTCCTGGGTGCTGTGTCCGGTCTGGACAGCGGCACCTTATAGGACTTTATAGTATGGTGTCCATTGCATGCCACAAGGAGGGGTCCCTATGCACGCAGTCGCGTCCGTTCCCACAGTGCTCGCCGTCGATGACGAGCCCGCCAACCTGCTCGTCGTCGATGCGGCCTTGAGCCCGCTCGGCTACGAGGTCGTCACGGTCAGCAATCCGGCCGAGGCCGAGCGTTTCGCCGCGCTCGCACGTCCGGACCTGGTGCTGCTCGACCTGATGATGGGGAGTGACTCCGGCATCGAGGCCTGCCACCGCTGGCGGGAGCTCCCGGAGTGGGACGAGGTGCCGATCGTGCTGCTCACCGCGATGTCGGCCGGCAGCTACCGGACGGCCGGCCTCGTCGCCGGCGCCGACGACTACCTGGAGAAGCCGATCGACGTGGACGAACTGCAGCGGCTCGCGCGACGTTGGGTGGCCACCGGACGGCGCAACGCCGTCCGTCCGTCCACGGGGGTGACCAGTGGCGCCGACCTCACCCGGGCCATGTGGCGGGCGGCCTCGCCGCGCTCAGCGGGCTGAAACGCCGATCGCCACCGTCCGATGGACGGTGGCGATCGCACTCAGTAGGGGTGGAGGTGGCGGGAATCGAACCCGCGTCCTCAAGAGGTGAACCAGGACTTCTCCGGGCGCAGCCGACTAAGCGTTTTCTCGGCTCCCACCCTCGCGTCGGCACGTGGTGGACAAGCCCAGTTCCATGATTTTCCCGAACTGACCCTGGAACGAGATCAGTGCAGTAAGCCTTCTGAATGAGGCCAGGATCCGGACGGAAGGCGCATCCGGGCTGACCCTTCGGTCACTGCTCAGGCAGCGAGAGCGAAGTCAGTGCGCTGTGAGTTGGCACTTATTGGTTTCCCGAGAGTCGTTAACGAGATGTCCTCGGATCCTCGGCCCGCTTCTCCTGGAACTACCGTCCCAAGTCGAAACCAGTCACCCCCTGTTGAGTTGTCCTGACCGGGACGAGTTCCGACCAGCACTCCAGTATACGCACTCCGGCGCGGTGCACCGCACCCGGTAGGGTGCCGGGCATGGAGAAACCGTTCGTCGACCCGCCCGAGGGTCCCGCGCCCGCCGATCTGGAGATCATCGACCTCGAGGAGGGCACCGGCCCCGAGGCCGTCCCCGGCAAGACCGTCGCCGTCCACTACGTCGGGGTCGCGTTCTCCTCCGGCGAGGAGTTCGACTCCAGCTACGACCGCGGCCAGCCGCTGGTCTTCCCGCTCGGCGCCCGCCGCGTCATCACCGGTTGGGACAACGGCCTCGTCGGCATGAAGGTCGGCGGACGCCGTCGGCTGGTCATCCCCGCACACCTGGCGTACGGCGACCGTGGCGCCGGTGGCGTGATCGGCCCCGGCGAGACCCTGATCTTCGTCTGCGACCTCGTCGGCGTGAAGTAGCCCGCCCGTCCGTCCACCCGACCCCTGGAGCCACCTCGCTCCCGAAAACGGCTCTTGCTCCCGGAATTCCGGGAGCAAGAGCCGTTTTCGGGAGCGAAGTTGTCTGTGGGCGCCGGACGCGGGCCGGACGCAGCGGCTACCAGCTGCCGCCGCCGCCGCCTCCCCCGCCGCCGCCGGAGAAGCCACCGCCGCCACCGAAGCCGCCGCCACCGCCGAACGCCGAGCCGCTGCTGCCGAAGCCGCTCTCGCTGAAGGTCGGCGCCGCGGCGATCGAACTGCCGACCGAGCTGTCGAAGGTGTTCACCTGCCAGCCGAAGTTGCTCAGGTCCCAGGTCGAGCCGTAGTACCACACCGGCGCCGCGGGCGAGAGGCGTCCGAGCTCGACCAGGCGCTGGCACACCTGCGTCCAGCGCTCGGTGAGGTCGAACATGATCGCCCACGGCAAGTACTTGCTGAAGATGTCCTCGCCCTCCTCGAACCGCAGCTGTTCGGCCTCGGCGGTGGCGAGGTAGGTGCGGAACCCCTCGATCTGGTCGGTGTAGGCGCGGCCGTACGCGGTGCGCTGGCCGCGACGGAGCTTGCGCCGCACCACGGTGGTCGTGATCGCGATGCTGAGGGCCAGCGGCAGAGCGAGCAGCAGCAGCGTCCCGAAGAACGTGCCGCCGATGATGCCGACCATCAGGATCGGGAAGAACAGGCCGCCGATGCCGCAGCCCAGGCCGCCGGCCGCACCCGGCATGCGGGCGAACCAGCCGTCGCGGCGCGCCTTCTCCAGAACCGACTGCTGCACCTTCGCGTGGGCGTCGGCCAGGGTTCCGGCGGCGCCGAGCTCGACGTAGTCGCCGGTCTGGCTGCTGCCGGGCGGGAAGAGGCTGGACAGCACGATCCGACCGGGCTCGTCGGTGGCGCGCCGGGCGTCGACGAGCCGGACC
The DNA here is from genome assembly GCA_020161755.1 of Actinomycetota bacterium. GTDB lineage: Bacteria > Actinomycetota > Actinomycetes > Propionibacteriales > Propionibacteriaceae > Propionicimonas. The sequence goes on from JAIUOS010000007.1 coordinate 159,320, forward strand.
TGCTGCTCCTCGTCGCTGCGCAGCTGGATGGCGCCGGCGACGGCGAGGCTGACCAGGGTGGCGGTGGTGTCGCGCACCTGGGTCTCGCCGTCGATGAGGAGGCCGGCCTCGGCGACGGCGAGGTCGGGCGGGGCGAAGTAGACCGGGATCTCGATGTCGGGATCGCCGAGCACCTCCGGCACCTGCGCTCCGGCCGGCGGCCAGCTGCCGGGAGGGGTGCCCTCGTAGCGGTAGTCACGGGTGCGCCGGCGCAGGTGCAGCCAGCCGAACAGCGGCACGAGGGCGGCCGCCCCGAGCGAGCCGCCGAGCACCCACGCGCCGGTGCGGGCGCTCGCGGCGTCCGCGTTCTCGACCTGGATCGGAGTGTTCCCGCTGATCAGGCCGGGGTTGATCTTCACCGACACGGTCATGACCTGACCGGTCGGGATGTCCTTGGCGGTGAACTGGGCGACGCCTCCGGTCACGCCGGAGGTGGCGCAGTCGCCCACGTTGCCACGTCCGGGGACGGCCACCGAGCAGAACACGTCCTGGGCGCCGCCCGGGACGGTGATCTTCACCGATGCCGCCGCGATCCGCGGCATCGACGAGCCGGAGACGTCCCAGTACAGCTCGTCGTAGGAACCGGAGGTGCGCAGCAGGCTGGCGACCCGGTACTTCAGCACGTAGGTGGCCGTGTCGGCGGTGATCGTGCGTTCGGAACTGCCGACCCGGATGCGCAGGTAGGTGTTGCGGCCGGTGCCCTGCGAACTGGTGTCCAACGCGGTCGAGACGTTGTCGGGGCTGGACACCGAGACCTGGTCGATCCGGTACACCACGTCGTGCTGGTCGTCGTCGGGCTCGCGGGTGATCAGCGTCCGTTCGAGCCCGTGACGTCCCGAGGAGTCTCCGAAGCGCAGCACGATGGTTTCGGTGACGTTGACGTAGCCCTGCTGGTCGACGGTGGCGACCACGTCGAAGCGGTCGAAGGTGTCGGCGGACGCGGCGTACGCCGCGGGTGCGGTGCCGAGGACGAGCCAGCTGGTGAGCAGCAGGGCGGCGAGCGCTGCCAGCCAGCGGCCGGGCGCCCGCAGGTTCACCGCTCGCCCCGGTTGCGGGCTGCCAGTTCGCGCTGCAGGTCGCGGTCGGCGTCCCGGGCGGCGATGGTCTGGCGCTTGTCCCAGTCCTTCTTGCCGGTGGCGACGGCGAGTTCCACCTTGGCGTAGCCGTCGGAGAAGTAGATCGACAGCGGCACGATGGTGCGTCCGCTGGCCACGGTCTCGCGCTCGAGCTTCGCGATCTCCTTGCGGTGCAGGAGGAGCTTGCGGTTGCGGCGGGTGGCGTGGTTCTTCCAGGTGCCGAACGCGTACTCGGGGATGTGGGCGTTGCGCAGCCACACCTCACCGTCGTCGATGGTGGCGAACGCGTCCACCAGGGACGCCCGTCCGGCCCGCAGCGACTTCACCTCGGTGCCGGTCAGCACCATGCCCGCCTCGAAGCGGTCGTGCAGGTGGTAGTCGTGGTGCGCCTTGCGGTTCTGGGCCACCAGCACCCGGCCCTTCGGTCGCGGCATCGTGGCTCCTCCCCCCTCAACGCTTCCGTCCGACCACCCTACCAACCGGCGCCCGCCCCCCGAGCCCCCCACAGACCGGGGACGGTTCTTCGATCCGCCACTTTTCGGCGAGCAAAGGGGACAGATCTTCGCGGACGCCCTGAGATGCGTCCCCTCCTTATCCGGCTCATCACAATCGACGGTGTAGCGGGGGTGTGATCGACGGCGGCGCGTCGGTGTCGGGGTGAGGGTCGAGGTCT
>JAIUOS010000008.1 GCA_020161755.1 Actinomycetota bacterium
CAACGACCAAGCCGGCGCGCCCGTCCGCCGCTCACTCACCGCCTACGACCACTGACCCCTTGGAATTGATCATCTAGCCGGCCTGCTCTCCGTCGCCGACTCGGGGGACTGGCTGTTGCAACCCGAAGCCGGCCGCTACCGCAGCGCGGAACTGCAGCTGCCCCGGTCGAGACCACCCGCCGCCGAGACTCTCTTCGAGGAGTGAGCATGTCGTCCGCACCGCTAGCACCCGACGAGCTGGAAGCACAGCTCACCGGCTGGGTGGACGCTGCCGCGAGCGGCGGATTCCCCAACCCGTCGAGGTCGGATCGTTGGCGCGTGCTGCGCGCCGGTGTGGTGAACCTGTGGGAGTTCGAGGTCACCGAGTACTGGTTCGCCAACGGCTGGGCCCAGCTCACCGGGCGCAACGAGACCGGCAAGTCGTCACTGATGGCGCTGACCACCCTGATCCCGTGGCTGGCCGACACGTCCTCGGCCAACATCGACACGCTGGGTCGTTCCGGCAAGCGTTTCCGCTACTACGTCGAGCCCACGAACGCCGATGGCGATCGGCGAAGTAGCGACGCGTCCACCCACCGGGGCTGGCTCTGGGTGGAGTACGGACGCCTCACCGACGCGGGGCCGAGGTACTTCACGACCCTGCTTTTCGCTGAGGCGCGCAGCGCAGCCGCCGACGTGAAACCCATCTGGTGCACTGTCGAGGGGTCGGCCAGAGTGCGGGAGTCGATCGACCTGGCGCCCAACCGGGTGGTGGCGACCCCCCGGGACCTACAGATCCCGGGACTGATCGTCCACCCGACCGCCACCGCGTACCGCGACCACGTGGCCGGACGCCTGCTGGCCAGCCCCCCGGAGCGGCTGGAAGCCATCGGGAAGATGCTGCGCGTCACCCGGACGCCCAAGCTGGGCGCCCAGCTCGAGATCGCGTTCGTCCAGAAGCACCTTCGTTCGGCCTTGCCAGAGCTCAGTCGGGGGGAGGTCGACGCGCTCGCCGACGGGTGGGACCAGCTCGACCAGATCCGCGCTGACCTGGCGTCCACGAAGGCCGCCGCCGAGACGATCCGCCGATTCCAGGACGCCGCCTGGCTGCCGTGGGCGCGCGCTGTGCTGCGGCAGCGTGCCGACGCCGCGGGCATGGCGCGGACCGAGTTCGACAACGTCACCAGGCGGGAGGTCGAGGCGCGCGCCGAGGTCGTCGCCTCCCAGGAGCTGCAGGAGCACAAGCTGGGCGACGCCACGACGGCGCGGCAGCAGGCCGAGGGCGCCCGCCGCGCCGCGGACGAGCTGCAGTCCTCGGTGCGCTACCAGAACGCGCAGGGCCGGGTCGCGAGGCTCGAGGGCTTCCGGAAGCAGCGGGCCGAGTTGGAGCGCCAACTGGCCGATACGGTCGCCGACCTCACCTCGGCCGCCGGCCGCGAGGACGACGCCCGCCGCGAGGTCGACGAGCGCCAGGCCGACCACGACAATTGGGCGGTGGGGTCTGATCGGTTGCGCGACGGACTTGCCGCGGCGGCACGGAGCGTCCTGCAGCTCCCACCGGGCGAGCTGGACCTCCCGCGCCTGCACCAGATGCTGATCGAGCGGGACGTGGCCATCGACGCCGCGCTGCAGGCCGCCGGACGGGCGGACCGCGCCGACCGCGACGCCACGAACGCCGAGGAGGTTGCCGCAGCCACCCGCGAACAGGCGGGAATCGATGCTCGCGAGGCCGAGGCCGTCTGGGCCGAGGCAGAGTCCACACGCGAGGCGCTGGCCCACGCGCTCCCGGCCTGGGCGGGCCGGCACAGCCCACGGGTGGCGGAGCCGATCCTGGACGCGTGGCTCGCCGGCCTGCCCACGACGGAGGAGGATGCGCGGCAGTCGAGCCTGTCCGATGCCGTCCGCCGGGACTGGTACGACCCTGCCCACTCGGAGGGAGCCAGGGCCCGGGAGGCCGCAGACCAGAGCCTGGCTGCCGCCGTAGCGGCGCAGCAACGGGTCGACGAGGAAATCGCCGCCTTGCTCGACACCCGCGTCCCCACCTTCCCGCACGCTGCGGGCTGGGCCCGACGCGACCGTCCCGAGGCGTCGGCGAGCGGTGCGCCCCTCTGGTCGCTGCTCGACCCGACCGACGGGGTCCCGGACGCCAGCCTGGCCCGGGTCGAGGCCGCGCTGGCCGCCGCATCCTTGCTGGACGCGTGGGTGACGCCCGACGGCGTCTTCCGGTCCGATCGTGACGGCTCGGAGCTGGTCGTCGTGGTGCCCCCGGCGGTGGACGGACCAAACCTCGGCGACGTCCTGAGGGTGGCGGACTGTGATCCTGCGCTCGGCACCACCGTGGCCGGCCTGCTGGCCGGGATCGCGCTGGACGCAGCACCGGCCGACTCCCGAGCGGCCGCCCGGGCCGCGTTGGCGATCAATACGGACGGGCGGTGGCGGTCCCCGGCGCTGAGCGGCCTGGCGGCGCCGCAGCACCCAGCTCCGGAGTGGGTGGGCGAGTCCGCGCGTGCGAATCGCCGTCGGCGCCGGGTCGAGGAGCTCACCGCGGAGAAGGCGGACTGGGGCCAGCGGGCGCAGACAGCGCAGGCGCGTCGTGATCGGGCCGACACGGCCCTCGCCGACCTTGCCGAGGCGCTCCGGAGTTGCCCCGGCGACGCCGACCTGCGGACGGCGCTCGCTCGGGCGGCTGAGCGCGACCGGGTGGCGGAACGCTCAGCCGCGACGGCGGCCCGGGAGGAGAGCAGGGCCGGCGACCTCCGGGCACGAGCGGACGACCAGCGTGCGGAGCTGACCCGCCGGTGCACCGAGCAGAGCCTGCCGCCCCGGCCCGACGAACTGCACCAGCTGCGCAGCGCCGTCCACGAGGCGACGTCCCGGCTGAGGCTGCTGGAGCAGCACCTCGGCCTCAGGTCGAGCGTGGTGGCCGCGCTCGACCGCACCCGTGATCGTCTCGGACGAGCCGGGGAGGCGCGCGTCGAAATGCAGGGTCGGCACGAGCGCATCAAGGGTGAATTGGCTGAGACCGTCGCGACCGTGGAGACGCTCGAAGCGACGATCGACGCCGACGACCGGGAGGTCCTGGACGAGCTGGAGCGGCTGCGCTCGGCCGAGCAGCAGGCGGCGAGTGCGCACGCGGACCTCGAGGTGGAGTTGCGTGCGATCGGGGTCCGCCTGGGAAGTGCCCGGACGCAGCTGGAGAACACCGAACATGAGCGGGAGGCGGCCACCCGGGCAAGGGATGCGGCTTGGGCGGAGTTCCGAATCCTGCTCGATCGTGGGCTGGCCGATGAGGTGGGCCTGGCTGCCGATCCGGCGTTCGCCGCGGCCGAACGCATCCGCGACCAGGTCGCGATCGCCCGTCGGGTCGTGAGCCCGCGGGGATGGCCGGCGGGCACGGCCGAGCAGGCCGTGTTCGTCGAGAAGCTGCTGGCCGAACTGTTCCGGCTCAACGAGGAGACCCGGGTCAGGCTCGAGGCGAGTGGACGCTCGATCACGATAGCGACGGATCAGTCGGGGCTGCCGGCTGTCAGCGTGCTGGTGGATTCCACCGGCTCACCGCTCGGGCCGCGCGACGCGTCCGTTCGGCTCGGGGAGATCCACGACGAGCTGGACGCGGCCTACAGCCTGCGCGTCCAGGAGACGCTCGACGAACTCCTGGGCTCGACCTTCCTGGAGCATCTGCGCGAACGACTGGGGGCCACCCAGGCGCTGATCAGCCGGATCAACCACGTGCTGGCCGATCACCCGGTGGTGACCACGAAGACGTCACTGAAGATCGTGATGGAGCCGGCGTCCCCGTCCGACGCGACGATGCTGGAGGCGGTCAGCGGCTCGTCGCTGGCCAATCCGGAGGTGGCCGGACGGGTCCGCGACCGACTGCGGGAACGGGTCGAGGAGGCCAAGCGGCTGGCCGAGCGTGAGGGAGAGCAGGACTGGCGGCTCCGGCTGGCCCAACAACTGGACTACCGCGACTGGTTCGAGGTGCAGTTGAAGAAGCGGGTCGGCAGCGACGGGCGCTGGGCTCCGCTGACCACGCAGGGGTTCGCGGAGATGAGCGGCGGTGCCCGGGCGGTGATCCTGATGCTCCCGTTGGTGGCGACCCTCGCAGCCCTGTACGAGGACTCGGACGGCTGCCCGCGTCCGCTGTGGCTGGATGAGGCATTCGACGGACTGGACAGCGCCAACCGCGAGATGGTGATGGACCTCTTCCGCAGCTTCGACCTCGACGTGCTGCTCGCCGGTCCCGCCAGACTGGTCAACGTGCGCAGCGTCCCGGCCGCGGCCATCTACCAGGTGGTGCGGGCGCCCGCACCGTTGCCGGGCGTCGACCTCACCCTCGAGCTGTGGGCTGGTGGCGAGCTGACCGAGGTTCAGCTGCCGGCGACCCTGCCGTCGGGTCCCGATGTTCGGCCGGAGGACACCCTGCTGTGAGGGAGGAGGGTCGGTGACGGGGGAGTCGGTGCCCGAGTACCTGCTGGACTGGGCGCGGCTCAGCGGGCCGGCGCGGGTGTTGCTGGCTGCGCGCGACCGGGCCGAGCGTCGGCAGCTCGGTCCGCGGTCGTCCATCGCTGTCGACCTGACCGGGCCGGAACGACGCGAGGTGGGGCGCCTCCTGACCGCAGGGTGGGCGCAGTCGGACGCGCCGGTGCCGACGAGGACGCTGCGGCAGGAGCTGGTGAAGCACGGTTGCACGCTCGAGGAACTCCTGGTCGCCTTGGGTGGTCCGTTGCAGGACCGGCCAGCCGAGACCGCAGAGCGCCGTGCGACGCTCGCGATCGAGCGGCGGGGCGCGCTCGACCTGCTCCGCGGACTGCTCGGTGCCGTGCCCGAGGAGGAGTCCCCAACGGTGGACGACGCCCTGCTCCGGTGGGTGATTCGTCGGCGCCCGCCCGGGGAGCGAGCCGAGTCGGTGGCCGCGGTGGTCGCGAAACTGCCGTCCCCGGGGGACGGGATGCTGCTCCCGGTGCTGGCCGCCGGAGTGGCGCAGGACGCACATGCCCTGGACAAGACGCGTCCGTTGGGGCGTGCGATTGCACGGTTCCTCGCCCTGCGCGCAGCGCTCGACCGCACCGCTGATCAGGGGCTTTCGGTGGCAGACGTGCTGGCTGACCTGATCGATCCGGTCAGCACGGCGGAGGGCTGGCGGGCGGCGTGGGCGGCGGGCGGTGTCGCTTGCGACACGGTCTCGTCCCAGGTGCTGGTGCTCAACCTGGCGCTGGTCGGTGATGCTGCGGCCGTCCGGCTCTGTCGGGTCGCCCACGGCGAGCCGGTGTGGCTCACGCTCCGCTCGCTCACCGGGACGCTCGGCCTGGCGGCCCCCGGTGACGTGTTCGTGTGCGAGAACCCGTCGGTCGTCGGAGCGGCGGCTGACCGGCTGGGTTCCGCCAGCGCACCGCTGGTCTGCACCTTCGGTCGCCCGGGCGTGGCCGCGCTGCGGTTGCTCGAGGCACTCGCACCTTCGGCGAAACTGCGAATCAGGGCCGACGGCGACCGTGCGGGGTGGAGCATCGTGAACGGTCTGCTCACTCGCTTCGACCGCGCCGAGCGGTGGCGCATGCCGGATGGCTTCGCCGGGTTCGAGGAGGAGGTCCTGGACGAGCTGCTGGACGACCTGTCCGGGCGGAAGTGAGCCCTACGGTCAAGAGTCAGACAGTCGTCGCGGCAGTTGTCCCTTGACGAGTGAAGCGGTGAGCGGTCGACAAGGGTCTGCGCGGCCCGCGCCGGGGCCATGCTCGAGGTGACCTGGGTGAAGGCCAATACCTGCGTGTTGGTCGCCGAGCCGGCCAGCCTCAGTTGTGGGCCATCACCCTGTCTGTCGATGCCGGATCTGGGCATTTTTCGGGCTTGTGATTGAGCTACTTGATCTTGACTGTGGAACTGGCGCTGGACCCGCTGCTGGAGCCGACGTCGTTGATCGCGTAGACCTTGAACGAATACCGCTTTCCCTTCTTCAGGTCGGTCCACGTGAAGCTCCGGCTGTCACCGTCGATGTACCGGCTGGACCCGGTGCTCATCCTGATGCGGTAGCTCGTGATCGGGCTGCCTCTGTTGGATGGTGCTTTTCCAAGTCACCTTGGCGTACCGCTTCCCCGCGGTCGTGCTGGCTTTCCTGGGGGTCCGGCGGGCGTGACGGCTGCGGATGCGGAGAATCCGGTGCCCTTGCTGTTGGTGGCGGCGACAGTGAACTCGTAGACGGTGCCGTTGGTGAGCCGGGTGGCCTTGTATGTGGTGGTGGCGGCGGGGAGGGCCGCAATCAGGCTGCCGTTCCGGCTGACGTTCCAGCCCGGTGATCGGCGTCCCACCGGTCGCACCGGGGATCCAGGTGAGGGTGGCGCTGCGGTCCGCCCGCCCTGAGCCGAATCGTGGCCTTGGAGGCCGGCCTCTCCACGGCGATGGAGGCGATCGCCGGCATCGCCGCTCGACTGCGCGAGCTGGAGCGACGCACCGATGATCTCGGAGAACAGCAATCCCGAGCGTCAGGACCTCGCGATCGTCGGCGTAGTCAACCTTTCCTGGAGAGTGCTGACCGAAACCGTCGAAAGTGTCCAGTCTTCAAGCGTCGCCGACAGGTGGGTTCGCCGGGGTCCACGATCAGACAATGCGCACGTTGCGCGCGGCGGTGCCGAGGCGGCTCATCGCGCGTGGCCAAGGTCGTTCCGAAGGGCGGCGCCACCGTGGTCATCAGGGGGACGGCGCGTGTGGAGATGGGTGGCGACCCGGTCGAGATGGCCTTTCACGCGCCAGGACGCCAGAGTGCAGACGACGTCCACGTCTGCGTCGAACCGGACGCGATCAGCGGTGCCCGGGGAGGGCGGCGCTGCCGCCGAGCACCAGGGTCACGCGGACGTCGACGTTCGACAAGCCCGCCTGGTCGAGCCGCTCGCGCAGGCCGGTGCCGGTGATCGTCGGCGGCGGGCCGAGCGCGACGATGTGCAGTGTTCCCTGGCGGACGCTGATGTCGCTGACCTGCCAGCCCTGGTCGCCGGCCCAGGCGGTGGCGACCGGCGCGGCCCGGGCGACGATCAGCTCCTGCTGGACGACGACAGCGCTGCCGATGCCCAGCGGGACGCCCAGCGCGACGACGGCGGCGATCACGCCTGCCACCGTCCCGCGCCGCAACCTGCCGACGGGCGTCCCCAGGGCGATCGCGGCATGGCGCACGCGGTAGGCGAGGAACACGACGGTCCCGGTCGCGATGATCGCGGTCACGTTCGTGCCGAACAGCAGGAGGGCGCCGAGCGCCTGTTCGGGCGCACCCGACTCCAGGGTGAGCCCGACGACGGCGAGCGGGGGCACCAGCGAGATGGCGATCGCCACGCCCGGGAGCGTGTCGGAGACGTCCGAGCGCACCATCGCGAAGGCTCCGACCACGCCGGTGGCCAGCGCCGCCACCAGGTCGATCAGGCGGGGCGTGACCCGGGCGGCGATCTGGGAGTTCGTGTCGGCAACGAGGTGTGAGTGGTAGGTCAGCCCGAGCAGGAACGAGATCGCGACCACGCAGGCCGCACCGAGCAGGATCATGCCGAGGTTGAGCAGGATCAGCCTGCGCCGCGACAGCACCACCGAGAGCGCGGTACCCAGGATGGGCGTCATCAGCGGCGCGACGATCATCGCCCCGATCACCGTTGCGGTCGAGTCGGCCATGACCCCCGCGGTGGCGATCACCGTGGAGAGCACGATCAACACCCAGAACGCCGAGAGTTTGTTCGGCCGGTCGGCTCCTTCGGTGAGCAGGAGCCGGCTCATCATGCGCTCGACGTCCGCCGTCGTGGCGCGTCCGAGCGGCTGCATCGCTGCGTTGGTCACCATGGCGTCATCGTGGCAGACCGGCCGCCGTCCCGCCCGGTTCTGGTGGCCGACAGCGTGCGCGCCGCCGCGGACGTGGGCTCAGGCGCCCCGCGGCGGTGCCGGGTGGACGGTCCCTTCGAACACCGTTCCCCATACGCCGATGTCCTTGATCCGGTGGGGATCGCAGGTGAGCGGGTTGTCGTCGAGGACGGTGAAGTTCGCCTTCTTGCCGGGCTCGATCGACCCGAGCTCGTGCTCCTGCCGGAGAGAGTACGCCGCGTCCAGGGTGACCGCGCGCAAGGCGTCCTCCGCGCTGATGCGCAGGTCCGGACGAGCGATCCGCCCGGAGACCGTCTCGCGGTTCACCGCGCACCACATCAGGAACAGCGGCCGGCCGGGCGCCATCGGCATGTCGGAGTGCAGCGACAGCGGGATGCCAGCCCGCCTGACCTCGCCCAGCCGGACGATCGCGTCCGAGCGCTCCGGCCCGATGCCCTGCTCGCCGTAACGGTCGGCCAGCGCGGTGAGGTAATACGGGTTCGCGCTGACGATCGCTCCGAGCCGGGCGATCCGGTCGACCTGGTCCTCGCGGGAGAAGCCGAAGTGGACGATCGTGGTGCGGTGGTCGGTGCGCGGGTTGCGCGCCATGCACTGCTCGAGGCAGTCGAGGACGAGGTCGAGGCCGGCGTCGCCGTTCTGGTGGATGTGGATCTGGTAGCCGGCGTCCCAATAGGCGGCGAAGGACCGGGCGAACCGGTCGGGGTCGGTCATCCAGACGCCAGCGTGGCCGTCGAGGTACCCGTCCCGCAGCTGCATGGCCTGGCTGAAGATCGCGCCGTCGGCGAACAGCTTCACCTGGCCGTCCAGGAACGGCGTCCGCTCGGTTCCCCAGTCGAGGAGCTTGCGGGTCTCGCCGATCAGGTCGCCGTCGAGGTGCAACTCGGCCATCATCTTGCCGTCGGGGATGTAGAAGAAGCGGAACGGGATCTCCGGCCTTCCCAGCACCGCGTTCTGCGCGTCCTGCAAGTGCTCCGACACCACCCCGCCGGGCTCGCAGGCGGCGGTGACCCCGGCTGCGTGCAGGTAGGACGCGAAGAACTCCAGCCCGTTCCTCATCCGGTCGGCAGAGGCGAGGTCCGGCGTGACCCGCTCGAACACCGGGAAGACGCCTTGCTCCCAGAAGTGGCCAGCCTCGAAGTCGGCCTGCTCGCGCGCGGACGCGGGCAGCGCCTCGACGAACGCGGCGTCGACGCCGAAGTGCGCCAGGGCCGCGGTGTTGAGGTACATCTCGTGCGCCGACCGGTGCCAGACCACGACGGGACGCTCAGGCGACAGTTCGTCGAGCAGCCGGCGGCTCAGCTCGCCGTGGAAGTAGTGGTGGAAGCCCCAGGTGTAGAACACGCCGTTGCCCTCGTCGGCCGCCAGTGCCGCCCGCAGCCGGTTCCGGTACTCGTCCGGGCCGGCAGCGGCGGGCACGGTCCCGTCCGGCAGCACCCAGTCCTCCATCGAGATGATGTGCACCGAGAGAGTCAGCGAGCCCAGGAACGGGTGGACGTGCTGGTCGATCAGCCCGGGGACGAGGACGTGGTCGGCGAACGTCTCGTCGAGGTCGAACGGCGTCGAACCGAGCGCAGCCGTCACCGACTCCAGACTGCCGACGCCGACAATCCGCCCGTCCTGGACCGCCACCGCGGACGCCTCCGGGCGGGCGGCGTCCATCGTGACGATCGTGCGCGCGGTGAACACGCCGACCCGGTTTTCGCCCCTCCGGGAGCCGGCGACCGCGTCTTCGCCGCCCACGCCAGCCTGCGTGGCCTTGGCGACATCCTCAGCCTCGATCATGACGACCTCCCGATGACCCGACAGAAGGCCGGCGCCACGGCCCGTCCCCGTCCGTCGATTGTCGCGCACGGACGCGTCCTCGAGCCAGAGCCCGGGCTCAGTTCGGCTCCGGTTCTCTGCGGCCGGTCAGGTCCTCTGCAGCGACGCCGGAGGGAACCCCCAATCACGTACCGGAGAACAACCGGGGCATCCCGGCATGGTGCCGCGCCAGGAGTCTTCCCGGCTGGGCGGTCACTTGTCCGCGACATGCTCGGCGATCGGATAGGCCGTCACGCTGACAGGGGCGATTGCGGTGCCGAGTTCGTAGGCGACCCCGCTCATCGCAGCAGCCTCGCCGGACTGCTGGGACGTGCCGAGCTCATGTACATCGGCGCGAATCTCATCGACCAGCGGAGGGTCCGCACGCCCTCAGAGGTCCGCGAGCCAGCCATCGCCTGAATCGAGTTAGCGCCACGTGACGCACGCGGCGTCCTCGGCCTCAGCCGTCCACTAGGCCGAGCAGGCTGCGGACGAAGCTGTGGTGGTCGACGGCCTGGTCGAGCAGGGTCGTGATGCTGGCAGGGTTGTTGAGTACCTCGATGAGTTCGTCCAGCACGTCCCGGAAGACGGGACGGCCGTCCCGGCTCACCGCGAACATCAGCACGAGCCGGACCTGCGAGCCGCCCCACTCGATCGGGACGCCGCTCACCAGGGCGGAGATGCCGGTCTTGCGGGCATTCGGGTGCAGCGCGTGTGGAATGGCGAACTGGCCGCCGAACGCGGTCGGGGAGCGCTGCTCCCGGTCCAGGACTTCGGCGAGGAAGCCTTGGCTCGTGTAGCCCTCGCGCTCAAGTGTGTCACTCATCAAGGTGAGAACGTCCGTCTTCTCCATCGGCTCCTCGACCCGATGGAACAGGTTGGGGTCCAGCAGCGACACCAGGTTGGCGCGGAGTTTGGCCCGAGCGGCCCTGGCCCGCTCCGCACGCACGGCCTCGGCGACCCTGTCGATGTCCTCCCTGGTGAGGAACGGACTGATCCGCACCACCGGAACGTCGGTCTCGGCTTCGAGCTCGATCACCGAAACGACCAGGTCGCTGACCAGCTCGTCCCAGTCGTAGGTCAGGCTGGTCACGGTGCTCTGCACGACCGCCTGTTCCTGGAGCGCCTCCGAGAGCCGGCGGCCGAGTTGTTCGTGGAGGTCGGAGTAGCGCGGGGCGACGCAGGTGATCGTCACCGGCGGACCCTGGGTCATCTGGCGCTGCACCTGGTTGCCGAGGTGGAAGGCAAGGAAGTCCACCTCGCCGCTGTGCACCTCGATCCTGGCGTGGGTCTCGATCTCGCGGGAGAACAGCAGGGCCAGTTCGTGGATGAGCGGGTGCAGGTGGCGGAACTCCGGTCCCAGCGGGGTGTCGAGGCTCTGCCCGGCGCGGGCGCGCGCGATCAGGTTCTGGACGTGCAGCGCGAGCGCGGAGACCGTCCCCTCGTCGTAGAGGTCTATCAGGAACAGGTTCGAGACGTCGCGCAGCGCATCCCTGGTGATGCGCATCGCCTCCTCGGAGATCCCCGACGCGGTGTCGGCGAGCGCGCTGCTCCGCGTGGCGAGGATCCCGTGGAGCGTGTGCAGGTCGGCCGGGGGCAGGACGATTCCGAAAACCTCATCGACCGAACCGGCCAGCCGTAGCGTCGCCGTCCACACCGGATCGTCGCCGGGACGAGATCCGGCCTCCGGACGGACGCCCGCCGGCAACTGGTGCCCGGCCCGGATCCGGTCGGCGGCGATCGCCAGGTGCAGGAGCAGGTCGTTCAGTGCGTACTCGTTCACCTCCAGGCCGGTCGCAGCGAGGTCCTCGCTCGCCCGGCGGTGGAGCTGGCGCAACTGGGACCGCAGCCGCGGCGAGCCCACTGTCGACGCGCTGTCCGCCAGCGCCGCCTGGCCGGAGTTCAGCAACAGGTGGCGGACCAGCCTCCGCTGCTGGCGCTCCGTCCCCTCGATGCGGACCAGGTCGCGGGTGCGCCTGATGACCAGCTGGTGTTCGCGCAACAGTTCGCGCGCCCGGCCGAGGTCGGCCTCGATCGTGGCAGGGCTGACGCTGACTTGGTCGCCGAGCTCGAAGACGTCGACCCCGTCCGCGTGCGCGACGAGTTGCCGGACGATGAAGTAGAGACGTTGCTCAGGGCTGTCGTAGCCCTGCTGGTCTCGGGAAGGTCGTGCCCGGCGCCGCCGGTACTCGTCGCGGTCGAGCCGGTAGCCGTCCTGGTCGGAGACGACGAGTGGCTCGTCGCTGTCCGCGTTGAGCTCGCGGACGTACGCACGGATGCTGCGCGTGCTGATGCTGAGCCGGCCCGCGAGTTCTCGCGCGGTCAGCCGACCGCCTGCGGACCGCAACTCCGCGATCAACAGGCGCTGCCGCTCGGCGCGCGCATCCATGGCTCCTGGTCGACCCTCCGTCTGCACTGGCCCGAGGATCATCTCTCGCCGGGCCGAGGAGGGCCAACACCGGAGCTTCCGCACCCCAGGAAGACGCGGCGCGCGGCCTTCCCAGGGCGCGGAACGGATCCTGTTGGCACCCTTGGTGCGGCCGACCGCATCCTGATGAGGGCGCTGACCGGCGCCGGAAAACCAACAAGGAGGCATCAGGCGATGCAGCAACTCCGCATCCTCTTGGTCTGCGGCTCCGGGGCGAGCAGCGGATTCATGGCGGCGAACATCCGCAAGGCCGCGGCAGCCCGCGGGCTCGACACCAGGATCGTCGCCCGCGGCGAGTCCGAGATCGAGAACTACATCGACGACATCGACGTGCTCATGGTCGGCCCGCACCTGGCGTACATCCTCGACGAGGTGGACGACTACGTCGGCGATGCCCCCGTGAAGGTGATCCTGATGCGTCCGGACTACTACTCGACCCTCGACGGCAACGCAGCTGTCGAGCACCTGTTGGCCGAAGTCGGCACGGAAGGACAGAACTGATGCACAAGTTCATCGAGTGGCTGGAGACCTCGTTCTCACCACGAATGACGAAGATCAACAACAACGTCTGGATCCAGACCATCAAGGACTCGATCATGCAGACGCTCCCCTTCATCTTCCTGGGGTCGGTGTTCGTGATGCTGGCGATCCTGAACGAGTGGATCCCGTGGCTGCCGAGCTTCTGGACGCCGTTCGGCTGGACGATGGGCATGGTGTCGCTGTTCATCTCCTTCCTGATCCCGTTCAACCTGATGGAGAAGAAGCGGCTGCGCAAGCAGCGGATCATCGCCGGCCTGTCCAGCCTGTCGCTGTTCCTGATCATCATCAGTCCCCAGGTGATCAAGGACGGCCAGCCGGGCTTCGGCCACAGCGCGCTCGGCGCGGGCGGCATGTTCGTCGCGATCGTCGCCGGCATCTTCGCCGGCTGGGTGATGAGCCTGTTCGGGAAGTTCAGCTTCTTCAAGGAGGAGTCGGTCATCCCCGACTTCGTCAGGGCCTGGTTCGACGCGATGCTGCCGGTCGGCATCATCGTCGTCGCCGGCTGGGTGATCGTCGACCTGCTGGGCTTCGACCTCTACAACACGATCCAGGCGGTCTTCATGCCGCTCGGTGCCGTGCTGGAGAGCCCGTGGGGCTTCGCCCTGATGATGTTCCTGTGGTGCTTCCTGTACTCGATGGGCATCTCCACCTGGGTGCTCACCCCGATCACCTCACCGGTGCTGCTCGCCGCGATGCAGGCGAACATGGACGGACACGCGGTCAACCTGGTCACCAACGCCACGATTTTCTCCGCCTACCTGTGGTTCGGCGGCATCGGCGCCACCATGCCGCTGGTGTTCCTGATGATGGGTTCGAAGTCGGCCAGGATCAAGGCGCTGGGACGCGCCTGCCTGCCGCCGGCGATCTTCAACATCAACGAGCCGGTCGTGTTCGGCGCCATCGCCTGGAACCCGACCCTGATGGTGCCGATGTGGCTGCAGGGCATCATCCCGCCGCTGGTCATCTGGCTGTTCACCAAGACCATCCCGCTCGCGCCGATCCCGATGCACCAGTTCGACATGTGGTACACCCCGTTCCCTGTCTCGACGTGGCTGACCACCGGATCCTTCACCGCCATCATCCTGGCGGTCGGCATCTTCGCCCTTGCCACAGCGATCTGGTTCCCGTTCTTCAAGGCGTACGAGAAGCAGACCCTGGAGGGCGAGGTCACCGAGAGTACGACCCCGGCGCCGGCGGCGGCCTGAACCGGTCCGGCCAGGATGACGAAAGGAAGCGACATGGAACCGAAAGAGGACGCGCTGGTCAGCGCGGCGATGCAGATCATCATCCTGGCCGGGGACTCCCGCCGGCTCACCTTCGAGGCGGGCGACGCCCTCGCCGACGCGAACTTCGCGCTGGCGGCCGAACTGCTGGAGCGGGCCCAGGCGAAGGTTCGCGAGGCGCACACCATCCACACCGACTGCATCCAGGCGTCCGCGGCGGGCGAGCCGCTGGGCTACTCCATGCTGTTCACCCATGCCCAGGACACCCTGATGACCGTCAACAGCGAGTTCCGCCTGGTGAAGAAGCTCGCCGGCGTGTTCGAACGGATCGACAACCGGCTGGGCGCACTCGAGCGCCTGGCCGATCGAGAGGAGGAGATCGCACGATGAGCGTCCCCAATGGATTCCCCGAGCATTTCCTGTGGGGCGGCGCCATCGCCGCCAACCAGGCCGAGGGCGCCTGGCAGGCCGACGGCAAGGGCTGGTCGGTGGCCGACATCAACCTGTTCCGCGGCGACCTGCCGCTGGAGAAGCGGGGCAACGCCGAACTCACCAGCGCCGACGTCGAGGCGGCCGTCGCCGACACCGCCGGCCACTACCCCAAGCGGGAGGCGATCGACTTCTATCACACCTATCCCGAGGACCTGCGGCTGCTGGCCGGCACCGGCATGAACGCCTTCCGGACCTCGGTGAGCTGGGCCCGGATCTTCCCCAACGGGGACGACGCCGAGCCCAACGAGGAGGGCTTGGCCTTCTACGACCGGCTGGTCGACGAGATCATCGCCAACGGCATGGAGCCGGTGCTCACGGTGTCCCACTACGAGATGCCGCTGCGCTTGACGCAGGCCTACGCCGGGTGGTACTCCCGCGAGCTGATCGATCTGTTCGTCCGCTACTGTGAGGTGCTGTTCGAGCGGTTCCGGGGACGGGTGAAGTACTGGATCCTGGTGAACCAGATCAACCTGATCACCCACGAGTCCTTCAACCACCTCGGCGTCGCCGCCGACCGGGTGGAGAACCTGGACGAGGCGAAGTACCAGGCCGTCCACAACGAACTGGTCGCCTGCGCCCGCGCCACCGTCCGCGCCCGCGAGACCGACCCGGCCGCGCAGATCGGCGTAATGCTCTGCCACTTCAACGCCGACCCCGCGAGTTGCCGGCCGAGCGACATCCTGGCCGCGCTGCAGCAGAACCAGATGGAGTATTACTTCGCCGATGTCGCCCTGCGCGGCCGCTACCCCGGCTTCGCACTGCGGCACTTCGCCGACCACGGGATCAGTGTCGAGTTCGGCGCGGACGACGCCGCCGACCTCGTCGCCGGAACGGCCGACTTCCTGGCGTTCTCCTACTACTACACGACGGTCATCGACGCCGAGACGTGGGCGCGGGGCAACAGCAACGGGCTGAAGAACCCCTACCTGGAGGCGAGCCCATGGGGCTGGGCGATCAACCCGACCGGCCTGCGGGTGGCGCTCAACCAGTACTGGGACCGCTATCAGGTGCCGCTGATGATCGCCGAGAATGGCCTCGGGGCGTTCGACACCCCCGACGCGCACGGACGGGTGCACGACGACTACCGGATCGCGTACTACCGCGAGCACGTCCGCGCGCTGCGGGAGGCGATCCGCGACGGCGTCGAGGTGATCGGGTTCTTCCCGTGGGGGCCGATCGACATCGTCAGCTGCTCCTCCAGCGAGATGAGCAAGCGGTACGGCTTCGTCCACGTCGACCTGGACGACTACGGCCGTGGCACCGGCACGCGCACGCCCAAGGACAGCTACGACTGGTACACCCGGGTGGTCGCGTCGAACGGAGCGGATATCTAGCACCGGTCAGCAGGCGGCTCCGGCTGCCCCTTCGGCCCCCGGTCCGGGCGGGCGCACGCGCAAGGTCGTCTTCCTGGACGTGGACGGCACCCTTGTCGGCAGCGACGGCCGGGTGCCGGCCAGCGCGGCCCGCGCGATCTGGGAGGCGCGGGCCGCCGGGCGTTTCCTGGGCACCGGACGCTCGCTCGTTGAGCTGTGGCCGTCGATCCTGTCGGTCGGCTTCGACGGCGTTGTCGCCGCGTCCGGCTCGTACGTCGAGGTGGGCGGGTCGCGCTGAGCCACCGGACAATCCCGGAGGCACAACTGCGCCGGGTAGCCGCCTCGTCGAGGCGCACTGCACACCGGTCTACGTCCAGGGCAACGACGAGATCCACTCCAGCCCGCCGTGCAGGACTACCTGAGGACGCTCGTCCGGAAGCCGGCGACGTCCACCGGCGTCTCCGCTGATCGCGACGACGGGCTGCTCGCCCGGCACTGCCGCCGAGGCGATCCGGCTGGTCCGGCGCGGTGGCGTGGTCCTCGTCCTGGGCGTGGCCTCGGATCCCGAACTCATCGACCTCAAGCCACCCGGTCATCGGATCGTCCCTGGGCTGCAGCCGCCGAATGCTTGACAGTGACGTAACGTCACATGGTGCTCTGGGATCGTGCGCGTCAAGGAATTGGCCGAGCTGGCCGACACGACGGTCCGGACCGTCCGCTACTACCACCACGTGGGGCTGCTGCCGGTGCCGCCGGCACGCGCGGGCGTCCGGGAGTATGACGTCTTCCACCTGGCCAGGCTGTTGCGAGTGCGGTGGCTGGCCGAGTCGGGGCTGCCGCTGGCAGCGATCGGCGAGGTGCTGACCGACCCCGGGACGCCGGCGCCCGACAACGCGGCGGAGGAACTCCGGCGGGCGCTGGCCTCGGTCGACGCCCGGATCGCGCAGCTGCAACTCCAACGGGGCGAGTTGGTCGGGCTGCTGGAGTCTGCGCAGCTGGGCCGACGACTCACGCCGCTGTCGGAGCGGGCGACCGCCCTCTACGACCGGGTCGCGGCGCTGATGCCCAGCGCGGGTGCCCGGCGGGCGGTGGAGGTCGAGCGTTCGATGATGGTGTTCCTCGCCGTCCACGGGTTCCTGCCGCGAAGCCTGGACGACCTCTTCGCCGACCTGGACGAGACGGACGATGCCGACACCGTCCGGCTCTTCGAGGGGTTCGCCGCGCTGGCCGAGGCGTCCGATCCCGAGGCGGACGCGCTGGTCCAGCGCCTGCTGGACACCTCCTGGTCGATGATCGACCGGCACGCCGACGCCGTGGCGCGGTTCGCCGCCGACCTGCCGCGCGGGGTGGCCGGCGCCGCGGTGTGGGCCGCCGTGCGCCGTCTGGCCCGGACGGGGTTCCCCCGCGCGTCCCAACAACGCTTCCTCGACCTGCTCGCCGAGCAGTTCCTCGCCGACCCCCGGATCGGTGCCGCGCGCGCAGCCGCGCAACCCGACCGTCCGTCGGCCCTTGTGAAAGGACGAATCACATGAAGATCCTGATTGTCGGTGCCGGCATCGCGGGCGCGACGCTCGCTTACTGGCTGCACCAGGCCGGGCACGAGATCACCCTGGTCGAGCGGGCGCCGAAGCTCCGCGAGGGCGGCTACCTGGTCGACTTCTGGGGCGCCGGCTTCGACGTCGCCCAGCAGATGGGAATCGTGCCGGAGCTGCGGCGCCGCGGCTACGTGTTCACCGAGGCCCGGGTCGTCGATCGTGCCGGACGGCGCGTCGCGTCCCTGACGCCGGCGGCGATCATCCAGTCGGGGGAGCGGTACGTGAGCATCACCCGATCCGATCTCGCCGCCGCGATCTACGCCGCGCTGGGCGGCGCGGCCGAACTGGTCCTGGGCGACACCGTGCAGGCGTTGGCGGAGCAGAACGACCGCGTCCGGGTGGTCTTCGAGAGCGGACGTTCCGACGACTTCCAGCTGGTCATGGGGGCTGACGGGCTGCACTCCGTGGTGCGCAGGTTGGCCTTCGGGCCGGACGAGAGGTTCGAGCGGAACCTCGGGATCGTCGTCGCGGCGTTCGAGGTGGACGGCTACCGTCCCCGCAACGAGCTCGTCGCGATGATGCACGCCGAGGTCGGGTTCCAGGTGCTGCGCGTCTCGCTCCGCGACGACCGGACGCTGGTCCTGTTCTCCGTCCGGCACGGCGGGGCGGTGCCGCACGATCGTGAGGGCCAGCAGGAGCTGCTGCGGTCGAAGCTGGCCGGCAGCGGCTGGGAGACGCCGGCGATCCTGGACGCAATGCCCGCGGCGGCGTCCTTCTACTTCGACACGGTCAGCCAGATCCGCATGCCGTCCTGGACGCGGGGACGGGTGGCGCTGGTGGGCGATGCGGGGGCGTGCCCGTCCTTCCTCGCCGGTCAGGGATCAGCGCTGGCGATGGTAGAGGCGTACACGCTGGCGGCGGAGCTCGCCCGCTGCGCAGACCACCGGCAGGCGTTCGACGCCTACCAACAGCGCCTGTCGCGCCTGGTGCTGTCCAAGCAGGACGCCGCGGTGGGGCTGGGCGCCGCGTTCGCGCCCGCCAACAGGCTCCAGTTGTTGGTCAGGAACACCGCCATGCGGCTGATGGGACTGCCGGGGATGGCGAACCTCGTGATGGGCAAGAGCTTCCACGATGCCGTCGAGCTGCCTCCGTTCACGACGGATCGTCACGCGGCCTGAGCCCGCCAAACCGGTCGACGCGGCTGGCCCCTTGGGAGGATCCGCGCTGGATTCGGCTCAAACACGAGGGCGGCTCAGGCTTCGGCCATCCAGAGCGGAAATGCTCCCGCTCTTCGCCACCGCGCTGCCGGCCGCCCCCGCCTGAGGCCTCTGCTGGCCGCTCTCGGAGGGCAGTTGGTGTCGACACCCTCTCCAAGATCGACCAGGCCCAGCTCGAGGCCGTGCAGATCGACGGCGCCGGGACGTGGCGGATGCTCCGCCACGTGATCGTGCCGCAGCTGCGTGAGCAAGGATGGGTTGAGCCGTTCAACAGGTCGTCCCGGGGCTATCGCTCATGTGCCGGTAACAGCAGTCTCCGAGAGAGGCGTTCTCCTGCACCTCGCCTTGGCGATGTAGTCGGCCGGCAGGTTCTCCGGGCCGGTCGCGATCACGGCCTCGTTGCCGACGCCCATGTTC
Organism: Actinomycetota bacterium; assembly: GCA_020161755.1. Lineage (GTDB taxonomy): Bacteria > Actinomycetota > Actinomycetes > Propionibacteriales > Propionibacteriaceae > Propionicimonas. The sequence goes on from JAIUOS010000008.1 coordinate 18,793, forward strand.
TCCGCGAGGTGGATGAGCGCAAACTCGGGGACCACCGTGATTGGGTAGGTCGGGCCGGCGTCGCGGTGGGCGCGCATCTCGTCGAGGTGCTCGTTCTGGAAGCAGACCGTCTTCGAGCCGTCCTCGGCGATCCAGGCCGGGAAGAAGATCGTCCCGTGGATCCGGCGCCGGCCGGGCAGGACGTTGACCACCACGCTGGTGCCGGTGGGCTCGGTCCAGGAGATCTTGAACACGTCGTCGGCCAGTTGCACCAGGTCGACGGTCTGGTCGCGCACCCAGCGTCCGCCGACGTGCCCGGTGTGGATGCGGTAGTCGATCGTGGTGGCGTTCTTGACGTACAGCTCGTAGATCCAGCCGTTCGCGTAGGTGTAGAGGAACCGCCACCCGAGGATCCCGGTCAGGTCCTGGGCGGGAGTGATGGTGTCGCTCTCCGTCACCGGGTGGGTCCGTTCTGGAGCCGCGCGGCGAAGCGGTCGTAGGCCTCGGCCAGCATCGGTGAGCCGACGGCGTTGAGGTGGCCGTGGGGGACGCCCTTGGCGGTGACCTGTTCGACGTCGACTCCGGCACTGATAAGGAGGTCGGCGAACGCTTCTCCGGAGGCGCGGAGTTCGTCGAACTCGGAGTTCTCGATGTAGGCGGGCGGGAACCGGCTGGGGTCGTGGGCGAGCGCGGGAAAGTCATAGGGAGTCGCCGCGCCGATCGGCTTGCCCATGACGTGTTCGTTGATGTCGACGCTGCTCTCGGGCGTGAACCGCATCGCGTCCGGTGTCTGCGCGAGCGCCGCGCGCAGCTCGGCGCTGGCCGGCGGCAGCTCGGCGTGCAGAACCGGGTAGGCGAGCAGCATCTGCCAGGGCCGCTGGCCGACCTCGGACGCGTGCAGCGCGACGGACGCGGCGAGGTTGCCGCCGGCGCTGCCGCCACCGATGGCGAGTCGCGCAGGGTCGATGCCGAGTTCGTCGGCGTGCTGCACGGTCCAGGTGTAGGCGGCGTAGCAGTCGTCGTGGGGGACGGGGAAGTGGACGGTGCCGTCGCAGAGCCGGTAGGCGACGGACACGACGACCGTGCCCGTGCGGTGGGCCACGTGGCGGGCGAAGTGGTCGGCTTCGGGGACGTCCAGGTCGTTGTACATGAAGGCTCCGCCATGGATCCAGACCAGGCCGGGCGCTGGTTCGTCCGTCGCCGTTCGCGCGCGGTAGATCCTGATCCGGACAGGCCCGTTGGGACCGGGGACGTCGCGTTCTTCGGTGCGGACCCGGGGCAGCTCGGGGGCCCCGAACGGGGCGTCGAACGCCCGGCGCCGGCGGAGGGTCTCCGGCGTGTCCGCCGCGCCCGGGCCCGGAACTCCCTCAAGGAGGTGGAGCCGGGCCTGGTAGAGCGGATGGAATCCAGTGCTGTCAGTCATGGCTGCTTTCGGGCTCGGGTGGTCTCACCGGCGGAAGGTGTGGCGTCCGGCGGGCACGCGCTGGAGCGTGCCGTCGGGGAACTGGAGCGTGGCCGGGACACCGTCCGGCACGGTGACCTCGACGACCAGCGACTCGCCGTCCCGCCGCCAGCCGGACTCGATGCGTCCGTGCGGGCTCTCCAGCGACGCGCGGGCCCAGTCCAGTCCCGGTCCGGGTGTCGGGGCGAGGCGGACGGCCGCGTACCCGGGCTCGGCGGGCTGGATCCCGGCGACGACCTGGTGCAGCCAGTCGGTCACCGCGCCCAGCGCGTAGTGGTTGAAGCTGGTCATGTGGCCGGTGTTGAGGCTCCCGTCCGGCTTCATCGAGTCCCAGCGTTCCCAGATCGTGGTGGCCCCCATGCTCAGCGGGTACAGCCAGGACGGGCATTCGGTCTGGAGGAGCAGGGCGTAGGCGTCGTCGACGTGGCCGGTCGCGGCCAGCGCCCAGGTGACGTAGGGCGTACCGGCGAACCCGGTGGAGATGCGGTGCCCGGCTGCGCGGACCACCTCGGCGAGCCGTTCCCCGGCGCGCGCCCGGCGGTCGGGGTCGAGCAGCCCGAAGTGAAGGGCCAGCGCGTAGACGGTCGCGCAGTCGGACCGGATGCGGCCGTCGTCGGTGACGTAGTGCTCGGTGAAGGCGGCCCGGACGGTGTCGGCCAGCGCGCCGTACCGAGCTGCGTCGAGCGGCCTGGAGAGGACGGTGGCCGCCTCGGCGGCGAAGTGGGCCGAGCGGTACAGGCACGCGGTGGCGATCACGGCCGGGTCGGCCTTGGCGGCGCCGGGGTTCTCGGCGGGGGCGTCCGGGTCGAGCCAGTCACCGAGCTGGTCCCCGGTGTCCCACAACCCGGTGGGGGAGAGCTTGGCGATCACCCCGTCGACGTGCATCGCAATCGCGGGGTAGTGCGCGGCCAGCCGGTCACGGTCGCCGTAGGCGCGCCACAAGGCCTCGGGCACCCAGACGGCCGCGTCCCCCCAGATCGCGAACGGGCCGGTGAAGGAGACGTCGAGGTCGTCGGGGAGGTGGCCGTGCTTGAGCACGTCCGGGATGACGAGCGGCACGACGCCGTACGCGGCCCGGGTCTCGGCGTCGAGGTCGAGGAGCCAGCGGTCGAGGAAGCCGGCGACGTCGTAGGTGAAGCACGCGCTGGGGGCGAAGACGGCGATGTCGCCGGTCCAGCCGAGCCGTTCGTCGCGTTGCGGGCAGTCGGTGGGGACGTCGAGGAAGTTGCCGCGCTGGCCCCAGACCGCGTTGCTCACCAGCTGGTTCACCCGGTCGTCCGAGCACTCGAACCAGCCGGTGCGCCGCAGGTCGGAGTGCACCACCACAGCGACCACGTCGTCCGCGGTGACGGTTCCGGGCCACCCCGTGATCTCGGCGTAGCGGAAACCGTGGAACGTGAGCGTCGGTTCGAAGGTGTCGACGCCGCCGGACAGCACGAGCGTGTCGGTCGCCTTCGCCTCGCGGAGCGGCTCGGTGGCGAGTTCGCCGTCCACCAGCACCTCGGCGTGGCGGATCGTGATCGTCGTGCCGCGCTCGCCCTCGACAGTGAAGCGCAGCCAGCCGACCAGGTTCTGGCCGAAGTCGACCAGCGTCGCTCCCGACGGTGACGACCAGGTGCGTTGGGGCCGCAGTGACTCCTGCCGGGTGACGGTGGGGCCGGTGGCCGGCACGAGGACGGACGTGTCGAACGGCACCTCCTCGACCGCCAGGGGTTCGGCTGGGAGCGTGCGGTCGATGGCCTGGCCGTTGTACAGACTGTTGGAGACGATGTCGGACGCCTGCGCGGTCCAGTCGGTGCCGGTGGGGACGCGCTGGAGGTGGCCGTCGGCGTAACGGATCTCGACAGCGGCGAGCAGCGCGAGCCGGTCGCCGTAGTTGGCGTTGGCCCCGGCGAAGCCGAGGTTGCCGCGCCACCAGCCGTTGCCGAGCAGCACGTCCATCCGGTTGTCCTGCTCGAGCAGCGGGGTGAGGTCGTAGCTGTGCGCCTGGAGTCGCCACTCGTAGGCGGTCCAGCCGGGGGTGAAGAGGGCGGGACTGACCCGGTGGCCGTTGAGGCTGGCCTCGTAGATGCCGTGAGCGGTGGCGACGAGGGTCGCGCGGACCGGGTCGCCGTGGCCGGTTTCCAGCCGGAACCGGGTGCTCAGGAGCGGCGCCCGTCCGGTGTCCGGGGCGACGCTGATGGCCGTCGCCCCGGACAGCACGGTCAGCGGGTCAGTCGTCGTCATCGTGGGTTCCCTGTCAGGCCTCGGCGAGCGGGGAGGATCCGGCGAGGACCTCGATGGGGGCGGCGGTGTCGGTGAACTGGTTGCGCGGGGCGTTGTGGAACACCGCCCACGCGATGGCCACGCCGGCGGTCACGACCACTCCGAGGCCGGCGAACAGCGCCTGCGGCCCGCTGTTGAGCATCAGCGGGGTGACGGTGGCCAGCAGGGCGGCGGCGAACCGGGCCACAGCGAGGATCGTGCCCTGCGCGGTGGCGCGCACCATGGTCGGGAACGACTCCTGCGTCCAGACCTTCATGATGCCCTCGAAGGCGAACGCACCGCCGATGCCGTTCAGTGCGGTGTAGACGATCATCGTGGCGAAGCTGAACCCGAAGAGTGCCGGGATGAAGAAGGACGCGGCGTAGGCGATCGCGCCGGCCGTGAAGTAGACGAAGCGATGCCTGGTGTCGACGACCCGCATGAACCACAGGCCGAACAGCAGGAACACCGGCAGCGACACCAGCCCGATCAGGGAGGCGAGCTGCACGTCGACGCCGACGACGTTGACCCAGATGTAGGTGGTGAACTGGCCCATGGTGTTGGCGGCGAGGTTCGTCAGCCCGTAGAAACCGAGCAGCGCCCAGAACGGACGGGCGTACGGCCCGGTGAACAGGTCGCGGACGCGGACCTTCGGCGCCGAGGTGTTGCCGCCGCGGTTCGCCTCAAGCCACGTGCGGGTCTCGGGGATCGTGAAGCGCGCGATCAGTACCAGCAGGGCGACGAGGGCCACCTGGCCGAAGAGCAGCTGCCCGCCCAGCCGTCCGAGGCCGCCGAAGAAGGTCGCGATGCCCACGGCGGAGATGATGCCGACCAGCCACAGCATGTTGGAGAAGCCGATGATCTTGCCGCGGTTGGCGTCCGTGCTCGACTCGGCGATGGTCGCCAGGGACACGGGCAGGTCAGCACCGGTGCCCAGGCCGATCAGCGCCACGCCGATGAGCAGCGGGGTGAAGCTGTCGGCAAAGGTGGCGAGCCCCCCTCCGAGGACGATCAGGGCCATGGTCACCATGAACACCGAGCGGCGGCCGAAGTTGTCGCCGAGCTTGCCGCCCACGAGCGCGCCGATGGCGATGAAGAAGGTGAGGGCGCCGGAGAGCCAGCCGATCTGGCCGGCGTCGAGGCCGATGGTGTGCTGGTAGATGACGAGCGCGATGCCGGTGCCGACGATGGCTGCGGCGTCGATGTAGGAGGCCATTCCACAGACCAGGCCGACCCACCAGGGGTTCGGGGCCTTGCGGATGCCCGCGGCTTCAGTAGCCATTTGTCTGCTCCTTCGCAGAAGATTCTAGATCACTTACGCGCTTCAGTTGCGCGCGTAAGTAGGTTAGGACACAGTTACGGTGTTGGCAAGACCGGAGGTGGGACGTGGCGCGTGGCAGGGTGACCGCGGAGGACGTGGCGCGGGTGGCCGGGGTGTCCCGGGCGACCGTGAGCTACGTGCTGAACAACCACCCGCACCAGACGATCCCCGAAGCCACCCGGCAGAAGGTGCTCGCTGCGGCCGCCGAACTCGAGTACACGCCGTTGGCCTCGGCCCGCATCCTCAGCCGGGGACGCAGCGACGTGGTCGTGATGCTGATCCCGGACTGGCCGCTCGGCGCCGTCCTGCCCCAGGTGATGGACGCGGTGGCGTCCGGACTCGCGCCCCACGGCTTCGAACTCTTCCTGCACCGGTGCACCGCCGGCCGACCGGTGAAGAACCTGTGGGCGGCGATCACGCCAGCCGCCGTGATCCGCGTCGGCAGTCTGGGCGAAGAGGAGGACGAGAGCCTCCGTCGCTCCCAGATCGGGTACCTGCTGGAGCTCGCGAACACCGAGCTCGAGAAGGGCCTGGTGCTGTTCCCCGGCGTCCAGACCGGCCGGTTGCAGGCCGAGCACCTTGCCGGACGCGGACACCGGCGGATCGGCTACGCCTGGCCGGCCGATCCCCGCATCGAAGGTTTCGCGACCGCGCGGCTCGCCGGCGTCCGGCAGGCGTGCGTGGACCTCGGGCTCGAGCCCCCCGTCGTCCAGCCGGTCTCCTTCGAGGCCGCCGAGGCCACGGATGCGATCCGGGAGTGGAAGGGGCGCGGCGTCACCGGCGTGTGCGCCTTCAACGACGAACTGGCAATCGGCATGATCCAGGCCGCCCGCACCCTGGGGTTCGTGGTGCCGGACGACCTCGCGATCGTCGGCGTCGACAACCTCCCGTGGAGCGCGCTGACCGAACCGGCCCTGACCACGGTTGCGCCCAACCCCGACCGCATCGGCGAGGTGATCACCGAGCGCGTGCTCGCCGGTCTCGGCGGCAGCGCCGACGAGCGTGGCCCGGCGGGCAGTTCGTTCATCTGCCTGATCGTCCGCGACTCGGCCTGACTCCTGTCGGCGCCAGTGCCGCACGAGCTCATCGTGGCCTTCCTGTTCCTCCAGAAGTACTGGCAGAGCGGACTATCCACGGGCAGCGTGAAGGAGTAGCGGCGAGCTCGGCCCGAGTCCCTGGACGGCAACCCCGGCGAGCGGTGGTGTACTAGTGCCCGCAGCCGAAGGGAGTTGAGCATGGCGAGCGGTCGAGCGACACCGGCGGTCCCACCGACGGCGAAGAAGCGGCCGACCAAGGACGTGATCCTGGACGCGGCGAAGGAACTGATGACCGCCCAGGGCGTCAGTGCGACCTCGGTCGAGGAGATCGCGCGCGCCGCGGGCTGCCAGCGCGTCACCGTCTACACCCACTTCGGCTCGAAGGAGGGCCTCGCGCTCGCCGTCCTCGAGGACCTGATCGCCCACTGGGCGCACCACTCCGCGGTCGACCAACCCACCTCGAGTGGGGGTGGCGACCGCTGGGAGCGCCTCCTCGTCGAGGTGTGGAGCGACGTCCGCGGCGACCAGGCCGGCAGCCAGCGCGTCCAGGCCATGATCGAGCAGGTGCGCCGGACGCTGGACGGCATCCCGGCTGCGCAGCGTCCCGAACGCATCGAGGCCGTCCTCGACCTGATCACGGCGTTCGACGAGTCGGCCCCGGCGGCCGTCGGCGACACCACCGTCACCCCCGAACCGGCGGCGGCGGACCCCGGTCCCTCCGGGCGCGTCTCGCCCACCATCAAGGAGGTCGCCGGACGCGCCGGCGTCTCCTTCAAGAGCGTGTCCCGCGTCATCAACGACCACCCCCACGTCACCGCCGAGCTGCGCGCGAAGGTCCAGTCCGCCATGCAGGAGCTCGGCTACTCCCCGAACGCGGTCGCCCGCACCCTGCGGTCGGCGACCTCGCCGACGGTCGGGCTCGTCATCGACGACAGCGAGGCCTTCCCCTACGCCTCCGACATCATCCGCGGCGCGCAGGACGCGGCCGGCGACCTCGGCAAGGTCCTGCTGATCACCTACATCGACGGACGCGAGAGCTCGCGCGCCCAGGTGCTCGAACACCTCCGCCAGTGGCAGGTCGAGGGCGTCGCCTACACCTCCCCGCACCACCGGGTCATCCGCACCAGCGAGCTGCTGCCCTTCTCCCCCCTGGTGCTGGTCAACTGCACGCCCGCCGAACCCGGGCCGGCCTTCGCCGTCCCCGCCGAGTTCGACGGCGGCTACGTCGCCACCCGGGCCCTGATCGAGGCCGGGCACCGCCGGATCGGCTTCATCAGCGGCCCGGCGGCCTTCCCGGCGTCCCGGCTGCGTCGCGAGGGCTACCTCGCTGCGCTCGCGGACGCCGGCCTGACGGCCGACCCGGCGCTGGAGTTCGTCGGCGACTGGTGGCAGGAGAGCGGCGCCACCGCGGCCCGCGCCCTGATGGCGCTGGGGGACCGCCCCACCGCCGTCTTCGCCTCCAACGACTGGATGGCGATGGGCGTCTACGACGAGCTCCGCACCCTCGGCCTCTCGGTGCCGCGCGACGTCTCGATCGTCGGCTTCGACAACCGCGAGGTGATCGCCGCACACATGCGGCCGCCGCTCACCACCGTCGCCCTGCCCTACTACGAGATGGGACGGTGGGCCATCGAGGCCCTCCAGCACCGCAACACCGCCGGCGGCCAGTTCGCCTGCACGCTCGTCCGTCGCGATTCCGTCGCGGAGGTCACGAGTTGATAACGCTCCATCTGACAACGTTGACAGACATGTGTCAGGTCATCTACCGTTCTGATATCCCGCCAACGGTGGCCGGGACTACCTAGAAAGGGGAGAGCGTGCGACTCAAGATCGGTACGGCAGTCCTTGCCGCCTCGCTCGCACTGGCCGGATGCTCGGCCTCAGCTACCGCATCCGCACCAGCATCGTCGGGCAGCGCCGCTGCCGGGCAGACCATCCGGATCCTCGCCGAGGGCGGCGGCGTCGGCCTCCAGAAGGGCATCGCCGAGCAGTTCACGAAGGACACCGGCATCAAGGTCGAGTTCGTCGAGGTCCCGTACGCGGATGTCCACGACAAGCTCGCCGCCGACATCTCGACCGGCGCCGGCTCCTACGACCTGGCCACGATCGACGTCATCTGGATGACCGAGTTCGGCCCGACCCTGGCGAACCTCGACGACGTGATGACGCCCGAGGTGACCGCGGACCTGCCGGCCGCGCTGGTGGCGGACGCGAAGTTCGAGGACCACTTCATCGGCATGCCGCAGTGGGCGAACGCCGAGATCCTGTTCTACCGCACCGACCTGTTCTCCGACGCCAAGGAGCAGAAGGCGTTCAAGGCCGAGTTCGGCTACGACCTCGTCCCGCCGACCAACTGGCAGCAGTACCGGGACGTGGCGAAGTTCTTCAACCGCCCCAAGGACAAGCTCTACGGCACCGCGGTCAAGGGTGCGGTCGAGACCGAGTGGCTCGCCTACGTGCTCCAGGCCGGCTCGCCGTCGGTCGTGCTCGACAGCTCCGGCGGGGTGATCATCGACGATGCCAACCACGTGAAGGCGCTCGAGGAGTACATCGCGCCGTACTGCACCGACAAGGTCGGGCCCGATCCCGCCACCACCGACTGGGCCGCAGCGCAGAACCTCTTCTACCAGGGCCAGTCCGCGATGATGCTGTTCTGGGCGCACGCGTACCGCATGACGCCGGACGACAGCAAGGTCAACGGCAAGGTCGGCGTCGCCCCGATGATCGCCGGTCCCGGCGGCATCGCCGCGATCCCGGGCCCGTGGTACAACGTCGTCCCGAACGACTCGCCACACCCCGACCTGGCCAAGCAGTACATCACGTACGCCTACGACCACAACGTCATGGGCATCGATGCGCCGCTCGGCCTCGCCGCCCGCACCTCGGCCTACGAGCAGTTCCAGGACAAGGCCGGCTACGAGGCGTTCAAGCCGCTGCTGACCACGCTGAACGCGCCGGCGACCACCGGGCGTCCGATGAACGTGCACTGGCAGCAGATCACGGACGAGGTGCTCACACCGAGCGTCCAGAAGGCCCTCACCTGCAAGGTGTCGCCCCAGGACGTCCTCACCGAGGCCAAGTCCAAGATCGAGGCGATCCTCAAGCAGTGACCTCCGCGGTGGGCGCGCCGCCACGCGCCCACCGTCCCACCCCATTCGCTCCCAGTGGAAAGGACGTCCGCACGATGGCCCGTCGCCGCTTCGCAGCGCTGCTGATGCTCCCGGCAATCATCTTCCTGGTCGCCACCGTGGCCTACCCGCTGGGCACGTTGCTGTTCAACTCGTTCTTCAACGTCAAGCTGCTCACGCCCAACCGGCGCACGTGGGTGGGGTTCGACGACTTCGTCAACACCCTCACCTCGCCGGAGGTCGGCACGGCCGCCCTCAAGACCCTCCAGTACTCGGCGTTCGCCATGACGCTCGAGCTGGTCCTCGGCTTCGGCGCCGCGCTGCTGTTCTACGCGATGCGTGACCGCTCGGCGTGGGCCCGGACGATCTTCATCTTCCCGCTGCTCGTGCCGCCGATCGTTGCCGGCCTGCTCTGGAAGTTCCTGCTGTCGCTCGACACGGGCATGGTCAACCGGGTCATCGACCTCCTCGGCCTCACCCCGGCCGGCGGCCAGATCAACTGGCTCGGCAACGTCGACACCGTGATCTTCACCGTCTCCTTCGCCGACATCTGGCTCACCACCAGCTTCGTCGCGCTCGTCGCCTACGCCGGCCTGCAGGGGCTGCCGGCGGACGTGCTGGAGGCGGCGGAGGTCGACGGCGCCGGCTACTGGCAACGCGTGTGGCACGTGATCCTGCCGCTGCTGCGCCCGGTGATCGCGGTCATCGTGATCATCCGTGGTGTGGACGTGGCCAAGACCTTCGACCTGATCTTCATCCAGACCGAGGGCGGGCCGCAGGGGGCGTCCGAAGTGCTCAGCATGGAGATCTACCGCACCATGATCCGTTACGGCAACGTCGGCAGCGCGTCGGCGACGGCCGCCGTCTTCCTGCTGGTCATGGCCTTCTTCGCCGCCCTCGCCTACCGAGTGATCTGGAAGCCCGCCAATGACTGACACCCGCCGTCCCCGCCTCGCGAAGACCGTCTCGGCCCAGCTCGGCATGCTCCTGGTCGTGGGCGCGTTCGTTCTGCCGTACGCCCACCTGCTCCTGACCTCGTTCAAGGCGCCCACCGAGGTGCTCGCGATCCCGCCGACGTTCCTGCCCAGCCACTTCGAGCTCACCAACTACCAGACCGCGCTCAACGACCCCGGCATCGGACGGTCGTTCATCAACAGCCTGGTGGTCGCCGTCGGTGGCACCGCGCTCACCCTGTTCCTCGCCATTCCGGCCGCCTACGCCGCGGCCTTCTACGGCACCAGGCTGGGACGCGTCTTCCTGATGGTCGCGCTGATCGTGCGCATGCTGCCGCCGGTCGCCCTCGCCATCCCGATCTTCCAGGCGTTCCGCCAGCTCCGGCTGATCGACACCCAGCTCGGCCTGATGCTCGCGCAGACCATCATCAGTCTGCCGCTGGTCATCTGGCTGCTCGCGGCCTTCTTCGAGGCCATCCCCCAGGCCTTGGAGGAGGCCGCTCTGATCGACGGCTGCAACCGGCTCACCGCGATGATCCGCGTCACGCTGCCGGTCGCCGGCGGCGGCATCGCGGTCGCCGCGATCTTCGCGTTCCTGTCGTCGTGGAACGAGTTCCTCTTCGCCCTCATGCTCACCTCGGTGAACGCGGTCACGGTCCCGCTGGCGATCGCCAACTTCAAGTCCCAGTTCGGCCTCGACTGGGGTTCGATGACCGCGCTCGCGGTCATGTACTCGCTCCCGGTGATCGCGGTCACCCTCGCCCTCCAGCGGCGGATCGTCTCCGGCATGACCTTCGGAGCCGTCAAGGGCTGACCGCACCCACCCCCTTCCCACCCGAGACCGAGAGAGCCCCATGCCCAGTCCCAACTGCTACGACGTCACCGCCTGGCCGGTCGGTGACCCGGTCGACGACGTCGGCGCGGTGATCAACAGCATCATCGCCGACATCAAGGCCCGGCAGACCGTCGCCGACGACGACGGACGCGGCAAGCCCGGCGCGGTGATCTACCTCCCGCCCGGCGACTACCGGCTGCGGACGCAGGTGCGGATCGACGTCAGCTTCCTGCGCATCGAGGGCTCGGGGCACGGGTTCACGTCCTCGAGCATCCGGTTCAACGTGCCCGTGGACGAGCGTCCCGGCCTGCACGAGCTGTGGCCCGGCGGCAGCCGCGTCCTGGTCGACCTGCCGGTGGCCGAGGACGAGGCCGGCGGCGCCGCCTTCCTGGTCGAGCGCGACGGCAGCCCGCGGATCAGCTCGGTCGAGTTCTCCTCGTTCTGCATCGACGGGCTGCACTTCACGTCGGACGGCTCGGGGCTCGACCCGGAGAACACCTATGCCAACGGCAAGACCGGCATCCACGTCGCGGGGGCGAACGACTCGTTCCGCATCAACGGGATGGGCTTCGTGTACCTCGAGCACGCGGTCACAGTCCACCACGCCGACGCGTTGTCCGTCCACGACAACTTCATCGCCGAGTGCGGGAACTGCATCGAGCTGCGCGGCTGGGGGCAGGCGTCCAAGATCACCGACAACCTGATCGGCGCCGGTTTCAAGGGCCACTCGATCTACGCTGAGAACCACGGGGGCCTCCTGGTCACCGCGAACAACGTGTTCCCGCGTGGCGCGAGCAGCGTGCGTTTCGAGGGCGTGACCCGGTCGAGCCTGACGAACAACCGGCTGCACTCGTTCTACCCGGGCATGGTCGTTCTCGCCCGGGACAGTTCGGAGAACCTCATCGCCGCCAACCACTTCCTGCGTGACCGCGAGCCGTGGACGCCGTTCGACGGCGTGGACAACGGCCTCGACGACCTGTTCGGGCTGGTCAGCATCAGCGGACGCAACAACTCCGTGATCGGCAACCACTTCTCCGAGGTGCTCGATCGGGCGGACGTCCGGCCGGCCGGTGCGCGCCCGGTGATCGTGCGGGTGGCGGACGGCGGCGGCAACTACCTGGCCAACAACCACGTGGTCGCGCTCGACGTGCGCAGCGCGTCCGGCGATTCGGCGTACGCCGCCCAGGTGGACGCCCTGCTGGCGACGACGGCTCCGGGGTGCCTGCCCGTGACGACCGTCCTGGTCGCTCCCGGGTCGGTACAGAACACGATCCTGGACTCCGGCGCCGACGCCGAGGTGGACGCCGACCGCGCGGCGAACGCCGTCCGGGCGACGCCGGGGGTGGGGTTCTGATGGGCGCCGGCTCGCTGCGTCCGGGGTTTCATTTCACGGCGGGGTCGGGGTGGATCAATGATCCGCATGGGATCACGTGGCGTGATGGTGGGTATGACGTGTTCTTCCAGTTCGTGCCGGGGTCGTTGGTGTGGCAGCCGGATTGTCATTGGGGCCATGCCCGGGGTGAGGACTTGCTGTCGTTGCGGGAGTTGCCGGTGGCGATTGCGCCGGGGGAGGGCGATGACGGGATGTGGACGGGTTCGTTGGTGCGCGACGCCGGTGGTGGGGCGTTGGTGTTCTACACGGCGACGTCGGTGCCGGAGTTCGGGATCGGTCGTGTCCGGACGGCGACCCCGGTTGATGAGGGCTGGATCGGTTGGGTGAAGGGCCCGGTGGTGGTGGAGGCGCCGGCGGGTCTGGACCTGGTGGCGTTTCGGGATCCGTTCGTGCGTCGTGAGGGTGCCGGCTGGCGGATGTTCGTGGGCGGGGCGGGTCGGGACGGGACGGCGATGGCGCTGACCTGGGTGTCGGAGGACCTGGGGTCGTGGCGGTATGACGGGGTGGCGTTGGCCCGGTCGGGCAGGGAGACGGTGCCGGTGTGGACGGGGGCGTTGTGGGAGTGCCCGCAGGTGTTCCCGTTGGGGGACCGGTGGGTGATGGTGTCCTCGGTGTGGGATGCCGACACCTTGCACTATGTGGCCTACGCGCTGGGGTCGTACGCCGGCGGGCGGTTCACCGCCGAGACGTGGGGCCGGTTGACCTATGGGTCGAGCTATTACGCCCCGTCGCTGTTCGTGGATGGCCGGGGGCGGGCGTGTATGTCGTTCTGGATGCGGGGGGTGTCGGATCCGGTGGCGGGTTGGGTGGGGGCGCACAGCCTTCCGCACGTGTTGAGCCTTCAGGGGGATCGGCTGGTCGCCTGGCCGCACCCGGACGTGGAGCGGTACCACCACGAACACGAGGCCACGGTCCTGGATGCGGTCGATGTCGACGCGGTCGATGTGTGCTGGGACCCGGCACCCGGCGACCTGCTGCGGGTGTGGCGCGGCCAGCAGGTGGTCGCCACCATCGAACGCACCCTGACGGGGTTGAGGGTGGGTGTCGGCGGTGAGGTCGAGAGCATGCCGGCCGAGGGCCAGGTACGGATCGTCGTCGACGGGCCGGTCCTCGAACTGGCCACCACCGGCGCGAACTTCGGCGCCGCCGTCGGAGTCGGCGAGGGCGGGCTCACCGTCACCACCGAAGGGACGCCCGCCCACGTCCGCGACCTCGTCCGGACCGAGTCGCTCTGAGGCAACTCACGTTCACTCACGAGAGTGATAAAATATGAGCATGAGTGTGGAGGTGACCCTCGAGGACGTCCTCGCCCGGCACCACGTCGGCATCAGCGGGGCGGAGTTCCTGGCTGAGCTGGACGCCGACCTGTCCCGGGTCACCGACCCGTCCGCGGCACCGTTGAGCGCTGCGGAGGCGGCGTTCCTGCGGGCGAACGCGGGCCCGGTCGCGAGCGAGGTCCTCGACACCGACCCCGCGGCGCTCGTCCAGGACGCGCGCCGGGCCGAGGTGGCCCGGATGGCCGACCTGGTGGCCGGCAGCGTGGGGATCGCCGAGGCCGCGCTGCTGCTCGGGGTGGACCGCAGCCGGGTGTCGCAGCGCTTGTCGGCCGGCAGCCTGTGGAGTTTCCGGCTCGGCCGGGGCCGGCGGCTGCCCCGTTGGCAGTTCACCGCGGACGGCCGCAGCCTGCCCGGTCTGGAGGTGGTGGTGGCGGCGATCCCGTCCGAACTCTCGCCCGAATCGGTGGCCGGGTTCATGGGCACCGAGCAGCCGGAACTCGAGGGTCGTACCCCGGCCGCGCACCTGGCCGGCGGGGGTGATCCGGCGCCGGTCGCCGAGCTGGTGGCCGGTCTCGGCCGGTGGTGAACCGAGCCCGGCGGTGAACCGGCCCAAGGTGCCGCGGACGCCGCCCGCGTCCCTGGTGCACGACGCCGACGACATCCTCACTGTCCGTCCGCTGCTGTGGCGGATCCACCGCACCCGGGGCGACCACGTGCTCGCGTGGAACCAGCTGCGCAGCTTCGGCCCGCTCCCGACGATGCGGTACGACCCGCAGCCCGAGCCCGCCGCGCCCTCGACCGAGGGGGTGCTGTACGCGGCGACGAGCCTGGCGATCGCGCTGGCCGAGACGTTCCAGGCCACCCGGGTGGTCGACACGCGTAGCTTCGGGCCCCAGGTGACGGCATGGACGCCGACCCGCGAGCTGCGGCTGCTGGACCTGTCGGGGAGCTGGGCGCTGCGCAACGGGGCCGCGTTCGCGCTCGCCACCGCGCCGAAGAGCACCTGCCGGGCGTGGGCCAGACGGATCCGCTCCACCTGGCCCGATCTTGACGGGCTGTCCGCGCCGTCCACCATGACCGGCGGCACGAACGTGGTCCTGTGGAACCCCGCCCGGAGCAGCCTGCCGGCCGCGCCCGAGTTCTCCCGTCCGTTCGCCGAACCCACCGTCCGAGCGATCGCCGCCCGGCTCGCGCGCCAGGCGCTCGGCTACCGGCTCGTCTGAGGTCGCCGTCCCACACCCGCCCATGGTTCCCTGAGGAGCGAGCGCCACTTGCCAAGCTCTATTTTACGAGTGTAATGTTTTACACATGGCAAAGAGTGTGGATGAGGCCCGACCCGACCCGCGTGCCGCGCGGTCCCGGGACGCCCTGTTGGGCGCCGGTCAGGAGCTCATGGACGAGCGCGAGCTCGCCGAGATCAGCGTCCGGGAGATCGTGGACCGCGCCGGCGTCACCCGGCCGACGTTCTACGCCCACTTCGGCGATCTCGACGGCTTCTTCGCCGCCGTCGCCCTGGAGCGGCTCCGTCAGGCGTTCGACCTCGTCGACGTGCCCACCGGCCCGGTCCCCAGCGCGGTCGTGGGGAGCGTGCTGGAGCCGGTGCTCGGCCGCCTCCAGGAGCACGGCGCGTTCTACGCCAAGGTCGTGCGCGGGCCCGGTGGCTTCCAGACGCAGGCCCACACGATCGGCTTCCTGGTCGACAGGCTGCTGCGGGTCTCGCCGCTCGGTCCGGTGCTCCGCAGTGGGCCCGACCCGGAGGGCACGGCCGAGTTCCTCGCCGCCGCCGCCTTCTGGTTGATCATCGGGTGGCTCGACGCCGCGCCCGACGGGCGTCCGTCCGCCGCAGCCATGGCGAGCCGGGTCGCGTCCCTCCTCGTCGGGGCGGCCCAGGGTCTGCCCGGGGCCTCACGGCCGGACGACAAGTGAGCCGGCTGCGGGCGAAGGTCACGCCCAGGCTCGTCGTCATGGTGCTGGCCGTCCTGACCATCCCGGCGCTCTACGGCGGCATGCTGATCTGGTCCAACCAGGACCCCGTGCACCGGCTCAACCAGGTGCCGGCGGCCGTCGTGAACGAGGACCAGCCCGTGACCCGTGACGACGACGAGCCGCTGAACCTCGGGACCGACCTGGTCGACGAACTGCTCGGCAACACCGACACCAACAACTTCGCCTGGCGCCAGCTGACCCGCGCCGAGGCGTCCGCCGCCCTGAAGGACGGGACCGTCCTCGTGGTGCTCGAGATCCCCCAGTCCTTCTCCGCGGACGTGAACTCCCTGGGCGCGGACGACCCGGCGGACGCCGCCACGGCCGAACTGAGCCTGACCACCAACGACAGCGCGAACATGATCATCGGCAACGTGGCGGCCACGGTGGGCGCGCAGATCCACGAGACCCTCGCCGACAAGATCCGCGCCGAGTACCTGAACCAGGTCTACGTCGGGTTCACCGACCTCCACGACAAGATCTCCGACGCGGCGGACGGGGCGGGCGACCTCGCCGACGGTGCGGACGCGGCCGCGGACGGCTCCGAGGAGCTCCGGGTGGGCCTGGGCGCCCTCGCCGACGGCACCCTGTCCCTGGCCGACGGCGCCAGCAGCCTCAACACCGGCGCGCACGACCTCGCCACCGGCGCCGGCACCCTCGACGACGGACTCGCCCAGCTCAGGACCCAGACCAAGACGCTGCCCGCCGCGACCAGCAAGCTCGCCGCCGGGGCGGACACTGCGGCCGCCGGGGCCGCCAGGCTCGCCGACGGCGCCAGCGCTGTCTCCACGGCCGGAACCGCCCTCGAGAAGGGGGCCGACAAGGCCCTCGACGGCGCCACCCGGCTCAAGGCGGGGCTCAGCGACCTCGGCGCCGGCACCGGCAAGCTCGCCGGCTCGGCCGACTCCCTGGCCACCGCCGCGGCCACCCTCGGCGACAACTACGACAGCCTCACCGATGCCCAGCGCAAGGCGCTCATCGCCCAGCTCGCCGCCGGCAGCCGCCAGCTCAGCGGAGGCCTCGCCACAGCGGCCCAGAGCACGACCACGCTCGAAGCGGGCGCCGGCAGCCTGGTCGGCGACGCCTCCGACGGCACCGGCCTGGCCGCGCTCGCGTCCGGTGCCTCGAAGCTCTCCGACGCCTCCACCAGCCTGGCGAAGGGGGCAGCGTCCCTGACCGATGGCCTGGACGACCTCAGCGCCGGGCTGACGACCCTGGACGGTCGGACGCCCGCGCTGGCGGCGGCCGTCGACAAGCTCGCCGACGGCGCCGACGACCTGCGCGACGGCGCCACCACCCTCGCCAACGGGACGCGCACGGTCGCGTCCGCGACCCGCAAGGTTGCCGACGGCGCGAGCAGCGCGCTGACGGGTGCCGACTCGCTGACCACCGGCCTGGGCGACCTCGCCGGCGGCGCCGACAAGCTCGCCGACGGCCTGTCCGACGGCGCGGACGCGATCCCCCGCTACACCGACAGCGAGGCCGACCACCTCAGCGACACGGCCGCCGCCCCGGTGACGCTCACCGACACCCGACTCAACGAGGTCCCCAGCTACGGGTACGGGCTCACCGGCTACTTCGGCGGCATCGCCCTGTGGGTGGGCGCGGTCGCGTTCTACCTCGCCTTCGACCCGCTCTCGAAGAGGCGCATCGCAGCCGGCCAGCCGGCCTGGCGCGTGGCCGGCGCCGCCGTGGTGCCCGGCATGCTGGCCGGGCTCGTGCAGGGCGGCCTCCTGGCGTGGGTGGTCTACGAGTGGCTCGGCATCGCGCCTGCCCAGACCACCGGGTTCGTGTGGGTGATCGCCCTCAGCAGTGTGGCGTTCTTCGCCATCAACCAGGCGCTGATCGCGCTGCTCGGCCTTCCCGGCCGATTCCTGTCGCTGATCCTGCTCGTGGCCCAGGTCGCGTCGGCCGCCGGCATGTACCCGGTCCAGACGCTGCCCGCCTTCCTCCAGGCCGCGCACCAGTGGCTGCCGCTCAGCTACACGGTCAGCGCACTGCGCTCGATGGTGGCCGGCGGCACCATCGGGCTGGACGAGGTCGCGCCCGCGCTCCTCGCCTGGACGCTCGTGGCCGTCGCGGCCACCTGGCTCGCCGCCCGCATGGCGACGCCGCGCCATCGCCGGGAGCTCGCGAGCGTGTCGATAGGGGACCAGGCATGACCTGCCCACTGTGTGGGGGCCGGAACCACGTGGAAGTCGCGCCCACCTTCTACGAATGCACCTCGCTCCGCGGGGATGCCACCAGGTGTGGCGAGCGGTTCATGCACACGCCGCGGGAGGCGCGTCGCGTCTGGGCCGTCCTCGGGCTGCGCCTGTAGGGCTGGCCGGGAGCGCCAGCATTCGCCGCCGCAGGCGTGCGTCCGTCCTTCCAGGCCATGCCGGTGCGCGCCGTGAGTTCGGGTGGCGATACGCGATTCGCCCTGGATCGGTGCGGTTCTTCGCCGTTCGGGCTCGAAGCGACCCGATCCAGTGCGAATCGGTTACCCGAGGGACGGTTCACCGGGGGGATGCTGCGCTCACGGGCTCCTCAGGGGCCGTTCGGACGCCTCAGTGGTTGCGCAGGGCGTCGATCAACTCCGCCTTCGACATCTTCGAGCGGCCCGAGATGCCCAGCTCGCGGGCGCGGGTGAGCAGATCGCCCTTGGAGCGTTCGTCGTAGTCCTTCGCGGTGGCGCCGCGGCGTCCGACCGTTGACCGGGACGAGGCGGCTGCCGCGTTCGAGATCCGGGCGGCCTTCTCCTTGCTGGCGCCGTCGTCGCGAAGCGCCTCGTACAGCTCGGGATCCTTCACCGAAGGACCGGGTTTGCGTGTCGGCATGGTGTTACCTCCTGGCCCTCGCAGTACCCGCTCTCCGGGGCCCGCGACGGCCTCTGCGCACTTGAGCCACCCCGGCAACCGGCGTCTCACATGCTGGTTTGACAGCGACTCCCATCCCGGCATTAGTCTGATTATCAGATGAAAACTGCAACGATCTCACCGAAGAATGGAACGCCTGGATGAGCACCCCCTCGGGCCGCCGGGCCAGCCTCGGCTGGCAGAGCCCGGAATCGTTGCTTTGTCCAAGTTCTTCGCAAAGAAGCAACAGGTCACGGCTCACAGCGAGTCGTACAGTTCCGGTGGAGTCGAGGCTATGTCCAAAAGCAACGAGGCAGTCGAGGGCGGGGCGCGGCTCCACGGTGCGGACGAACGCAGCACAAACACACGCCTCCACACACTTTCCGAAGGGATTTGACATGAGGACCGTTACCAAACGGATCTTGGCCGCCGGGCTCTCCGTCGCGGCGATCGCTCTCGCTACCGGGTGTAGCACCGGGCAGGAGGCTGCGCCCACCGCCGCCTCCTCGTCGTCCGGCGCCACCGGGACCGTCGAGATCTCCTACCTCCAGAAGCAGGGCGACCAGCAGTACTTCGTCGACCAGGCCAACGGCGCCAAGGAGATGGCCAAGGAACTGGGCGGGGTCAACGTGACCGTCGTCAACCTCGGCACGGACGCCAACAAGGCCATCAGCGAGGTCGACGCGGCCATCGCCCGCAAGACCCAGGGCATCATCATCGTTGCTCCCGACCAGGCGATCGGCCCCCAGGTCGTCGACCGCGCCAACAGCGCGGGCGTCCCGATCATGGCCTCCGACGACACCCTGAAGGACAGCACCGGCGCCGAGATCCCGTTCGCCGGGTTCGACGGCACCGCGATGGGCACCGAGGTCGGCAAGAAGGCCGCCGAGCTCTACCAGGCCGCGGGCTGGACGAAGGCCGACACCAAGATCATGGCCGTCACCAAGCTCGACCTGTCGGTCTGCCAGCAGCGCATCGACGGCGCCGCCGCCGCGTTCAAGGCTGCGGTCTCCGACACTCCTGACATCGTCACCGTCGGCACCGACATCAGCGTCACCGGCGCCCTCGACAAGGCCGCCGCGACCCTCACCGCCAACCAGGGCGTGAAGAACTGGGTGGTCTGGGGCTGCAACGACGAGTCCGTCACCGGCGCGGTCACCGCCGTCGCCAACGCGGGCATCAAGCCGGCCAACACGATCGGTGTCGGCCTGGGCGCCTACCTCGCCTGCAAGGACTGGAAGGCGGGACAGGAAACCGGTATGAAGGCAGCGTTGTTCATCTCCGGCGCCGAGGTCGGCAAGGCCGCGGTGAAGTCGATGGTCGACAAGATCCGCAACAACGTCGCGCTCCCGGCCAAGTCGATCGCCAAGACCGAGATCGTGGACGCGTCCAACTGGGAGTCCGCGGGCGTCGTCTGCACGTAGTCGCCACCCCCGAACCCCGGTGGTGGCCGGGCCCTGCCCCGGCCACCACCGGAACTCCCTGCCAAGACCTGAACCTGGAGACGAAGGTGTCCACAACCACTGACCACGGCCGCGGCCTTGAGGCCACCGGCCTGTCGAAGGCCTTCGCCGGCGTCCAGGCGCTCGACGGGGTGGACGTCACGTTCCCCGCCGGGCAGGTCACGGCGCTCATGGGTGAGAACGGGGCCGGCAAGTCGACCCTGCTCAAGATCCTCGACGGTGACTACCAGCCCGACAGCGGGCAGATCCGCATCGACGGCGAGACGGTGGCCTTCGCCAGCCCGGTCGAGGCCCGCCACGGCGGCCTCCGGGTGGTCGCCCAGGAGCCCGAGATCGTCCCCTTCGTCAGCGTGGCCGAGAACCTGTTCCTCGGCGCCCTCCCGGGCAAGGTCGTGGTGCGCCGCGACGAACTCCGCCAGCAGGCCGTGGACGCGATCGAACGCTTCGGCTTCGAGCGCATGCTGGACGCCGACACCATCGGTATCCGGCTCTCGCCGGCCCAACGCCAGCTCGTCGAGATCCTCCGCTGCCTGATCGACGACCCCCGCATCCTGCTCTTCGACGAGCCCACCTCGTCGCTGTCCGACTCCGAGACCGACGTCCTGTTCGAGCTGATCGACCGGCTCCGGGCCGAAGGGAAGGCGATCGGGTACGTCTCCCACCTCATGAAGGAGATCTTCCGCATCGCCGACCGCGTCACGGTGCTGCGGGACGGCAAGCTGATCGGCACCCGCGCGGTCGCCGAGAGCTCGACCGACGAGATCGTGCGGATGATGGTCGGCCGCGACCTCACCAACATGTACGCCCGCAACCGTTCCGAGCTCGGCGAGACCGTCCTCGAACTGCGCCACGTGACCACCGACGACGTCCGCGACATCAGCTTCTCCGTCCGCTCCGGCGAGGTGCTCGCCATCGCGGGTCTGGTCGGCGCCGGACGCAGCGAGCTCGCCATGACGATCTCCGGCGACGTCCCGGTGCACTCCGGCGAGATCGTCGTCGGCGGCCAGGTCGCCACCCTGCGTTCGCCGCGGGACGCGATCGCGCGCGGCGTGGGGCTCGCCCCCGAGGAGCGCAAGGCGGACGCGCTGGTGATGATCCGCAGCGTCAAGGAGAACCTGAGCCTCGCCGTCCTCGACCAGCTGACCCGGTTCGGCTTCGTCAAGCGCCAGGCCGAGTCCGACCTCGTCGCCGAGTACATCCAGCGCATGCGTATCCGCACCCCGCACGCCGAGCAGCGGGTCGAGAACCTGTCCGGCGGCAACCAGCAGAAGGTCGTCCTCGCCCGCTGGCTGGCCAAGAAGACCCGGATCCTGATCCTCGACGAGCCCACCCGTGGCGTGGACGTCGGCGCGAAGGCCGAGATCTACCAGATCATCGACCAGCTCGCCGCCGCCGGCGTCGCGATCGTCGTGGTCTCCTCCGAATTGCCCGAGGTGCTCGGGCTGGCCGACCGGATCCTGGTGATGCAGGGCGGCGCCATCACCGGCGAACTCAGCCACGACGAAGCCACCGAAGAACGAATTCTCGCCCTGGCCATGGCCAGCGAGCTCGAAGCCATGGAAGGAAGCTCCCGATGAGCGAAGTGAAGGCGACCGAGGTCGCCGCGACCCGGAACCCCAAGGGTGGCTCCGGGCTGGCGCACAGCCTGCTGCGCAACGTCGGGGGCGTCCAGAACCTCATCCTGGCCGGCGCGATCCTGCTGCTCGCCGCGCTCCTCGCCGCCCTGAACCCGAGCTTCCTGCTGCCGTCCAACCTGATCTCGATCGGCACCGCCGTCACGATCTCGGGGCTGCTGGCCGTCGTCCAGACCGCGGTGATGATCATGGGCGGCATCGACCTGACGGTCGGCTCGGTGGCAGGCCTGTCGTCGGTGGTGTCGGCGATGGTGTTCACGGCCACCAACGCCTACCTCGGCATCCTCACGGCGCTGCTGGTCGGCGGCCTGTGCGGGCTGATCAACGCGATCATCATCGTCGCCGGCCGGGTGCCCCCGATGATCGCCACCCTCGCCGGCCTGACCGCGTTCAAGGGCATCGCGCAGCTGATCTCCGACGGCCGCGCGCAGGGCTACACCGGCGCCGACCCGCTGTTCAAGGCGCTCGCGCGGGGCTCGCTGATCGGCATCCCCACCCTGATGTGGGTGCTGATCGTGGTGGCGATCCTGCTGCACGTGCTGCTCCAGTACACGAAGGTCGGACGCAACATCTACGCGGTCGGCGGCAACGACCGGGCGGCCCGGCTCTCCGGCATCGACATCAACCGCTATATCGTCGCGGTGTTCGTCGCGTCCGGTGTCATCGCGGCGCTCGCCGGCATCCTGATCACCGCGCGAACGGGCTCCGGCCAGCCGGTCTCGGGCTCGGAGGGCCTGGAGTTCCAGTCGATCACCGCCGCCGCGCTCGGTGGCGTCGCCCTGCGGGGCGGCAAGGGCTCGATCGGCGGCACGATCCTGGCCGTGATCCTGCTCGGCATCCTCCTCAACGGCATGACGTTGCTCGGGATCAACCCGTTCTGGCAGAACCTCGCCCAGGGCGCCCTGCTCGTCATCGCGGTCGTCGTGCAGCAGTCCCGCTCCGGGGAGCGACGGGTCGGGTTGCCGAAGTAGCGACGAACCTGAAAGGGCTGGCCGGTCTCCTTCCCGGTCAGCCCTTTCCGGTCTTCCGGTAGGCCCGCGGGCTCAGCTCGTGCAACTCGCTGAACCGCCGCGAGAAGTAGGCGACGTCCTCGTAGCCCACCTCGCGGGCGATCACCGCGATCGGACGGTCGGAGGTGTCCAGCAGCACCCGGGCCCGCTGCATCCGCAGCAGCGTCCGGTATTGCATGGGGGAGTGGCCGGTGCTGCCCTTGAACACCGCGGTCAGGTGGGACGCCGACAGGCTGATCCGCGCGGCCAGGTCGTCCACCGACATCGGCTGCTCGAGATCCTCGGCGAGGCACTCCTTGATGCGTTCGACGGTGGCGTCCTTCGCGCTGCCCCGGGAGTCGGCGAGGGTCGTCATCAGGTGCCACGCCGCCCCGGACGCCGCGCGCAGGCTGGGCAGGGTCTCGTCCCGTTCGAGGTGGTCGATGGTCTCGCCGACCAGCGAGATGCACAGGGTCGGCGCGTGCACCGGCACCACCGGACGCTGCGCGGTCGCGCCGCACGCCTGTGCCAGGTTCGGCAGCTGCTCGCCCTCCAGATGCAGCCACCAGATCGTCCACGGGTCGTCGGCGTCCGCGCCGTACGCGTGCGGGGCGCGCCGCGGGATGACCAGCGCCTGGCGCGGGCCGACCGTGTGCCGGACGCCGCCGACCTCGGCCCACCCGCGGCCCTTCTCGCAGATGATGACCACGGTCTGCCCGGCGCCGTTCGGGCGGACGCGGCCGTGCGAGGTCGCGTGCGGGAAGTAGCCGCAGTCGGTGACGACGAGCTGGGACGTGACCGGCTGTTCGAGCGCGGCCCGGATGATGCTGCGGGGCACGACGCGCAGCTTCTGGCCGGCGAAACCTTCGCGCTTGTAGCGGACGGGAGCGGTCATGGTCAGAGTATCGTCCAAGTGGACCTCGCCGTCCATCGCGCTCACCGGGGGATGCGTGGGGGGAGGTTCGCCGTCGGAATCTCCAACTGCTTGGCAGTTTCGCCCACCCTCCGTCCCGTGGCCCGCCCTATCGTCGAGCCATGCCCACCGATGAGTCCACCCTCGTGCTCCCGGACGCCCCACCCGAGCTCGCCGGCCTGCCGGTCGCGGCCTGGGCGGAGCCGGTCGTGATGGACACCTACGACGTCCAGGACCCCGACCCCTACCCGGCCTACCTCGACCGGCGGGTGTACCAGGGCTCGTCCGGACGCGTGTACCCGCTGCCGTTCTTCGAGCGCGTCGCCAGCGCCAAGGTGCCGAGGCAGTGGCAGGCCGTCCACCTCGAGAACGCCTACGTCCGGCTGATGGTGCTGCCCGAACTGGGCGGCCGGATCCACTTCGGGCTCGACAAGACCCGCGGCTACGACTTCTTCTACCGCAACACCGTGATCAAGCCGGCGCTGGTCGGCGTGACCGGCCCGTGGCTGTCCGGCGGGGTCGAGTTCAACTGGCCGCAGCACCACCGTCCGGCCACCTACCTGCCGGTGTCGTGGACCATCGAGGAGGAGGCGGACGGCAGCCGCACCGTCTGGTGCGCGGACCTCGACCCGTTCGCCCGCATGAAGGGCATGCACGGCGTCCGGCTGCGGCCCGACTCGTCCCTGGTCGAGCTGCGGGTGCGGCTGTTCAACCGCACCGAGGACGTCCAGAACTTCCTGTGGTGGGCGAACGTCGCGGCCCGGGTGGGCGACGACTACCAGTCGTTCTTCCCCACCGACGTGCACTGGGTGGCCGACCACGCCAAGCGCGCGATCGCCAGCTTCCCCGAGGTGCGGGGCAGCTACTACGGCGTCGACTACCCCGGCCGGGTCACCGCCGAGAACCCGGACGCCGACCGGCTCGACTGGTACCGCAACATCCCGGTGCCCACGTCCTACATGTGCCTGGGCAGCGCGGACGACTTCTTCGGCGGCTACGACCACGGCCGGCAGGCGGGGTTCGTGCACTGGGCCGACCACCGGATCGCGCCCGGCAAGAAGCAGTGGACGTGGGGCAACGCGCCCTTCGGCTGGGCCTGGGACCGCAACCTGACCGACGGCGACGGCCCGTACGTGGAACTGATGGCCGGCGTGTTCACCGACAACCAGCCCGACTTCACCTTCCTCGCGCCGGGGGAGACCAAGACGTTCAGCCAGTACTGGTACCCGATCCAGGACGTCGGCACCGTCCAGCAGGCCACCCGCGACGGGGCCGTGCACCTGGAGGTGACCGAGGCGGCGGTCGATGTGCGGTTCGTCCCGACGCGGCCGATGGACGCCGAGCTGAGCGTTCGGGTGGGGGACGCCGAGGTGTGGCGGGAGCACGTGCGGTGCGCGCCGGGCGAGCCCGTCCTGCACACGGTCGAGCTGGACGCACCGGTCGACCCGACCACGGTCACGTTCGAGGCCCGCACCGAGGGTGCGGTGGTGCTGGCGTGGACGCCGCGTCCGGTGCCCACGGAGGTGGAGCTGCCCGACCCGGCCGACGAGCCGCCCGCGCCGGCCGAGGTGGCCACTGTGGAGGAGCTGTACCTGACCGGCCTGCACCTCGCGCAGTACCGCCACGCGACCCGCTCGCCCGAGCCGTACTGGCAGGAGGCGCTGCGCCGCGACCCGGCGAACTCACGGGTGTCGGTGGCGCTGGCCGCGCGGCGGTACGCCGACGGGTTGCTGGCGGAGGCGGAGACGCTGTTGCAGACCGCCGTCGCCCGGCTCACCCGGCGCAACCCCAACCCGTACGACGGCGAGGCGCACTACCGGCTCGGGCTGGTGCTGCTCGCGCAGGGACGTTGGGCGGAGGCCGACGACGCGTTCGCCAAGGCCACCTGGAACGCGGCCTGGAAGGTGCCTGGGGAGGTGGCCCTCGCGCGGCTGGCGGCGCGGCGGGGCGACTGGGCCGCGGTCGTCGAGCGGGCCACAGGCGTCCTCGAGGGCGACCGGCGGCAGAACCAGGCCTGCGCGCTGGCGGTGATCGGGCTGCGGCAGCTCGGACGGGCCGGCGAGGCGCAGGCGCTGCTCGACCGGAGCCGGGCGGCGGACCGCCTCGACTGGTGGCTGGCCGACCTGGACGGTGCGCGTGTCGACACCACGGCGGGGACACTGGTGGACGTGGCGCTGGAGTACGCGTCCTGCGGCTTGGTGGACGACGCACTGCGGCTGTTGGAGGAGGCGGAGCGGGTCGAGGGGGCGGCGCCGGTGATCGGCGCGGGTAACCCGCGTCCGCTGATCGCCCTGCACCGGGCGGACCTGGTCGCGAGCCGGGGGGACGTCGCGGGCGCCCGCGCGCTGATCGCGTCCGTGGATCGGGAGGATCGCGCGCGCTGCTTCCCGGGCCGGCTGGCCGATGCGCTGATGCTGGAGCGACTCCGCGTCCTGGCGCCGGCGAGTCCCGCGGTGGCCGCGCTGCACGGCCACTGGCTGTACTCGCGCGGCCGGGCTGCCGATGCTGTTGACGCGTGGACCGTCGCCGGCGATGACCCGGTGAGCCTGCGCAACCGGGGGGTGGCGGCGTACAACCACGCGCACGACCCGGCCGAAGCGGTCGCCTGCTACGAGGCGGCGCTGCGGCTGGCGCCCGGCGACGCGCGGCTGTGGTTCGAGCGCGACCAGCTGGGCCGGCGGGTCGGCGAGTCGCTGGCCGACCGGCTCACCCGGCTCGAGCAGCACCGCGACCTGGTGGACGCCCGCGACGACCTGTCCGTGGAGTACGTGGCGCTCCTGATCGGGTTGGGCCGTGCGGCGGAGGCGCTGGACGTGGTGACGTCCCGGACGTTCCAGCCGTGGGAGGGCGGCGAGGGCCAGGCCCTGGCCGTGTGGGAGCGTGCGAACGAGGCGCTCGCGCGGGCGGCGATCGACGCCGGCGACGGCGCGGCGGCGGTGGGATACGCGCAGGCGGCGTTCGTGCCGCCGGTCTCGCTCGGTGAGGACCGGCACCTGCTCGCCAACGTCGCGCACCTGAACCTCCTGCTGGGCGACGCGCTCGAGGCGGCGGGCGACACGGACGGGGCCCGCCAGGCGTGGGAGACGGCGTCCGTGGCCGGAGGCGACTTCGTGGCCATGTCGACGACGGCGCACAGCGAGCGTTCGGCGGCGTCGGTTTTGGCGCTGCAACGGCTCGGGCGCGCGGAGGAGGCACGGCGGCTGGCGCTCGACCTGGCGGCCTGGGCCGAGGCCGAGCGGGAGCGTCCGGCGGTCATCGACTACTTCGCCACCTCGCTGCCGACCCTGCTGCTGTTCCACGAGGACCTCCAGGTGCGCCTCCAGCTCACCTGCGATGTGATCCGGGCCCAGGCCAAGCTGGCGTTGGGCGACCGGGACGGCGCCGAGCGCCTGCTCGACGCGGTCCTCGCCGTCGACCCCGGCGAGCCCTTCGCCCTGGAGGCCCGCCGCTCGCTCTGACGGCGCCGGACGGCGGTGGATCGGGTGGGTGTGACCGGCCCTGGGGAGGTGCGTGAGGAACGAGCGCCCTGTCCCGAAGAGCCCAGCTCGCAGGCGCCGCCCACAAACGCCCCCGATACTGACAAACGCCCCCGAAATTTCGGGGGCGTTTGTCAGTATCGGGGGCGTGAGGTTGACCCCGGATTCCGGACAGGTGGTTGTTTGGCCAGGCGGCCCGGAGGGCGGTCTGGTCGGCCTGTCGGGCCTGGTGGTGTTCGTACTGTAGTGGGCTGAGGTAGCCGATGGCTGAGTGGCGTCGGCGGGCGTTGTACCAGCCGTCGATCCAGGCATAGACGCCGCGGCGGGCCTCAGCGATCGTGGCGAACACGTGCCGGTGGTAGTACTCGTTCTTCAGGGTGGACCAGAACGACTCGGCGGCCGCGTTGTCCCAGCACACCCCGGTGCGGCCCATCGAGCGGAGCAGGTCGAGTTCGACGGCCAGGTCGGCCAGCTGCTGGCTGGTGTATTGGCAGCCGCGGTCGGCGTGGAAGATGACCTTGCCCGGCAACTCACCGCGTAGCGCGACGGCCTGACGCAGTGCGTCCTCGACGAGATCGGCCCTCAGGTGATCGGCGACGGTGCGGCCGAGGACCCGGCGGGTGCGGCCGTCTCGGACGGTGCACAGGTAGGCCCAGCCCTGCCCGGTGGCCAGGTAGGTGATGTCGGAGAACCAGGCGACATCGCGGCGGCCCTGGTCGAAGACGCGTTTGACCAGATCGGGTGCCGGGTCGGGGTTCGGCCCGGGAACGGTGGTCGGTGGATGCCAGGTGCGGGGACTGATGCCAGCTATCTGGGCTTGTCGCATCGCTTTCGCGACGGTCTTGCGGGACACGGTCTCGCCCGCCTCGCGCAGGTCGTGCAGGATCCGAGGGGCGCCGTAGGTGCCATCAGAGGCCTCGTGATGGGCCCGGATCTTCTCGGCCAGCTCGGCCAGCCGCTGCCCGAGTGCCGTGGGGCCGGCCAGCTTGCGCGCCCGCCACTCGTAGTAGCGGCGCCGGTCCAGCTTGAGTAGCCGGCACATCCGGCTGATCGTGTAGTTCGCCTTCTCCGCGTCGATCACCTCGAAGCACTCCTGCCGGGAGTGTTCTTCGCCGCGAAGAAGGCTGCGGCTTTTCCCAGGAACTCGTTATCCAACCGCAGCTCGGTGTTCTCGGTCCGTAGCCGTTCCAGCTCGGCCCGCTCGCTTGCGTCCAACGGTGTGTCCGGCGGCGCACCGATCCGGTCACGTTCGGCCTGGACCCAACGGCCCAGCAGCTGCGCGCCCACCCTGATCTCGGCCGCGACCGCCGCGATCGTCCGGCCGGTGTCGATCACCAGGTGCGCAGCCTCACGCCGATACTCCGGTGTGTAGCTCTTCCGCTTCTTCGTAGATCCCATCAAGGACATCCTCTCCGGCGGTCCCTGACAAGGGAACCCGCCAAGACGGTGTCCGGGTTACGGGGTCAACCTCAGGCGTTTGGGTGGGGGAGGCCGGGGAGGGGGCGGAGGTCCCGGGTTTCGCCGGATGACGGGGAACCCACCCCGCTTGCGTCCTCCCGGCGCCGGCCGGCATCTCCGTCCCGCAACCGTTGGCGTTGAGGCGAACCGATTCGCCCTGGATCGGGTCGTTCTGGCCAGATCTGCCCATCCGCAGGCTGATCGAGGGCGAATCGCGTACCGCCCGCCGCCACCGGCCCTTCGTGACGCTCGCTGGCGCTCGCTCCTCAGGGACCGTGGGGAGGCGCGCGAGTCGCTTGGGGACCGTGGGGACTGCTCGAGTCGCTTGGGGAGTGGTGGGAGGAGCGCGAGCGGCTCGCTCTGACGCGAACGGCACCTGAGGAGGTGCGTGAGGAACGAGCGCACCGTCACGAAGGGCCTGCTCGCCGGCGCCGCCCCCAAACGCCCCCGAAACTGACAAACGCCCCTGAAATTTCGGGGGCGTTTGTGAACTTCGGGGGCGTTTGGGCGGGAGCGCGGCGGTTGGGCGGGCGGGTGCTGGGCTAGCGGTTCGGCGGGGGCGCGGTGGTGCCGCGGACGATCAGCTCGGTGGGGACGACCACGCGCACCTGGGGGCGGCGCTCCTTGGAGCGGAGCTGTTCGACCACCAGACGCACCAGCTCGCTCCCGATCCGGTGGAAGTCCTGCTTGACGGTGGTCAGGGGCGGGAACGAGAACTCGCTCAGCGCGATGCCGTCGAAGCCGACGACCGACACGTCGTCGGGAACCCGCCGTCCCTGTTCGTACAGCGCGCGGATCAGCCCGAACGCGGTCTCGTCGTTCGCGCAGTACACGGCCGTGACCGAGGGGTCCTGGGCGATCTCGAGCCCGGCCCGGTAGCCGGACTCCGCCGTCCAGTCGCCGCGCCACAGCCTGGGCGGACGGATGCCCGCCTCCTCCAGGCAGCGCTGCCAGGTGCCCGAGCGGACGGCGGCGGGCTCGGAGTCGTCCGGGCCGGCGATGTGGTGGACGGTGCGGTGGCCGAGGTCGAGGAGGTGGCGGGTCGCGTCCATGCTGCCCTGCACCTGGTCGGCGACCACGGACGGGTAGTGCCCGAGCAGCCGGGAGTCCGACACCGCGACCGCCATGCCGCTGGGCAGCGCGAGCGACTCCGGGGTCGCCTGTTCGGCCCGGATGATCACCAGCGCGTCGATCGCCTGGTGGGAGAGCCGGTGCGCGGCGTGCTCCCACTGGTCGGGCACCGGCTGACGTACCCCGAGCAGGGTGACCGAGTAGTCCTCCGCCTCCGCGGCCTGGACGACCGCCTCGGTGGTCAGCGCCTCGCCGGTGCGCTCGAACCGGTAGGCGAGCAGCCCGATCGTGCCGAACGAGCCGTTCCGCAACGCGCGGGCGGCCCGGTTGGGCGAGTAGCCGAGCTGGTCCATCGCGGCGAGCACCTTCACCCGGGTGGCCTCGCGGACGGGGTTCGCGCCGGTCGAGACCCGGGACACCGTCTGGGCCGAGACGCCGGCCAGGCGCGCGACGTCCTCGATGGAGGGCCCGGTCTTCTTTCGGCCGCGACCAGTCGTGGTGGGCATGAGAGTGATGGTAGCGCTTCCGTCCAGCAAGATGGCGACGTCAACACTCGAACGACGTTTGGAACCCCTCGTTACACGATTGTGACCGTGAGATTGCATGACAACTCCCGATCGTCCTGCTACGTTTACGTAAACATTCTGATGTTGACAGCAGACGGAAACGAGGGCGAGGAGGCCCTCCGGGACGCACCGACCCGCACCTCGGTGCAGTACACGAGAAAGTCACTCGATGAACAAGCTACGTAAGTTCGCTGCGCTGGCACTGGTCGTGCCGCTGAGCATCGCGCTGGCCGCCTGCGGCGGCAACGGCACCGCCTCCGCCCCGGCGTCGACGTCCGCCGCGGCCAGCGGGCCGAAGAGCGGCACGCTGACGGTCTGGTGCTGGGACCCGACCTTCAACATCTACGCGATGAACGAGGCCGCCAAGATCTACCAGAAGGACAACCCCGACGTGAAGATCAACGTCGTGGAGACCCCCTGGGATGACCTGCAGACCAAGCTGACCACCCTGGCGCAGTCCCAGGAGACCAAGCAGCTCCCCGACATCTTCCTGATGCAGAACAACGCGTTCCAGAAGAACGTCATCAACTACCCCGACCTGTTCAAGGACTACTCGCAGTCCTCGGTCGACTTCAGCCAGTTCCCGCAGGGTGTCACGGCGTACTCCACCGTCGACGGCAAGAACTACGGCCTGCCGTTCGACAACGGCACCGCCATCACCGCGCTGCGCACCGACGTGCTGAAGGAAGCCGGCTTCACCATCGACGACTTCACCGACATCACCTGGAGCGACTTCCTCGCCAAGGGCAAGGTCGTCAAGGAGAAGACCGGCAAGCCGTTGCTGTCCGGTCAGGCCGGCTCCGCCGACATGATCATGATGATGCTCCAGAGCGCGGGCGCCAGCCTGTTCGACGCCGAGGGCAAGCCGACGATCAGCAACAACGCGGCGCTGCTCAAGGCGATCGACACCTACCAGCAGCTGGTCAAGGCCGGCGTCTTCGCCGAGGTCAACTCCTGGGACGAGTACGTGGGCTCCTTCGTGAACTCCAACGTCGCCGGCACCATCAACGGCGTGTGGATCATGGGCTCGATCCAGAGCGCCAAGGACCAGTCGGGCAAGTGGGCGATCACCAACCTGCCCAAGCTGGACGGCGTGGACGGCGCCACGAACTACTCCGCCAACGGTGGCTCGTCCTGGGCGATCAGCTCGAACGCGAACTACGAACTGGCCTCCGACTTCCTGGCCAAGACCTTCGCCGGCTCCAAGGAGCTGTACGAGACGATCCTGCCGTCCTCCGGTGCGCTGGCGAACTGGCTGCCGATGGCCGAGAGCTCGGTCTACGCCGCTCCGCAGAAGTTCTTCGGTGACCAGGCCGTGTTCAAGAAGGTGATCGAGTTCTCCCAGCAGGTGCCGAAGAACAACACCGGTGCCTACTACTACGAGGGCCGGGACGCGGTCAGCGCCGCCATCACCAAGATCGTCAACGGCACCGACCCGTCCGCCGCACTCGACGAGGCCCAGAAGGCCGTCGAGTTCGCCATGAAGTGACGCTTCGTCCCTGCTAGCCGGGTGGGGGCCGCACCTGCGGCCCCCACCCTGGTGACCACCCCATCACCAACCGACCTGGAAAGGGAGTGCCCTGGTGTCACTCTTGGCAAGCGCATCGGCGTCCGGACAGGTGTCCGGGACAGCGCCGGGCAGCGGCGACGTCACCCCGTCCCGCAAGCGGCGGTTCGGGATCGAACAGCGCCGCAACGTGACCGGCTGGGTCTTCCTGCTCCCCGCAGCCGCGTTGATCCTGCTGATGAACTTCTACCCGATGGCGCAGGCCTTCATCCTGTCGCTGAAGACCGGACGCGGCACCCGGCTTAACTTCGCCGACCCGCTCTGGTACAACTACCAGCGCCTGATGCAGGACGAGACCTTCAAGCTGACCGTCCAGAACACCTTCATCTACCTGATCGTCCAGGTGCCGATCATGCTGGTGCTGGCCCTGATCCTGGCCAACCTGCTGAACGACAAGAACCTGCGCTTCAAGGGCTTGTGGCGCACCGCGATCTTCCTGCCATGCGCGGTGTCGCTGGTGTCCTACTCGCTGGTCTTCCGGACGATGTTCTCCACCGACGGCCTGGTCAACGACATGCTGATGGGCCTGCACTTCATCGACTCCCCGATCAACTGGCTGGGCCAGACCGGCACCGCCCGGCTGGTGATCATCCTCGGCCTGCTGTGGCGCTGGACCGGCTACAACATGGTCTTCTACCTCGCCGCGCTCCAGAACCTCGACTACTCCACGCTCGAGGCCGCGCGCATCGACGGGGCCGGCTCGTGGCGGACGTTCTGGCACGTGACGGTGCCGCAGCTGCGTCCGATGATCCTGTTGACCGCGATCATGTCCACCAACGGCACGATCCAGCTGTTCGACGAGTCGTGGAACCTGACCCAGGGCGGTCCGGCGTACACGTCCATGACGATGTCGCACTACCTGTTCGAACTGTCGTTCCAGAAGAACCCGAACTTCGGCTACGGCGCCGCGCTGTCCTACGTGATCCTGATCATGGTGGCGCTCCTGGCCGCGATCCAGATGAAGGTGGGTGACAAGCGTGACTAGGGCGCTGCGTCGCGCGCCCGGCTACCTCTTCCTCGGGGTCTCGGCGCTGCTCTCGGTCCTGCCGCTGTACTTCATGGCGGTGTCGGCGACGAACACCAGCCAGGACGTGCTCGCGTCCCGGATGCTGCCCGGCGGCGCCCTGGTGGAGAACTTCCTGGCCCTCGTCGCCTCGCAGGACGTGGCCTCGGCGATGTGGTACTCGACGCTGAACGCGGTCGTCACCACGGTGCTGGCCCTGGTGGTCTGCTCGATCGCCGGCTACGGCTTTGAGGTGTACCACAGCCGGGGCAAGGACCGGCTGATGAGCTTCCTGCTGCTAGCGATGATGATCCCGTTCGCCGCGACGATGATCCCGCTGTTCCAGATGTTCGCCAGCTTCGGCATGGTGAACTCCACGGCCGCGGTCATCCTGCCGGCGATCGCCACCCCGTTCCTGGTGCTGCTGTTCCGGCAGTCGGCGCGGACGTTCCCGCACGAGATCCTGGAGGCGGCCCGGATCGACGGGCTGCGCGAGCTGAACATCTTCTTCCGGATCTTCCTGCCGACGATGCGCTCGACCTACGCGGCGGCCGCGGTGATCACCTTCATGACGGCCTGGAACAACTTCCTGTGGCCGAAGGTCATCCTCGTCAACAACACCTACCAGACCATGCCGATGCTGATCTCGAACCTCCGCGCGGGGTACGTGACCGACTACGGCGTGCTGATGCTGGCCGTGCTGCTGGCATCGCTCCCGACCATGATCCTTTTCCTCGTCCTCCAGCGAAGCTTCGCCGAGGGCATCACCGGAGCCATCAAGTGACCGACCTCACCGACATCGAAACCGACCTCGAATCCGTCCCGCTCGCGCGGAGCTTCCGCGCCGAACGGATCGCCGACCCGACCTGGGTCCAGGAGAACCGCCTGGCCGCCCACTCCGACCATCGCTGGTTCGCCGACGCCGCCGAGGCAGCCACCGGCGAGAGCTCGTTCGAGCAGTGCCTGAACGGGGTGTGGAAGTTCCGGTACGCGACCAGTCCCGGCGAGGCGCCGGTGGGGTTCGGCGAGGTCGACCTCGACACCACCGGGTGGGACGACATCGTCGTCCCCGGCCACCTCCAGTTCCAGGGCTACGGCCGGCCGCAGTACACCAACGTCCAGTACCCGTGGGACGGCACCGAGCCGGTCGTGCCCGGCCTGGTGCCGACCCGGTTCAACCCGGTCGGCAGCTACGTGCGGACGTTCACCCTGGCGCGGCCACTGGCGGCGGGCGAGCGGCTGAGCGTGACCTTCCACGGCGCCGAGAGCGCGATCTCGGTGTGGCTCAACGGCACCTGGATCGGCTACGCGACCGACTCGTTCACCCCGTCGGAGTTCGACCTCACCGACGCCCTCGTCGAGGGCGAGAACACCCTCGCCGCGCAGGTGTTCCGGTTCAGCGCCGGCTCCTGGATCGAGGACCAGGACTTCTACCGGTTCTCCGGGCTGTTCCGCGACGTGGTGCTGTACCGGCGCCCCGCCGTCCACGCCGAGGACCTGAGGATCGTGACCGAGGTGTCGGCCGACCTCGCCGAGGCGGTCGTGTCGCTGCAGGTCGCGCTCGCCGGACGCGGCCGCGTCCGGGCCACGCTGGCGGGTGTGGGTGAGCTGGCCGACGCCGGGGACGGGACGCTGTCCGTCCGCCTCGCCGAACCGCGGCTGTGGAGCCCGGAGGACCCGCACCGCTACACGTTGGCGATCGAGGTGCTCGACGAGGCCGGGGCTCTCGTCGAGTTCATCCCGCAGCAGGTCGGCGTCCGCCGGTTCGGCATCGAGGACGGGCTGCTGAAGCTCAACGGTCAGCGGGTCGTGTTCAACGGGGTGAACCGCCACGAGTTCGGGCTCCAGGGCCGGGTCATCACCCGGGAACAGACCGAGGCCGACGTGAAGCTGATCAAGGCCGCGAACATGAACGCGGTGCGCACCAGCCACTACCCGAACAACACGTTCTTCTACGACCTGTGCGACGAGTACGGGCTGCTCGTCATCGACGAGATGAACCTGGAGTCGCACGGCAGCTGGGACGACCAGCGGCGCGGGCGGGCGTCCATCGAGGACATCGTGCCCGGCGACCTGCCGGAGTGGCGGGCGATGCTGATCGACCGGGCCGCGAGCGTGCTCGAGCGCGACAAGAACCATCCGAGCGTGGTGATGTGGTCGTGCGGCAACGAGTCGTTCGGCGGCACGAACATCCTCGCCGCCGGGGACTGGTTCCGCGCCCACGACACCACCCGTCCGGTGCACTACGAGGGGGTGGCCTGGGACGGGCGGTACCCGCAGACCACGGACGTGGCCAGCCAGATGTACACCCCGGCCGCCGAGGTCGAGGCGTACCTGGCCACCCACCGCGACAAGCCGTTCATCCTGTGCGAGTTCGGCCACGCGATGGGCAACTCGTTCGGCGCCGTCGACAAGTACCTCGACCTGGCCTACCGGGAGCCGCTGTTCCAGGGGGGCTTCATCTGGGACTTCGCCGACCAGGCCGTCGCGCTGGTCGACCGGTACGGGACCCCGTTCTTCGGCTACGGCGGCGACTGCGACGACCGTCCGGCCGACTATGAGTTCAGCGCGAACGGGATCTTCTTCGCCGACCGCACCCCGACGCCCAAGCTGGTCGAGGCGAGGTACCTCTACCAGCCGTTCCGGATCGTCATCGGCTCTGACGCCGTCGAGGTGCAGAACCGGCTGCTGTTCACGCGGTCGGCGGCCTACGAGTGCCGCGTCCGGTTGTCGCGGGAGGGCTCGGTGCTCGCGGAGGCGGTTCTCGAGACCGACGTCGCGCCGGGGGCGTCCGTGGCGTACCCGTTGCCGTTCGCGGTGCCCGGGGCTCCCGGCGAGTACGCGGTGGACGTCAGCGTCGTGCTCCGCGCGGCGACCCCGTGGGCGCCGGCCGGGTACGAGGTGGCGTGGGAGCAGTCGGTGGTGACGGTGCCGGCGTCCGTCGGTTCGGGGGTGGCGAGCGCCGGGATGCCCGAGGTGATCGAGGCCATCCACAACGTCGGCGTGCGCGGGGAGAAGTTCCGCGCGCTGTTCTCCCGGCTGCACGGCGGGCTGGTGTCCTACCGGTACGGCGGCGGGCCGGACGGCGGACGCGAGTTGCTGCGCGCGATCCCGCAGCCGAACTTCTGGCACGCCCCGACCTCCAACGAGCGGGGCTGGGGCGCGCCGTTCGCCGACGGCCAGTGGCTGCTGGCCAGCCGCTACGCGCGGGTGCGCTTCGAGGACCCGACCGTGCGCGAGGAGGACGGTGCGGTGGTGGTGTCCTACCGTTACACGCTGCCGACGGTGCCGGCCGGCGAGTGCGACGTCGACTACCGGGTGGACGCCGAGGGGCGTATCGGGGTGACGATGACCGTCCGTCCAGGCGTTGGGCTGGGGGACATGCCGGAGTTCGGGATGCTGTTCACCGCGGACGCCGACCTGGGCCACCTGCGCTGGTACGGAGACGGCCCGCAGGAGAGCTATGTCGACCGGCGGCGCGCAACCCGGGTAGGTGTGTACGACAGTGAAGTTCGCAACGAGCTCACGCCGTATGTGCGTCCGCAGGAGGCGGGGAGCCACACCGGGGTGCGCTGGGCGGAGGTGACGGACGCCGACGGCGCCGGGCTGCGGTTCGAGTGTGCGGAGGGCATGGAGTTCTCGGCGTTGCCGTGGACGCCGTTCGAGATCGAGAACGCCCGGCACCCCAACGAGCTGCCGCCGATCCACCGGACGGTGCTGCGCCCGGCCCTGATGCGGCGCGGCGTGGGCGGCGACGACTCCTGGGGGGCGCAGACCCACCCCGAGTACCGCCTGCCGACCGACCAGGAGCTGACCTTCCGGTTCGGCTTCCAGGGCCTCGCCCAGCGCTCACCGGACCAAGTCGGGGACGGTTCCTAATTCGGTCCGGGTCCGGATTGGGGACGGTTCCTGATTCGGTCCGGGACCGAATTGGGGACGGTTCCTGACTCTGTCTGACGGGCCGGTCCGGGGCGATTACCGCGCTTCTCGGCATACCAAGCCGGCCTCTGGCGGCTCGGCAAGCGTTTCCCGGGAAACTCAGGTTATGGGCCCGGAATTCGCCTTGATAAGCCAAGGAACGCGGGAAGCACTGTCGCCCCAGCCCTCGACGGCCGCGATAAGCCGAGAATCCCGGGAACGGGTGGCGGTCCGGTAGCCAGCGCATCGGCGACACGACGGGCGGGGCCTCCCTCGTCATCCCGGCGAACGCCGGGAGCTTCGGACCGAGACAGGATCCGTCCCCGTTTCGGTCCGGGACCGAGTTAGGATCCGTCCCCGTTTCGGTCCGGGACCGAGTTAGGAACCGTCCCCGTTTCGGTCCGGGACCGAGATAGGAACCGTCCCCGTTTCGGTCCGGGACCGAGATAGGAACCGTCCCCGGTTCGGTCAGTGCTCGGCGGCCTTGAGGCCGATCACGCCGCCGATGATCATGGCGAGGAACAGGACTCGCCAGCCCGAGGCGGACTCGGCGCCGGTGACCATGCCGTACCCGACGGTGAGTGCGGCCCCGATGCCGACCCAGACCGCGTAGGCGGTGCCGGTCGGCAGAGTGCGCATCGCGTAGGCGAGGCCGGCCATGCTGAGCACGAGCGCGACCACGAAGACGACGCTCGGCCAGAGGCGGGTGAAGCCCTCGGTGCGAGCGAGGGCGAGAGCCCACACGGCTTCGGCGATACCGGCGAGGACGAGGATCAGCCAGGACATGGGAACCTTCCAGGCCGTCTTGTCGCGTTCCGGGTACGGCTCCCTCGTCCGGGGTCCTCACGGAGGACCTGCCTCCACTGTCCCACAGGGGCAGCGGGCGGCCAAGCCGGCCCGGTCAGGGGGTGCGCTGCCGACCCTCGTGCGCGAGGTGGTCGAGCTGGGCTCTCACCGAGACCGTGGCGGCGTCCATCAGAGCGGCCGGGATGTCGGTGTAGACGCCGGCCGCGACCGCGCGCGGATCGGCGCCGGCGGCGTCCAGACCGTGGGCGGCGAGGTGCTCGCGCACCTGGTCGAGGCGTGCGAGGCGATGGCGTCGGTAGGCATCGACGACGGGAGCCAGGGACGGGTGGTCGGGGCCGTGGCCGGGCAGCAGGCGGGCGTCGCCGAGGGCGACGAGCCGGTCGAGCGAGGCGAGGTAGTCGGCGAGGGCGCCCGGACGGTCGTCCAGCACCGAGGTGCCGGCGCCGAGCACGGTGTCGCCGGTGAGGGCCGCACGCTCGCGGCCGTCGTCGACCAGGAGGCTGATCGAGTCGGCGGTGTGGCCGGGGGTGTGCAGGACGGTGATCCGGAGCCCGGCGATGCCGATGGCCTCGCCGTCGGCCAGCGGTGCGGCGTCACGGCAGTGCGTGGGGGAGAAGGCCCGGACGGGCGCCCCAGCGAGGGCGGCGAACGCGTCCAGTCCGCCGACGTGGTCGAGGTGCCCGTGGGTGACCAGAACCAGTGCAACCGGGGCGGGGGCGGCCGCGACGACCGTCCGGAGGTGGTCGGGGTGGCCGTCCGGGCCGGGATCGACGACCACGCATCCGGACGCGCCCGTGCCGGCGAGGAGCCAGGTGTTGGTGCCGTCGAGCTCCATCACGCCGGGGTTGTCGCAGCGCACGAGCGTGACGAACGGGCCGACGCTTCGTGCCCCGGGTGCTGCGCCGACGTCCATTCCCCCACCCTACGGCCGAGCCGCTCGACAGCCGCGGCGTCGTGGTGACACGGTGGCCGGGTGCCCATCATTCCGAAGGAGCGTGACCCGCGGCTGATCACCGTCCGTCGTGGCGGCAGCCTCACCGACGCGCACCACCGGCTGCTGGCGGTGTGGGCGCTGGAGTGCGCCGAGCACGTCCTGCCCCTCTTCGAGGAGGCGAGCCCGGGCGACCGGCGTCCGCACGACGCCCTGGCGGTCGGTCACCACTGGGTGCGGGGGGAGGCGCGCATGACCGAGGCGCACAACAGCGCGTTCGTCGCCAACGCGGCCGGCCGCGACCTGTCGGACGCCGCGCGGTTCGCGGCGCTGTCGGTGGGGCAGGCAGTGGCGGTGGCCCACGTCGCCGCACACGACCTGGGCGCGGCCGCGTACGCGATCCGGGCCGTTCGGGCGGCTTCACCGGCGGACGGGGCCGAGGACGTCCGCCGGCGGGAGCGGGACTGGCAGCGGGAGCGGATCCCGGCCGAGTTGCGCGACCTCGTGCTGGACGACCAGCGCGCCCGCAACGATCTCTGCTGGCAGGTGTTCAGCGACTGACATCCAGCCCCCGCGCAAACGCCCCCGAAGTTGACAAACGCCCCCGAAATTTCAGGGGCGTTTGTGAGTTTCGGGGGCGTTTGTGCGGGAGGGACGGCGGACGGCGGCGGGAGAGGCGGCGCGGCGGAGAGGCTCGGAGGGCGGGGCCGGAGACAGGAGGGGCAGGGCCGGCGACAGGAGCGACGGGGGCGGGGCCTGGGGGGCTCCGTCCGCTCTAGGGTGGGGGTGTGAGGAGCCTCCGCAGCGTCGGCGTGCAGGCCGCATTGGCCGCGGCCGCGCTGTTCGGCGCGGGGACGCCGGTGGCGAAGCTCCTGCTCGGCTCGGTCAGCCCCTGGATGCTGGCCGGCCTGCTCTACACCGGCTCCGGGGTCGGCCTGGGCCTGTACCGGCTGGTCACCCGAGCGAAGCCGGTGAGGCTCGAGCGCGGCGCGCTGCGTCCCCTCGCCGGGGCGGTGTTCTTCGGCGGGCTGCTCGCCCCCGTCCTGCTGCTCGTCGGCCTCGCGAACCTGCCGGCCTCGGGCGCGTCCCTGCTGCTGAACGCCGAGGGCGTCCTGACCGCGGTGCTGGCCTGGGTCGTGTTCGCCGAGAACGTCGACCGGCGCGTCCTTCTCGGCATGGTCGCCATCACCGCGGGCGCGGTGATCCTCAGCGTCCCCGGTGGCGCCGCGCTGGGCAGCCCGTGGCCGTCGCTGGCGATCGTCGGCGCCTGCCTGTGCTGGGCGCTCGACAACAACCTCACCCGCATCGTCGCCCTCAACGACGCCTCCTGGCTGGCCGCCGTGAAGGGCGCGGTGGCCGGCCCGGTCAACCTCGTGCTCGCCTTCGCGCTGGGCGCCCGGCTGCCGGCACCCGGCAACATCGCCGCGGCGCTGGTCGTCGGCTTCTTCGCCTACGGCGTCAGCCTGGTGCTGTTCATCGTCGCGCTCCGCCACCTCGGCACCGCGCGGGCGGGCGCCTACTTCTCCGTCGCCCCGTTCTTCGGCGCCGGACTCGCCGTCGCGATGGGGGACGCGGTCACGCTGCCACTCGTCCTGGCCGCGCTGCTGATGGCACTCGGCGTCTGGCTCCACCTGACCGAGCGCCACCAGCACGCGCACACGCACCCCGCCCTCACCCACGACCACTGGCACACCCACGACGACGGCCACCACGCCCATGAGCACGCCGGCGCCGACGCGGTGTCCGCGGGCACCCGGCACCGCCACCCGCACACCCATGCCGCGCTCACCCACGCGCACGATCACTACCCGGACGCCCACCACCGCCACGACCACTGAGCGCCGGCGGGCTCCGACTACGCGGCCCCGGTGGCGTGCTCGCGTCCGGACGGTTCAGCCACCAGCCCGGGGCGCAGGTCGAGGCGGCGCAGCCACTGCGCGTTGGCGGCGACCACGATCGTGGACGCCGACATCAGCAGGGCGCCGACCTCCATCGGCAGGCTCACCCCGATCGGTGCCAGCACCCCGGCAGCCAGTGGCACGGCGACCAGGTTGTAGCCGGCCGCCCACCACAGGTTCTGGACCATCTTGCGGTAGCTGGCCTTCGACAGCGTGATCACCCCGAGCACTGCCCGCGGGTCGTTGCCGGCCAGGATCACCCCGGCGGAGGCGATCGCCACGTCCGTCCCTGCCCCGATCGCGAGGCCCACGTCGGCCTGGGCGAGCGCGGGGGCGTCGTTGACGCCGTCGCCCACCATCGCCACCCGTTCGCCGGCGGCCTGGAGCTCGGCGATCCGGGACGCCTTCTCCTCCGGGCGCACCTCGGCCAGCACGGTGTCGACGCCGAGCCTGGTGCCGACCTCCTCGGCCACCGTCCGCGCGTCGCCGGTGATCATCGCCACCTTGAGGCCCAGCCGATGCAACCCGTCCACCGCCTCGGTGGACTCCGGACGGAGCTCGTCCGCGAGGGTCAGCGCACCCATCACCCGCCCGTCGACCACGACGTGCAGGCGCGTCCCGGCCACGGACGCGGGCTGGTCCGCAAGACCACGCTCGGCCAGCAGGCGTGGGCCACCGACCCGGACCTCTGCGCCGTCCACGTCAGCGACGACGCCCAGCGCCGGCTCGGAGCGGAACGAGGTCGCCCGCACCGTCCGCAGCCCACGCTCCTCGGCGGCCCGGACGATCGCCCGGGCCAGCGGGTGCTCGCTGTCGGCCTCGGCGGACGCGGCGAGCGCCAGCACGTCGTCGGCGGACGCGGACGACCCCGGCACCGGGTCGACGGCGACCAGGGCCGGCTGGCCCTTGGTCAGGGTTCCGGTCTTGTCGAACACGACGACGGTCACCGTCCGCATGCGCTCGAGGGCCAGCCGGTCCTTCACCAGGACGCCGGCCCGGGCGGCCCGCTCGGTGGCGATCGCGACCACCAACGGGATGGCCAGGCCGAGGGCGTGCGGGCAGGCGATCACCAGCACCGTCACGGCGCGGGTGACGGCCTGGTCGGGCTGGCCGAGCGCCGTCCAGACGATCGCGGTCAGCGCGGCCGAGGCGAGGGCGAACCAGAACAGCAGCGCGGCCGCGCGATCGGCCAGCCGCTGGGCGTGCGAGGTCGAGCTCTGGGCCTCGGCGACCATGCGCCGGATGCCGGCCAGCGCGGTGTCCTCGCCGGTCGCGGTCACCTCGACCCGGAGGCCGGAGTCGGTCGACACGGTGCCCGCGGTCACCGTGTCGCCCGGTGCACGACGGACGGTGCGCGACTCGCCGGTGATCATCGACTCGTCCAGTTCGGCCTCGCCGTCGACGATCCGTCCGTCCGCCGGGACGCTGCCACCCGGGCGCACCAGCACGACGTCACCCACGACGAGGTCGGCGACGTCCACGGTCTCCACCCCGTCGCCGCGCACCACCTCGGCACGGTCGGGCAGCAGCGCGGCGAGGGAGTCCAGGGCGCTGGTCGTCTGGGCGAGCGACCGCATCTCCAGCCAGTGGCCGAGCAGCATGATCACGATCAGCAGCGCGAGCTCCCACCAGAACTCCAGCGTGTGGCCGACCAGTCCGAGCGTCGCAGCCCAGCTCGCCACGAACGCGACCGTGATGGCCAGCCCGATCAGGAGCATCATCCCCGGACGGCGCGCGCGGATCTCGCCGACCGCCCCGGTCAGGAACGGCGCGCCGCCCCACGCGTAGAGGACGGTGCCGAGCACCGGCGGCACCCAGGCGAGCGGCCCGGACGTCGGCACCTCGTACCCCACCAGCATCGCGAACGCGGGGGACAGGGCGACCACCGGGACGGCGAGCAGCAGCATCCACCAGAACAGGTCGCGGAAGTGCCGGGCGTGGTCGCCGTGGCCGCCGTGCGCGTGATCGGCATGCGCGGTGTGGCCGGCATGGGGGCTGGCGGCAGTGCCGGTGTGCGCGCCGTGGCCGCCGTGCGCGGTGTGGCCCACCTGCTCTGTGCGCCCGCCGTGGTCGGCGTGATGGTGCTCCATGGCGTCGTGGTTCGGGTGGTCGTGCGTCTCGTGGTTGGGCATGGTCACTGGTTGCTCCTTCCCTCCCTTATACCCTTGGGGGGTATTCAACACAACCCGCCGAGGACGCTGCGCAATCCCGTATCGCGCCCAAGACGTCCACAATTGCACCGCGAGCTTGCTCCCAGCGGTTCCGCCGTCGGCCCCCGCACGCGGCCCCGGTGGGACCGGCCCCGACCACGAGCCCAGGACCACGATGACTCCCGACACCACCCTCCGTCCGGCCGATCCGACCGGTCGCCGCGCCGTCTCCCAACCGGTCGCGACGCTCAGCGCCCTGGCTCTGACCGGC
Source organism: Actinomycetota bacterium (assembly GCA_020161755.1). GTDB lineage: Bacteria > Actinomycetota > Actinomycetes > Propionibacteriales > Propionibacteriaceae > Propionicimonas. The sequence continues at coordinate 61,357 of JAIUOS010000008.1, forward strand.
GTCCTGGCGTTGGCTGCGCTGCTGGCGCCCGACCTGACCGCGAGCCCCATGGCCATGACGATGAGCATGGACATGACCCACTACATGGAGCTGCTGGCGACCAACCAGCCGCGCAACCTCCTGCTGTTCATGGCGCTGCCGGTGGTCCTCGCCGAGACGCTCGCCATCACCGAGTTGGCGATCCTGTTCCGGCGCGAGGAAACGCCGCGGTGGGTGCGCGCCACCAGTCGAGTGGCAGGACTGCTGGCCGGACCGGTGATGGTCGCGATCGTCCTGCACCTCCTCCTCAACGCCGTCGTCCCGCTCACCCTCACCGGCGGCTGGCGGGGCCCGGCGGACGTGATCGCGGTGGGCTGCTACCTGCTGGGCGTCGTGCCCCTGGGCGGCATCACCCTGGTCGAACTCGGTCTGTGGGGACGCGGCGGACGCGACTCCCTGAAGTGGCACGCGATCTTCATCGCGCTGTTCCTGGTGGTCGCCCACATCGCCATGATCGTCGGCATGCTCGACCCGTCCGTGCTGGGCTACCGGATGGCGCACCAGCACTGAGCTCACGACTCCGAGTCGGGCACCCCGTAGGGCAGCGTGGTGATCGCGGCGAGTTGCGCCTCCAGGCGCGGACGCGTCCGGTCCAGGGCACGCTGGTCGCGGGCACGGCGCTCGTGCAGCACCGCGGCGACGAACCGCTCGTGGTGGGTGCCGAAGGGCGCCGCGGGCGAGACGTAGAGCTCCAGTTGGGCGGCCAGTCGCAGGCCGAGCCGGTGCCGGACGGGTGGCGGGAATTGGTTGGCCCGGGCGAGGAACTGCCGGGCGCGCAGCGCCAGTGCGTCCGGCAGCGGGCGAATGTCGGTCACCTGCACCCAGCCGGACAGCTCCACCGGCAGGTGGAGCGGCACGTTGGTCGGACGGACGCCGCGGACGCGCGCCACGTAGGTGCCGGCCAGGTAGTCGCCGACCCGCTTGCCACGGTCGTTGAGCATGGAGACGAGGAACGCGAGGCCGCCGAACAGCAGCCACAACTCGAAGAAGCCGACCAGGGCACGCACCGTGGCGTGCCGCAGGCGGACGGGTCCGCCGTCGTCACGGATCACCTGCAGCCCGAACGCCAGCTTGCCCAGGGACCGTCCGCGGGTGACGGTCTCCACGGTGGCCGGGATCACCAGGAACAGCAGCGCGGCCAAGGCGTAGATGGCGGCGGTGCCCGCGGCGCTGTCGAGGCGGTCGCTGGCGAACGAGAGCAGCAGGACGACGCCGGCGACCGCGGCGATGCCGGTGACCACCGCGTCGATCAGCCAGGCGCCGGCGCGCGCGATCACCGAAGCGGCGCTCACCTGGAGCGCGACGCCTTCACCGGTGAGGATCTCGTCGCCGATCACGGGAAGAGGCTACCGGCCTCGCTAGGCTGAGCGGGTGGACGTCGACGTGTTCGCCACCGCGCACGCGGCGGAATGGGCCCGACTGGACCAGCTCGCCGCGAAACGTCGCCTCACCGGCGCCGAGGCCGACCAGCTCGTCCAGCTCTACCGGCGCGGGGCCACCCACCTGTCCGTCCTGCGGGCGTCGGCCCCCGACCCGGCCCTGGTGGCCAACCTGTCGGTGACCCTGGTGAAGGCGCGCGCCCGGATCGCCAGCCCGCACGACGTGACGTGGCGACAAGCCGTCCGCTTCCTCACCCACGTGATCCCGGCCGCGCTGTACCGGGTGCGCTGGTGGTCGGTCGTGGTCACCGCTGTGTGCCTGTTGATCGCGGTGGTCGGCGGGTACTGGACGTCGACGCACCCGGACGTGCTCGCCACCTTCGTCTCGCCCGCGGACCAGAAGCGGATCGCGGAGGAGGCGTTCGCGTCCTACTACTCGGAGTACCCGAACGCGAGCTTCGCCGCCCAGGTGTGGACCAACAACGCCTTCATCGCCGCGCTCTGCATCGCGACCGGGATCACCGGGATCTACCCGGCGCAGATCTTGTTCGAGAACTCGCTGTACGTCGGTCTGATGGGGGCCCTGATGCACAACCAGGGCGCCGACTGGATCTTCTGGTCGCTGATCCTGCCGCACGGGCTGCTCGAGCTGAGTTGCGTCTTCGTCGCCGGTGCCGCCGGGATGCGGCTGTGTTGGTCGTGGCTCGTCCCCGGCGATCGGACCCGTGCGCAGTCGCTGGCGGAGGAGGGGCGCACCACGATCGTCGTCGTGATCGCCCTGGTGATCGGGCTGGGCGTCAGTGGCCTCCTGGAGGGGTTCATCACCCCGTCGGAGCTCAATCCGTGGGTGAAGATCGCGATCGGCGCCGTGGTGGCCGCCGCATTCTGGGTGGTCATGTTCGTGCAGGGACGCCGCGCCGTCGAGGAGGGCACCGACCCCGGGCTCACCGAGGAGGAGGCCGCCAGCATGGTGGCCGTCGCGGGATAGCCGGCGGTCGCGTCCGACCGGCTAGAAGCCGGTCAGGATGACGGGGCTGGCCGTGTCGGCGCCGTCGAGGAGCTCCCGCAGGAGCCGCGGCATCGCGCGCGGGGCGAAGGTGGCGTCACTTGCGAAGACCTCGTAGGTGGGCCACCATCGCATTTCGTGGACGTGCTCGGCGGCGAGCTCGGCGGGGGACAGGGCCGGCTCGGGCTCGAAGTGGGGCGTCCGGACGAGGTGGACGTGGTCGACCTGGCCGTCCCACCCGGGCATCGGGAAGATCGCGGTCTTGGTCCACACCTCCGGGCCGAGGTGCTGCACCGTGGGGCCGCCCACCTCTTCGCGGAGTTCCCGCTGGAGCGCCTGCAGACGTGTCTCGCCGGCCTCGATCCCGCCTCCGGGGTTCGCCCAGAAACCGCCGTCGGGGCCGCCCGGCCACTCGAACCGCAGCAGCAGCACCGCGTCATCCTCGTCGAGGATCAGCGCTCGAACGCTCTCCCGCAGCCGCATGGCTCGAACCTATGCCCTCGCTCGCTCCTCATGTGGCTTCTGGGGGTGCGGTCGAGTGCGTCATCCCGGGCTCGTCCAGCTCCCCTCCCGCCGAGCGCCACTGTTCCGGTCAAGCGCTCCTACCGGGGCGGTGGCGTTTGACTGAAACGGAGGCGTTCGGCGAAAGGGTAAGGGGTCTCGGCGTGCGCCCGGGATGGCGGTGTGGGGCTGGCCGGCTACGGTCCCGCCCGTCCGTCCGTCCGTCGGCCCGTCGGCCCGTCGGCCCGCCCGCCGGTCCGCCGGTCCGCCCGTCGGCCCGTCGGCCCGTCGGCCCGCCGGTCCGCCGGTCCGCCGGTCCGGCCGTCAGGCGGCGGTTGGGGGGCCGGTGTCGTGGGCGGTGGTGTTCTGGTGTCGGTGGTGGCGGATCGGGGTGCGGGTGGGGTCGAGGCGGGCGGGTGGGAGGTGTTCGGGGTAGCCGTCCGGGGCGATCCGGACCTGCCACTGGTCCCGGAGACTGTGCCGGGCCGGCTCCACTGTCGGGTGGTGGGGGTGGCACAACAGGACCAGGTTCCACAGGGCGGTCGGCCCGCCCTGCTGCCAGGGCACCACGTGGTGGGCCTCACAGGCCGAGGGTGGCGCGTCGCAGCCGGGGAACACACAGCCGCCGTCCCGCGCGCGGCCAGCGCGGCCCGCAACTCGGGGGTGACCAGCCGGGACGCCCGGCCCACGTCCAGCACCGCGGACGGGGCGCCGAGCACGACCGGGATCACTTCGGCGTCACAGCACAACCGGCGTAACTCACCCGCGCTCAGCGGCGTCCCGTCGCCCAACACACCGGCATCGGCCGCGCCCGCGACGAGCTGGTTGTAGTCGAGCCGCACCAGCACCCGGGCCGTCGGGCCACCGCCACCGCCACCGCTGCTTGCACTCTGCTCGATCAGGGCGATCAGGGCATCAGCCCGGCGCTGCTCCGGGGTCAGGGGGGTGGCCAGCGGGTCGCGGCGTTCCAGCGCGGTCCGCCGGCTGGTCTCGGCCAGGGCGTCGAGGTGGGCGATCCACTGCTCGGCCGCCACCTTGGGCAGCGACCCGTCGAACCGCACACTCGCGCCGTCACGGAAGAACCGCAACGCCCGCTGCCGATGCGCCACCTCCGCCTCCCGCTGCAACCGTTCCGCCAGCACCTCACCGGCCCGCTCCGGCACCACCACCGACAGCACCCGGGCGGCGCTCTTCGCCAACTGGTCAGCATCCAGCTGGCCCGCCAGCTCGACCAACACCTGCTCGGCCAGGGCCTGCTGCGCGGTGTCGAGCTGCCCGGCCAGACCGTCCAACACCGTCGTGATCGCCCTCGCCTGGCCCGGCACCACCCGACCCGCCAACGCAGCCTCACCCACCAACCGGTGCTCGGCCAACGAGCGGGCCTGCCGCAGGGCCCCGGCCGCCTCCCGCCGCGACACCGTTTCACCCATCCCCAACCACGACGCCATCGGCGTCCCCGCCGCGACCTGCGACGCCTTCGCCCGATCGGCCTCCGCCATCAGCACCCCGGTCAACGCCTCCACCCGGCCCCGCACCCGACGCGCCACCCGCACCCAGGAGAGCCGATCCACAGCGCTCACCGACGACCGGTCCGGATCCAGACGATCCAACAACGCCTCCACCCCGGCCAGCACCTCACCCGCCGGAAGAAGCCCACCCATCGTCGTCATGCCCCCATCCAAACACCCCCCACTGACACTAATCGAGCACAGGTACGATTAAGGGGCTCGGAGACGAATCAGGAGAGCAAATCAGACGAACCAGGCACCGCTCAGCACGGGCACCGTCCGGGACGCGTCGAGTTGCGCCGCAACCTCGACGTCTGCGGTGAAGCCCCGCTCAGCCAGCTCGCGCCCGCTCCTGCAGGTGACCATCCATTCGCGCAGGTGGGGTCCGGCGGCCCGGAACACGGCGACCGCAGCGGACGCCGCGCGGCTCAGCGTGCCTCCGTGGCCGAGTGCGACGAGCGCCGACAGCACCGCACCGGCGCCCAGCTGGTCCTCGAGTGCCGGACGCAGCGAGCCGTCGGACGTCCAGCGTTCGCCGGCGGCCACGACGACCACGCTGCGTCCCTGCCCCAACTCGGCCGCCAGCCGCTCCGCGGCAGCAGCCGCGTTCCGAAGGCAGCCGAGCAGGACGGTGGCCCCGGAGTCCTGAAGCAGTGCCGCGATCGTCGAGCCGTTCGGGGAGGGCAGCACGAGCCGGGGAACCGGCGCGCAGGCGAGCATGCCGCCGGTGACAGCGAGGGCGCCGAGGGGGTGCCGTCTCTGGCAGCCGCATGGCTCGAATCTAGGGCCTGCGCACCTGAGGGCCGTTCACCTCATCCCGGCTCGTCCCGGGGTCTCCCCTCGCCGAACGCCACTGTTCCGGTCAAACGCTCCTGCCTGGGCGGTGGCGTTTGACCGAAACGGAGGCGTTCGGCGAAAGGGTAAGGGGTCCGACGCCTACAGCCGCCCGGCAGCCTTCAGCGCCAGGTAGCGGTCGCAGACCGCGGGCGCCAGCTGGTCGGGGCCGGCGCGCACGATCTCGACCCCCATCTTCTGCACCCGGTCGGCGAGGGCCAGCGTGGCCAGCTCCAGCCGTCCGGTGGCCGCCGCGTCGTAGGCGTCGCGCACGTCGGTCACCTCGAGGGTGCGCAGCTCGACGGACGGGTCGGTGACGTGCGCGATCACCACCTGGTGGTCGTGCGCCAGCGTCGGCAGGACGGTGCCCAGCCCGTCGGCGTAGATCGCCGGGTCGAGCCCGGTCACCAGCACCACCAGGCTCCGCTGGCGACACAGCTTGTCGATCTCCGCCGCGACCCCCGTCCAGTCGGTCTCGGTCAGCACCGCCTCCACCTGGCTGAGGCCGTTCGCGAACCGGCTCAGCACCGAGCTGCTCCTGGTGCTGCCCGGCAGCCGCAGCTGCACCCGGCGGTCGGCCGCCAACAGGCTCAACCGGTCACCGGACGCCGCCCCCAGAGCCGCCATCAGCAGGCAGGTTTCGATGCCGGCGTCCAGCCGGGTCTGCCCGGTGCCGCCCGCCGTGCCGCCGATCCGCCCGGCCGCCCACCGGGACGTGTCCAGCACCAGCAGGATGTGCCGGTCGCGCTCCGGACGCCACGTGCGCACCATCGTCTTCACCGCCCGCGCGGACGCTCGCCAGTCGATCGAGCGGACGTCGTCCCCGGCCGTGTACTCCCGCAGCGAATCGAACTCCGTGCCCTGCCCGCGGACGTGCACCGACGCCTGCCCGTCCAGCTCCCGCAGCCGCGCCAACCGGTAGGGGAGGTGGCTGCGCGACCGGAACTCCGGCAGCACCCGCAGCACCCCGGGCACCTCCACGGACCGCTGCCGTGCGGCCAGCCCCAGCGGTCCGAACGAGCGGACGGTGACCGCGGCGGCGGCCGCGTCCCCGCGCCGTGTCGGCAGCAGTCGGGTCACCTGCCGCAGCGACTCCCCGCCCCGCAGCCGCAACAGCGGACGCTCCGCCGCCGCGCCCGCGCTCGGCGGCCACGCATCCCGCACCCGCAGCCGCGCGGTGCGTCCGCCCGGGTTGGTGATCGTCAGCCGGGACGCCGTCGGCTCGGTCAGCCGGACGCTGGTCGGCAGGTCGCGGACGATCCGCAGCATCTGCGGCCGCACGGCCAGCAGCAGGTCCAGAGCCACCAGCACGCAGACCAGCACCGTCCACCCCACCACCACCAGCGGCACCGGGTACGCCAGGACGGGCAGCACGCCGACCAGCAGCAGCAGCGGGACCCGTCCGGAGATCGTCATCGGAGCAGCTTCAGCGGGGGACCGGCAGCGTCGCCAGCACGTTGGCCAGCACGCCGGCCCCGGTGGTGCCGTCCATCTGCGCCTCGGTGCGGATCTGGATGCGGTGGTTCAGGGTCGCCGTCGCCAGCGCCTTCACGTCGTCGGGCGTCACGAAGTCGCGCCCGTTCAGCCACGCCCACGCCCGGGACGTCTTCAGCAGCGCCGTCGCACCACGCGGGGACGCCCCGAGCGACACCGACGGCGCCGTCCGGGTGGCCCGGCAGATGTCGACGATGTAGCCGACAACCGGCGGATCGATCCGCACCTGGCTCACCTGCCGGCGCGCCTCGGCGAGCTCGGCCGGCCCGGCCACCGGGTGGACGCCCGCCCCGGCCAGGTTGCGCGGGTCGAAGCCCTGCGCGTGCCGCGCCACCACCTGCACCTCGTCCTCCCGGGACGGCAGCGGCAGCACCAGCTTCAGCAGGAACCGGTCCAGCTGCGCCTCGGGCAGCGGGTAGGTACCCTCGTACTCCACCGGGTTCTGGGTGGCGATCACCATGAACGGCTCGGGCAGCGGACGCGGCGTCCCGTCGACGGTGACCTGCCGTTCCTCCATCGCCTCCAGTAGCGCGGCCTGCGTCTTCGGCGGCGTCCGGTTGATCTCGTCGGCGAGCAGCAGGTTCGTGAACACCGGGCCCGGACGGAAGTCGAAGCTGCCGGCCCGTCCGTCGTACACCAGCGAGCCGGTGACGTCGCCGGGCATCAGGTCGGGAGTGAACTGCACCCGCTTGGTCTCCAGGCTGAGGCTCGTCGCCAGCGTCCGCACCAGCAGCGTCTTGGCCACGCCGGGGACGCCCTCGAGCAGCACGTGCCCGTCGACCAGCAGGCCGACCAGCAGCCCGGTCACCGCCTCGCCCTGCCCGACCATGGCCTTGGCGATCTCCTGGCGCACCAGCCCCAGCGAGTGCTGGGCCGGGTTGAGCGGTGCCGGGGCGGCGTAGGGGTCACTCATGGATGGTCAGCTCCCGTTCGAGGTCGGACAGTTGTGCGGTCAGGGTGAGCAGGTCGGCGTCGGTCGCCGGCGGTGGGCCGTAGCAGAGCAGGGCGAGGTCTCCGGGCGGACGTCCGGTCGCCTCGGCGAGCCGCTCGACCACCAGTTGGGCCCCGGCGGACGGGGGGACGCCCAGCTGGGCGGCGACGCGACGCAGCGTGGCGGCGCGCAGGCCCGCCGCGGCGTGTCCGCGGGCCGTCGACTGGCGGTACAGCCGGCCCAGCCCGCCCGCCGCCTCGGACGCGGGGACCGCGACCGGCAGGTGCTCGCGGACCAGGGCGCCGAAGCGGCGTCCGCGCCACAGGGCAGCGGCGACCGCGGCCACGATCAGCATGCCGATCACCGCCTTCGCCCAGCCCGGCAGCAGCGTGATCAGGTCGGGTTGGGTGTCGATGTCGCCGTACTGGCGCTCGACGTCCGCGCCGGGCAGGTACCACACCAGCTGCGCGTTGCGGCCGAGCACCCGCAGCCCGAGGGCCGCGTTGCCGTTGGCGGTGATCGTGTCGTTGCGCAGCCAGCGGTCGCCGGCGATCGCGGTCACCCGGTGGTGCGCGGTGGTCACGTCGGCGTACAGCGAGACGCCGTCGGGGTCGGTGAAGCAGGTCGTCAGGCCGGTGTTGTACCAGCTCGTCAGTCCGGTGAAGGACGGGGTGATCGTGCCCGCCGCGGTGGCGTCGGCGTCCCCGCAGCCCGCGACCGGCGGCGTCGAGCCCCCGCTCCACCAGGTCGTCCCGGTGATGAGCTGATTGCTCATGGACCGCACGCTGGTGGCGTCGTCCCGCGCCACCAGGATCACCAGGTCGGCCGCCGATGCACCCAGCCGGGCGGCGGCCTCGTCGGAGAGCTCCTTGTCGAGGTACACCACCAGGGTGGCGCCCGCCGGCGCCGCGGCCGCCTCGTCCAGCGTGGTGACCTGGGTGGTCGCCACCCCGTTGCTCGTCAGCACCTGTCCCAATGCCCGGCTCCCGTTCGGACGGGAGTTGGTGAGCGAACCCGGGAGGCTGTTGGTCGATTCGGGAAGAATGACCGTCACCACCGCCAGCAGCACGAACAGCACCAGCGCCGCGACGCCGCCGAACACCCAGGCGCGCTTCACTCGGCCACCTCCACCGCGACCGCGTCCGGGGTGCCGGCGACGTCCGTGGGCAGGGTCGGACGCAGGGCCGCGACCTCCTCGTCCAGCGCCGCCATCACCCGGTACTGCTCGGCCGATCCGCTGCGTCCGCCGTAGGCGAGGCCGTCGAAGACCCCGGCTGCGACGGTGAGGCGTTCGGCCACCGTGGGCAGCCGCAGGGCGGCGCGTCCGGCCGCCTCCAGCGCGGTGAGGCCCGGGTTGGGCTCGATGATCGCCCGCTCGTCGAGCGCGCGCACCATCGCCCGGAAGCGCTGGAGCGTCGCCGGTCCCCACCGGCCGTCGGACGCGAGCCGCGCCGAGTCCGCCCGCAGTTCGCCCGACGTCCGGGCGTCCTCGGAGGCGAACACCTCGCGGGGACGGCGTCGGCTCGCGCCGAGCGGCCCGAGGAACACCCAGATGCCGACGCCGACCGCGACCACGAGCAGCACCACGGCCACCGTGAGCGAGGTGGCCTGCCCGTCGTTCATCGGCGTGATCCGACGGTCGCCGACCAGCCAGTCGAAGAGCCGGTTGACCAGCTCCTCCAGCCAGCCCTGGGGATTCAGGTACTCCGGCTTCGACAGCTCCTGCTCGAGCATGCGGCGGGCCTCGTCGGCCCCCGGGGTCAGTGGCGGGCTCACCCGTACATCTCCTCGCTGAGGGTCAGGTCGTACCCCTCGCGCCGGATCCGGGCGTCCACGTACAGCAGGGTGATCACCGCGGTGGACAGCGGCAGCGTGAGCACCTGCGACACCACACTGCTGGCGAGCGTGGCCACGGTGAGGCCGATGCCGGGCTGCGACAGGGCCACCAGCGTCAGCGCGAAGCTGAACACCTGGGTGACGGTGCCCGAGGCCAGCGAGATGATCATGCTCGCCAACAGGTAGGTGCCGAGGATCGGCCAGAACCGCCCGCTCGTCAGCGTCCAGCTGCGCCGGATCGCGGCGAGGGGTCCCACCGGTTCGACCGCCACCACGCAGGGCGCGAGCATCAGCTTCACGCCGATCCAGACCGCGACCACGCCCTCGGCGAGCAGGAGCAGGACGCCCAGCGCGATCGCGCCGTCCGCCCCGTCGCCGGACGACGACGTGGCGACCATCATCAGCGCCACGACCGGAGAGACCGCCACCGCTGCCGCCAGGCCGAACAGCGCCCACACCCCGAGGGCGGGCCACAAGCGCCGGCCCATGTGCCGCAGGGTCTGGCGGAGCGTGACCCGTCGCGCCCGGGTCGACTCGGTCACCACCCACATGATGCCGATCGCGGCGACCGCGGTGGTTACCTGGCTGGCGGCGAGCGCGATCAGGGTGCTGGTGGAGAACAGCGAGATGTCGTCCAGGCCCTCCTCCGAACCGAAGGGGTTGAGCGAGAGGCCCAGCTCCTTCTCCAGGAACAGCCCGGCGACACCGCCGAGGAGGGCGGCGATGAGCGAGACGAAGAGCGTGAGCCCGAACGTGGTGAGCGGTGCGAAGCGGGCGGCCTTGAAGGTGCTGCCCAGGATGTCCCCGACGGTGAGCGGCCGCAGCGGGATCGTCCCGACGTCGGGGGACGGCAGGGTGAGTTCGGCACGGTCGGGAGTCCAGCCCAATTGGGTGGCGTAGGGCTTCGGCCCGTCCCAGCCATTGGTGAAACTCATTCGACCCCCGCGTCCGTGGTGCGCCCGAGTCTATTGGGGAGCAGGGACACACGTGGGCCCCGGGAGGTTCCCGGGGCCCACGGGGGTGTACGAAGTGCGACTACTTCACGCCACCGGCCGTCAGACCGGCGACGATCCGGCGCTGGAAGAACAGCACCATGATCAACAGCGGAATGGTGAGCAGCACGCCGGCGGCCATGATCGAGCCGTACGGGGTGTTGAAGCCGAGGCTTCCGGTGAACTGCGCCATGGCGACCGTTGCGGTCTTCATGTCCTTGTCCTGGTTGAACGTGTAGGCGATCAGGAACTCGTTCCACACCGCGATGAAGGTCAGGATCGCGGTGGTGAAGACGCCCGGTGCCGCGAGCGGCAGGATGATGATCCGGAACGCCTGTCCGGGGGTGCAGCCGTCGACCATGGCGGCCTGCTCGAGCTCGACCGGCAGCTGCCGGAAGAACGCGGTCAGGTTCCACACGCACAGCGGCAGACCGAAGGACAGCGAGGGCACGATCAGTGCCTGGTAGGTGTTCATCCAGTTCGGGAACCAGTCGTAGTAACCGCTGAACATCTTCAGCAGCGGAACCAGCAACGTGATGCCCGGGAACATCGAGCAGCCGATGATGATGCTCAGGACGAGCCCCTTCGCCCAGAACCGCAGGCGGGCCAGGGCGTAGGCGGCGATGATGCCGAACAGCAGGGTCAGCACCGTGGTGGAGATCGACACGATCGCCGAGTTGAGCAGCGACCGGCCGAAGTTGTTCACCGGGCTGAACACCGCCTGGAAGTTCTCCAGCGAGGCCGGGTTCGGCCAGAAGTCGGTGCTCTGCCCCATCGTCGGCAGGCGGAAGGCCGAGATGACCATCCAGTAGAACGGCAGGATGCAGTAGACGACGATGAAGCCCATGCCGGCCACCGTCCCGATCTTGCCCAGCCACCACTTCCAGTCACGCGTGGGCTTGTTGAGTACGGCCAGTTCGGCGGCCGAGACGCGCGCCTGCTTCTTCGGCGCGGTAGCGGTTGCGCTCGTCATGTTGGCGACTCCCCACTCGTGATCGTGGTTCTGGTGGGCGTACTGGAGTGGCCGGCCGCCTTGGCCGCCGCCTTCGCACGCTTGCGCTGTGCGGACACAGCCTTGAGTTCCTCGTCACCGACGACGTCGGCGCCGAGCAGTGAGACGAAGAGGAATGCGATCAGCACCAGATAGAGGAACAGGATGATCGCGTACGCCGCCGCCGGGCCGTAGCGCAGGTTGCGCGCCTCCTGGTAGGAGAACATCGACATGGTCTCGACCGAGTACTTGGACGGGCCGATCATGCCGAACGGCAGGTCGAACATGCGCAGGGTGTCGAGGGTGCGGAAGAGCACCGCGACCACCAGCGCCGGCTTGACCATCGGGAGGGTGATCCTGGTGAACTGCTGCCAGGCGTTCGCGCCGTCGACCTTGGCGGCCTCGTACACGTCCGACGGGATGGTCTGGAGACCGGCCAGGGTGAGCAGACCGATGAACGGCGCCGTCTTCCACACGTCGGCGATGATCACTGCCCACTGCGACTGCGGACCGTCACCGAGCCACAGCACGGTCTGTCCGAGGATCTTGTTCATCACGCCGGCGGAGTCGAAAATCAGCTTCCACATCATGGCCGACACGATCGTGGGGATCGCCCACGGCACCAGGATGCTGGCCCGGACCAGGCCGCGTCCCTTGAAGGCACGGGCCATGATCAGCGCCATGGCCACGCCCAGGATGGTCTCGATGATCACGCAGACCACGGTGAAGAAGGTGGTGTTGAGGAACGAGTTGACGAGCCGGTTCATCGGCCCCCACACGGCGTTGACCATGTCGGTGCTGGCGAAGATGTCGGTGAAGTTGGCGAAGCCGACAAACTGTTCCTCGGTGAACACTCGTCCGTTGGCGTCCACCCCGGACGGGATGGCGAAGAACGCCTCACGCACCGACATGATGATCGGAATACCTACCACCACGAGGATGACCAGCATGGTGGGCGACAACAGGATGGCCGCCAATGTCCCTTGTCCGTCGCTGAGCATGTTCTTGCGACGCTTCGGGGCGGCGACCGCGGCAATCGGAGCCACGATTTCCTCCTCTGTAAGACGTATGACTCCGGCGGCGAGGCTTTCACCTCGCCGCCGGAGATCGGGATACGGGCTCAGCCGATCAGAGTGGTGAGCTTGGTCTGCAGAGCGTCGAAAGCAGCCTTCGGGTCGGTGCCCTGGCCGGTCGCACCATAGGTGATGGCGGCGTAGGCAGCGTCCTGGATGGCGAGGGTGGCGTCACCGTACTTGACGACCTTCGGCCGCGCCTGGGCCTTCTCGATCGAGGAGTACAGGGTCGTCAGGTAGGGGAACTTCTTGGTCAGCTCGGGATCCGAGTACAGCGACACGACGGTCGGAGCATTCGAGGTCTGGATGAGGTTGGCCTTCTGGTTCTCCTCGCTGTTCCACCACTTGATGAACTCGAGCGCGGTGCCCTTGTTCTTCGAGAACTCGGAGATACCCATGTTGTGGCCACCGAGGGTGGACACGCCCGGGCCGGTCAGACCGGGGATCGGGGCGATGGCGAACTTGCCGGCGACCTTGGAGGAACCGTCGGTCTTGCTGGCCAGCGAGTACACGTACGGCCAGTTGCGGAGGAAGACGATCTTGCCGTCCTGGAAGGCCTGACGGCTCTGCTCCTCCTGCCAGGTGAGCTCCTCCTTCAGGATGGTCCCATCCTTGAAGTAGCCGACCAGCGCGTTGACACCGGCCATGGCGGCCTCATTGTTGACCTGCGGCTTGCCGCTGGCGTCGAGGAACTGGCCACCGGCGGAGTTGATCCACTCGGCGATGTTGCAGGTCAGGCCCTCGTACTTCTGGAACTGGCCGCCGTAGCAGCCGATGCCGGAGTTCTTCTCCTGGACGGCCTTGCAGTCCGTCACCATCTCTTCCCACGTGGTGGGCGGGTTGGTGATGCCGGCCGCGTCGAGCAGGTCCTTGCGGTAGTACAGCAGGGCGCCGTCGGAGGTGGAGGGCATCGCGTAGAGCTTGCCGAAGTAGGTGGACGCGTCAACGGCCGCCGGCAGGTAGCCGTCGAGGTTGAGCTGGTCCTTCGGGAGCTCGGCCAGCATGGAGTTGGCGGCGAACTCCGCCGTCCACACCACATCGACGCTCAGCACGTCGTAGTTCGAGCCACCCTTGGTCTGGGCGTTGTTGATCATGGACTGGCGCTGCTGGTCGGCGTTGTCGCTCAGCTCGATGAGCGTGACCTTCTGGTCGGCGTTGGCGGCGTTCCACTTGTCGATGATCTTCTGCACATAGCCCGAGGTGTCCTTGCCCTGGACGTAGTTGATCGGGCCCTTCGTGGTCCAATCGGTCGACGTGGAGGCGGAGCCGGAGGTGCTTGCTGACGGGGTCGCGCCTGAGCTACAAGCGGCCAGAGCGACCAGGGCACTCACCGAAAGTGCCGCAGCCAGCACGCGCCGCGCTGTGCGTGCATGAGACATAGAGTCCTCACTTCTGTAACGGGCCCCCGAATGGGGCATTCTGATTGTGAACCTAGGACGGTGTAGCGTCGAGCGCTACCCCCTTAACCCGTCGTTATCGAAACGTCACCAACGTCTCTGGGTGGTCGGGGAAAGGGGCTTGGTCAGGCCGATCTTGCGGCGGCCGGCAGGTCGGGTCGCCACGGGTCGTGCCGGTGTCGTACCCGGATCATGCGTGGCTTCACCTCCCCTGCGTGCCAGGGGCTCGCGGTGGCGAGCGCGTCGACGGCAGCCGCGGCCAGTTCGGCTGTCGAGGGGGGCAGGACAATCGTGGACGGCGTCGCCGTGGGGCTGTGCTCGGCCGATCGGGTGACCAGCACCAGTTCGTCGGGAACCGTCAGCCCGAGTCTCGACCCGGCCTCGAGGACGGCGGAGGTGCTCGAGGCCTCCAGCGCGATCACGGCGCTCGGGCGCGCTCCGGCGGGCTTGTCGAGCGCTGCGGCGACCGCGGACGGGAGGTCGTCCGGGGCTGCGACGGCGACGACCTCGACGGTGGCAGCGGGCGCCCAGGTGGCCGCCTCGGCCTGCACACCGGTGATCCACTCGGTGGCCACCGGGTCGCCGAGGTGGTGGGAGGACACCAGCAGCAACCGCACGTGGCCCTGGCGGATCAGTCGTTCGGCCACGCCCTCGGCGAGGTGGCGGTGGTCGGGCAGGACCACCGTCCACGACCCCAGTTGCGGCACCGCGGGCCCGGGGACGCAATTGATGAATGCCGCACGCCGCGGGACGTCATGGAGGTCGACAAGGCTTTGGAAACTCTTGCTGACAAAGATCAGGGAATCCGCGCCGCGACGTCGCAATGATTTGCCTGCAAATTGTGTGGCGCCGCGCCGGTGGACGTGGGTGGAAAGCACGGGTGGCGAACCAATCGACCGGGCTGCATTCTGAATCGCTTCAAGAAACTCGGCGCCGAGAACGACGTCGCCGTCGGTGTCGAGCAGGACGCCCAGTCCGCGCACCGGGGGCTGGGCCGGCGGGCCGGCGTAGCCGAGCGATTCGGCAGCGGCGCGTACCCGTCCGCAGGTGGTGGTGGAGATGCGTCGCTCCCGGTTGCCCGACAGGACGATCGAGACGGTGGCGATCGAAACACCGGAGGCCTCAGCGACATCCTGGAGCCGGACCCGTCCCATGCAACCCCCCGCCGATGGAGTTCGCCCCCGTCGTCGGAAGCGCTTCCGATAGGATGCCTGCCCGCGCGTCGGGAGTCAAGGGTTTCCGCGAAGGTCAAACGATTTTCTACGGGACTGCCGGCGGGGTGCCGACCGGGCCGGTGCTCTCGCGCACCACCAGCTGGGTGGGCAGCATCACCGAGGCGGCGGTGCTGCCCGGCTGCGACAAGGCGTCGAGCACCATCCGGGCGGCGATCGTGCCCTGTTCGCGCACCGGCTGGCGCACCGAGGTCAGGCCGAGCGAGTCCGCGAGCGGGCTGTCGTCGATGGCGACCACGGACAGGTCCTCGGGCACCCGGACCCCGGCCAGGGCCAGGGCGTGCATCGCGCCGAGGGCGAGTTCGTCGCTGTGCGCGTAGATCGCGGTGGGCCGGGGGTCGGACGCGAGCAGCTGGGCTGTCGCCAGCGCCGCGTTGTGGCCGCCCCACTCCATGTCGTGGACGAGGCTGGGGTCGACGGCGATGCCGTGCTCGGCGAGCGCGTCGTAGTAGGCGCGCGAGCGCAGGTTCTCCCGTGGGGCGGGAAGGGTGCGCTCGAAGCTGGCCAGCATCCCGATGCGGGTGTGGCCGAGGGCGAGCAGGTGGTCGACGGCCTGCCGCCCGGCCGCGTAGTCGTCGATCGAGACGTAGGGGTAGTCGGTGCTCCGCCCGCCGGCGGCGGTGATCGCCACGCCCATCAACTCGAGGCGCTGGCGCTCCTCCTCGTCCACCGGGAACGCGATGGCGATGACCGCGTCCACCTTGCGGCGGGCGGGCAGCCGGCTGAAGAACTCGCGCCGGTCCTCGGGATCGTCGACGTGGTACAGCAGGATGTCGACGCCGGCGGCGGAGAGTTCCCGCTCGATTCCGGCGACCATCTCGCCGAAGAACCAGCGGCCGAGGTGGGGCACGACCAGGGCCACCCGACGGCTCGAGCCGCGGGCCAGTCGCTCGGCGTCCGGCGAGGCGACGAAGTCGAGCTTCTCGACGACGGCCAGCACCTTCTGCCTGGTCGCCTCGGAGACCCCGTAGGCGTTGTTGACCGCCCGGGACGCCGTTGCCAGCGAGACCCCGGCGACGCGTGCCACGTCGGCGAGGCTGGGGGTGCCGGCTTCGTTGCGCATACCGCGGACCCTAGCAGTCGCCTGTGGAAGCGCTTCCGGAACCCGGGCTGCACGTTTTCCCGGGCCTCGTCGGCCGGCGCCCTCTCGCGCCGAGCGCCACCGATCCGGTCAAACGCTCCAACCTGGGCTGTGGCGTTTGACCGGAACGGTGGCGTTCGGCGGGGAAGGCGGTGTCGGGAGGGGCGGTGCGGCGCGGGCGGGGCCAGGACGGGGGTGAGGACGGCGGTCAGGACGGCGGTCAGGACGGGTCGGGAGGGTAGAGGACGCAGGCGACCTCGGTGGGGCCGGACGGGCGCAGGGGCACTTCGGCGGCGGGGGCGAACTCGAACACCAGGCCGTCCTCGGTGGCCGTGATCGAGGTCACGCCCTGCCACAGGGGCTCGGCGGCGTTCTCGGTGCGGATGCGGTCGAACAGGGCGTCCAGGTCGGCGACCGTCCCGCCGTGGGGCTTGACCACCGCGCGGTTCTCGCTGTGGTCGAGGTCGGCGAGGCCACCCACCAGGGCGTGCTCGCGCTCGTAGTCGGCGACCGGCACCCGCGTCCAGTGCTCCTCGACCAGTGCCTTGAGGTCGCGCGGCTCCCACCCGCAGTCGGCACGGGCGAGCGGGCAGCGCGGGTGGAACGAGCACCCCCGCGGCGGACGGGCGGCGTCCGGGATCTCGCCGCGGGGCAGGTCCCGGGGCATCGCCTTGTTCGGGTCGACGTCGGGGATCGCCTTCAGCAGCGCCTGGGTGTACGGGTGCCGCGGGTGGGCGAAGATCTCGGCGGTGGGCCCGATCTCGACCACCTTGCCCAGGTACATGATCGCCACCCGGTCGCAGAAGAACTTGGCGGTGGCCAGGTCGTGGGTGATGTACACGTAGGTCAGGCCGAGGTCGTCCTTGAGGTCGAGCATCAGCTGGAGGATCTTGGCGCGCACGCTCATGTCGAGCATCGACACCGGCTCGTCGGCGATCAGCACCTCGGGGTCGAGGATGATCGCCCGCGCGATCACCGCCCGCTGCTTCTGGCCGCCGGACAGGTCGGAGGGGTACTTCGACAGGAACTGCTCGGCGGGCACCAGCCCGACCCGCTCCAGCGCGCTGACGACCCGGGCCCGCAGCTCGTCCCCGGACGCGCGCTTGTGGATCACCAGCGGGTGGCCGACCGCGGTCTCGATGTCCATGGACGGGTTGAGCGCGGCGTGCGGGTCCTGGAACACCATCTGGAGCCGGGTGCGGCGCTGCCGCAGCGCCTTGCCCCTCAGGGCGGCGATGTCGGTGTCCGGCGAGCCGTCCCCGGGTCGGTGGTGGATGCTGCCGCTGGTCGCGGCGACCAGTCCGAGCATGGCGCGGCCCAGCGTGGTCTTGCCGCTGCCGGACTCCCCGACCAGGCCGAGCACCTCCCCGCGTTCGAGGTCGAGGTTTACCCCGTCGACGGCGCGGACGGTGCCGGTGTCGCGTCCGAGCAGGCGGGCGAACCCGCTGCCGCGCAGGGCGAAGTGGATCTTGAGGTCCTCGACCTCGAGCACCGGGTCCAGGGCGAGCTCAGGCTTCGTCGGCAACGGACAACTCCTCTCGCACGAGCGGGGCCAGGTCGGCGTCCGACAGCCCGGCCGGGTTGGCCGCCCAGCAGGCCACGTCGTTGCTGCCGACGTGGACGGGGCCGCCGTCGCGGGCCAGCATCGCCGGTTCCCGCAAGGGGCAGATGGTCATCGCGTCCGGGCAGCGTGGGTGGAAGTGGCACCCCGACGGCGGCGACACCAGATCGGGCGGGGCGCCCGGGATCGAGTGCAGGCCGTCGGTGGTCAGCGTGATCGTCGAGCGCAGCAACTCGCGGGTGTAGGGGTGCTGGGGGTCGGCGAACACCGTCCGCGCGTCCCCGATCTCGACGATCTTGCCGGCGTACATCACCGCGACCCGGTCGCAGGCCTCGGCGATGATGCCCAGGTTGTGGGTGATCAGCAGCAGCGAGGTCTCGAAGTTCTCGCGCAGGTCGTGCAGGAGCTTGATGATCTGGGCCTCGACCAGCACGTCCAGCGCGGTGGTGGGTTCGTCGGCCACCACGAAGGCCGGACGCAGCACCAGCGCGAGCGCGATCATCAGCCGTTGCCGCATGCCGCCGGAGAACTCGTGCGGGTACGCGCGCCAGCGGGACGGCGGGATGCCGATCAGCCGCAGCACGTCCAGCGAGCGCGTCTCGACGTCCGCCGGCGACATCTTCGGGTGGTGCACCCGCAGGGTCTCGGTGAAGTGCTCGCTGATCCGCATCAGCGGGTTGAGCCGGGTGAGCGGTTCCTGGAAGATCATCGCCAGGTCGCGGCCGCGGTGCGCGAACCGCTCCTTCGGCGACATCGCCAGCAGGTCGTCGCCGGCGAACTTCAGCTCGCCGTCCATCTTCGCGCCCTCGGGCAGCAGGCCGAGCAGGCCGCGGCCCAGGGTGGACTTGCCGCAGCCCGATTCGCCGACCAGGCCGAGGATCTCGCCGCGTCCGACCGAGAACGAAACCCCGTCCACCGCCCGGACCGGTCCGCGCGGCGTGCCGTACCAGATGCGCAGATCGGTGGCGTCGATGACCGTCTCGCTCATTTCCCACCCCCCTCTGCCGAGTTGTCAGAAGCTGTGATCGCCAGAGCGTTCTGAGTTTCTGACAAGTCGGAGGGGGCCGGGCGCGGCGGCAGAGTGACGGTAGCGAACCGGCGCTTGCGCAGGGTCGGGTTGACGGTCTCGTTCAGGCCCTCGCCGACCAGGGTCAGGCCGGTCACCAGCAGCACGATCGCCATGCCGGGGAAGAACCCCGTCCACCAGATGCCGGACGCGGCGTCGTCGAGCGCGCGGCTGAGGTCGAAGCCCCACTCGGCCGCGTCCTGCGGCTGGATGCCCAGACCGAGGAAGCCGAGCGCGGCGAGCGTGGAGATGGCGTCCGCGGCGTTCAGCGTCCCGATCACGGGCACCGACTGGATGACGTTGCTGAACAGGTAGCGCCCCATGATCACCGAGTTCGGGGCGCCGAGCGCCCGCGCGGCCTCCACGTAGGTGGCCTCGCGCGCGCTGACGGCCGTGTTGCGTACTACCCTGAAGTACTGCGGGATGTAGATCACCGTCAGCGACAGCGCAGCCGCTACCACGCCGCTGGGCAGCACGTTCTTCAGCAGGAACGAGAACACGATCGCCAGCAGCAGGGACGGGAAGGCGTACAGCGCGTCCATGATCAGCACCAGGACCCGATCGGTCCAGCCGCCGACGTAGCCCGACAGCAGGCCGAGCGGCACGCCGATCAGGGCCGACAGCAGCACCGAGAGCAGCACCACCAGCAGCGCGGTCTGGGCGCCCCAGATCACCCGGCTGAGCACGTCGTAGAACAGGTCGTTGGTGCCGAACGGGTGCCCGGGCCCGGGCGGGTCGAGCTTGGTGAACTTCACGCCGTCGACCGAGCTCTGGGCGAAGCCGTACGGCGCGATCCAGGGAGCGAACACGGCGAGGACGACGAACAGGGCCACCAGGACCAGGCCGGTGACCAGCAGCCAGCGGGCCAGCCCGGTGGTGGTGCGGAACGGCGCCAGGAGGGCTTTCACGAGTACCTCACCCTCGGGTCGATCAGTGCGTTGATGATGTCCACGGCCAGGCTGATCAGCACCACGACGACGGCGAAAAACGTCACCAGGCCCTGTACGCCGATGTAGTCGCGGGCCTCGATGTAGTGGACGAGCTGGGTGCCCAGGCCGGGCCAGTTGAAGGTGTTCTCGGTGAGCACCGCGCCGCCGAGCAGCATCGCCGCCTGCAGCCCGACCACCGTGACGACCGGCACCAGCGCGTTGCGGAAGGCGTGCTCGCGCACCACCTGTCGCTCGGGGATGCCGCGGGCCCGGGCGGCCTCCACGTAGTCGGACTGCAGGGTCTGCAGCACGTTCACCCGGACGAGTCGGATGAAGACGCCGCAGATCAGCAGCCCGAGCGTGAGGCAGGGCAGGATGTGGTGGACGAGGATGTCGCCCAGCGCCGCCATGTTGCCCTGCAGCAGTGCGTCCACCAACAGGATGTGCGTGACCGGTCTGGACTGCACGGTGAACTGCGTCCGGGGGCCGGCGATGCCGGAGGTCGGCAGCCCGAGCGGACGGGCGACGAACATCTGCATCAGCAGGCCGATGAAGAAGATCGGTGCGGCGTAGGTGATGATGCCGAAGAGGCGGATCGCGACGTCGCGGATCGAGTCGCGCGCGCGTCCGGCCGCCAGGCCCAGCGGGATACCGATGCCGAGCGCGATCAGGAACGCGCCGATGGTGAGCGTCAGGGTCGCGCCGCCGTTGTCGCGGACGATCATCGTGATGGGGCGGTTGTCGGAGATCGTCTGGCCGAAGTCGAACCGGGCGACCTGCCACAGGTACTCGAAGTACTGCACGATCAGCGGACGGTTGAGGCCGAGCGCGGTCTTGCGCTCCTCGATGACGGTCGGGTCGAGTTTTCCGCCGACGGCGGCGCTCACCGGGTCACCCGGCGCGACGCGTAGCAGCAGGAAGACGAGCGTGAGCAGGACCCACATCATCGGGATGATCAGGCCGATGCGGGCCAGGATGTAGCGGGGCAGCGATCCGCGGGACACCCGCGACCCCTTTCTTTCAGTGGGACGGCGCCCCGTCCCCCGCCCCGTCCCCTCCGACTTGTCAGAACCAGAGACCGCCATAGCGTCCTGAGATTCTGACAAGTCGGAGGGTGGGGTCGGGGGACGGAGTCCGGAGCGGAGGTCAGCCCTTCTTGGAGATGGCCCAGAGCCGGAAGATGTAGGTCGGGTCAAGGGTGTCCTTGACGCCGCTCATCGACTTGCTCGAGACCGCCACGTTCTTGCCGTTCCACGAGGGGATCAGCGGGACGTCGGCCGCGGTGATGTCCTGGAGCTCGCCGATCCGGGCGTCACGCTTGGCCGTGTCGGTCTCGCCCTGCTCCTGCTTCACCAGCTCGTTGACCTTGCTGTTGCTGTAGCCGTTCTTGAAGAACCCGCCGTCCACGAGGAAGGGCGTCAGGTAGTTGTCGGCGTCCAGGAAGTCGGGGTACCAGCCCAGCATGAACAGGTCGTAGGCCTTCTGCTTGTAGAGGGTCTGGTACTGCGTCCACTCCGCGCTCTCGGTCTTCGGGTCGAACAGGCCCGACGCCTTGAGCTGCTCGGACAGCAGGTTGGCCTCGTCCACGGCGTTCGGCCCGTAGTGGGTGGGCGTGTAGCCGATGGTGATCTTGACCGGCGTCTGGATGCCGGCATCGGCGAGCACCTGCTTGGCCTTCGCCGCGTCGGGCGCTGCGCCGTACGCGTCCTTGAAGGAGTCCTTCTGGCCGGCGAAGCCCGCCGGGACGATCGAGTAGGACGGGGTGACGGTGCCGTCGTAGGCGTCCTTGGCGATGGCCTCGCGGTCGATCAGGTAGGCGGCCGCCTGGCGGATCGCCTTCTGCTTGCCGACGTCGGTGCCGAACTGCCACACCCAGTAGCGGAACGACGAGCCGTTGCCCTGGATCACGTCGAGCGCGCCCTTGCTGGTCAGGTCGGCGTAGTCGGTCGGGGTGAGGTCGCGCCACGCGACGTCCACCTCGTTGTTCTCGACCGCCTGCCGCAGCGGGCTGGAGTCCTTGTAGTACTTCACGAACACCTGCGAGGCCTGCGCCTTGCGGTCGCCGGTGTAGTTCGGGTTGGCCTTGAACACGGCCTGGTCGCCGGCGGTGTAGGACTCGAGCATGAGCGGGCCGGAGCCCACGACCTGGCTGTCGTCCAGCAGCTTGTCGGCCGGGTAGACCTCTTCGTCCACGATGGACGCCGCCGCGGTGGTCAGCACCTTGATGAACGTCAGGTCGGCCTGCTTGAGGTGGAAGACCACCGTGGTCGCGTCCGGGGTGTCGATCGTGTCGAGGCTGCCCAGCAGCACCGACGCGCCGTTGGGGGCCGCGATCTTGAGGTTGCGCTCGAATGAGAACTTGACGTCGGAGGAGGTGAGGTCGTGGCCGTTGGAGAACTTCAGGCCGGCGTTGAGCGTGCAGGTGACCGTCTTGGCGTCGCCGTACGTGCAGGCGGACGCGGCGTCGGGCGCCTCCGTGGCGCCGTTCGCCGGAATCACCACCAGTTGCTGGAACATCGCGTACTGGAGGTTCCAGGAACCGATGTCGTAGGCGCCGGCCGGGTCGAGCGCGGTCACCGTGTCGGTGGTGCCGAGGATGTAGTCGCCACCGGAGGAGGCGCCGGCCGAGTCTGAGTTCGAGGCGGACGGGGCGGTGCCCGAGCAGCCCGCGAGTGCCACTGCCAGGGCGACCCCGGCGGCCGCGCGTGCGGCCCGTGACGTGTTCTTCATGCGTTCCCTCTTCGATTGAGCCAGGAGCCCCGGGATGTCCCCGAGGCAGAGGATTCGGCCAATCTAGACCGGTTGGACAGAAATCGTTCCCAGCATTTGGTCACAATCTCTCAACATTTGGCCGCATGGTGAGTTCGGGAGCGTGTGGGCGTCCCTTGGTGAGCGTCCGGCGGACTTGTCGGAGCCGGCGCTCAGGCCTGGCGGGAGCCGGGTTCGTCGGCGGTGTCGGGGTCGGTCTCGGGTGCCGCGTCCGCGTCGGTCTCGGGCGCTGTGTCGGCACCGGACTGGCGACGAGCGAGGTAGTCGCGGTCGAAGAACCGGGGCAGGTCCTCCACCTCTTCCTCCTCGGCGGCCGCGTCCTCAGCCGCGTCCCCCTCCTCGTCCGCATCTTCGGTGGCGTCGGGGGTGTCGTCCCAGCGGGTCGGGTCGAAGGCGCGGCTGCGGTGCACCAGCGCATCCCGGTCGAGGCGCTGCTCCGGGAGCGGGACGGCGGGCGCCGAGCCGGCCGACTCCTCCGGCGGCAGGCGCCACTCGTCCTCCTCGGGCGCCGGACGCCGGCGGCGCAGCGCCCACCAGCCGATGAGCGCGGCGAGAGCGACGATCACGACCAGGGTGAAGATCGGGTCCATGGGCACCTCCTGACGTCCTGCGCCCAACCTACGCGGACGGGGCGCCGCCCGGGTACCGGGGGCTGGGCAAGTTGCGGCCGAGGTGGCACGATCCTTCGAATGACCACCACGCCGGCCGACAGCCACGACCTGATCCGCGTGCGGGGCGCCCGCGAGAACAACCTGAAGGACGTCAGCGTCGAGCTGCCCAAGCGGCGGCTGACGGTGTTCACCGGCGTGTCCGGGTCGGGCAAGAGCTCGCTGGTGTTCGCGACGATCGCCGCGGAGTCGCAGCGGATGATCAACGAGACCTACAGCGCGTTCGTGCAGGGCTTCATGCCGAACCTCGGACGCCCCGACGTCGACGTGCTCGAAGGCCTGACCACCGCGATCATCGTCGACCAGGAGCGGATGGGCGCGAACCCCCGTTCCACGGTCGGCACCGCCACCGACGCCGCCGCGATGCTGCGGATCATCTTCAGCCGGCTCGGCGTGCCGCACATCGGCTCGTCCCAGGCGTTCTCGTTCAACATCGCCACCGCGTCCGGGCACGGCGCGGTGAAGGTCGAGCGGGGCGGGGGCGCCACCGCCGTGCACCGCAGCTTCACCGTCCAGGGCGGCATGTGCCCGCGCTGCGAGGGCATGGGCTCGGTCAGCGACTTCGACCTGACCGCGCTGTTCGACGCCTCGAAGTCGCTGCGCGACGGGGCGCTGACGATCCCCGGCTACAGCATGGACGGGTGGTACGGCCGGGTCTTCATGGGCAGCGGCTTCTTCGACCCCGACAAGCCGCTCGGCGAGTACACCCGCCGCGAGCTGGACGACCTGCTGCACAAGGGCCCGACGAAGATCAAGGTCGACGGCATCAACATCACCTACGAGGGCCTGATCCCGCGCATCCAGAAGTCGATGCTGTCCAAGGACGTGGACGCGATGCAGCCCCACATCCGCGCGTTCGTGGAGCGGGCGATCACGTTCACCACCTGCCCGGACTGCGGCGGCACCCGGCTCAACGAGCTGGCGAGGTCGTCGAAGATCGACGGGGTGAACATCGCCGAGGCCAGCGCCATGCAGATCAGCGACCTCGCCGCCTGGGTGCGCGGGCTGGACGCGCCGTCCGTCCGTCCGGTGATCGATGCGCTCGGCGACTCGCTGGACTCCTTCGTCCGGATCGGCCTGGGCTACCTGTCGCTCGACCGTCCGGCCGGCACGCTGTCGGGCGGGGAGGCGCAGCGCACCAAGATGATCCGGCACCTCGGCTCCTCGCTGACCGACGTCACCTACGTCTTCGACGAGCCGACGATTGGCATGCACCCGCACGACATCGTCCGCATGAACCAGCTGCTGCTCCAGCTGCGCGACAAGGGCAACACCGTGCTGGTGGTCGAGCACAAGCCGGAGGCCATCGAGATCGCCGACCACGTCGTCGACCTCGGGCCGGGCGCCGGCACCGCCGGTGGCGAGGTGGTGTTCGAGGGGACGGTGGACGCCCTGCGGGCCAGCGGCACGCTCACCGGCCGCCACCTGGACGACCGGGCGCGGCTGAAGCCGTCCGTCCGTACCCCGAGGGGCGTGCTGGAGGTGCGCGGGGCGAACCTGCACAACCTGGACGACGTGGACGTGGACATCCCGCTCGGCGTGCTGGTCGTGGTGACCGGGGTGGCCGGGTCGGGCAAGAGCTCGCTGATCCACGGCTCGGTGTCGAACCGGGACGGGGTGGTGGCGGTCGACCAGACCCCGATCCGCGGTTCGCGGCGCAGCAACCCGGCCACCTACACCGGGCTGCTGGAGCCGATCCGCAAGGCGTTCGCCAAGGCCAACGGGGTCAAGCCGGCCCTGTTCAGTGCCAACTCGGAGGGCGCCTGCCCGGCATGCAACGGCGCTGGCGTGATCTACACCGACCTGGCGATGATGGCCGGGGTGGCCACCACCTGCGAGGTGTGCGAGGGCAAGCGGTTCGACGCCTCGGTGCTGGAGTACCACTTCGGCGGCCGCGACATCAGCGAGGTGCTGACGATGCCGGTGTCGCAGGCGCTGGAGTTCTTCGGCTCCGGCGAGGCGCGGACGCCGGCCGCGCACGCGATCCTGGCCCGGCTGGCCGACGTCGGCCTGGGCTACGTCACGCTCGGCCAGCCGCTGACCACGCTGTCGGGCGGGGAGCGGCAGCGGCTGAAACTGGCCGTGCAGATGGGCACCAACGGCGGCACCTATGTGCTGGACGAGCCCACCGCGGGCCTCCACCTGGCCGACGTCGAGCAGCTGCTGGGCCTGCTCGACCGGCTGGTCGAGTCGGGGAAGTCGGTGATCGTGATCGAGCACCACCAGGCCGTGATGGCGCACGCCGACTGGATCATCGACCTCGGCCCGGGCGCCGGTCACGACGGCGGCCGGGTGGTCTTCGAGGGCACCCCGTCCGAGCTGGTCGCGGCCGCGTCCACCCTCACCGGGGAGCACCTCGCCGCCTACGTCCGCCCCTGACCCCGGGGACGGTTCTTCGATCCGCCAGATTCTGGCGGGTTTCGGGGACGGTTCTTCGATCCGCCGGAATCTGGCGGGTTTCGGGGACGGTTCCTCGATCCGCCAGATTCTGGCGGGCAAAGGGGACGGATCACGCGCTTAGCGCGGACGAAGATCCGTCCCCTTTCTCCGCCGAAAAGTGGCGGATTCAGGAACCGTCCCCGATACCCGCCGAAAAGTGGCGGATTCAGGAACCGTCCCCGGCGGGGAGGAGGTGGACGGTGACCGCGGGGCGGGTGACGAAGGCGAAGGCGCGCTCCTCGATGGCCTGGTCCTCGGCGGTGAGCCGGATCTGGTGCTGGTGCAGGTGCTCGGTCCAGGAGGGGACGGTGAACACCTCCAGGTAGGTGTCGGCGCGCTCGCCCACCCGGAACAGGTCCCACCGGATCGCCCCGCTGCGCAGCCGCGAGCGACGCATCCCGTCCATCGCCTCACGCCAGGCCGCGTAGCTGTCCGACGGCACGTGGAACTCCACCTGCACCTGCACGGGTCCGGCGTCCGGCTCCGGCTCGTAGACCAGCTGCGCGTCCCCCCAGAACGCCAGCGGCGCCCGGTCGAGGTCCGCGCTCTCGGGGAAGTGCCACGCGAAGCCGGCCAGCCCGCCGAGGGCGACCAGGGCAGCGGCGATCCAGACGGCCGCCGCGAGGCTGACGTGCTGGGCGATCAACCCCCACACCGGGGACGCGACCGCCTGCGCGCCGGTGAAGGTCATCATGTAGACCGCCACCGCCCGGGCCCGCACCCAGCTCGGCAGGAACAGCTGCAGCTCGGCGTTCAGGGTGGCCGCGGTCGCCGTCCATGCGAAGCCGAGGACGACCAGCAGCGGCAGCGCCGCCAGCAGCCCCGGCACCACCATGGTGAGGGCGAACGCCGCGCCGAACAGCAGGCCCATCAGGCTCAGCACGACGTTGGCCGAGAGATGCCGGCCGATCCGTCCGACGGTGAACGCCGCGGTGATCGCGCCCACCCCGAGCGCGCCGAACAGGATGCCGTATCCGTCCGCACCGAGCCCGAGTTGCCGGTTGGCGATCAGCGGCAGCAGCGCCCACATCGCGGTCGCCGGGGCGACGAAGATCGCCAGCCGCAGCAGGATCAGCCGCACCACCGGTTCGTGGCGGACGTAGCGTCCGCCCGCCCGCAGCGCCGGCAGGAACCGCTCGCGCGAGGTGGTGCTCGGCGGGGCGGTCGGACGGCGCCAGCCGATCAGCGCGACGATCAGGAAGAGCGTGCAGGCGGCGTTCACCGCGAACACCGGCGGGACGCCGTATGCGGCGATCACGACACCGGCGATCGCCGGCCCGACCGCGCGGGCCACGTTGACGCTCACCATGTCGAGCCGGATCGCCTGCGCGAGGTGCTCGCGCGGCACGAGCTCGGTGATCAGCGGCTGCCACGTCGACACCATCACCGCGTTGCCCAGCCCGATCGCGAACGTGAACGCCAGCAGCAGCAGCGGCGGGACGCGGTCGAGCGCGGTCAGCACGACGAGCAGCCCGGCGACCACCACGAAGTAGATCTGCACCCACAGCAGCAGCCGGCGCCGGTCGAAGGCGTCCGACAGCACCCCGGCGGCCAGCGAGAACAGCACCATCGGCAGGGTCGCCGCGGTCTGGATGAGCGAGACGATCGTGGCGGCGTTCGGGTCGTCGATGAACAGCCACTGGGCGCCGACGGTCTGGGCCCAGGCGCCGATGCTGCTGAACACCACACCGATCCACAGCCACAGGAACGTCCGGCTCCGGAACGGCGCCAGGACGCCGACCGGCGCGTCGGTGGTCGCCCGTTCGGTCACGGCGCCATCTTCGCGCAGTCCCGGGCGTTCGGGTCAGGCGTGCCGACAGGCGGCGAGGTAGTCGGCCTCGTCGACGTGCTCCTGCCAGGTGACGGCCTCCTGGCCCTCGGCGAGCTCGACCACGCCGCTCATCGCCAGATGGCTCATGAAGGAGTCGGGCAGCGCGCCGTGCCAGTGCCGCTGGCCGGGCGGCGTCCAGACGGTGACGCCCGGACGCAGCACGACCACCTCGTCCGCGGTGACCACGACGCCGACGCCCTCGGTGCAGTGCAGCACCTGGCCGGCCGCGTGGGAGTGCCAGGCGTTGCGCGCGCCGGGCGTGAAGTGCACCGAGCCGACGCTGAACCGGGCGTCCGGGTGGGCGACGACCATGTCGACGAACGTGTCGCCGACGAAGCGGTCGGCAGGGCCCTTCCCGGTCGGGGTCTTCGGCAGTTCCTGCATGGTCAGTCCTTCGCGAGGGTCGGGGACGGGGTGGACGCCCAGCTGGCGAGCAGGGCGAACGCGTCGGCGGACGGGGTGCCCGGCTCGGCGATGTAGGCGTTCAGCCGCAGCCCCGGGTCGGCGGTGAGCTCCATCGACTCGTACGGCAGCGAGAGGTCGCCGACGAGCGGGTGGTGGAACTTCTTGATGCCGGTGCGGTGCTGGCGCACGTCGTGGGTGGCCCACAGCGTGCGGAACAGCTCGCTGCGCGTCGACAGCTCCCCGACCAGCTGGGTGAGGCCGGCGTCGTACGGGTTCTCCCCGGCCAGCGTCCGCAGCAGCGCCGCGGCCTCGCCGGCCACCTTGCGCCACTCGGGGAAGAACTCCTGGGCGGCCGGGTCGAGGAAGATGAAGCGGGCGGTGTTCGGGCGTCCGGGCTGGGCGAGGACCGGGGCGTACAGCGCCGCCCCGAGCGCGTTCGTGGCGAGGATGTCGGTGCGGGCGTTGCGGACGTAGGCCGCGGTGCCGCTCATCGCGTCGAGCAACCACTGCACCGGGGGACGGACGGACGCCCGCGCGGGCCGCGTCCCCGGCGTCCGGGTGGACGCGGCGCGCGCCAGGTCGTGCAGGTGGGCGCGTTCGGCGTCGTCGAGCTGGAGCGCGTTCGCGACCGCCTCCAGCACCGACTCCGACGCCCCCGCGAGGTTGCCGCGCTCCAACCGCACGTAGTACTCCAGGCTGACGCCGGCCAGCAGCGCCACCTCCTCGCGGCGCAGGCCGGCGACCCGGCGCTGGCCGCCCCACGCCGGCAGGCCCGCGCGCTCGGGGGTGATCCGGGCCCGCCGGGTGCGGAGGAATTCCGCCGCCTCCTGCTTGACGTCCATCACCGGTGCCCCGTTCAGGGCCGCAGCAGCGACTTGATCGCGCGGCGCTCGTCCATGGCCGCGTAGGCCTCGGCGACCTGCGACAGCGGCAGCTCGAGGTCGAACACCAGGCCGGGGTTGATCGTGCGGGACAGCACCAGGTCGAGCAGGTGCGGCAGGTAGGCGCGCACGTGCGCGGGCCCGCCCTTGATGCCGACGTTGCGCCAGAACAGGTCGTTGACCGGCAGGTCGCCGTGCGGGAGGCCGACGAGCCCGATGTTGCCCCCGGCCCGGACGCAGCCCACGGCCTGGACGCGGGCGTCGTCGGTGCCCACGCACTCCAGCACGCAGTCGGCGCCGATGCCCTCGGTGAGTTCCTTGACCCGCGCGATGCCCTCCTCGCCGCGTTCGGTGACGATGTGGGTGGCGCCGAAGGCCTTCGCGACCTCCTGCCGGTCGGCGTGCCGGCTCATCGCGATCACGGTGGACGCGCCCAGCTGCGCAGCGGCCAGGACGCCCGACAGCCCGACGGCGCCGTCCCCGACCACGACCACGCTGGAGCCCGGGCCGACGCCGGCGGAGACGGCGGCGTGCCAGCCGGTGCACATCACGTCGGACAGCGCCAGGATGCTCGGGATCAGGTCGTCGTCCGGCACGCCGGGGGTGGCGATCAGGGTGCCGTCGGCGTTGGGGACGCGGATCTTCTCGGCCTGGCAGCCCTTGTAGCCGCCGCCGTGCTCGCAATTGGCATGGGCGCCCTTGCGGCAGGTCGGGCAGGTGTTGTCGGAGTGCAGGAAGCCGCCGACCACGAAGTCGCCGGGCTTCACCGCCGTGACCGCGTCGCCGACGGTCTCGACGATCCCGCAGTACTCGTGCCCGATCGGTGTCGGCTGGGGGATGGGCTGGAGGCCGCGGTAGCGCCACAGGTCCGACCCGCACACGCAGGCCGCGACGGTGCGGACGATCGCGTCCGTCGGTTCGAGGATGGTGGGATCGTCGCGCTCTTCGTAGCGGACGTCCCCGGGGGCATGGATCACGGCTCCGAACATGCCCCCAGCCCACCACATCCGCACCGCTCGTGGGAGGCCCTGCCAGTGACCCCCTCCGCCGACTTGTCAGAATCTCAGGTCGCCAGAGCGACCTGAGATTCTGACAAGTCGGAGGGCGGAGGAGGGGGACGGGGTCAGCAGCCGTGGCGGGCGCGGCTGGCCTGTTCCTGGGCGCGGAACAGGGCGAAGCGGGGCAGGAACTTGTCCCAGTCGATGCTGTGCGCGTCGATCTCGGGGCCGTCGATGCAGGCGTGTCGGCGCACCAGCTTGCCGTCCGCGGTGACCGGCACCATGCAGGCGCCGCACATGCCGGTGGCGTCCACCATGATCGAGTTGAGGCTGGCCACGCACGGCACGGCGTAGGGCGCGGTGAGGTCGGAGACCGACCGCATCATCAGCGGCGGCCCGATCGTGACCACCTCGGCGATCGGACGCCCGGCGCCGTCCCGGGCGGCGTTCAGCAAGGCCTCGAGCGGCGTGGTCACGAAGCCCTGGACGCCGACCGAGCCGTCGTTGGTGGTGTAGACCACGTCGAGCTGCTCCCCGTACGCGGCCTGCAGGCGTCCGATGCGCTCCTCGGGGCCGTCCCAGAACATCAGGTCGGCGCTGCGGAACCCCGAGATCAGCGTGACGTGGTTCCCCAGCCGCAGGTGCTCGCGCAGGATCGGGTAGACCGGCGGCAGCCCCAGCCCACCCGCGGTGAACACGACGGTCGCGCCCTCGGGCGCCTGGTGCAGTTCGCTCGGACGGCCGAGCGGCCCGGCCACGCCGGCGAACGCGTCGCCCACCCGCATCGCGTTGATGCCGATCGTGCTGGCGCCCATGTTCTGCACCACCAGCGTGATCGTGCCGGCGTGGGCGTCCCAGTCGGCCAGCGTCAGCGGGATCAGCTCGCCGTCCGGCGTGGGCAGGACGCGGACGAACTGCCCGGCGCGGGCGCTGCGTGCGATCACCGGGGCGCGGACGGTGAACTCCTCGATGCCCACGCTGAGGTGCTGCTTGGCCACGATCACCGGCTGCTCGCCGGCCAGCTCGGTCCAGGCCAGCGCGCGCGCCACCCGCGCGGTGACCTCGGCCGGCTCGTAGTGCTCGAGCGTCCCGACGATCTCGCGGGCCGCGGACTGGCCGTCGCCGGCCGCGCGGATGGCTGTTGACCCGCCGCGGGCGGCATCCCCGCCGGTGTAGATGCCGTGCAGCGACGTCTCCTTGGAGTCCTCGGCCTGCTGGATCGTCCCGGCGGGCGAGGTGGCCAGCCGCGGCTCGGAGTCCTTGATGATCGGGTTGGCGGTGTTGCCCAGCGCCATGATCACCAGGTCGGCCGGCAGTTCGGCGGTGCGCCCGGTGGCGACCGGACGGCGGCGCCCGGACGCGTCCGGGTCGCCCAACCCCATCACCTCGACGACCGCGGTGGTGACGAAGCCGGTCTCGTCGCCGATGAACTCGACCGGCGAGCGCAGCACGGCGAGCTCGATGCCCTCCTCGAGGGCGTGCTCGAGCTCCTCGACGCGGGCGGGCATCTCGGCGCGGGTCCGGCGGTAGACGATCGTCACCAGCCCGCCCAGCCGGCGGGCGGTGCGCGCGGCGTCCATGGCGGTGTTGCCGCCGCCGATGACCAGCACCTGCTTGCCCGCCGTGGCCGGCAGCGGCGTCTCGTGGTCGGGGGCGTGCGCCCGCATCAGGTTGACCCGGGTCAGGAACTCGTTGGCGCTCATCACGTTGAGCAGGTGCTCGCCGGGCACGTTCAGGAACCGGGGGAGCCCGGCGCCGCTGCCGACGAAGACCTTGGCGAAGCCGGCGTCCCTGAGCTGCTCGAGGGTGGCCGTCCGCCCCACCACGAAGTTGGTCACGAACCGTCCGCCGAGCAGCCGGATCTTGGCCACCACGTCGTCGATCAGCGCGTTCGGCAGCC
Organism: Actinomycetota bacterium; assembly: GCA_020161755.1. Classification (GTDB taxonomy): domain Bacteria; phylum Actinomycetota; class Actinomycetes; order Propionibacteriales; family Propionibacteriaceae; genus Propionicimonas. Next base: position 93,098 of record JAIUOS010000008.1, read on the forward strand.
GGAACTCCGGGATCCCGTAGCGCAGCACCCCGCCGAGCTCGTGGAACGCCTCGAACACCGTTACCGGGAAGCCCTCGGCCGCCAGCAGGTAGGCCGTGATCAGGCCGGACGGGCCGGAGCCCACGATGGCCATCGGCGGACGCAGCGCGGTCGCCCAGGGGTCGGGGATGCCGGCGAAGCGCGCCCGCGCGGCCTCGGGGTGCGCGACCTTCTCCCATTCCGGCAGGAACCACTCCAGCTGGCCGATCGACATCGACTGCTTGTGGATGCACATGCCCTGGCACTGCAGCTCCTGCGGGCAGACCCGTCCGGTGACGTTGGGCAGGGGGTTGCACGACTCGAGCATCTCCAGCGCCTCGCGGAACCGGCCGGTGCCGATCAGTTCGAACATCTGCGGGATGTGGATCTGGACGGGGCAGCCGCCCTGCGGCTCCCGGTGGCCGGCCAGCAGGACGCCCAGTTCGCACGGCGCCTCTGCGCACTGCTTGTCGCGCAGGGCCTCCAGCCAGACGAACAGCTCGACGTCACGGCGGGTGTAGCCCAGGTCCATGTAGCCGAGGAACCCCTTGTTGACCAGCTCGAAGTCCTCGAACCGTTCCGACGGCTTGCGGATGTAGGGGCCGATCGCGTTCCCGGCCGGCCAGTTCTCGCTCAGGCCGGCGAACATCGGGTAGCGGCCCGACAGGTGCTCCGCCAGCGCCCGGATGAACATGCGCTTGCGGCCCAGCGGCAGGTTCCACAGGAACCGCATGATCAGCCGGCTGGAGTCGTCGTCGCGGCTCAGCACGTCCCACAGCTGCCGGGTGAACTTCGCGCTCAGCTCGGGCTGCCGGAACTCCCATGCCACCGCCTCCATGCCATCGGCGGTGAACAACTCGCGGAAGGCCCGCGGGTCGGCCACCAGCCGGCGCTCGAGGAGGCCGAGCTGGTTGCTGAACGACGGGCCGTTCACCGGATGATCTCCGCGTCGCAGGTGGCCTTGACCCGGGTGATCCGCGCCGTCAGTTCGGTGGTCAGTTCCAGTCCGTCGAGAGCGTCCGGACGCATCCGGCCCACGGTCTGCGGATTGCCGTCCACCACGATCGTGGCCTTCTCGAACAGCTGCGGCAGCTCCTGGTAGCAGGTCGCGCAGTCGTTGCACCGGGGCAGGTCCTCGGCGTCGAGCCAGATCGGGCGCTCGTCGACCGCCACGGACGCCGGCGCCTCCTCGGCGGCCGGCGCGGCCAGCGGGGAGCCGAACAGGCCCAGGTGCAGCGGGCCGCCCGCGGGAGCGCCGCTGGCCGTGGCCAGGTCGGCCATCGCCTGGGCGATGGTGTCCAGCGCCGACTCGCGGGCCTCGATCGCTGCGCCGTAGCGGGACGTCCACTCGCCCACCTCGGCACGGTGCCGGGCCGAGAGCAGCGCCTCGGACTGGCCGGCGAGGAACTGCAGCGTCCGCCAGTTGCGGCGCCGGTCCTCGACGAGGGCGACGATGCTGTCCGAGCAGGCCATCTTCACCAGCCGGCGCTTGCGGTCGGTGGTGTGGACGAACGGCGTCCGGCCGGTGCGCTGGTGCAGCGGCAGCTCGACGTACTCGGCGATCGGCACCGCGCCGGCCTCCTCGTAGTTGGCCAGCCAGCGGAACTGGCGCGCGAACCGCACCTCGCCGATCGCGAAGTCGGCGGGGGTGAGCGGCATCGTCAGCAGTTGCAGCTGGCCGCGGTCGTCGCGGTAGGTGAGCGTGGTCTCGGTCCACAGCCCTTCGGGTTCGGGGTTGCCCTCGAGGCTGAACCGCTCCGACAGGTCGGCGCCGCGGCGCGGGTCGTGCACGAACAGCGGGAACACCCGGCTCTCCACGGCCAGCCGGGAGCGGGCGTTCGCGAGGTCCTCGGGCATGCCGTTCTCGGTGTCGCACGGCGCGTAGGCGATCATCAGCCCCGCGCCGTCGTTGTAGCCGATCAGGTCGGCGGACGCGCGCAGGAAGTGGCTGTGGAAGGCGGTCGCGGTCGCGCACACGTAGACGCCGGGATGGAACGCGGCGAGCAGGCCGAGCTCCTTGCGGCTCTCCAGCTTGCCGGCGTGGGCGCTGCCGTAGCGGGCGAGGTCGGCGTCCTGGCCGGCGAAGCTGGCCGTGGACGCCTGCCCGCCGGTGTTGGAGTAGCCGCCGGTGTCCAGCACGAGCGACTTGATCGGGGTGCCGCCGGCCAGCACCCGCGACATCGCGCCGAAGCCGATGTCGAAGGCCGCACCGTCGCCGCTGATCGTGAGCACCACCGGCACCAGCGTCCGCTCGGCCGGGGTGAAGTCCCGCCACGACAGCGTGGCCAGCGCAGCGTCGTGTAGTTCAGCGTCGTACGAATCGGTGAGTTCGAGTTCGGCGACGCGCAGCGCGCGCACCTCGGCGACCAGGCCGGAGACCAGGCCCTCGTAGATGCCCATGGCCAGCGGCTGGGCGTCCTGGAACAGGCCGTTCACCCACGGGTCGAGGTACGCCGAGTTCGGCATCGTGGACGCGTACACGCTCGAGCACCCGGTCGAGTTCGCCATCACCACGGGGGCGGGCCCGTCGCCGGTCGGCCCCGACTCGTACAGGTACAGGCGGCGCTCGAGTTCGGCGAGCGTCGCCGCCACCCGGTCGCGGCGCTCGCCCTCGGGCAGCCGGCCCTTCAGCTCGGCCAGGGCGTCCAGCGTGGTCTCCAGGTCGCGCAGGTGCGCCTCGCGGCGATCCCGGCCGACCCGGTGGCTGAGCGAGTTCAGCAGGTGGATCGCGGTGACCTCACCGCACCCGCGGCAGGCCCCGTGGCCGCCGGTCATCGAGTAGTAGTCGTTGCGGGCGAGCAGGATGCGCTTGATGTCGCCGCCGGGTGCGGTCGCGTCCACCGTGACCCTGGCCGGGGTGTCCGGCAGCCGCGTGAGGCGTTCGAACCGGGCCTCCAGCATGCCGAGCAGCACGTCGTCCTGGTCGGCGGTGGTGAGCGCGGCGGGGCCGCAGACGTCCACGCACTGGAGGCAGCCGGTGCACTTCCACGGGTCGACGACGGCGGAGAACAGGACGCCGGTGCCGGCGGACTGCTTCTCGGCCGCGTCGAACAGCGGACGGGTGCGCGCCACCGGGAAGGCGGCCAGCGCTCCCAGCACGTCGTCCAGGCGTCCCTCGTCGAGGTCGGGGACGGTGGCGAGCGACAGCTGGGTGGACGCCTCACGCGCCACCGCCGCCAGGTCGGTCGCCGACGAGGACGCGGCGTACCCGGCCCGGATCGCGTCCGCCCACGACGGCACCAGCCCGTACCACGGGCCGCGCTCGGCCTCGCTGAGCCCGGCGGCGTCGACCGCTGCACCGAGCAGGTCGCCGAGCTCGTGACCGGTGTTGGGGATCGCGTTGTCCGGGCAGGCCAGCGCACACTCCAGGCAGGCCGTGCAGGTGGACGCGTCGAAGACCGGGACGGTGCGCCGGAAGAGGCCCTTGTTCTTCGCCGCGCCGGTGCCGACCGGCATGAACAGGCCGGTCCCGGGCAGCACCGGGGCCTCGTCGACGGTGCCCTCCCGGAACGGGCGGGCGATCATCTCCTCGTAGTAGCCGGGGTCGAACAGGCCGCTGGTGCGCTCCCGCGTCACGCTGGGGGTCATCGCGCCCGACAGGGACGCGCGGACGCCGGTCAGCGCGGTCGCGCCCTCGGCAGCGACGAACGCCGGGTCGTCGTACTCGACGGACTGCGCCTTCATGCCGTCCCGGATCACGGCCAGGTTGGCCTCGATCACGGTCTCGCCCCGGCGTCCGAACTTCTTGGCCAGCTCGGCCCGCACCTCGGCCTCGGCGTGCCGGGTGTCGCCGCGGCTGATGCCGTCCACGTGGCCGAGGATCGCGCCGATGAACGCGATGCCCATCATCCGGGTCTCGAGTTCGGGGTTGGGGGCGTGTGCGCGCGCGACCGCGAAGGCGTCCAGCACCAGGAACCGGATCGACCGCTCGCGGATCACCCGGCGCGCGAAGGCCGGCAGTTCCTGCCACACCTGCAGCGGCGGCTTGTTCGACTGGAGGATCAGCGTCCCGCCGTGCACCAGCCCCTTCAGCGGGTTGGTGTGCGAGAAGACCTGGTGGTCGGGGGCGACCACGACCTCGACGTCCTCGAGCTCGGCGTTGGTGAGCAGCACCGGCTCGGGCGAGAGGGTGATGTAGTAGTTCGTCGACGCCCCGGACTTCTCCGACCCGTACTTCGGGGCCGACTTGGAGTGCATGCCTAGCAGGGACGCGAGCACGTCGGTGAGCAGCTTGCCGGTCGCCACCGTGCCGTAGCCGCCGACCGAGTGGAACCGGATGCGCAGGGTGCCCGGTGCCAGGACCGGCGGGTTGGCGCCCGGGGTGAGCGCCATCAGCTCGGTCTCGGGGTAGGCGGCACGCAGGCGGTCCTGGATCGCGGCCACCGCCGGCGTGGGGTTGGCGGTGAAGAACTGCGAGCCCAGGTACACCAGCGGCGCGGGCGACGCCTTCGTCATGTTCTCGAAGGCCGCGACCGTGTAGCGGGGCTGGATGTCGTGCCCACCCAGTCCGAAGATCGCGGTGGTCATCCGCGGGATCGCGGGCAGGGCGGGGACGCCGGGGTACGGCGCGTCCGCCGACCCGGCCTCGGCGTTGGCCCGGGCGTGGAACAGGGCCTGGGTGACCAGACGGGTGAGAGCGGTGTCGTCCGAGCGTTCCAGGACCGTGACCGCCTTCGCGGTGCCGAGGGCCGCGACCAGCTCGGCCTCGGGGAACGGCTGGAGCAGCTTCACCGACACCACCCCGACCTTCAGGCCCTGCGCCCGCAGGTGGGGGAGCACCGCGCGGACGTCGTCGGTGATCGATCCCATCCCGACCATCACGTAGTCGGCGTCGGCGGTGTCGTAGGCGAGCACCGGTGCGTAGCTGCGTCCGGTCAGGTCGGAATACTCGGCCATGGCCTGGCGCACCAGCTGCGGGACCGCGCCGGCGAAATGCGTCCGGTGGTCGGCGGAGCCGGCCTGGAAGTCGGGCTGGTTCTGCACCGGGCCGGTGAGACCGGGGTTGTGCGGGTCGACCAGGGCGGGGACGAGCTGACGGGTGCCGGCCGGCCAGCCGTTCAGCCACTGCCGCCGCCACTGCGACTGCCGGCCCACCGGCACATGTTGCAGCGTCTCCTCGACCAGTTCGCCGTCGTCGTCGGCCTCGATCCGGGGGCCGCGCGCCTCCAGCCAGCCGCGCAGTGCGGCCAGGTGGGCGGCGTCGAAGTCGTCGGCGTGCCGGTCCAGGTACCGCTGCAGCTGGAACACCCGTCCCTTCGCTCCGAACAGCAGGTCCTGCGCGACCGTCGGGCAGGGGATGCGTCCGGCCGGGTCGCCGAGGTAGCTGCGCAGCAGCTCGGGCTCGGGCAGCAGCACCTCGCTCATCACGTGGCTGGTCGCGAAGCCGTCCATCGCGTTGGCCACCGGGATCAGCGACAGCGCGGAGGTGCGGAAGGAGATCGCCGCGAGGTCGGCGGCCTCCTGCGGGTTCGACCCGAACAGGATGGTGTAGCCGGTCGGCAGCAGCGCGTAGACGTCGTCGTGGCCGGCCATCACGTTGAGGGAGTGCCGGGTGACGACGCGCGCCGCGACCTGCAGCACGAAGCCGCCGATCTTCTTGCCGACCGTGACGTAGTGCGACTCCAGCCCGTACAGGATGCCCTGGCTGGAGGAGGCGTTGGAGATGAAGTTGCCGCCCACCAGCGCCGCGCCCAGCGCGCCGCTCTGGGCGGAGTGCTCGCCCTCGGTCTCGACGAAGAACGGGTGCTTCCCCCACACGTTGAGCTGGCCCTCGGCACGGGCGGCCTCGAAGATCTCCGAGATCTCCGTGGACGGGGTGATCGGGTAGCCGATGACACCCCCGCAGACGTGCTTCATGACGTGGGCGACGGCACCGTTGCCGTTGATCACGTCGGGGATGCCGGGGAACCGGACGGCGGCAGGTGCGGACATGCGAACTCTTCTCTGAGCAGGGCACCGGTCCGGGAGCGTGCTCGTCCGCAGGCGGGCATGGGAGGCCTCCCAGGCGCGATCACTGCATTCTCTCCCCGCCCGGAGCCGCCCCGGGCGGAAACGGAGTTATTCGAAGATCGTCTCGCGCTCGTCGGTGGGGTCCTCGACCGCGGCGGCCCGCGCGACCGCCCGGCTGAGGCCGGCCGCCGACGACACCGCGATCACCGCGGCCAGGGTCGCGAAGCCGGCGGTGACGTTGAAGCCGGACGCGTAGGACTGGGCGTCGATCACCGCGCCGACCACGCTGGAGCCGATCGCGACCCCGATGCCCAGCCCGGTGCCCATCCAGGACAGGCCCTCGGTGAGGCGCTCGCGGGGCACCAGCCGTCCGACCAGGGTGTTGCCGTTGATCAGGGTCGGCGCGACGGTGGCGCCGACGAGCAGGCCCACGCCGGCCAGCACCAGTTCGGACCGGGCGACCAGCAGCCCGGAGGCGCTGACGAACAGGGCGAGCACGCCGATCACGAACCGCCGGGTCAGCGGCGACTTCCAGGCGCGCGCCCCGTAGACGAAGCCGGCGACGGCGGAGGCGAACGAGAACACGGCCAGCACCGTGCCGGTCGCCGAGCGGACGCCCCACTCGGTGGCGGCGGCCACCACGCTGACGTCGATGCCGCCGAACACGCAGCCGATCAGGGTGTTCACCGCGACCAGCGGGGCGATGCCCGCGGTCAGCAGGATGAAGCGCCGGTGCGGACGCGGGGTCCCGTCCGCCGGACGGGGCGGAACCGGCGGCTCGGTGCTGCGCTGGGAGTAGAACAACTGCGCGCCGACCAGCGAGAACACGATCGGCGCCACCAGGCCCGCGGCGGGGTGGACGCCGATGGACAGCGCGGTCGCCAGCACCGGCCCGATCACGAACGTGAGCTCGTCGAGGGTCGACTCCAGCGAGTAGGCGGTGTGCAGCAGGTGCGGGTCGCTGGTGACGTAGCTCCAGCGGGCCCGGACGAGGGCGCCCGGGGCGCCGCCGGTCGCGCCGCTGATGATGACCGGTGCGAACAGCGTCCACGCCGGCTGCTTCAGCACGGCGAGCACCACGACGACGCCGAGCATCACGGCGGAGACGACCGCGGCCGGGTACATCACCCGGCGCTGCCCGTACCGGTCGACGAGGTTGGAGAGCACCGCGGTGCCGATGGCCCACGCGACCGCGTTGGACGCGGCGAGCGCGCCGGCCAACCCGTAGCTCTGGTAGAGCGCAGAGACCATCAGCACGATGCCGAGGCCCATCATCGCTCCGCCCGAGCGCGCCAGCAGCCCGGCCGCGCAGAACTTGAGGGCGCCCGGGATCGCGAGGATCTCCCGATAGGCGCGCATCCCTGAAGTCTCGCACAGCGCAGGCGTGCCGGCCGACGGCGGACGGGCGGTGCGGACGGGCGGTGCGGAGGGGGGTGCGGACGGGCGGGTCAGGCCTCGGGGTCTGGCTCGGGTTCGGCCCCCACCCGCTTGGCGATACGGCTCAGCGCGACGTCGGTGACGTTGAGGTAACTGGCCAGGTCGCGGCGGCTGATCCGGGCTACCAGGTCGGGCTGGCGGTCCAGCAGCGTCCGGTAGCGCTGCTCGGGGGAGTTGCGCAGCAGGCCGGCGTCCGCCTGCAGGCTGATGCCGTACATCAGCGGCACCGCGTTGGCCATCCGCGACCAGGCGCTGTGGCGGGCGGCGAGCCGCTCGACCACCCGGTAGTCGAAGCGGTGCACCAGGCTGGCCTCGAGGGCGACCAGGGTGTGGATGGAGACCCCGTCCGCGGCGGCCCGCAGCTCGTCCACCCGCGGGTGCAGGTTGCGCGCGACGACCAGCCGGACGCCCTCCGGGGCCAGCGCCGGTAGCGAGGCGAGGATGTCGCCCTCCTCGGAGAAGAACGTGATGATCGGACGCCCGCGCGCGTTCGTCATCTGGGCCTTCAGCAGGCCCTCCTCGACGTAGTAGATGTAGGGGTGCGGCTCCCCGGCGGAGAAGAGCACGTCCCCGGTGTCGAGGTGGATGCTGTGGACGGTGCGGGCGAACGCGTCCCACTCCGGCAGCTCCGCGGCGGCGTACGCCTCCAGGAGCAGGCGGAGACTGCGCACCACGTGGCCGCTGGCCACGCCTCCTCGCATCACGGCAACCTCCAGGGTCTGCGCACAGGCTATTGCGAATCCCGGGAAAGGGGGCTCGTTCCGCACCACGGGAGTAGTGATACCCCCGCGGGTGTGCCCAGCCAACGATAGAGTGCTCAAGTGAAACGTGTGCTGCTTCTGGTGATCGCGCTGCTGGTGGGGCTCCTCGGCCCCGTCCCGACGGCGAGCGCCGTCCCGGCGTCCCCGCTGGGGATCACCGGTGCAGCCAACTTCCGTGACCTCGCCGGCGACGGGACGATCGCGCTGGCCGGGGGCGGCCACCTCGCCACCGGCGTGGTGTACCGCTCGGCGAAGCTGTACGACCTGACCGCCGCCGACATCAGTGCGCTCGAGGCCGCCGGCATCTCCGACGTCTACGACCTGCGGACGAAATCGGTCGCCAAGAAGCTGCCCGACCCGAAGATCACCGGCGCCGACAACCACCTGATCGACCTGTTCGCCGGCCACACCCTGAGCTCGGCCAAGGCCACCACCCCGGCGAAGGCGCGCGCCTACATGCGCGAGGAGTACCGGCGGTTCGTCACGATCTCCGACCAGCGCAAGGCACTGTCGCGGACGTTGCGCTCGATCGTGAAGGCCGAGGGTCCGGTCATCATCCACTGCACGCAGGGCAAGGACCGCACCGGCTGGGTCTCGGCCATGCTGCAGACCATCGCCGGGGTCGATTCGGCGACGATCACCGACCAGTTCCTGCTGTCGAACACCTACCGGGCGGCCGACATCGCGGCCAAGGTCGAGGCCACCCGGGCGAAGTACGGCGACACCAGGGCGGCCGCGGTGTCGGAGAAGGAGACGCTGCGCGCGTCCTACCTCCAGGCCGGGCTCGACAAGGCGAAGAGCAAGTACGGCTCGGTGAAGAAGTACCTGCTCAAGGGTGTCGGCCTGAGCAACGCCCAGTACGCCGCGCTCCGGACACTGCTCACCGCCCCGTAGGCCTGCGGGCCGTCAGGCCAGCGTCGACTCCCGCGGGTCCCAGTTCGCCGGCAGCATCGGCACCGGGGAGATCGAGCTCTCCACCGCGACCATCTCGCCGGTGGTGATCGACTCCTCCATCGATACCATCACGTCCAGGATGTGGTGGCCGAGCTCGCCGGACGCGATCGGGGCGCCGCCGTGGCGGATGCAGCGGGCGAGGTCGAGCGCGCCGGCACCGCGTCCGAAGGTGGCGTCCGGCACGTCGACGTCCACCCATTCGGTGGCGTCGCGCACGTTCGCCATGGTCACCGGACGGGTCAGTCGCACCGGCCCGCTGAACAGGTTCGGGTCGGGGAGCAGCAGGGTGGCCTCGGTGCCCGTGATCTCCACGTAGCCCATCCGGGCCAGGGGCGAGTCGAAGCTCAGGACGCTCTGCGCGGTGGCGCCGCCCTCGAAGCTGGCGATCGCGCTGACGTGGCTGGGCGCGACCACGTCGAACTCGGTGCCCGCCCGCTCGCCCACCTGGATCGTGCGGGTGGCCCGGCTCTTCGAACCGACCGCGGCGACCCGGGCGTACGGGCCGAAGATGTGCGCGAGCGCGGTGAGGTAGTAGGGGCCGGTGTCGAACAGCGGGCCCGCCCCGGCGGCGAACAGGAACTCCGGACCGGGGTGGAACAGGTCGGGGCCCGGCCACTGGAACACCGTCTGCGCCGACAGGGGAGTGCCGATGTCGCCGCGCGCGATCACCCGCCGGGCGGCCTGGAGGCCGGGACCGTACACCGTGTCGGGCGCGACGCCGACCAGCAGGCCCGCGTCGGCGGCGTCGGCCAACAGGCGGGCCGAACTCTCGCGGTCGACGCTGATCGGCTTCTCCGACCACACGTGCTTGCCCGCCGCGACGGCGGCGGCGGAGACCTCGGCGTGCACGGCCGGGATGGTCAGGTTGACCACCAACTCGACCCCGGGGTGGGCCAGGACGTCCGCGGCGGTGCCGGCGTCCGGGACGCCGTGCGCGTCCGCCTGTTCGCGGGCGCGCTGCGGGTCGAGGTCGCCGATGATGAGCACGGCCACGTCCGGGAAGCTGGTGAGGTTCTCCAGGTAGGTCTGGCTGATCATCCCGGCACCGATCAGGCCGACCCCGACCGGGCCGGTGCGCGGGCTGTGGGCTGCGGGCGTGGTCATGCGTGGCCTCCTTGGGTCGACAGGTTGGTGAGGACGGACAGGGCGAGGTCGTGGTCGGCGCCGGAGTCGAGGCCGGAGATGGCGAGCACGCCGACCATCGCGCCGCGCACGGAGATCGGCACCGCGCCGCCGGCGGGGAAGTACCGGCCGGGGTCGAGGCCGAACGCGGCCAGGAAGCCGGCCGCGTCCCCGTCCGCGACGTAGCGTCCGGCGACCTCGGCCGAGGGGACAGCGAAGTGTTCGACGATCCGGGTCTTGCGCTCGACCCAGGCGTCGTTGTCGGCGCTGGTGCCGGGCAGGGCGGCGTGGAAGACCCGCTGCCGGCCGAGGTGGATGCAGATCGTCACCGGGAGCCCGCGCTCGCGACACTGGACGGCCAGGGCCGTCCCCAGCAGCCACGCGTCGTCGTGGTCGAAGCGGTCGAGGTCGGGAACGGCCATCGGTTCCTCCGTGGGCGGGCTAGGCACTGGCACGGACCACCAGGGTGCTGCGCGCCAGGAACGGCTCGGGTGCGGGGGCGTCGTCGATCAGGTGCCGGGCCTGTCGCCACAGGTGGTCGACGAACGCGCGGGGCTCCAGGTGGACGGTGGTCAACGGGGGCTGGGTGAGGGGGGCGAAGATGTCGTCGTCGACGCCGATCACCGCGAGGTCGCCCGGCACGGTGAGGCCCAGCGTCGCCGCGGCGGCCAGGCAGGCGGCGGCGTGCAGGTCGTTGAAGCAGGCCACCGCGGTGACCGGCTGGGGCGCCGACCGCCACGCGGCGAGCACGGCGGCCACGGCGGCGACGTCGAACGTGGTGCCGCCGGGCACCGCCGCCATCGCCGGTTCGGGCAGGCGGGCGTCGGCGCAGGCCGTCCGGAACCCGGCGGTGCGCGGTTCGGCGAACCGCAGTAGGTCGGGCTCGGTGGTGGTCAGGTAGCCGAGGCGACGGTGGCCGGCGGCGGCGAGGTGCCCGACCTGGAGGGCGGTCGCCGAGGCTGCGCTCGGGGTACCCAGGTCGGCCTCCAGCAGCGGCACCCGGACGGCGGCCAGCAGCGTGCGCTCGCCCTCGCTGAGGGTGTCGGTGCTGATCGCCACGCACGGTTCGAGATTGGCCAGGGTGGCGGCGAGGTCCTCGGGCGCCCGGCGTCGCCAGACCACCAGCGAGCGCCCGGTCGCGGCCACCAGGGCCGTCAGGCCGTCCTCGACCTCGGTGACGTTCGTGCTCCACGGCACGCCGGTGTTGATCAGCAGGACCAGCGGCGAGCGGCCCGCGCGCAGGGCCCGCGAGGCGGCGTGCGGCACGTAGCCCAGGTCGCGCGCGGCGGTGAGCACGCGCTGCCTGGTCGCCTCGGGGATCGACTGGTCGTCGCGGCCGTTGAGCACGTAGCTGACCGTCGCCCGGGAGACGCCCGCACGGCGCGCGACGTCGGTGCTGGTGCTCCGCTCGCCGCCGGTCACCGCTGCCTCCTGACATCTACTTACACGTGACAGTAGCTCCGTCCTCCGAACCTGCGCAAGAGGGTGGGGTGGCACGTGTCAGCATCCGGTCGGAGGGCGAGCCGGTAGGCTGCGGACCATGCAGGATCCGAAGCGGCAGGCGTGGCTCTACCTGGTGGCAGGCGTGGTGGCGATCATCGCGGCCGCCTACTTCCTGTCGGTCGACTCCGCCGGCGGTGGGGGCGATTTTTCGATCCTCGACTGGGCGATCCTCGGCATGGGCGTGGTGGCCACCTTCCGCGGCGTCCGGATGTTCCTCGACCTGCGCAAGGACGCGGCGAAGGCCGCGAGCACGCCCAAGGTCGTGCTGCCCAAGCCCAAGGACCCCAAGCCCCCGACGACCGGCGAGTAGCCGCAGAAGAGGGGACGTCCCCTTTCGTTTCGGTGTCAGCGCATGGACCAAAAGGGGAATGTCCCCTTTTGGTCCGCTCGTCAGCGCATCGGGGGCGGCGCGGTGAGCCCGGCCGACTGCTTGGTCGCTCCCGGCTGGCCGCCGGGGATCGGCTCGACCACGACGGCGGTGCCGTAGGCGCAGATCTCGGTGAAGGTCTGGCCGATGTCGCCGGTGTCGAAGCGCATCGCGACGATCGCGTTCGCGCCGCGGGAACTGGCGTCCTGCCACATCCGCTGCATGACCTGCTGGCGGCTCTCGTAGACGAGCTTGGTGTACTCGTCCACCTCGCCGCCGCCCAGCGAACGGAAGCCCGCGATGATGTTGGCGCCGATGTTGGCGCTCCGGACGGTCATGCCCATGACCTCGCCGAGCACCGCCTCGATGCGGTAGCCGGGAACGTCATTCGAAGTGACAATCAGCATGGGGCGATCCTAGGACCACGGGGGCGTCCGGATCGGGAATGGAACCGGTTCGTCTGCGGCCTCGGGAAACGGGCCGGACGTGCATTCTTCTCCGACCGGGCGGGACGGGCCTCAGGTGCGCTGGTAGGCGTCCCGGAGGTTGTCCTCGGAGTTCTGCCGGTACTGGATGAAGATGCCGGCGCCCGCCAGCACGACGAAGCCGACCGTCCAGGCCGTGTGGCTGGGCAGGTCGACCTTCCAGGCCATCTGGTCGAACCAGTCGAGGCGTTGACCGAGCATCAGCTGGATGCCGTCCACCACCGAGGCGGCGCCCACGAAGGCCGTCAGGACGACGAGGAGGAGCTTCGGCAGGTTGAGCGTCCAGCCCACCATGACCAGACCCGCGGCGACCGCCATGCCCATCGCGAACGAGATCCAGCCGGGCATGGACAGAGCGCCCACCAGGATCTGGCCGAGACCGAACCCGACCGCACCCATCGAGACCAGCACCGCGACGGTGTAGAAGGCGAACGAGAGCCAGGCGACCAACAGCGCCAGCCCGATCGCGAACGCCCACCACGGGACGGTGGCGAGCGGCGGCCCTGGGAACCGCTCCAGCAGCAGGTAGTAGCCGAAACTGCCGGCGACGAAGCCGACGATCGCACCCCAGACGGCCAGAACCACTCTGGCGGCCGAGTGCCCGACGAAACAGAAAACCAGACCCAGGCCAATTTCGGCCAACCCCACCCAGACCTGGTCCATCCCCAGAACCATGTGGGTGAGGGTACCCGGCCGGGGCCGCAAGGTATATCGGTTGGGCAGCCTTTTTTCGTTCAACCGCCAGAATTGTTCAAGAAATGTCGTTCGGACGTGCCAATCGCGCCATTTGTGTCCCCCTTTCGGGGGATAGTTGCGTTGCCCTGCGACGCCGCTCCGGACGGCCCGAAACGCTGCACAGGGCCGGCGCATCCGTCAACTTTGGGGCACCGTCGGCGAGACCGGTCAAGAGGCACCGGTGACCAGCGCCGACAATAGGGGCATGGCCCAGATCGAACATGCCGCCATCTACCTCCGCCTCGCCCAGCTCGGCCTGCCGACGCCGGCCGGGGTGCAGGACACCGCGACCGCCCGCCTGGTGGCGCCGATCCTCGCCCGGCAGCGGGAGCTCAGCCGCCGCCTGGCCGACCGGCTGTGCGCGGCGGACGGGCGCATTCAGAACTGGCTGGACGACTACCTGGCCGACACCGGCCTCACCCCGCGGCTCCCACGGCGCACCTTCGTCCTCGACGAGCCCGGCCTGGCCCGCGCCCTGTCGCTGCCGGCCGACTCCGACGCTTTCTCGTCCCCGCTGCTGAGCAGCTACCGGCTCGCCAACGGCGTCCTGCACAACCCCGCCAACGACCGCCGCACCACCGCCGGCGTCTTCCACATCGCCGAGGGCGGCCTGCCGATCCCCGACGACAAGATCGCGGTGCCGAAGGCGGTCTTCGCGCGCCTGCTCGACCTGGCGTTCCAGCCGCCCCAGGACGCCTTGGTGCTGCCCTACACCGCCAACCAGGCCGAGCCCGCGGCCTGCTTCGTGTCGCTGCAGCTGCGTCCGCTGGTCGCCCCTGAGGTTCCCGGCTGGGTGCGCGAGAAGCGCATGGAGGCCCGGTTCATCGTGCCCGGCGGCCTGGTGGCGAACCTCGACTTCGTCGAGGGCATCTTCGGCAACGGCGGCGACCCCTACCTGCCCGAGCACGACGCGTCCCTGGCCCCGGAGACGTGGACGGGGCATACCGGCGCGGTGATCCTCGCCCCGCACCTGACCGCGGTGACCAAGAAGAGCCTCGGCCTGCCCCACGTCACCGAGGCGACCGACCGGCAGCGCCGCGACGGCCAGTGCTGGGAGGCCGAGGACGAGCTCTACAACGGCGGCCAGGCGTTCAAGGTGTGCGCGCGCGACGAGCGCGGCGTGATCGTCACCGTGATCGCCGACAACTACTTCGGCTACTGCAAGAAAGAGGTCAAGACCCAGATCAGCTACTCGGCGAACCTGTTCGGCAACGCCGAGGAGGAGCACGCCGGCGGCGCCCTGGTCTACCCCAGCTACAACCTCGGCCAGGAGTACACCGTGGCCCGCGCCGGTGACGGCTACGCCCTCGCTGACGTGCTCGCCCGCGACCCGGGACGCTTCGAGCCGCAGCCCGAGGGCCACGCCCTGGACACCGAGCAGCCGCACATCGTGCTGGTGCCGGAGTGCCCGACGTTCTCGCTGCGCACCCTGACGGCGAGCTGGACCAACCCCGACGGGGTGGAGGGCTCGATCCGGCTGCGCGCGGACAAGACCTACCTGACGCCGGACGGCTACCAGGTGCGGATGGTCCAGCAGGTCGCCGACCGCACCCAGTGGAGCCTCGTCGGCACCGTCGCCATGGCGACCAGCTGCCACAAGCCGGCCACGGTGTCGGGCGGCGGCAAGTCCGAGATCTCGAAGGCGATCACCGACGCGTTCATCTTCGGGAACGCCTACTCCCCCGACTACGACGCCGACATGGACGCGGTGGCCGCGATCCTCGCCCGGGACTTCTCCGACCGTTTCGCCGACCCGGCGCAGCGCGGCCAGGACCAGCGCGAGCTGCTCGCCGACGACCGCTCGATCGGCAGCGTGATCAAGCTGCTGACGCCGTCCACCGCCGAGTACACGCCCGAGTACAACGACTGGCTCGACTCGATCCCGCAGCACGTCAAGGAACTCGTGTTCGTGGTCAAGCGGTTCTACCGTCCCGAGTGGGGCGGCGACTGGCGCAGCCACTTCACCGTGGGCATCATCAACGGCCGCCGGGGCATCAACCTGCGCCTGGACGGCGAGAAGATCATGGTGAACATGCTCCGGGTCGGTTTCGACACCGACGGGTCCTGGCGGCTGTTCGGCCTGCGGCACGACTTCAACCCCGCCGTGAAGGTGCAGACCGAGGACGACATCACCGCGTCCGTCGTGGTCGGGGGCCACATGCTGGGGCTGGACGACTCCCGCTCCTACAAGCTGGTCGAGAACTGCGAGGAACTGCTGTTCCAGCGTCCGGACGACGCGATCCACCGCGGCTACGACAAGCAGGCCGAGGCCGACATCGCGTCCCCGGGCACGTTCCTGTCGAACTTCCAGCCGCTCGACCATGCCGACGCCGTCGAGATGGTGGACGACGCGGTGGCGTTCAGCCAGTTCACCGAGCCGATGGCCAAGCTGATCAGCGACTTCGCGGCCGCGCCCGCCGACCGGTCGCCGGCCTACTTCGTCTCCTCGGCGAACCCGCGCCTGGTGGACGGCAAGCCGAGCAAGAACCCGCGCTACCTGCAGAAGCGGCCCGACCGCACCAACGCCGCCGCGACCGCGGTGGCCGACCTGGCCTCGCACCTGGTGCGGCGGCTGCCGTCCCACGACCCGCTGGCGCTGCCGGTGGACATCGTGGCGGCCGGACGGCGCAACAACCCGGCCGACGTGGGGGTGCCGCCGCTGTGCTCCTACAACCCGCTGCACTACATGGAGCTGCCGGAGCTGTTCGCCGAGTTCATCTCCTCGATGACCGGCAAGTCGCCGTCCACCACCGGCGCGGGCTCCGAGGGTGCGATGACCAAGGGCCCGTTCAACGCGATGCCCGCGGTGCTCGACCTGAACGCGGCGCTGCTGTCGTTCGCGCTCACCGGCTACGACGGCTGGGTGTCCTGCGCGGGCACCGTCGGGCCGCAGGTGCGCGTCGACCACGACATCTCGATGCTCGTGCCCGAGGTGTTCTCGCGGATGACCCCGAGCGAGCGAACGGCGTCCAACCTGGTCGCCGAGGGCGCCCTGGAGCGGATCTGCGACAGCGAGCACGACGGGCAGAAGGTGCTGGCCAGCCGGCTCGGCTACCGCATGACCCAGGCGTTCGCGCGCAAGTACTTCGGCCGGATCTTCCTGCACCCGCACGCGGTGTTCACCCCGGAGATGCTGCGTCCCGAGCTGCAGGACCCGGCGGTGTTCGCCGAGTCGGTGGCGACGATCGTGGCCACGCACGAGCGGGTGGCGAAGGCGTACTTCGACGACGGCACCGTCTCGCTGGCGATCCCGCCGCTGCGGGCGCTGCTCGAGATCATGGCGCACGGTGCCTCCGCGGAGGGCTGGACGCTGGAGACCCCGGAGTTCCGGGCCCTGTTCGAGCGGGGATCGATCCTCGCGTCCGACTGGTACGCCGCACGGCTGGACGCCAAGCAGCGGGCGGCGGCCAACCGGGCCGACGCCGGACTGAAGGCGCTGGAGAAGTTCATCTCCACCCCGGGCAACGAGGAGCCGTCCCAGCGCCTCGACGTCCCCGGGCGCATCGAGGCCGCCCAGGCCGAGTACGACAAGTTCAGCAGCGCCGGCTACCGCGAGGGCATCATCGGCACCGTCGGCCGCCAGCCGCTGTGACCGGGCAACCACCCACCCGCGCCACCATCGACGGGAACGAGGCGGCCGCCCGGGTGGCGCACGCGCTGAGCGAGGTGCTGGCGATCTACCCGATCACGCCGTCCTCGGCGATGGGGGAGTCGGCGGACGCCTGGTCGGCGGCCGGCCGCACGAACCTGTGGGGCGGGGTGCCGGAGGTCGTCGAGCTCCAGTCGGAGGCCGGAGCGGCCGGCGCCCTGCACGGCGCGCTCACCAAGGGGGCCCTGGGCGCCACGTTCACCGCGTCCCAGGGGCTGCTGCTGATGCTGCCCAACATGTTCAAGATCGCCGGCGAGCTCACCCCGGCGGTGATCCACGTCGCGGCGCGGACGGTGGCCACGCACGCGCTGAGCATCTTCGGCGACCACTCCGACGTGATGGCCGCCCGCACCACCGGCTGGGCGATGCTGTGCGCGTCCAGCGTGCAGGAGGCGCACGACTTCGCGCTGGTCGCGCACGCCGCGACGCTGCGCTCCCGGGTGCCGTTCGTCCATTTCTTCGACGGGTTCCGCACCAGCCACGAGGAGAACACGATCGAGCTGCTGGCCGACGCCGACCTGCGGGCGCTGGTGCGCGAGTCGGACGTGCTTGCCCACCGGGCCCGCGGCCTGACGCCGGACGCGCCGGTGATCCGCGGGGTGGCCGAGAACCCGGACACGTTCTTCCAGGCCGCCGAGGCCGCCAACCCGTTCCACTTCGCCGTGCCCGACGTGGTCGCGAAGGTGTTCGACGAGCTCGCCGGGCGCACCGGACGCCGCTACTCCCTCGTCGACTACCACGGCGCCCCGGACGCCGAACGGGTCGTGGTGGCGATGGGGTCCGCGTCCGGCTGCCTCGCCGAGACCGTGGACGAACTGGTGCGCCGCGGCGAGAAGGTCGGCATGGTCACGATCCGGCTGTTCCGCCCGTTCCCGACCGAGGCGTTCCTGGACGCGCTGCCGGCCACCGTCCGTTCGATCGCCGTCCTCGACCGCACCAAGGAGGCCGGCGCCCCCGCCGAGCCCCTGCACGCCGACGTCCTCGTCGCGCTCTCCCGGCGACCGAGCGAGGGGGTGCACCCTCGCGTGATCGGCGGACGCTACGGGCTGTCGTCCAAGGAGTTCACGCCGCAGATGGCGAAGGCGGTCCTCGACGAGCTCGCCGCGGACAAGCCCAAGCCGCGGTTCACCGTCGGCATCGTCGACGACGTCACGCACCTCTCGCTCACCCCGGACGCGACGTTCCGCGTCCCCGACGAGCACCTCTCGGCGGTGTTCTTCGGGCTGGGCTCGGACGGCACCGTCGGCGCGGCGAAGAACTCGGTGAAGATCATCGGCGAACAACCGGACGCGTTCGCGCAGGGCTACTTCGTCTACGACTCCCGCAAGTCCGGCGCGGTCACGGTGTCACACCTGCGGTTCGGCACGACGCCGATCCGGGCCACCTACCTGGTCGACGCCGCCGACTTCGTCGCCGTCCACCAGTTCGAGCTGCTCACCTCGATGAAGACCGTCGACGTGGCCCGTCCCGGCGCCACGTTGCTGCTGAACTCGCCGTACGGCGAGGACACCTGGGAGCACCTCCCGGTCGAGGTGCAGGCCGAGATCGCCGACAAGCAGTTGCGCACCTGGGTGATCGACGCCGAGGCGGTGGCGAAGGCCGCCGGCCTGGGCAAGCGCATCAACACCGTCATGCAGCCGTGCTTCTTCTACCTGTCCGGGGTGCTGCCGGCCGACGAGGCGGTGGCGGCGATCAAGGTGGCGGTCGAGCAGACCTACGGCCGTCGCGGCCGGACGGTCGTCGAGCGCAACTTCGCCGCGATCGAGGCCGCCATCGCGGCGCTGCGTCCGCTGCCCGCCGCGCTGCGTCCGTCCAGCCGCACCCACCGGCTGCCGCCGCTGCCGGCCGAGGCCGGCGACTTCGTCCACCGTGTCACCGGGGTGATGCTGCACGGGCAGGGCGACCTGTTGCCGGTGAGCGCGCTGCCGGTGGACGGCGCGTGGCCGACCGGAACGTCGAAGTGGGAGAAGCGCGGGCTGGCGGCCGAGCTGCCGATCTGGGACGCCTCGCTGTGCATCGACTGCGGCAAGTGCGCGGTGGTCTGCCCGCACTCCGCGATCCGGATCAAGCTGGCCGATCCGGCCGACCTCGCCGGCGCCCCGGAGGGCTTCCGGCACAAGGAGTACAAGGATCGCCAGCTGCCCGGGAAGCGCCTGGTCGTGCAGGTCGCGCCGGACGACTGCACGGGCTGCGGCATCTGCTCCGACATCTGCCCGGCCCGCTCGAAGAGCGAGTACAAGCACAAGTCGCTCGACATGGAGCCGGCGCGCGAGCACCGGGACGCCGAGCGGGCGAGCTTCGACTTCTTCCTCGGCCTGCCGGAGATCGACCGGACGCTGGTGCGCCACGACCAGGTGAAGGGCGTCGCCCAGCTGCAGCCACTGTTCGAGTTCTCGCTGGCGTGCTCGGGCTGCGGCGAGACGCCCTACATCAAGACGCTCACCCAGCTGTTCGGCGACCGGATGATCATCGCGAACGCGACCGGCTGCTCGTCCATCTTCGGCGGCAACCTGCCCACCACGCCGTACACGACCAACGCGGACGGCCGCGGCCCGGCCTGGTCGAACTCGCTGTTCGAGGACAACGCCGAGTTCGGGCTGGGCACGCGGGTCGCGCAGGACCTCCAGCACGCCGAGGCGCGGCGCCTGCTCGCGTCCCTGCGCAACGAGGTCGGCCACGAGCTCGCCGACGCCCTGCTGGACGCCGACCAGTCCGGCGAGACGGGGCTCGCCGCCCAGCGCGAGCGGGTCGCCGCGCTCAAGGGGCTGCTGGCTGCGCATGTCGCACAGAACCCGCCGGCCGCGCGGCTGCTGTCGCTGGCCGACGAGCTGGTCGACAAGGCGGTGTGGATCATCGGCGGCGACGGCTGGGCGTACGACATCGGGTACGGCGGCCTCGACCACGTCCTCAGCAGCGGGCGCAACGTGAACATCCTGGTGCTCGACACCGAGGTGTACTCCAACACCGGCGGGCAGGCGTCCAAGGCCAGCCCGCGCGGCGCGACGGCGAAGTTCGCGACCGCGGGCAAGCCCACCGCCAAGAAGGACCTCGGCGTGCTCGCGCAGGCCTACGGCGACGTCTACGTCGCGCAGCTCGCGATCGGCGCCAACCAGCAGCAGACCGTCCGGGCGATGCTCGAGGCGCAGGCGTGGCCCGGCCCGTCCCTGCTGATCGCCTACTCCACCTGCATCGCCCACGGCATCGACATGGCCACCTCGATGACCCACCAGTCCGACGCGGTGGCCAGCGGCTACTGGCCGCTGTACCGCTTCCGTCCGGGCGAGGGCGGGACGCCGCTGCACCTGGACAGCAAGCCGCCCACGATGCCGGTGCGCGATTTCATGATGAGCGAAGCGCGTTTCGCCATGCTGGCAAGAGCAAATCCGAAACGCGCGGAGGAATTGGCACAACTCGCACAGGCGGACACCGACGAACGCTGGCACTATTACTCGCAACTGGCCGGTATGGAACGCGGCGTACCGGCGGTCAAGGAGGAATCATGAGGCCTGACCTGGCCACCACCTATCTCGGGCTGCCCCTGTCCGGGCCGCTGATCGCCTCGGCGTCGCCCCTGACCGGTCGGCTGGAGTCCCTGCTCGAGCTGGAAGCCGCCGGCGCCGCCGCCGTCGTGCTGCCCTCGCTGTTCGAGGAGGAGGTGCTGGCCGAGGAGAGCCGTCTCGCCGACCTGATGGACGCCGGCGAGGACTTCGCCGAGTTCTCCGGCAGCCCCCTGCCCGACGTCGACCAGCCCGACCTGGGCGCGGGCGCCCACGTCAACCTGGTGCGCCGGGCGAAGGAGCAGCTGTCGATCCCGGTGATCGCCAGCCTGAACGCCACCCGTCCCGGGTCGTGGCAGCGCTACGCCGCCGAACTGGCGGACGCCGGTGCGGACGCGCTCGAGCTGAACCTGTACACGATGGCGGCCGACCCCGCCCACGGCAGCGCCGAGATCGAGCTCGCGCACCTGGCCGCGATCGAGGCCGTCAAGATCGCCGTCGACATCCCGCTGGCCGTGAAGCTGTCGCCGTACTACTCGGCACTGTCGAAGTTCGCCGCCCTGGCCGTGGACGCCGGCGCGGACGGCCTGGTGCTGTTCAACCGGTTCTACGCCCCCGACATCGACCTGGAGCGGCTGGCGCTGCTGGCCCGGGCCGAGCTGTCCGAGCCCGACGACGAGCGGCTCGCATTGCGCTGGCTGGGCATCCTGCGCGGGCAGCTGCCCGACGTGAGCCTGGCCTGCACGTCCGGGGTGCACTCGGGCGCGGAGATCCTCAAGGCCCTGCTGGTCGGCGCGGACATCGCCTGCACGGCGTCCGCCGTCCTGCGCCGCGGCCCGGAGGCGATCACGGTGATGCTGGCCGAGGCCGAGCGCTGGCTGGCCGCCCACGAGTACACCGGCGTGGCCCAGTTGCGCGGGTCGATGAGCGCGGCGGCCGTCCCGGACTCCTCCGCGTACGAGCGCGCCCAGTACCAGGCCGTGCTGCACTCGGGCCGCTACTCCTCCTGACCGCGCGACCGTGCCCGCCTTGGCCGCCCGCCGGCGCCGTCCCCTGATCATCGGGGCGATCGTGCTGGCGGTGCTCGCCGGCGGACTGGTCGGGGTGTACGCGTGGCAGCGTCCGCTGCTGCGCACCGGCACCGGGTACGCCGCCCACAACGCCTGCGCGGTCACCTCGGTCGCCGGGCGCGACAACCCCGACGCCGACCTGCCGCCCAACCCGCTGGTGCCCTACCTGCGCACCGAGGTCACGGACGGGTCGGCGAGCGCCACGCTGCTGGGGGCGCTCGCGCGGCAGCAGGCGTGGTACACCGACGGCTTCGGCTGCACCCTCGCCGCCACGCGCCCCGTCCTGCCGGAGCCCGCACCCGACCCGCTCGGTGCCAACGCCATCGTCGCGGCCGGGTCGCCGACCACGTCCACCGAGCTGCAGGAGATCGTCGGACGCGCGTTCGGCGACGGACTGTCCGACGCCGACCGGGACGCGCTCGGCACGCGCGGCGTGGTCGTGCTCAAGGGCGGACAGCTGATCGCCGAGCGGTACGCGTCCGGGTTCACGGCGTCCACGCCCCAGCTCGGCTGGTCGATGTCGAAGAGCGTGGCCAGCCTGGTCACCGGACGGCTGGCCGCCCAGGGCGCGGTGAGCCTGGACGACAGCCACCTGCGCCCGGAGTGGACGGACGGACGGTCGGCGATCACGATCCGCCAACTGCTGCAGATGACCAGCGGGTTGTCGTGGGACGAGACCTACGACCTCGGCACGCCGATCACCCAGATGCTCTACGCCGAGCCCGACATGGGCGCCTACGTGGCGTCGCGTCCGCTCGCGTACGAGCCGGGCACGCACCTGCAGTACTCCAGCGGCAGCAGCACGCTGCTGTGCGCGATCCTCGCCCCCGACTTCGGCGGCGCGAACCTGTCCCGGACCCAGCTGCTGGCCCCGCTCGGCCTGGGCTCTGCGGTGATGGAGCCGGACGCGGCCGGCACCCCGGTGTGCAGCTCCTACCTGTGGGCCACGCCGCGGGAGTGGGCCTCGATCGGCCAGTTCGCGCTCGACGACGGGGTCTGGAACGGCCAGCGGCTGCTGCCGTCCGGCTGGATGACCGAGACCACCACGGCGGTCCGCGGGGTCACGGTCGAGGACGCCGGTTACGCGGCCGGGTGGTGGGCGAACACGGCGGCCGACGGCACGCTGGTGTACCCCGAGCTGCCGGCCGACACCTACTCCGCGCAGGGCCACGACGGCCAGTGGGTCGTGGTGGTGCCTTCGGAGCAGCTGGTGGTCGCGCGGCTCGGGTTCACCCCGAGCCTGGACGACGACAAGGTGCCGGCCCTGGTCGCCGAGCTGGTCGCCGCGCTGCACTGAGGGGTCGGTCCCCCGCTCGCTCAGCGGCGGCGGCCGCGTCCCTTCGGTTTCGGCTTGGGTGCCCTGGTCTTCGGCGGGGTCTTCGGCGTGGACGGCTGTTTCGCGGCCCGGGCGGCGGCCGTCCGGGAGCTGTTCGCGGTGCGTCCGCGGACGATGCCGATGAACTCCTCGATCAGCGGGTTGTCGTTGTCGGCGAGCCAGGTGAGCGCGATCGTGGTCGGCTCGGCATCGGTGAGCGGACGGTAGACCACGTCCTTGCGGCTCTCCGAGCGCGCGATCGAGTGCGGCACCCGGGCCACGCCGGAGCCCCAGGCCACCCGCTCGACCGCGGAGGCGTCCGCGTCCCCGACGACGACGGTCTCGCCGTCGAGGTCGGCCAGCGCCAGCTCGTCGAGCTCGGCGAGGGCGTGGTCCTTGGGGAGTACGACGACCGGCACCTCCTCGTACAGCCGGATCGCGTGGACGCCGGCCGTGTCGATCGGCAGCCGCGCGAAGCACATGTCGACGACGCGGTCGTCGAGCGCTGCGCGCTGCGCGTCCTCGGCGACCTCGACCACGTCCAGCGGCACGCGGGGGAGTCGTTCGGCCCAGATGCGACGCCACTTGGTGAGGGTGACGCCGGGCACGAAGGCCACCGTGAGGCCGGTGCGGGGCGGGGGCGTTTCGGGGATCGTCACCCGGGAAGGTTATTCTGCCGGGCGTGAGCCAGACCATGAAGCCCGCGACGGCGGCCGCCAAATTGGGGATCTACCTGCCCGCGGCACCGCGGGAGTTCCGGGACTCGCCGATCACCCGGGCCGAACTGGACGCGCTCCGCGCCGACCCGCCCGCGTGGCTGGTCGACCTGCGCCGCAACGGCCCTTTCCCGAAGGACGTGGTGGCCGCCAAGCTCGGCGTCTCCCGCTCCGGACTCGTCCGCGGCGGTGTCACCGAGGCGCTGGACGCCGTCCAGATCGGCGAGCTGATCGCGAACCCGCCCGGCTGGCTGCTGCACGAACGCGACTCCTACAAGGCCGTCCTCGCCGAGCGCGACCGCCTGAGGTCCCTCGACAGCTGACCCCACCCCCCGAGTTGTCAGAATCTGAGATCGCTCTGGCGTCCCCAGATTCTGACAAGTCGGAGGGGGCGGGGCTACTGGAGGGCGGAGGTGAGCCGGGCGAGGTTGTCGAAGAGCCTGGTCGGGAGGCGCTGGTTCAGGTGCTCGGCCAGCGTGAGCTCGCGGCTGATCGCGCGGTAGTGGTCCTCCACCGTCCGCATCTGGTCGGTGTAGCTGCGTCCGCTGACCATCATTACGACTTCGAGGTTCAGCCCGAACGAGCGCATGTCCATGTTGCTCGACCCGATGACGGCGAGGTCGTCGTCGATCGTGAAGTGCTTGGCGTGCAGGATGTAGGGCGCCGGGTACAGGTAGATGCGGACGCCGGCGCGCAACAGCTGCTCGTAGTAGGAGCGCTGTGCGTGGTAGACCAGCGCCTGGTCGCCGAGCTCGCTGACGAACAGTTCAATCTCGACGCCGCGCTCGGCGGCCGTCGTGATGGCGGCCATCAGTGACTCGTCCGGCACGAAATAGGGGCTGGTCAGGCTGATCCGGCGCTGGGCGGCGTAGATCAGCGAGTTGAACAGCTTGAGGTTGTTGTCGTTGTCGAAGCCCGGTCCGCTGGGCACGATCTGGCAGTCGAGGTCGCCGGGCCCGTCCGCGCCGCGGTTCAGCAGCCGGGCGGCGGCAGCCATGGTCTGGGACTGCTCGGCCACGATCTCGCCGGTCTCGCTGTACCAGTCTGACAGGAACACCGCGTTCAGGGCCAGCACCACCGGGCCCTCGACCCTGGTCATCAGCTCCTGCCACTTCAGGCCGCGCCGCAGGTTGCTCTTCTTGTGGTAGCTGCGGTCGATGAGGTTCTGCGAGCCGAGGAACCCCACCGTCCCGTCGACCACCAGCAGTTTGCGGTGGTTGCGCAGGTCCGGACGCTGGTACTTCCCCTTCAGCGGCATCACCGGCAGCATCGGACGCCACTGGACGCCGATCGCGTCCAGCCGGCGGGTGGTGGCGCGGTAGCCCTTGACCCGCCGCGAGCCGATGTGGTCGAACAGCACGTGGACGCTGACGCCGCGCTTCACGGCCCGCTCCAGGGCTGCGAAGAACGGCGCCGTGGTGTCGTCGACGGCCAGGATGTAGAACTCGCAGAGCACGTAGTCGCGGGCCGCGTCGACCGCGTCCGTCATGTCGGCGAGCGAGCGCGCGTAGTCCTCGATCAGGGTGCCGGCGTTGCCCCTGGTGAGGGGGAGCGAGCCTAGGTTGCGGTTGAGGCGCGCGATCGGCTCCAGCCAGTCCCGCGTGGGTTCCAGGTCGAGCTCGGGGGTGCTGGTGGTGGCCAGCGCGATCATGGTGTTCAGTTCGCGCTGCCGCGCGCGACGCGCCCGGGGAAGCTTGGGGTTGCCGATCAGCAGGAACGCGATCACGCCGACGTAGGGGATCAGAAAGATCGCCAGCAGCCACGCCATCGCCGACGACGGACGCCGGTTGACCGGGACCACCAGGATCGCCGCAAGCCGCACCGCGAGGCCCACCAGGTCGACGCCCAGGCCGCCATGAATGAAGACGTCCACGAATTGCACGGGCCCCAAGGTATCGGTCCGGGACTCGGTCACGTGGACCGAAAAGGGGACTGTCCCCTTTCGGTCCGCTCTCGGGTCAGGAGCGGCGGGCGGTGCCCCACATCGTGCGGACGACCTGGCCGCCCACCCGGATCACCTGGTTCCAGAACGTGGCCGAGCCGAGCACCTTCTCCACGCCCGACTTCGGTGCCGGACGGGACGACTGGCGCGGCGCCCGGGGCTGCGCGGCGGCGTCCGCCTTCGCCTGGGCGGCCTGCTCCTTCGCCTGGTCCTTGGCCTGTGCGTCCGCCTCCGCCTGGGCCTGGGCCGCCGCGGCGCCCGCCTCCAGCTTGCGGGTGAGGATCTCGTAGGCGGAGTCGCGGTTGATGTCCTGGCCGTACTTGGCCTGCATGGCCGACGCCGCGACGCCCTTGGTCATCCAGTCGGCCGGCATCGGCCCCATCGACGCCTGCGGCGCCATCATCCGCGTCCACGCCACCGGCGTCGGGGCACCGTCCGGGTTCAGTACGGTGACGATCGCCTCGCCGATGCCGAGGGCCTGGAGCGTCTCGGCCAGGTCGTACTGGCTGGTCGGGTAGGTCTGCACCGTGGCCTTCAGCGCCTTGGCGTCGTTCGGCGTGTGCGCCCGCAGCTGGTGCTGGACGCGCGAGCCCAGCTGGGCGAGGACGTTGTCGGGAACGTCGGTGGGCGACTGGGTGACGAAGAAGATGCCGACGCCCTTGGACCGGATCAGGCGGACGGTCTGGCCGATCGCGTCCAGGAACGCCTTGGACGCCCCGTCGAACAGCAGGTGCGCCTCGTCGAAGAAGAACACCAGCTTCGGCACGTCCACGTCGCCGATCTCGGGCAGGTCGTGGAACAGGTCGGCCAGCACCCACATCAGGAACGTCGAGAAGATCGCCGGACGGTCCTGCAGGTTCGGCAGTTCGAGCAGCGAGATCACGCCCTTGCCGTCCGCGGCGGTGCGGATCAGGTCGCGGGTGTCGAACTCCGGCTCGCCGAAGAACTCGTCCGCGCCCTGGGTCTGGAGGGTGACCAGGCTGCGCAGGATCACGCCGACGGTCGCGGCCGACAGCCCGCCGATCTCCTTCAGCTCGGCCTTGCCGTCGTCGCCGGTCAGGTAGACCAGCAGCTCGCGCAGGTCGGCCAGGTCGAGCAGCGGCAGTCCCTGGGTGTCGGCGTAGTGGAAGACCAGGCCGAGGCTGGACTCCTGGGTCTCGTTGAGCCCGAGCACCTTGCTGAGGAGGATCGGCCCGAACGACGACACGGTGGCGCGCAGCGGGACGCCGGTGCCCTGCCCGCCGAGGGCGTAGAACTCGGTGGGGCAGCCGGCCGGCTGCCAGTCCTGGCCGATCTTCTGGGTGCGGGCCAGCAGCTTCTCACTGGCCTCGCCCGGGATCGCGATGCCCGACAGGTCACCCTTGATGTCGGCGGCGAACACCGACACCCCCGCGCGCGAGATCGCCTCGGCGAGCAGCTGGAGGGTGCGGGTCTTGCCGGTTCCGGTGGCGCCGGCCACCAGTCCGTGCCGGTTGAGCATCGACAGGGAGAGCCGGATCCTCACGTCGGGGTCGGGCTGGCCGTCCACCATCAGGACACCGAGGTCGATGGACGGGGTGGTGAACGTGTAACCGGTCTTGATCTTGTCGATCGCATCGGACTGCGCAGTCATGCGCCCAAGATTGGCACAACCGGCCTGCGGCCGTCCGCGGGATCGCCGCTCGGAGGTCAGCGGACGGACCCCGCTCCCGCCGAACGCCTCCGTTCCGGTCAATCGCTCCAGCCGGTGCGGTGGCGTTTGGCCGAAACGGAGGCGTTCGACGCGGAAGGGCGGGCCGACGCGGAAGGGCGGGCCCACAGGCGCCAGACGCGGCTGCCGAGGGCGAAGAGCGGGACGGTGGCGGCGAGGAACCAGCCCAACGAGGCCCAGGTGAGCTGGAACCCCGCCGAGATCTGGTCGGTGGTGTGGGTGAAGAGCACGGGCGTGCCGAACACCACCGTCGACAGGGTGCCGCCGCCGTTGGCCTGGAGGGCGTCGTTGACGCCGAGCGCGTAGGAGAGGGCGAGGAACGTGATCGTGTACAGCCCGGCCCCGGCCCACCAGGCGCCGCTCGACCAGCGGGGGTAGGGGCGCTCGAGGTTCGCCAGGTAGTCGGACGCGAGCCGGTGGGGGTTGCCGAACGAGGCGATGGCGGCGGACATGCCGGTCTCGGCGGCAGCGGCGGTGAGCTCGCGGCGCAGCTCGCGCTTCACGGTGACGGACTGGGGGTAGTCCTGGGCGTGCCAGCTGAAACTGTTGAGGAACAGCTCGCGGCGGAGCAGGTCGGTGAGGGTCATCACATCTCCTGGGGTTGGGCGGCCGTGGCCAGCAGCGGTTCGACGATGGCGGTGAGGGCGTGCCAGGCGGCGGTGGCCGTCGCCAGGGTCTGCGTCCCCGATCCGGTGGGGCGGTAGTACTTGCGGGCCGGACCGGACCGGGACGGCACCAGGCGCGAGCTGATGTCCCCGTCCCGTTCGAGCCGGCTGAGCACCGGGTAGACGGTGCCGGCGCCGAGGTCGGTCAGCCCGGCGTCCTGGAGCCGGACGACCAGCTCGTAACCGTAGGACTCCTCCTCGCTGAGCGCGGCCAGCAGCAGCATCGGCAGCACTCCCTTGAGGAGCTGGGACTCGTTGTTCTCGGGCACAGCTACAAGGTAGAGCCCGGTATTAGGCAATGTCAACTACCGGGTGTCGCCAATATCCGGGGACGGTTCCTGATTCGGTCCGGGTCCGAGTTAGGAACCGTCCCCACGGGCCGGAGCGCGGGCGCTGGTAACCTTGCTGCTCGACAGGGGAGCGCCGCAGGGCGCTGAGAGTGCGGGCAGGACCGCAGACCCTCGAACCTGATCCGGTTCGTACCGGCGTAGGGAGTCGGGATTTATCTCCCCGGGGTTGTTCCCGGGCCCTCCAGACAGATGGAGGAGTCAGTCATGTCCGTACCGAAACTGCTTGTCGCGGGGCTCGCGAGCGTCCTGCTGGCCGGGTGCGCGGGGCCCGCCGTCCCCGCGGCGTCGAGCCCTGCGTCCAGCGCGGCGCCGACCGAGAGCCACACGATCACCGTGATCACCCACGACTCGTTCGCCCTCGACAAGGCGACGATCGCGGCGTTCAAGGCCGAGTCGGGCTACGACGTGACCCTCGTCGCTCCCGGCGACGTCGGGACGGTGGTCAACCAACTGATCCTCACCAAGGACGCCCCGCTGGGCGACGTCGTCTACGGCATCGACAACACGTTCGCCGGACGGGCGGTCACCGCCGGCATCCTCAGCCCCTACACCTCGGCGTCCCTGCCGAAGGGCGCGGACGCGTACGCGGCCGACGACGCCCACTCGCTGACCCCGATCGACTACGGGGACGTCTGCGTCAACGCCGACACCGAGTGGTTCACGGCCAAGGGCCTGGCCGTCCCGGCGACGCTGGACGACCTCACCGACCCCAGGTACAAGGACCTGCTGGTGGTGGAGAACCCGGCGTCCTCCTCCCCGGGGCTGGCGTTCCTGGCCGCGACCGTCGGCGCCAAGGGCGACCCGGGCTACCTCGACTACTGGAAGGCCCTGAAGGCCAACGGTGTGAAGGTGGCGAAGGGCTGGACGGAGGCGTACACCGTCCACTTCTCCGGGTCTTCCGGCAAGGGTGATCGTCCGCTGGTCGTGTCGTACTCGTCCTCGCCGGCCTACGAGCACAAGACGGAGGTGCTCACCGGCACGTGCTTCCGGCAGGTGGAGTACGCCGGCGTGCTGGCCGGCGCGCAGAACGAGGTGGGCGCGCGGAAGTTCATCGACTTCCTGCTGAGCAGCGACGTGCAGGCCCAGATCCCCGAGCAGATGTACATGAACCCCATCGACCCGGACGTGAAGCTCCCCGCCGACTGGACGACCTACGCCGCCACCGTCACCGACCCGATCACGGTGCCCGTCGCCGACCTCGCCACCCAGCGCGAGACGTGGATCAAGGCATGGACGGCCGCGGTCATCGGGTGACGGCGCCCTCCGTCCCGCCGAACGCCTCCGTTTCGGTCAAACGCCACCGCCCAGGCGGTGGCAGATGACCGGAACGGTGGCGGTCGAGGCGGCGCGCGGTGGTTCCGTCCGCAGGGGCGGGGGGCACGCCTGGGTCTGGGCGGCGGCCGCGGCGCTCCCGGTGGTGTTCCTGGCGGTGTTCTTCGCCTGGCCGGTGGCCGCGCTGGTCGCCCGCGGGTTCGTGATCGACGGGGCCTTCACCCTCGCCGGGGTGCAGGAGGTGCTCTCGTCCGCCCGCACCTGGCGCATCGTCGGCCAGACGCTCGCCCAGGCGGTGGTCGGGACGGCCGTCTCGGTGCTGCTCGGCGTGCCCGGCGCGTACGTCCTCTACCGCTGCCGCTTCCCCGGACGCCGGGTGCTGCGCGCGGTGGTCAGCGTCCCGTTCGTGCTGCCCACGGTGGTGGTCGGGGTGGCCTTCCAGTCGCTGCTCACGCCGAACGAGCCGCTGGGCTTCCTCGGCCTGGAGGAGTCGTTCCCCGCGATCGTCGCCGCGCTGGTGTTCTTCAACTACTCGGTCGTGGTGCGGACGGTCGGCGCCCTCTGGTCGCGCCTCGACCCCCGCGCCGAGGACGCCGCCCGTACCCTGGGCGCCGGCCGTATCCGGGTGCTGGGGACGGTGACGCTGCCCGCGCTCGCCCCGGCGATCGCGTCCGCCGCCGCGCTGGTGTTCCTGTTCTGCGCCTCGGCGTTCGGGGTGGTGCTGGTGCTGGGCGGGGCCAGCTACGGCACCATCGAGACCGAGATCTGGTACCAGACCACCCAGCTGCTCGACCTGCCCGCCGCGGCCGCGCTGTCGATCCTCCAGCTCGTCGTCGTGACCGCGTCCCTGCTCGTCGCCGGCGCCACCCGGGCGCGTCAGGAGCGGGCGCTGCGCCTGTCCGGCAACCCCGTGGACGCGCCGCTGCGCGTCGGTGACCTGCCGGCCGTCGCGGTCACCGCCGTGGTCGTGGGCGGCCTGCTGCTGTTCCCGATGCTCTCGCTGGCCTGGCGGTCGCTGGTCACCGCGGACGGGCTGGGCCTGGCCAACTACGCCGCCCTGTCCGGCACCACCGGCCAGTCGACGGTGAGCGTGTGGCAGGCGCTCGCGAACTCGCTGGCCACCGCGCTCGCGGCCACCCTGATCTCGGTGGGGCTCGGGCTGCTGGTGAGCTACGTGCTCTCGCGCCGGCCCGCGTCGGCGTCCGGCCGTCGCTGGCTCCGGACGCTGGACGCGGTCTTCATGCTGCCCCTCGGCGTCTCGGCCGTGACGGTCGGCTTCGGCTTCCTGATCACCCTCAACCGGCCGCCGCTGGACCTGCGCTCGAGCTGGCTGCTGATCCCGATCGCGCAGGCGATGGTGGCGCTGCCGCTGGTCGTCCGGACGCTGCTGCCGACCCTGCGCGCGATCGACCCGCGCCTGCACGAGGCAGCCGCCACCCTCGGCGCCGGGCCGGGACGGGTGGTGGCGACCATCGACCTGCCCTTCGCCCTGCGCGGCCTGGGGCTGGCGGTGGGGTTCGCCTTCGCGACCAGTCTCGGCGAGTTCGGGGCCACCTCGTTCCTGGCCCGCCCCGACCGTCCGACCCTGCCGGTGGTGATCTTCCAGCTGATCGGACGCCCGGGGGCCGAGAACTTCGGCATGGCGCTGGCCGCGTCCGTGGTGCTGGCGGCGCTGACCGCCGTGGCGATGGGACTGGCAGAGTGGATCGGGCCCAAGGAGGTGAACCCGTGGTGACCGACACCGACACCGACGCCCGTCCCGCGGGCCTCCAGGTGCGCGACGCGGTCGTGCGCTACGGCCCGGTCACGGCCGTCGACGGGGTCTCGCTCGACGTCGGGCCGGGCGAGGTGGTGGCCGTGCTCGGGGCGTCCGGGTCGGGCAAGTCCTCGCTGCTGCGCGCGGTGGCCGGCCTCGAACCGCTGGCCGGCGGCTCCGTCTGGTGGGACGGCGCGGACGTGACCGGCGTCCCCGTCCACCGGCGCCGGTTCGCGGTGATGTTCCAGGACGGGCAGCTGTTCCCGCACCTGTCGGTGGCCGGCAACGTCGGCTACGCGCTGGCCGGTCGGCCACGTGCCGAACGTGACCGACGGGCGGCCGAACTCCTCGACCTGGTCGGGCTGGCCGGCTACGGGCCCCGCCCGGTGACCGCGCTGTCCGGTGGGCAGGCGCAGCGGGTCGCACTCGCCCGGTCGCTGGCCGCCGACCCCCGGCTGCTCCTGCTGGACGAGCCGCTCTCCGCGCTCGACCGGGGCCTGCGCGAGCACCTCGTCGGCGTGCTGGACGACACCCTGCGGGCCACCGGCATCCCCACCCTGTACGTCACCCACGACCAGGACGAGGCGTTCGCGATCGCCGACCGGGTGGCCGTGCTCGCCGAGGGCCGGTTGCTCCAGGTGGACGAGCCGGCCCGGCTCTGGGCGCACCCGGCCGGCCGGGAGGTGGCCGCGTTCCTGGGCTATGGGCCGTTCCTGCCGCCGGCGGACGCGGTCGCGCTCGGCTGGGACGGGCCGCCCGGCCTGGTCGCGGTCGGCCCGACGGGACTGGTGCCCGACCCGGACGGCCGCGAGGTGGTGGTGCAGGAGGTGCGCTCACGCCGCGGCGGCGCGGAGGTGACCGTCACCCTGCCCGGCGGCGAGCCCGCCCGCGTCCGGACGCCGGTGATCCCGCCCCACGGGGCCACCCCGGCCACCCTCACCGTGCGGCTCGACCCCGCCGGGTGCGCGCTGCTGCCCTGACCACGGCCCGAATTGCGCGCCAGATTGCGTTTCACGCCCGAAATCGCCCCGGGAACGCCATCGCCAGGGCGTTCTGCGTACCGAACGTCACACGCAGCGGACCGAGTCCAGCTGGTAGCGCCCCGCCGACAGCACCACCGACTGGTCGCGTCCCAGCGGCTCGGAGGCCGTGACGACCGAGCCGCCCTCGACCCGCCGGGTCTCGCCCTTGGTGAGGCGCACCGGCTGCTCGGGCACGAACGTGCCCTGGTTGTCGAACAGGTAGCTGACCTCGAGGTCGCGGCAGGTGCTGGTGAACACGTGGGCCACGGTCATGCCGGTCGCCTCGGACTCGCCCGGCCCGTCCTGCGTGCGCACGGTGATCTCGCTGAAGCCGTCCGCGGCCGCCCCGACGGGTGTCGGCCACGAGCACGCCCGGACGTACCAGCGGCCGTCGCCCTCGTCGCGACGTTCGCTGGCCTGCGAGAGCCCGTGCGACCGGACGCAGGCCGCGACCCGTGTGCTGTCGTCCTCGACCGCCGGACGCGCGCCGGCCAGGCTGGAGTAGATGCCGATCCCGGTCGCGATCACCCCGAGGGCACCCCCGACCAGCGCCACCACGGCCAGCGGCCGCTCCAGGAACTTCTTCTCCTCGGTCATCACCCCTCGCTCCCACCAGCGAGCCCCCCGACGGGCGTGGCCTTACCCTAACGAGCCGGACCCGGCCGCAACAGGTACCGATGACGCTTGCACCGGGCGGGCGGAACTGCTGCACTCTCCTCGTGCTGGCCATCTGCCCCAACCCGACCATCGACCGGCTCGTCATCCTCGACGAGCTCCGCCCCGGGACGGTCGAACGGGCCCGCGAGAACCGTGCCTATCCGGCCGGCAAGTCGGTGTCCGCCGCCCGCGGCAGCCTCGCCAACGGCGCCCGGCCGCAGGTGCTCGTGCTGCTGCTCACCGATGGGGCGGGCTGGTACCTCGACACCCTCGTCGCCGAGGGCATGGACGTGGCCGTCCACTCCTGCCCCGGGCGGGTGCGGGAGTCGATCATCGTGCTCGAGGACGACGGCCGGGTGACCGTCCTGAACGGCACCGGGGCGCCCGTCGACGCCGAGGCGTGGGACGCCTTCCTCGACGGGGCCGTGGCGCGGATCCGTCCGGGCGACTGGGTGGTGTGCAGCGGCAGCTTCCCGCCTGGCGTGGCCCCGGAGGCGCTGTCCGGGCTGGTCGCGGCGATCGCCGGGGCGGGCGGACGGCTCGCCCTCGACACCGGGCCGGCCTGGATGCCGGCCGCCCTCACCGGGCCGGCGATGCCCGCGCTGGTCACCCCCAACCTCGCCGAGGCCGAGGCGATCCTCGCCGAGGGCGTCACCGTCGAGCACACCTGGGTGGGCGCGGACGCGCTGGAGCGGGCCGCGGCGGCCGCGTCCGGGCTGCGGGCCCGGGGCATCGACTCGGTGGTGGTCACCGCGGGCTCCGCAGGGCTGGCGTGGTCCACCGAAGGCGCGGACGGGGTGCTGCCCGGCCTGCCGGTCGACGTCCGCAACCCGATCGGCGCGGGCGACGCCTTCATGGGCGGCCTGGTCGCGCGGCTCGAGCAGGGTGCGGAGTTCGCGGACGCCGCCCGGTGGGGGATGGCGACCTCGTGCGCGGCGATCGAGCAGTGGTCACCCGGGGGCGCGGACGCGGGCCGCGTCGCGCACTTCCGCAGCCTGATCACCGCCTGAGCGGCGCCTGCTCACCGCCTGACCAGCGCCTGGCCAGCCTCCGAGCGCAATCCCGGCGCCAGGGTCAGCCCCGAGCCCCGCCCGATCCCGGCGTCCCGCCAGCGCCCCGGCCCAGCCGCCCACGGCGTCCGGGTGATGGCGCGGCCACGCGGGCTTGGGTACCTTGGCGCCATGGCGGCCAAGACCGAGCCCGTCGAGCTCGAGGTGGGACCCAGGGTGGTCCGGCTGAGCAGCCCCGACCGGGTCTACTTCCCCGAGCGCGGCTGGACGAAGCTCGACCTGGCCAACTACTACCTCTCGGTGGGCGACGGCATCGTCCGGGCCCTGCGCGACCGTCCGTGCATGCTGCACCGGTTCCCGTCCGGGCTGGCGGGGGAGAAGGTCCACCAGAAGCGGCTGCCGGCCGGCGCCCCGCCCTGGGTGGAGACCGTGCAGGTGTACTTCCCGCGCTACGGCCGCACCGCCGACGAGCTGTGCGTCACCGAGCTCGGGTCGGTGCTGTGGGCCGTCCAGATGGCCACCGTCGAGTTCCACCCCTGGAACTCCCGGCGCGCGGACGTGGAGAAGCCCGACGAGTGGCGCATCGATCTCGACCCGATGCCGGACGCCGGTTTCGAGCGGGTCCGGAAGGTGGCCGGGGTGGCCCACGAACTGCTCGACGAACTCGGCATCGTGGGGTTCCCGAAGACGTCCGGCGGGCACGGCCTGCACATCTACGTCCGGATCGCGCCGGAGTGGGGCTTCAGCCAGGTGCGCCGCGCCGCGCTGGCCTTCGCCCGCGAGGTGGAGCGCCGTGTCCCGGACGACGTCACCACCACCTGGTGGCGCAAGGACCGCGACCCGCGCCACGTGTTCGTCGACTTCAACCAGAACGCCCGCGACCACACCATCGCCAGCGCCTGGTCGGTGCGCGGTGTGCCGGAGGGGACGGTCTCGACGCCCTTCTTCTGGGACGAGCTCGGCTCGATCGAGCCGCGCGAACTCACCCTGGCGACCGTCCCGGCCCGGTTCGCGAAGGACGGCGACCCGCACGCGTCCATCGACGACGTCGCCTTCCGGCTCGACACCCTGCTCGAGTGGGCCGACCGCGACGGCCTGCCCGAATAGCCGGTCCCGGGGCTTGCCGGGAGTCCTAGCCTGAGACGCATGATCAGCGTTCCCACCGCGGACGGGGTCGCCGAAGCCATCGTGGCGATGCCGCCGGACGGACGCGGGCCCGGCGTCCTGTACTACATGGACGCCTTCGGGCTGCGGCCGCGCATCCAGGACATGGCCGAGGAGATCGCCGGCTGGGGCTACGTCGTGCTGGCCCCCAACGTCTTCTACCGGGAGGGCACGGTCGCCGACCTCGCGCCGGCCGAGGACCTGTCCACGCCCGAGGGCATGAGCGGTTTCTTCCGGGTCGCCGGGTCGCGCATTGGGCGGCTCACCCCCGAGCGTGCCGCGTCCGACAGCGACGCCTACCTGGCCGGCCTGCGCTCCCTGCCCGGGGTGACGCCCGGCCCGGTGGGCGTGGTCGGGTTCTGCATGGGTGCCCGGCTGGCCGTCCGTACTGCCGGACGCCATCCCGAGGCGGTCGCCGCCTGCGCCGGTTTCCACGGCGGCGGGCTGGCCACCGACGCCCCCGACTCCCCGCACCTCGACCTCGCGGGTGCCCGCGCCGAGTTCCTGTTCGGCCACGCCGACCACGACCGCTCGATGACGCCCGACGACGTCGCCCGGCTCGGCGCCGCGCTGGACGAAGCCGTCCTCACCGCGCGCAACGAGGTCTACGAGGACGCGCCGCACGGCTACACGATGTCGGACACGCCGGCGTGGAACGAGGCGGCGTTCGTCCGGGCGTTCGCGAACCTGCGCGAACTCCTCGCCCGCACCCTCGGCTGACGGCGGACGGAGATCCCGGCATGCGCCGGGATGACGTGGGCCGGCCTGACGTGCGGGCCGGGATGACCTGGGGGAAGCCGGACGCACAAGGGCCCGACCCCGGCGGAGTCGGGCCCGGACGGTCAGGACTTTGGCGAACCCTGGCCGACGTGCGATCACCCCCCAGTGTTCACGACCGGTCCAAGCGAACAGCCGGGCGCGGATCCCAGCCGTCCGGTTCACCTCGCCCCGTCATCCCGGCGAAGGCCGGGATCCCCCCCCCGGCGCCGACCGCCGAGCCTTCAGGACGACTTCGCCTTCAGCGCCTTGAGCTGCTTTGCGCTCAGCCCGAGCCCGGTGGTGAGGTAGTTCTGCATCGACCCGTAGGCGGTGGTGGCGCGGTCGATGGCCGCGGTGATGCCGGCGCTCGAGGCGCCGGTCGTCCGGACGTATTCGGCCTCGACGTCCGTGTTGCTCGCACCGGCGGCGAACATGACCAGGGCGACCGCCCAGCCGGTGCGAACCTGGTTGTCCGAGCAGTGCAGAAGCACCGGGCCCTTCGTGGCCGCCACTCTCGCCAGGACCTTGGCGAAGGCCGCGCGGTCGCTGCGTCCGGTCACGAGCTGTTCGGGGCTGTCCTCCGCACCCACGGCGTAGGACGAGCGGGCGACGCCCGGCAGGCTCGGATCGGGACGCCGTGACCGCTCGGACGCGGTGCGCAGGTCGATGATCCGGCCACCGGCCAGGAGGCCGGCGAGCAGCGCGCGTCCGGTGGTCGAGGAGCCCTTCAGGTCACCCGAGCGGTAGACCACCCCGTAGGCCAGGCCGGACGCGGCGAGCGCGTCCCGGAAGCCGCCGGTGCCGGACAGCACGGTCGTGCCGGGGCTGGTCGACATCCGCACGGCCCTGGACGACCACTGGACGGTGCCGTCGGTGAAGCGCTGCGTCCAGACCGCGACGCCGCGGTAGCGGGCCAGCGTCCGGTTGGAGGTCGGCAGCCCGAACGCCTCCCAGGCGCCGGTGCGCAGGTAGGTCTCGTACACCTTCCCGGAGAGCCGGTAGGCGCCGGCGCGGGTCGAGGTGGCGCCGAGCGTGGCGATCGCGTCGTTGAACCCGACCTCGACCACGACCGGGTTGTGGTCGGACGGCAGCACGTGGGCGTCGTCGTAGAACCAGTAGCTGGTGCCGTTGACCGTCCGCTGCTCGGTGTGCGGGCCGGTGGAGACTCGGTAGCTGCGGACGAGCGCGCCGCGCGGCACCCACACGTAGTCGAGGGTCTTGCCGCTGGTGCGGACGGCCTTGTAGGTCTTCACCCCGTCGACGACGGCCGTCATCGACTGGAGCGAGACCGCGCCGGGGATGGCGGTGGTGGTGCTCACCGCCCACTCCGAGGAGTTCACCAGGCCGAGCCCGGCCAGCGTGTCGAGCGGGGCGGCGTCCGCGCCGGTGCTGCCCTGGGACACATTCAGGTCGCCGGTCAGGACGAACGGCGTGGCCAGCCCGTCACTGACGGACCGGATCTCGGTGACGATCTTCCTGGCCTCGGCGACCCGGGCGGCGGCGGCCGCCGTCCCTTCCGCGGCGGCCGACAGGTGGGTGTTGAAGACGATGAACTCTGCGCCGCTGGCGCGGTCCTTCAGGGTCGCGTGGGTGATCCAGCGGTCGCGGACGAGCGTGGTGCCGTCGCCGGTCGCGATCCTGGTGGCGCCGTCCTCGACCAGGGTGAACCGGGACGTCCGGAAGGCGATCGGGTCGGCATTGTCGAGCTGGACGATCTGGTAGCCGCTCAGGAGTGGGACGACGGTGTGCAGCTGGAGGACGTCCGCCCCGTCCAGCTCCACGGTGTCGAGGTTCTCCTGGAAGCCGATCACGTCCGGGTCCTCGGTGGTGATCCACGCGGCCAGCTGGTCGTCGCGCAGGTCCCAGGCGAGGTCGGCGGTGGGCACGTCGGGGAACTTGCCGGACGTGGCCGCGCCCGCGGTGAGCACGTTGTAGGTCATCACCCGTACCGACGGTGTGGACGGTTCGGCGACGGACGCCGGGGTCGAGGCGGCGGCGGGGGCGTGGCCGGCGAGGGTGAGGGCGAGCGCGAGGGCCAGCAGGAGCGGAAGGGCGCGGGGCGCTCGTCGTCTGGTCACGGGAGAGTCCTTCCGATGGCCGACAGTCCCTGTTCTGCCACGGTACCTGTACGGACCTGTGGGCCACGGCGGACGGACCGAGTCAGGATCTGTCCCCAATCCGGTCCCGGACCGAGTTGGGAACCGTCCCCAATCCGGTCCCGGACCGAGTTGGGAACCGTCCCCGATCCCGGCCGGCTCGTGCCTCGCCGAGCGGTCAGCCCTTGACGGCGCCCAGGGTGAGGCCGGCGATCAGGTAGCGCTGGAAGGCGGCGACCACGATGACCGCGGGCAGCAGCAGCAGGATCGACGCGGCCGCGAGGGCGTTCAGGTCGATCGACTGGAACCCGATGAAGTTGAACACGCCGACCGTGGCCGTGCGCGCGTTCAGGCTGGTCAGGATCAGCGCGAAGAAGAACTCGTTCCACGACAGCAGGAACGAGATCACCGCGGCACCCACCGCACCCGAGCGGGCGAGCGGCAGCAGGATCCGCAGGAACGCCGTCCACGGGGTGCAGCCGTCGACGAGCGCCGACTCCTGGAGGTCGGCCGGGATCGCGTCGAAGGTCTCCAGCATGATCCAGGTGACGATGCCGATGACCACCAGCACGTGCATCAGGATCAGCCCGGGGATCGTGTCGAGCAGCCCCAGCCACTGGAACGTCAGGTAGAACGGCACCGCGACGACCACCGGCGGCGCCATGCGGGTCGACAGGATCCAGAACTCCAGGTTCTTGCTGCGGATCGTCCGCAGCCGGGTCAGCGAGTAGGCGCCCGGGATCGCCAGGGCGAGCGCGACCGCCGTCGACCCGAACGCGACCAGCGCCGAGTTGCGCAGCTGGTCGAGCAGCGGCACCTGGGTGAACGCCTGGACGAACGCGTCGAACTGCGGCGTGAAGAACCAGACCGGCGGGATCGCCTGGCTGTCGATCGGCGACTTGAAGGCCATCTGGCCGATCCAGTAGATCGGGAACAGGCTCCAGATCGCGAACAGCGTCAGCAGGACGGCCCGCCAGGTGCGGCCGGCCGGCGTGGTGAAACGGCTCGCCGGGTTGTGCGACTCGATGTTCTTGCGCATCAGGCGTACCGGCCTTTCGCGACGAACCGCAGGGCGAGCTGGCCGAACGCGGTGGTGAGCGCGAGCAGGATCAGCGCGATCGCCGCGCCCTGGCCGAAGTTGAGGTACTGGATGCCCTGGCGGAACGCGAGCATGTTCAGCGTTGTGGTCGCGTAGCCGGGGCCGCCGCCGGTGAGCACCTGGATGCTGTCGAACGTGCGCAGCGCGTCCACGCCGCGGAAGAGGACGGCGACCAGCAGGAACGGCTTCAGCTGCGGGATGATCACGTACCGGGCGCGCTGCCACCAGCCGGCGTTGTCGATCAGCGAGGCCTCGACGAGTTCCTTCGACACGTTGGTCATGCCGCCGAACAGGATCACCAGGATGAACGGCGTCCACTGCCAGATGTCCACCACGATCAGGGTGGCCAGCGCCGTGGTCGGCGTCCCCAGCCAGTCGGGCTGGCCGAGGTGCAGGACGTCGTAGAGGAAGTAGTTGATCACGCCGAGGATGGGGTCGAGCATCACCTTCCAGCCGAACATGACCGCGACCGGCGTGGCGGCCATCGGCAGCAGCAGGATGGCCCGCAGCCAGCGGTGCTCGTGGCGCAGGTCGAACAGCACCAGCACGAGCAGGACGGCGAGGGCGAGCTCGACCGCGACGGCCACGACCGTGAAGACCACGGTCGTGACCAGCGAGTCCCAGAAGGTCTGGTCGGTGAGCAGGCCCAGGTAGTTCGCGAGACCGACGAACCGGCCCGGCTGGCCCGCCTGGGTGTCCGTGAGGCTCACCACGACCGCGTAGACGGTGGGGTAGACCGTCAGCGCGAGGAGCATCACGACCATTGGTGCAAGCATGGCCCGCCGGAGCCGGACGTTGGTCTTCGTCATCAGTTCAGCCCAGCGCCTTCACGGCCGTCGTCTGGGCGTCGGCCAACGCCTGGGCAGCAGTGGTGTCGGACGTGATCGCGGTGTTGACCGCCCGCGCGAACGCGTCGCCGACCTCGGGCCACTTGGGGTGCATCCAGGACGCCACCATCGGCTTGGAGTCCACCTTCTCCAGGATCTGCTGGACGGTGGCCGCGTCCGCCGCCCCGAACTTGGCCTTGAACGCGTCGGACGACCACGCGCTCTTGCGCGGCGGCGTCGCGCCCCCGGCGGCCAGCAGCAGGCTGGTCGGCTTGCTCGTCGCCCACATCAG
This sequence comes from Actinomycetota bacterium, assembly GCA_020161755.1. Taxonomy (GTDB): domain Bacteria; phylum Actinomycetota; class Actinomycetes; order Propionibacteriales; family Propionibacteriaceae; genus Propionicimonas. The sequence goes on from JAIUOS010000008.1 coordinate 133,277, forward strand.
GAACAGCCAGGCCGCGTCGGGGTTGGCGCTCTTGGCGTTGATGCCGACGATCCAGTGCCACAGGTTCGGGTTGCTGACGCCGTTCACGGACGGGAACACCGCCCCGGCGACCTTGTCGGCAACCTTGCTCTTGCTGGTGTTCTTCAGGTCTGCCAGCGCGTTGCTGGAGTCCTGCATCATGCCCGCCCGGCCCTGCTGCATGGCCGTGTTGATCTCCAGCCAGTCCCACGTCGAGACGCCCGCGGGGCCGCCGGCCTTCAGGATGTCGGCGTACATCTGGACGCCCTTGATGGTCTCGGGGCTGCTCAGGGCCGCCTTGCCGTCCGGGTCGATGATGTAGCCGCCGTAGGTGAACACGTAGCCCGCCGCCGGCCAGGCCACGGCACCGGCCGTCGGCTTCCCGCGCAGGGCGATGCCGGCCGCGACCTTGCCGGAGTCCTTGAGCGACTTGGCGGTGCTGAGCACCTCCTCGAAGGTGGCCGGCGGGGTCGGGATCAGGTCGGTGCGATAGATCTGGGTCTGCACCTCGGCGGTGATCGGCAGGCCGTAGTGGGCCTTGTCCGTCCACTTCGTGAAGTCCATGGCCGCGGTGTACACGTCCGACAGGTCGTACCACTTCTGGTCGGTGAGCTTGCCCGACAGCTGGTTGTCCAGCGGCGCCAGCCAGCCCGAGCCGACGCCCTGGCCGTAGGACGGCACCATGAACACGTCCGGGGTGGCGGCGCCCGAGCCGAGCGCGACCGGGAGCTTGCTGCCGTACTGCTCCTCGCCCGAGATGTCCATCTTCACGGTGATGCCGGTGAGCGCCTGGAACTGCGGCAGGAGCGGCTGGAGCGCGGTCACCCACTGGTGGGTCGAACCGGCGAAGACGATGGTCTTGCCCTGCTGGGACTTCCAGTCGATGCTCGCGCTGGTCCAGTCGCCGAGGTTGCCCGCGCTCGCGCTGCCGGACGCGCCGGAGCTGGGGGAGCACGCGCTCAGCAGCGGTGCGACCGCCGCTCCGGCGCCGAACATCAGGCCCGCTCTCAGCACGGAGCGTCGCGACAGGCCGTCGGGGCCCTGGTGGTTGTTCATCAGCGAATTCCTTTCCCGAAGTGACGGTCCGACGGTTGACGCACGCGGCGCGGATCTTCGCCGGCCCCCCTTGATGCGGCGGACTACCACGGCTGCCTCATCGGGGCGGAAGTCGCCCCCTCCGGGCGACCTCTGCGTTAATCATCTGATAATCAGACTAATACTGTCGGCACGGCAGGTGTCAACAGCCGACTTGTCACAGAACGGTCACGGTGTCGAGACTCCTGAGGGGCCGAAGGCCGGTCCGGACGCCCTGCGGACGGCCGATTGACAGGCCTCTTGGAGCGAAATAGTCTGATAATCAGATGATTGGAGGAGAGCCCATGTGGTCTGGCAAGACCGTCGTGGTGACAGGTTCGACGCGAGGCATCGGACTCGCGGTGGCACGCGCCTTCGCCGGCGCCGGCGCCGCGGTGCTCGTCCACGGGCGTGACCAGGTGGCGGGCGAGCGCATCGTCGCCGACCTCGCCGCCGCTGGCGGACGCGCGACGTTCGCCGCGATCGACCTCACTGACCCCCTCGCCCCCCAAGCCCTGGTGGACGCCGCGCTCGCCTGGTCGGGACGCCTGGACGTCCTGGTCAACAACGCCGGCGCCAACACCTTCACCGGTGTGCTGTCGACGAGCCTGGACGAGTGGGACCAGGCCCTGAACCTCGACCTGCGGGCGGCCTGGCTGGCGACGGTCGCCGCCGCCGCAGTGATGGCCCCGGGCAGCGCGATCGTGAACGTCTCGTCCAACCACGCGTTCGCCACCATCCCGGGAGCGTTCCCGTACAACGTGGCCAAGGCCGGCATGATCGCGCTCACCCAGTCCAGCGCCCTGGAGCTGTCCGACCGCGGGATCCGCGTCAACGCACTGTGCCCTGGCTACATCGACACCCCGATCAACGAGGCGTTCTTCGGCACGTTCCCCGACCCCGCCGCCGAGCGGCGCCGGGTCGAGCAGATCCACCCGGTGCGTCGGATGGGGACGGTCGACGAGGTCGCCGAGGCCGTGCTGTTCCTCGCGTCCGACACCTGCGGTTTCATGACCGGCTCGACCCTGACGCTGGACGGGGGCAGGTCGGCGCTTCTCCAGGATCCAGTACTCACAGAAGAACGAGGTCAATGATGACTACCTACCAGGCACCGTGCATCCCGGGTGTGGGTGAGCCCGCGACGGTCGAGTCGTACGAGCTGCCCGCCGTCCCCGCCGACGGCATCCTGATCAAGGTCGAGCTCGGCGGCGTCTGCGCCACCGACCTCCACCTCGGGCTGGGCCACATTCCGGGTATCGCCTTCCCGCTCAACCCCGGGCACGAGACCTGCGGCATCGTCACCGAGGTCGGCGCCGACTTCGGCACCGACGTCCTGGGCCGCGAGCTCACCGTGGGCAGCCGGGTCGCGGTCATGCCGGCAACCCCGTGCGGCCACTGCCGCCACTGCCTCCAGCGCAGCCCGTACCCCGACTGCGCGAACTGGGACGTCGTCGGCTTCTCCAACCCGACCACCCGGCCCCACGCCGGCGGCTGGGGACAGTACCTGCTGCTGCACTCCGGCGCCCGCCTGTTCGTCACCGAGGGCAGCCCCGAGGCCGCCGTCCTCGCCGAGCCGGCGGCCACTCCGGCAGAGGGCCTGCTGCGCGCCGGCCTGCGCTTCGGCGACTCGGTGCTGGTCCAGGGTTCGGGAACCGTGGGCCTGCTGGCCATCGCGATCGCCGCCGCGGCGGGCGCGTCCCGGATCTCCGTGATCGGCGGCCCCGCCCGTCGGCTCGAGCTGGCCACGACGCTGGGCGCGAGCGCCACCTTCGACATCGCCACCTCCGGGTCGGCCGCCGACCGCCGCCAGGCGGTGCTCGCGTCCTCCCCCGACGGCGTTGGCTTCGACGTGGTGGTGGAGTGCGCAGGCGCGCCCGCGGCCTTCGCCGAAGGGCTGGGCTACCTGCGCCGCGGCGGCGTCTACGTCGAACTCGGGCACTTCTCCGACGTCGGCACCGTGCCGATCAACCCCTACCTCGACATCCTCAGCCGCGACGTGCGCCTGGTGAGCAGCTCCGGCTACACCGCCGACTCCTTCCGCCGGGCGCTCGGCGTCACCGAGGGCCTGGGCGACCTCGCGTCCCGGATCATCACCCACCGGCTGCCGATGGACCGCGGGCAGGACGCCATGGACGCGCTGCGCCAGGGCTGGCAGCTCGACGGCGAGCAGGTCGGCAAGATCGTCATCGACCCCTGGCTCTGACGAGCCCAACGGTGCCGTCCGCACGGGCGGCACCGGTTCCCCCAACACCCTCATCAGGAAGGCAAGGACGATGGGCAGCGACAACGCGGTGCTCGTGGCCGGCGATGTGACGGCACAGGTCAACCCCGACGGCGCCCGGCTGGAGTCGTTGGTCGTGCACGGACACGAACTGATCGTGCCGCTGGACGCCGAGGGCCCGATCTTCAGCGGCGCGTTCCCGATGATCCCCTGGTGCGGCCTGGTGCGGGACGCGCGCCTGGACGTCGACGGACAGGAGGTGGCGCTGGCCGCCGACTGGGACGTCCACGCCCTGCACGGCGTGGTCAAGGACGCGGCGTGGACCGTCGACGAGGCGACCCCCGAGGCGGTCGCGCTGGCGGTCGACCTGCCCGACGCCTGGCCGTTCGGCGGACGCGCGTCCGCGCGCTTCGCGCTCACCGGCCACTCGCTGGCGATCACCTGGACGGTCGAGGCCGGCGCGCAGGACATGCCGGCCGCGATCGGCTGGCACCCGTGGTTCACCCGGCGCGTCGCGTCCGCCGACCTCGAGGTCGGCCAGGGCTTCACCGCCCAGTGGGCGCGGTCGGCCGACGGCGTGCCGCTGGACGCCTGGAAGCCGGTCGCGCCACCCCCGTGGGACGACTCGTTCCTGGCGTCGGCCCCGGTCACGCTGACGTGGGGCGACGCGGTCCAGCTCACGCTGCGCGGCAGCGGGGGCGTGTACAGCGTCTACGACGGGCGCGAGTTGGGCGTGGTGGTCGCGGCCCAGACCTCGCCCCACGAACGACTGGGGCACCGCCTCCAGCCGGGCGCTGCACTGAGCCTCGCGGTCGAACTGGCCTGGGGCGAGCCGGAAGGGACCCCGAGCCATGAGTGAGGCCACCGACGCCCTGCGCAGCCGCGCGTGGCTGGGCGAGGAGGGCAAGAACGGGTTCATCGCGCGGCACCACCTGCGCGCGATGGGGGTCAGTGGCGACGAGCTGGTCGACCGCCCGGTCATCGGCATCGCGAACAGCTGGAGCGAGCTCACCCCGTGCAACTCCCACCTCCGCGGCCTGGCCGAGGCGGTCAAGCGCGGCGTCACCGCCGCCGGCGGGCTGGCGCTGGAGTTCCCGATCATGTCGATCGGTGAGCCGTTCATGCGTCCGTCCTCGATGATGTTCCGCAACCTGATGGCGATGGAGGTGGAGGCGCTCATCCGCGCCAACCCGCTGGACGGCGTCGTGCTGCTGACCGGCTGCGACAAGACCACCCCGGCCGCCCTGATGGGCTGGCTGAGCACCGACCTGCCCGGGATCATGATGACCGGCGGCCCGATGCTGAACGGCCGCTTCCGCGGACGCGCGGTCGGCTCGGGCACCGACATCTGGCGGATGACGGACGGCCTCGCCGCCGGCACCGTGACCAAGGCCGAGTTCACCGAGTTCGAGTCCTGCCTCAACCGGTCGGCGGGTCACTGCATGACGATGGGCACGGCCTCGACGATGGCCGTCCTGGTGGAGGCGATGGGCCTGCAACTGCCGGGTGCCGCCGCCCTGCCGGCCGTCGACTCCCGCCGTGCGGTGCTCGCCTACGAGACCGGACGGGCCGCGGTCGACATCGCGGTGAACACGGTGCGTCCGCGGGAGATCCTGACCCGCGCCGCGCTGGAGAACGCGATCCGGGTCAACGCCGCCATCGGCGGCTCCACCAACGCGGTGATCCACCTGCTCGCGATCGCCGGACGCGCAGGCGTTCCGCTCCAACTGGACGACTTCGACAGTCTCGCCCGCGACATCCCGCTGCTGGCCGACGTGATGCCGAGCGGGCAGTTCCTGATGGAGGAGTTCGCGGCGGCCGGTGGCCTGGCCGCGGTCCTGGCCGAGCTCAGCCCCCTGCTGGACCTGACCGCCCGGGTGCTGCCCGCAGGCACGCTCGGCGACGTCGCGCAGGTCGCCCGCAACGACGACACCGCCGTGGTGCGTCCGCTGGCCGACCCACTGCTCCCGCCCGGTGCCGGCACCGTCGTGCTGCGCGGCAACCTCGCTCCCGACGGCGCGCTGCTGAAGGTGTCGGCCGCCACCCCCGAGCTGCTGCAGCACCGCGGCCCCGCCCTGGTGTTCGACTCGATCGAGGAGTACCGGACGGCCGCCGCCGACCCCGAACTGGCGGTCAGCGCGGACACCGTCCTGGTCGTGCGGGGGAGCGGGCCGGTGGGCTACCCCGGCATGCCGGAGGTCGGCAACTTCACGGTGCCCAGCGTCCTGCTCAAGCAGGGCGTGAGCGACATGGTGCGAATCTCCGACGCCCGGATGAGCGGGACGGCGTTCGGCACCTGCATCCTGCACGTGTCGCCGGAGGCCGCCGTCGGCGGGCCGCTCGCCCTCGTCCGCACCGGCGACCTGGTCAGCCTCGACGTCGCCGCGCGCGAGCTGCGCCTCGAGGTGGACGAAGAGGAACTCGCCCGCCGCCGTGCCGGACTGCCGCCGTTCGAGCCCAAGGGCGACCGGCGCGGCTGGGAGTTCCTGTACCGCTCGACCGTCCAGCAGGCCCACCTCGGTGCCGATCTCGACTTCCTCGTCGGCGGGTCCGGTAGTGCGCCCGGGCGGGAGGCCTTCTAGGCTGTCGCGGGTATGAAGGGGCGACGCACCGGATCAGGGAGCTTGCATGGAGATCGAAGGCAGTGCCTCGGCGGAGTTCAGCGAGTTGTCGTCGCGCACGGCCGTGGTCGGACGCCACACCCAGCTCGCGGAGCTGCTGGGGACGATGATCGTCCGCGGCGAGCTGCCCTCGGGCAGCCAGATCGTCCCCGAGGAACTCGGCCACCGCTACGGCGTGTCCCGTTCGGTGGTGCGTGAGGCGCTGCGCTCGCTGGAGGCCAAGGGCCTGGTGGCCGCGCGTCCGAAGTTGGGCACCCACGTGCAGCCCGACAGCGAGTGGGAGTCGCTGCACAGCGACGTGATCCGCTGGCGGGTGCAGGGGCCGCACGGGGTCGAACAGTTCACCGAACTCATGGACATCCGCACCGGTCTGGAGCCGCTCGCCGCGCGCCGGTGCGCCGAGCGGAGCGACCCGGCCCTCACCGTGACGCTGACCGAGGCGTGCGACCGGATGCAGCAGGCCGTGGAGGCCGGGGACGGGGCCGCGTTCACCGTGGCGGACATCAGCTTCCACACCGCCGTCTGGCGGGGAGCGGGGAGCCTCACCTTCACCCGGCTCGCCGAGGTCGTAGCGGCCGCCCTCGCGGCCCGCGCCGCCCTCGACATGCTGCCCGACCACGTCGACCAGGCGGCCGTCGAGTCGCACCGACGGATCGCGGGTTTCATCGCCGACGGCGACGGGTCGCAGGCCGAGCGGGCCACCCGGGAGCTGGTGAAGGTCGCGGCCAGGGAGGTCGGGGAGTTCGTCGACTCCCGTCGCGGCGCCGCGTCCGCCCGGACGGAGGCCGCGGCCCGACGGGACGAGTCCACCTGACGATCTCTTCCGCCAGAGGTCTTGGCATATAGTATGCTTTTTACATGTCGAGTGCTTTGCAGTACCGCTGGCAGGTCATGGACCGGATCGCCCAGCACCGGTACGTCGCCATCGTCCGGTCCTCCTCCGAGCAGCGCGCGAGCGAGGTCGTCCAGGCCCTGATCGACGGCGGCGCCGGCGCGATCGAGGTCACCATGACCACGCCCGGTGCGCTGCGGCTCGTCGAGCGGTTCGCCGGGGACGTGCTGATCGGCGTCGGCACGGTGCTGTCGGGCGGCCAGGTCGCCGCCGCGGCCGGCGCGGGCGCCCGCTTCGTCGTCACGCCCAACCTCGAGCCCGACGTGCTGCGCCACGCCGGACGCCACGGGCTGGCCGCCCTCATCGGGTGCAACACGCCGACCGAGGTCGTCCACGCCCTCGAACTCGGCGCGGACGCGATCAAGCTCTTCCCCGCCGCGGGCCTCGGCCCCGCCAACCTGCGTGCGCTCAGCGCACCCCTGCCGTGGGCGCCGATGGTGCCCACCGGCGGCGTCTCCCTCGACAACGCCCGGGCCTGGTTCGACGCGGGCGCGGTGGCGCTCGGCGTCGGCGGCAGCCTCACCGAGGGCACCCCGGCCGAGATCTCGGCGCGCGCCGCGGCCTGGTGCTCGACCGTCCAGCAGACCCCGACCACCCCCGCTGAGGAGCAACGATGACCGACCAACCGATGCTGGCGATCACGCCGGCCGCCGACTGCGCGTACGACATGGTGGCGCTCGGCGAGGTGATGCTGCGGCTCGACCCGGGCGACCGCCGGATCCGCAACACCCGCCAGTTCTCGGTGTGGGACTCGGGCGCGGAGTACAACGTGGCGCGGGCGTTCCGGCGCGCATTCGGCCTGCGCGGGGCGCTGGTGTCGGCGTTCGCCGACAACGAGGTCGGACGGCTGGCCGAGGACATCCTGCTGGGCAGCGGGCTCGACCTGGGCTTCGTCCACTGGGCGGCCTTCGACGGGGTCGGACGCACCGTCCGCAACGGCCTGAACTTCTCCGAGCGCGGGTTCGGGGTGCGGGGTTCGGTGGGCTGCGTGGACCGGGGCCACACCGCGATCAGCCAGCTGCGGCCCGAGGACGTCGACCTGCACGAGCTGTTCGAGGTGCGCGGCGCGCGCTGGTTCCACACCGGCGGCATCATGGCCGGGCTGTCCGACCAGGCAGCGGCCACCGCCGGCGCGCTGATCGACGCCGCGCGGGCCTCGGGGACGATCGTGTCGTACGACCTGAACTACCGGCCGAGCCTGTGGACGGCCGGCGGCGGCAAGGCGAAGGCGCAGGAGGTGAACCGCGCGCTGGTCGGCCGGGTGGACGTGCTCGTCGGCAACGAGGAGGACTTCGAGGCCTGCCTGGGCATCACGAACCCGGGCATCGACGAGGAGCTGGCCGAGCTCGACCGGGCGGCCTACCAGGAGTTGGTGCTGGAGGTGGCGCGGCAGTTCCCGAACCTGCAGGTGATCGGGGTGACGCTGCGCAGCGTCCGGTCGGCGACCGTCAACGACTGGGGCGCGATCGCGTGGCACCGGGAACGGGGTTTCGTGGAGGCCACCCCGCGTCCGGGTCTGGAGATCTTCGACCGGCTCGGCGGTGGCGACTCGTTCGCGTCCGGGCTGTTCTACGGGCTGATGGCGACCGACGACCTGCACACCGCCGTCGAGCTCGGCGCGGCCAACGGCGCGCTGGCGATGACCACACCCGGTGACATCACGACGGCCACACTGAAGGAGATCCAGGCGCTGGCCGGCGGCGCGAACGCGCGGGTGCAGCGATGAGCGGCTACGACCCGTCCGGGGTGATCCCGGTGCTGGAAGTGCCGTTCCACCCCGACGAGTCGATCGACGTCGACGGGTTCGCGAGCGTGGTGCGGCACACGATCGACGCGGGGGCGGACGCGGTCATGTTCGCCGCGTTCGCCAGCGAGTTCCTCAAGCTCTCGCCGGGCGAGCGGGCCGACATGGAGCGTGAGCTGCTCGGCATCTGCGCGCCGGTCGGTTTCCCGGTCGTGATCTCGGTGCAGCAGCACGCGACGCGGCTGGCGTCCGCGGCGACGGCGAGCGCGGTGGCGGCCGGTGCGTCCGCGATCAACCTGCTGCCGCCCCACCAGCTGCGGGTGGGCGCGAGCCAGCTGCGGCACCACCTCACCGAGGTGTTGACCGCGGCCGGGGACGCGCCGGTGATTCTCCAGTACGCGCCGGCAGAGACCGGCACCGCGCTCGACCTGGAGGCGGTGGCGCGGACGGCCGAGGAGTTCCCGAACCTGTGGGGCGTGAAGGTGGACGCCAGCCCGGCGGGCCCGACGATCGACGCGCTCCAGGGCATCGCGGCGCGGATCGGGCGTCCGTTCGGCGCCACGGTCGGGTACGCGGGGCTGCACCTGGTCGATTGCGTGGCGCGCGGGGCGACCGCCGTGCAGCCGGGCTGCTCGTTCACCGAGATCTACGTGGCGCTGTGGCGGGAGCTCACCGCCGCCGACCCGAGCGAGGGCGTCCGGCTGCACCGCGACGTGCTGCCGTACCTCAACCACTGGATGCAGTCGGTCGAGCTGATCGTGGCCGTCGAGAAGGAGATCAGCCGCCGCCGCGGCTGGTTCGCCGCGTCCACCGTCCGCCAGCCCGGGGTTGCGCTCGACGACCGCGAGCACCGCCGGATCGACGCCTTCCTCGCCGAGTTCTCCCCCCTCCTCCCCTAACCCGGGGACGGTTCTTTGATCCGCCAGATTCCGGCGGGTTTCGGGGACGGTTCTCCAAATTCGCCAGAATCCGGTGGAAATCGGGGACGGTTCTTCGATCCGCCAGATTCCGGCGGAAAAGGGGGACGGTTCCTAACTCGGTCCGGGTCCGGATGGGGGACAGATCCCGGCCTTCGCCGGGATGACGCGGACGGTGGCCCTTCGTGACGCCGTCCGGCTCGTTCCTCGCCAGTCGGCTCCTCAGGGACCGTTCGTGACGCCTCCAGGCCAGCACGTAGAAGGGGCCTTGGGTCCTGGGACAGCACTCCTTACCGGGATTCTCGGCTTTTCGCGGCTGCCGGCGCGCGGCACGACGGTGCTTGCCGCGTTTCTCGGCTTATCGGGTCGAATTCCGGCCCCGTAACCCGAGTTTCTCGGTGATCACCGCGATGGCTGTCGGGAGCCGTCCTCATAACCCGAGGAACTCGGTAAACGTCGGCGGTTCCGGGGGTTCCGGCCTTCGCGGGGATGCGCGGACGGCGGCCCTTCGTGACGCCGGCCAGCTCGTTCCTCGCCGGCCGGCTCCTCAGGGACCGTGGACCGAAAGGGAACTGTCCCCGTTTCGGTCCGGGTCCGGGTTGGGAACCGTCCCCGTTTCGGTCCGGGGCCGGGTTGGGAACCGTCCCCGTTTCGGTCCGGGACCGAGATGGGAACTGTCCCCGATTCGGTCCGGGTCCGAGATAGGAACCGTCCCCGATTCGGTCCGGGACCGAGATAGGAACCGTCCCCGATTCGGGTCGGTCAGAGGAGCGGACGCGCGCCCGCGTAGGCGTCCGCATCCACGGCAGGAGCGGACGCGGGGGCGCCGAACACTCGTCCGACACCCGGTTGCTGGGACCACGCCGGCCAGTCCACGTGCCCGTCGCGAATCAAGAGGACCGCCGCACCGTGGGTGGCGTCGGCCAGGGCCTGTGGCGGGTTCGGCCCGGCTAGCGCCGGGATCCCCACGGGGGAGTCGAGGCAGTCGAACCAGAACGGCACGTCGATGCAGTGCACGGCCGACCCGAACGGCGACCCGGCGTAGGCGTAGCGGTACACCCACGTGGGCGCGTCCCCCCTCGCCTCGGCGGTGCGCAGCAGGGCGGTCTTGAACATCTTGTCCGAGATGAACCGCCCGACCACCGCGGCGTGCCCGCGGGCGACCGCGTCCGCGTTGGCGGCGAGATACCGCTTGCGAGCATCGCCGCGGAGCCCCATCTTGCCGAGCAGGAACCACAGCGGGATCCACCGCAGCTTCCTCTCCTGGCCGGCCAGCGCCATCGAGAACTCGTCGTCGGTCGCGCCAAGAACCAAGACCTTGTCCGCCCCGACGCCCGCCCGCAACGACTCCAGGGTCGGACGCACGATCAGGTCGCCGTCGATCGTCGGGCCCAGGCCGAGACCCTCCTCGAGGAACGCGGACATGTCCGGGCCGAGGTCGGTCGCGGCCTTCTGCTCGGCCAGCAGCGTGTCCTCGTCCACAGCCTCGAACGCCGCCCGGGTGGGCTCGATGCCCAGGCCGGCCGCGATCTTCGCGGTCATGGCGCGCGCCCGGTCGAGCCCGATGTCGGCCGTCGCGCCCGACAGCGCCAGCACCCCACCGAACAGGTGCTGCGCCTTCGCCATCCCGAGCAGCGTGAGCACCGCGCCGCCACCCGCAGACTGCCCGGCGATCGTCACCCGCCCCGGGTCGCCACCGAACGCGCGGATGTTCGCCTGCACCCACTCCAGCGCCGCGATCCAGTCGCGGACGCCGCGGTTCTCCGGCGCCCCGTCCACGTGCCCGAAGCCGATGACGCCGAGCCGGTAGGAGATCGTCACGGTCACCACGCCGTCTCGGTTGAAGTTGCGGCCGTCGTACCACGGGCTGGCCGGCGAGCCGGCGAAGTAGCCCCCGCCATGGATCCACACCAGGACGGGCAGCGCCGCGTCCGCCTCGCCAGGGGCGGGCGTGAACACGTTGACGTTCAGCGTCGCCTCACCCGGGATCGACGGCTCGGGGATCAGCGTCACCCCGGGGTCGCCGCGCTGCGCGGTGGCGCCGAACTCCAGGGCGTCGCGGACGCCGTCCCACGGCTCGACGGGGACGGGCGCGGCGAACCGCAGCGCCCCGACCGGCGGCTGCGCGAACGGGATGCCGAGGAACGCGGCGCTGCGCACGTCCGAGCCGACCGTCGGACGCCAGGTGCCGCGCACGCGTCCGGCCGTGGTGGTGGCCTCGACGAAGGACCGGGTCTGGGTGTCTGTCATGGCGGTGCTCCTACCGGACGGCCTTGATCGGTGCGGTCGCGACGGCCGCCAGGACGACGAACACGATCGCGAACACGAACAGCATCGCGTACCCGCCGAGCGTGGAGATGATCAACAGCGCGATGGACGGGCTGAGCGCCTGCGGAATGTTGGTGGCGACGTTCAGGATGCCGAGGTCCTTGCCGGCGTCGGTGCCCTCGCTGGGCAGCACCTCGGTCATCAGGGCGGCGTCCACGGACATGTACACCCCGAAGCCGACGCCGTTGATGATGCTCATTGCGATCATGCCGGTCATGTCGGGCATCACCAGCGGCATGGCGAACCCCACCACCATGATCGCGGACGCCGCGTAGATGAAGATCTTGCGGCGGCCGGCCTTGTCGCTCCACCACCCGGACAGCCCGATGGCCAGCAGCGTCGGGACGAACGCGACCAGGGCCAGGGTGAGGACGGCGCCCTGCGCGTCCACCAGCGACAGCCCGATGTACTTCTGCAACAGGTACAGCTGGTAGGTGCTGACCAGGAAGTAGCCCAGGATCAGCAGGAAGCGTGCGGCGAAGGCCCACCCGTAGTCGGGGTGCCTGCGCGGGTTGATCCAGAAGCCGCGGAAGAACGCGCCCCAGCGGAACGGCTCGACGGCCGCGTCCTTCGACGACCAGTCGCGGTTGATGAGGACGAACAGCAGCGTGACGACGATCACCGCGGCGCCGAAGATCGAGTAGGCGACGCCGAACTGGGCGGCCAGCGCGCTGGAGAGCATGATGCCGAGCGTCGCGCCGACCTGGGTGCCCAGGCCGATCATCGCGCTCGCGCCCCCGCGCTTCGAGCGCGGGAAACGGTCGGCGGTGATCGTGGTCAGCGGCGCCTGGAGGAAGTTCAGCGCCACCTGGATGACCACCCAGAAGACGGTGATCCAGACGAGCTCGGTCAGCGAGCCCATGCCGAACAGCAGGATGCCCCCGGCGAGCGCGCCGACGACCATCCACGGCGCGCGCCGCCCGAAGCGGGAGCGGGTGCGGTCGCTGAACGCGCCGGCGAGGGGCTGGGCGAACAGGGTGAAGACGAAGGACGTCGTAGTCACGATCGCCAGGTTGGCCTCCTTGGCGGCGTTGCCGAACAGGAGCTGGATCTGGGTGGGCAGCAGGATGGCGATCAGGCCGGCGTAGGTGGCGAACAGGGTCAGCGAGACCGCCAGCATGCTCGGCAGCAGTGCCCTGGTCGGCGGCGGGCTGGCCGGGGGTTCGCCGGGACGGGGTGCGGACGCGGGGGCAGGTGCGGTGGCGACGGCGGACGCCGGGTCGCCGAGGGGCTGGGTGGTCATGATGACTCCTCTTCGTCGAAGTGTCGGGTGTGCTGGAAAGACGAGCGACGCTCGGTATCCTGCAACTCTTGCGTACAAAGTTCAAGTCCTGAACTATGTAGGTGGCGATCGGAGGCGGCGAGTGGCAGGTGGCGCGGACGCGCGACCGTCGGGGCGAACCGGCCCTCGGCGGCGGCGCCGCGGCGCGCGGCCGGACCCTACGATGGCGCTCATGCCCCTCGCCACGCCGGACGTGCGCCGCCACAACCTCGGCCTCGTCCTGGGCCGGGTGCTCGAGGGCGGCCAGGTGGCGCGCGCCGACATCGCCGAGGGCTCCGGCCTGTCGCGGGGCGCGGTCACGTCGCTGGTGGCCGAGCTGATCGGGGCCGGCCTCGTCGAGGAGAGCGACGCCCTGCACCCCGAAGGCATGGGACGGCCGCGCCGCATGCTGGTGCCGGCTGCGTCCGCGCCATGCCTGCTGACGGCGCTGCTGGACGCCGACCGGGCAACGGTGGTCGCGGGGACGCTGGCCGGTGCGGAATTAGTGCGGGCGTCGCACCGCCACGGGCGTCCGATGGGCGACCCGGGGGCGGTCGCGGACGTGCTCGCGCGCACGATCGACGAGGTCGCCGGGCAATTGCGGGCGGCCGGACGCCGGGTAGCCGACCTCTGTGTGGTGGTGTGGGCGCCGGTGGCGGGGGAGCCGCCGCGGGTCATCGCCGACACCGACCTGGGCTGGGGTGAGGTCGACCTGCTCGCGTTGCTGCGTGTGCGCTCGGCGGCGGTGGCCGGGTACGAGACGGCCGGTGGGCGGACGCGGCTGGTGTCCGACGCCGAGGTGGCCGCGCTTGCCGAGCACGCCGCGGTCGGCAAGCCGTACTCGCTGGTCTACCTGAAGGCGGACTCCGGGATCGGCGGCGCGATCGTGCTGGCCGGCGGGTCGGGGGACGGCGTCCGCGTGATCGGGGCCGGGCTCGGGCACGTGCCGGTGGTGCCGGACGGAGAGGTTTGCCTGTGCGGCCAGCGCGGCTGCCTGGTCACGGTGGCCGGCCCGGACCTGCTGCTCGCCGAGTCGGGCCTGGCGGACGTCGCTGCCCGGGTCGGACTGACGGCGGGGCTGCACGAGTTCGTCGCGCGCGTCCGCCACGGGGACGCCCCGGCGGGGGAGGCCTGGCAACGCGCGGCCGGCGAGATCGCCCGGACGCTGCAGATCCTCGCGTTCAGCGTCGCGCCCGAGATCATCGTGCTCGGCGGCTTCGTGGCCGCGCTCGCCGCGGACGTGGACGCCCGGTTCCGCGCGATCCAGCCGCACATGCTGGGCGCCGGGGAGTTCCGGGTCGCGCCCGTGGTGGGCAGCGAGTTGGGGTCGGACGCGGCCCTGCTCGGGGCCCAGCGGGACGCGCGCCTGCGGCTCCTGGTGGACCCCCTCGCCATCTGACTCCGGTCGGGATTCAGGGCGAAGCCCGAGTTCCGGGGCCCTGGATTGGCCACCTGTGAACCAAGCTCGGATCCGGGGCGTCCGGCACGAGAACCGGGTAGAAGACCCAATGCGGCCATGGTCCGGCCGGGTCGAGCGGCGCCTGTGTTCCGACGACCATCCTTGCTATTCCGCAAAGCTCGTCGAAATCGCTCCGGGTAGCCTCCAATGCCACGATAGTCGCGAGGAAGAGGGCCATAAGGCCAACTGAAGAAACCTGCCTGCCTCCATGTAGGTTCGCATTCCGGTGTTCAAATATGAATTGGTAAAGGTCGACCGCCCTTGGAGAAGGGCCCCGGTCATCTGCGGTACTCGTCTGCTGCACGTGCGAGCGAAGCTGTGCGAGTCTCGGTCCAAGGCCTGACGATTGGGCATCACTCTCGAGCAACTCCAGGGTGTGGCTCAGGTTACTGATCGTCGTGCCCACCCGGTAGGTTCTGTTTGATACCGCGAAGGCACTAAGTACGACCCCATCCTGATTCAGGTACGCGCTCAGCCGACGTCGGGCGAATCCCTCCAGGAATGGAAAGCTGGCGTAGGCCAGCATCAGTTGCAGGTCCGGCTGGCCGCGCCCCGCCATGCGGGGCCTTGCCAGCTCAGGTGCCAATGCGAAGGAATAGATGGATCGAGCAGCGTCAAGAAAATCGGCCGGGTACGCCGGGCTGGATGAATGAGCTGATTGGGATGCCAGCAACTGGGCGCACCAACCAAGAAGTAGTCGCTCGCAATCTAGCAGGAAGAAGCCGTTGCCACCCACTGGAAGATCCGCAGCACGGAGTCAGCAAGTCGATCTTGGAGTTCATCGAGCCTCATCGCGAAAGCTGGCAGATCTGGCGGGTCATAGGTGCTTTCCGGGCGGTGTTCGGCAAGGCTCTTGAGGATCTGCAGGTGCGCGAGCTCACCTTGAATGCGAGTACGCCGAGCGTCTGTGTTGGCATGAACATGTTCCTGGCGCAAGAGGTGTCTCTCCGACGCATCTTCGGCCCGATCCCAGCGAATCTGCCATGCGTTCTCCTCGTCCGCCAGTTCGGCAAGCTCGCTGGACACCTGCTCGAGCCGGGTAGTCAGTTCCCAAGGGAAGGTCATGAGCTGAGACTACGAGACCCATCGTTTTCACATGGCGACGAAATGGTCGCGCCCGTCGTGGACAGCGAGCCGGCGTTCGATGCGGCGTCGCTGGGGCACGGCGTGCCCTCCGGTCGCGGCTGCTGGTTGGCCATTCGCAGTCCTTCTTCCGGACCGTGGGGTTCAGGGACGGGTTCCCGATCGCTACTCTCGTCGGAGCGGCCGATCAGCCGGTAAGGCGACAGCGGGTTGTCCCGTCCAGGGTTCAAGAAGGGCTGAAAGTAGACCCCGATGTCGCGCCGCCCGCCAGGGCGAAATGGTCGCGCCTTGCTGATCCGTGAATTACGCCAGCGCGCCCATTCCTGTTCTGGCAGCATCGGCCCATGGACGTCGTCGACTTGTCGGAGGACCTCGCGAGGGAGCTGTGCGCCTGGCGATACGAACCGCCTTTCGATGTTTACGACACCCCCGACTACGACGACGCTGTGCGCGCCGGCTGGGCGATCGGGGATCCAGCGAGGAGGGCTGAGCAGTTTCGAGCAGTCATCGACGGCGGCTCGTTGCGCGGCTTCTCGCGGCTCTTCACTCGACGGGGCCGACTCCTCCTCGGTGTGGGAATGGCGCCGTCGGGGACCGGGCGGGGTGCAGGTGCCGAGTTCATGGAGGTCGTCCTGTCGGATGCGGCTTCTCGGCACCCCGGTCAGTGGGTGGAGGCGGAGGTTCGGCCCTTCAACCTTCGAGCTCTGCGCTGCTATCGAGCTGCGGGCTTCAGCGATGCTGGCACGAGAACGATCAGTCCACTCGGTGAAGACGTCGACGTACTTGTGATGTCGGTCCAACTTCCAGGGACGCCAGGCCGCCCACTCGGCGCGCGTTCTTGACCGGTTTTGATCGAATCTGCTTTACTGGGGGCAATCCGCCAGCGTGTCGAATGAGGTGACGAGATGCTTGCAGCCGAGCGGCACCAGCACCTTCTGCGCCAGGTGCGCGCTCAGGGTACCGCGAACGTCAGCGAGCTGGCCGGGCAGCTGAACGTCAGCCTCTCGACGGTGCGGCGTGATCTCCAGCAGTTGCACGATCGCGGGCTGCTCGCGCGCGTGCACGGTGGCGCCAGTGTGGTCGACACCTCGGTCGAGGAGGGTCGCGGGCGGCGGGTCACCGAGCACCAGGCCGAGAAACGCCGGATCGGCGCCGCGGCAGCCGCCCGGGTCCGGGACGGTTCCACCGTCCTGATCAGCGGCGGCACCACGACCGAGACGATGCTCGACCACCTCGCCGAGCGCAGCGTGACCGTGGTCACCAACAGCATCAGCGTCGCCTACCAGCTGTCCGCCTATCCCTCGATCCCGGTGGTCGTGCCCGGTGGGGTGCTCCGCCACAACGAGATGTCACTCCTGGGTGCGCACTTGCGCACGATCGTGAACGACTACCACATCGATACCGCGTTCACGGGCGCCTTCGCGGTGGACGCCGACTTCGGGCTGTTCGGCACCGACCTCCGCGAGGTGCACACCGACCGGGAGATGCTGAAGGCCGCCGCCGAACTGGTCGTCCTCGCCGATGGCAGCAAGTTCACCCGCCACGGCCCGGTGAAGCTCGTGCCGGTGGACGACATCAGCTGCCTCATCACCGATGCCAGCGCGCCCGAGGACCAGCTGGACCTCCTCCGCAAGCGCGGCATCGACGTCGTGGTGGTCTGAACCCGGATCCGCCGTCGCCGGATCCGGGCCCGAGCCTCACACCCCGAGTTCGCGCTGCAGCTGCAGGGCGACGTCGATGATCATGTCCTCCTGCCCACCGACGTAGCCGGCCTCCCCGATCCGTTGCAGGATCGCGTGCGCCGGGACGCCGTACTGCGCGGCCGCCCGTTCGGCGTGCAGCAGGAAGCTGGAGTAGACGCCGGCCGTGCCCTGGATGATCGCGGAGCGGTCCATCCACGGCAGCCGTGGGATCATCGGACGGACGATCTCGTCCGCCGCCTCGAGCACGCTCGGCACGTCCACCCCGGTGTGCACCCCCAGCCTTTCGAACGTCGCGCACAGCACCTCGGTCGGCGCGTTGCCGGCGCCCGCACCGAGCGCGCACAGCGCCCCGTCGATCTGGAGAGCGCCGTTCTGCTGCGCCAGCACCGAGTTCGCCACCCCGAGCGACAGGTTCTGGTGGCCGTGGAAGCCGACCTGCGCCTCGCCGCCGATCTCGTCCACCAGCGCCGAGATCCGGGCCTGCGCCTCGCCCAGCACCAGCGCCCCGGCCGAGTCGACGACGTACACGCACTGCGCGCCCGCGTCCACCATGATCCGGGCCTGGGCGGCCAAGCG
This sequence comes from Actinomycetota bacterium, assembly GCA_020161755.1. Taxonomy (GTDB): domain Bacteria; phylum Actinomycetota; class Actinomycetes; order Propionibacteriales; family Propionibacteriaceae; genus Propionicimonas. Next base: position 151,174 of record JAIUOS010000008.1, read on the forward strand.
CGCCGGGTCGAGCCGGTGCGACAGCATCAGGAAGCCGACGGTCTCGTACCCGAGGTCGCGGGCCGCGGCGAAGTGCTGCACCGACACATCGGCCTCCGTGCAGTGGGTGGCGATCCGGGCCACGGGACTGCTGCATGAGTAGGTGACAACTGATCTGTGGGGCCCTGTGGGGTTCCGCTGGAAGGATGTGCACCATGCC
>JAIUOS010000009.1 GCA_020161755.1 Actinomycetota bacterium
ACCGAACGGCCGGAGTAGTCGACGCGCTTGCCCAGCAGGTTCTGGCGGAACCGGCCCTGCTTGCCCTTGAGCATGTCCGAGATGGACTTGAGCGGACGGTTGCCCGGACCGGTGACCGGACGGCCGCGACGGCCGTTGTCGAACAGGCTGTCGACGGCCTCCTGGAGCATCCGCTTCTCGTTGTTCACGATGATCTCGGGCGCACCCAGGTCGAGCAGACGCTTGAGCCGGTTGTTCCGGTTGATCACGCGGCGGTACAGGTCGTTCAGGTCGGACGTCGCGAAGCGGCCGCCGTCCAGCTGCACCATCGGGCGCAGGTCCGGCGGGATGACCGGGACGGCGTCCAGCACCATGCCGAGCGGGGAGTTGGTGGTGTTGAGGAACGCCGCCACCACCTTGAGCCGCTTCAGGGCGCGGGTCTTGCGCTGGCCCTTTCCGGTCTGGATGATCTCGCGCAGGTTCTCCGACTCGGCCTGGAGGTCGAAGGTGGCCAGGCGCTTCTTGATCGCCTCGGCGCCCATGTAGCCCTCGAAGTACTTCCCGAACCGGTTCTTCATCTCCCGGTAGAGGATCTCGTCACCCTCGAGGTCCTGGACCTTCAGGCCCTTGAACCGCGTCCAGACGGCCTCCAGCCGGTCGAGATCGCGCTGGGCGCGGTCACGCAGCTGCTTGACCTCGCGCTCACCGCCCTCGCGGACCCGCTTCTTGATGTCGGCCTTGGCGCCCTCGGCCTCGAGCTGGGCGAGGTCCTCCTCGAGCTTCTGGAGCCGGTTCTCCGCGTCGGAGTCGCGGCGCGCGGTGAGCTGCTTGCGCTCCACCTCGACCTTGGCCTCCAGGGACGGCAGGTCGCGGTGACGCGCCTCCTCGTCGACCGCGGTGATCATGTACGCGGCGAAGTAGATGACCTTCTCCAGGTCCTTCGGAGCGATGTCCAGCAGGTAGCCCAGCCGGCTCGGGACGCCCTTGAAGTACCAGATGTGGGTCACCGGGGCGGCGAGTTCGATGTGGCCCATCCGCTCACGACGGACGTTGGACCGGGTCACCTCGACGCCACAGCGCTCGCAGATGATGCCCTTGAAGCGCACCCGCTTGTACTTGCCGCAGTAGCACTCCCAGTCCCGGGTGGGGCCGAAGATCTTCTCGCAGAACAGGCCGTCGCGCTCGGGCTTCAGCGTCCGGTAGTTGATGGTCTCCGGCTTCTTCACCTCGCCGTGCGACCACTCCCGGATCTGGTCGGCCGTAGCCAGCCCGATGCGCAGCTCGTCGTAGAAGTTCACGTCCAGCACGTTGGTTCTCTTTCTCCTGTTTCCAGGAATCCCTCAAAGGATTGTGTGTTGGGGAGCCGGAGCTCTTAGACCTCGTCGACGGAGCGGAAGGAGTCCGCACCGGGCCGCCGGGAAAGATCGATACCGAACTCCTCGCTGGCGCGGAAGTCGTCCTCGGAGTCGCGCAGTTCCACCACGGTGCCGTCGCTGGAGAGGACCTCCACGTTCAGGCACAGCGACTTCATCTCCTTGACCAGCACCTTGAACGACTCGGGGATGCCGGGCTCGGGGATGTTCTCGCCCTTGACGATGGCCTCGTACACCTTCACGCGGCCGGGAACGTCGTCGGACTTGATGGTGAGCAGCTCCTGCAGGGCCCAGGCGGCGCCGTAGGCCTCGAGGGCCCACACCTCCATCTCGCCGAACCGCTGGCCGCCGAACTGGGCCTTACCGCCCAGCGGCTGCTGCGTGATCATCGAGTAGGGGCCGGTCGACCGGGCGTGGATCTTGTCGTCCACCAGGTGGTGCAGCTTCAGCATGTAGATGTAGCCGACGCCGACCCGCTCCGGGTACGGCTCGCCGGAGCGGCCGTCGTAGAGCTGGGCCTTGCCGCCGGAGTCCACCAGCTGGAGGCCGTCGCGCTGCGGCAGTCCGTGCTCGAGCAGACCGGCGATCTCCTCCTCGTTGGCGCCGTCGAACACCGGCGTCGCAAGGCGGGCGTTGCCGTCCACGTGCTCGAGGCCGACGTCGCGCAGGCGCTCGGCCCAGGCCTCCTCGACACCCTTGATGTCCCAGCCGGCCTTGGCCACCCACCCGAGGTGGGTCTCCAGGACCTGGCCGACGTTCATCCGGGACGGGACGCCCAGCGGGTTCAGCACGATGTCCACCGGGGTGCCGTCCTCGAGGAACGGCATGTCCTCCACCGGGAGGATCTTGCTGATGACGCCCTTGTTGCCGTGACGGCCGGCGAGCTTGTCACCGTCGGAGATCTTCCGCTTCTGGGCGACGTACACGCGCACCAGCTGGTTGACGCCCGGGGGCAGCTCGTCGTCCTCCTCGCGGTCGAACACGCGGACGCCGATGACGGTGCCGGTCTCGCCGTGCGGCACCTTCATCGAGGTGTCGCGGACCTCACGGGCCTTCTCGCCGAAGATCGCGCGCAGCAGCCGCTCCTCCGGGGTGAGCTCGGTCTCGCCCTTCGGGGTGACCTTGCCGACCAGGATGTCGCCGGTGCCGACCTCGGCGCCGATGCGGATGATGCCGCGCTCGTCGAGGTTGGCGAGCATGTCCTCACCGATGTTCGGGATGTCGCGCGTGATCTCCTCGGCACCGAGCTTGGTGTCGCGGGCGTCGATCTCGTGCTCCTCGATGTGGATCGAGGTGAGGATGTCGTCCTGCACCAGGCGCTGGGACAAGATGATGGCGTCCTCGTAGTTGTGGCCCTCCCACGGCATGAACGCGACCAGCAGGTTGCGACCCAGCGCCATCTCGCCGCCGTCGGTGCAGGCACCGTCGGCCAGCGGGGTGCCGACCTCCACCCGGTCGCCGCCGTTCACCAGCGGGCGCTGGTTGATGCAGGTGGCCTGGTTGGAGCGACGGAACTTGTCGAGCCGGTAGCTGGTGTAGGTGCCGTCGTCGTTGGTGACGTCGATGATGTCGGCGCTCACCGAGGTGACCACGCCCGCCTTGTTGGCGACCGTCACGTCACCGGCGTCGACCGCACCGCGGTACTCCATGCCGGTGCCGACGAACGGCGCCTCGTTGCGGATCAGCGGCACCGCCTGGCGCTGCATGTTGGCGCCCATCAGTGCACGCGACGCGTCGTCGTGCTCGAGGAACGGGATCAGGGCCGTGGCCACCGACACCATCTGGCGGGGCGAGACGTCCATGTACTGCACGTCGAGCGGCGGCACCTCGTCGGCGTCGCCGTTCTTGCGACGGACCAGCACGCGGTCCTCGGAGAACTTGCCGTCGCCGGCGACCCGGGCGTTGGCCTGGGCGATGACGTAGCGGTCCTCCTCGTCGGCGGTCAGGTAGTCGATCTGCTCGGTGACGTAGCCGTTCTCGACCTTGCGGTACGGGGTCTCGATGAAGCCGAACGCGTTCACGCGGGCGAAGCTGGCCAGCGAGCCGATCAGGCCGATGTTCGGGCCTTCCGGGGTCTCGATCGGGCACATGCGTCCGTAGTGGCTGTGGTGGACGTCACGGACCTCCATGCCCGCGCGGTCGCGGGACAGGCCGCCGGGGCCCAGCGCCGACAGGCGACGCTTGTGGGTCAGGCCGGCGACCGGGTTGGTCTGGTCCATGAACTGCGACAGCTGCGAGGTGCCGAAGAACTCCTTCAGCGCGGCCGACACCGGGCGGATGTTGATCAGGGTCTGCGGCGTGATCGCCTCGATGTCCTGGGTCGTCATCCGGTCGCGGACGGTGCGCTCGAGCCGGCCGAGGCCGATCCGGAGCTGGTTCTGGATCAGCTCGCCCACCGTGCGCAGGCGACGGTTGCCGAAGTGGTCGATGTCGTCGGTCTCGACGATCTGGTCACCGAACTCGGTGCGACCCTCGTGCAGCATCACGATGTAGCGGATCGCCGCCACGATGTCGTCGATGGTGAGCACCTGGGTGTCGAAGGGCAGGCCGGTGCCGAGCTTCTTGTTGATCTTGTACCGGCCGACCTTCGCCAGGTCGTAGCGCTTCGGGTTGAAGTAGTAGTTCTCCAGCATCTGCTGGGCCGCCTCGCGGGTCGGCGGCTCGCCCGGACGCAGCTTGCGGTAGATGTCGAGCAGGGCCTCGTCGGTGTTGGCGGTGTGGTCCTTCTCCAGGGTGAGCCGGATCGACTCGAACTCGCCGAACTCCTCCAGGATCTGCTCGTTGGTCCAGCCGAGGGCCTTGAGCAGCACGGTGACGTTCTGCTTGCGCTTGCGGTCGACGCGGACGCCGACCATGTCGCGCTTGTCGATCTCGAACTCCAGCCAGGCGCCGCGCGACGGGATGATCTTGCAGGTGAAGATGTCCTTGTCGGAGGTCTTGTCGGCGGTCTGCTCGAAGTAGACGCCCGGGGACCGGACGAGCTGGCTCACCACGACGCGCTCGGTGCCGTTGATGATGAACGTGCCCTTGTCGGTCATCAGCGGGAAGTCGCCCATGAACACCGTCTGGCTCTTGATCTCGCCGGTGTCGTTGTTCATGAACTCCGCGGTGACGAACAGCGGCGCCGCGTAGGTGAAGTCCTGGTCCTTGCACTCCTCGACGGTGTGCTTGGCCTCCTCGAACCGGTTGTCGCGGAACGACAGCGACATGGTCTGGGAGAGATCCTCGATCGGCGAGATCTCCTCGAAGATCTCCTCGAGGCCGGACTTGGTGTTCACGTCGGTACGACCCTCGGCACGAGCGGCGGCCACGCGGGCCTGCCAGGCCTCGTTGCCGATCAGCCAGTCGAAGGACTCGACCTGGAGATCAAGCAGATTGGGGACCTCGAGCGGCTCGTGGATCTTCGCGAAGGAGATCCGACCGCTGGGTGAGACAACGTTGGTGTTCTTCGACGCAGTGCGCGAGACGGCCAATGTGGAGTCCTTCCGCAAATCCCGGTATCGAACCGGGTTCGTTGCACGCAGAACGGCCCGCGTCAAGTTCACGGGTCGTAGATGGCAATGGGCAAAGCGTTAGCTTACCTCGCTGGAGCGGCTGTCGCAAACCGGGCCGGAGGGTGGGCCGGCGGTGGTCGGACGGTGCCGGAGCCGTCCGCAGCAGACCGTGGGGCCGGGCCCGGAGCACCATACGGGGACAGCACAAGGCCGGTGTCTGCGGCAGGCACGGGAGGGGTTTCCATACGCTGCAGAACACCGGCCTAGGTGGTGTACTCATCCGACGCATTGGGGGGGCGCCGACAAGTAGATTCCATCAGACTTGACTCGTCGTGTCAAGTCGTTGTCAAGAAGTTTCTTGAGACTTCTTCACCGGAGGCCTTCCGCCAGGCTTCGACGGCGGCTCGGAGACGACCCTCGGACTCGTACTCACGAGCCGCGAGCTCGAACCGCTCCTTCGCGGCAGCGGTCTTGCCCATGGCGTGCAGGGCCTCGGCCAGGATCTCCTCCGATCCCCCGCGCGAGATGTCCGGACCGCCCAGCACCGGATCGTCGAGCACACCCGAGATGATCCGCGCCGCTTCGACGGCATCGCCCTCGAGCAGGGTGAGCTTGGCCTCCACCTGCCGCAGTTCGACCACGTCGTGATGGTTGCCGAGGATCTCCAAGCCCAGGGCGGCGTTTCGCACGAGATCGCGAACACCGTCCTGGATGCCGGCGTCGACGAGACAGCTCGCCGCCGAACGGTGGAACCGGAGCCACAGGCGCAGGTCGCGCCGGGCGTCCAGCTGTGTTCGGGCTACGGCATGGAACTCCCTGCCGACCTCCACACGTCCGGCCACGAACGCGGCGGTGCCCATGGTCCAGGCGATCATGCCGCGGCTGTGTTCGGAGTTGAGGCGGGGGGTCAGCTCGGACAGCCGTACCAGGTACGGCTCGCTCTCCGACGGGTCGTGCCCGGCCTCGGACATGGCGCTGACAAGGGCCATCAGTGCCTCGGCGAGGATGATCGGCGGCGCCGCGGAGGCTGCCTCGACGGCTCTGGCGCCGAACGCGACCGCCCAGCCGAGGCGGTCGGAGGCACGGTTCGCGACCGAAGCGAGGCTCAGTGCCTGAGCGCGCGCGACCCCGAACCTGCGCGCGGTCTCGTGCTCAGCCAGCTCCTCGGCCAGCCGCGCCGCGCCGACGAAGTCGCCCGAGGAGAAGCGCGCCTGCGCCTGGACGTAAAGGGCTTCCCAGTGCCGACCCATGTCGCCGGCGGCCTTTGCGGTCGCCGCGGCCTGCGTCGAGTGCTCAATCGCAGCGGCCCAGTCGTGCTCCGACCAGGCCCGCTCGGCCACCAGCAGGTCCTCGATGGAATCGCCGGCGACCAGTTGCGCGGGATCCGCGGCCGGGGACACCCCCCATTCCAGCGGCGAGACACCGAGCCGGCGGGAGAGGAAGTCGATCACCTCGGGCGTGGCCGCCCGGCGACCGCTCTCCAGGTGCGAGATGTAGCTGCCGGAGTACTTGTCGCCTCCGAGCTCAGCCTGGGACAACCCCTGGCGACGACGGGCATCGCGCAGCAACGAGCCGAACTGCACCGCGCTGGACACGTCCACAAGTCCTCCTCCAAAAACGATCTCAGGAAAACTTTGTCAAATGTTGACAAGCCAGTCAAGTACCGGCTAGCTTTCCTGTCAACGCCAGTCAAACAAGAAAGGCCCTGGGGAGACATCATGACCATCGCTCGTAGGATTATCGCCGCCGCCGCCGTTGCCGGGACCCTCGCCCTGCTTCCGATGAGCGTGATCGCTACCAACTCGCAGTCCGCGGGTGGCTCGGTCTCCATCATGGGCCAGGGCAACTGGCCGCTGAAGATCTAGTTTCCTCGTTCTTCTTCGGACCCCAACCCCTCCGGGTCCGAAGAACAAGCCCCAACACGTAACACAACCACCCCCAGTAGAGTCAGAACGGCGGTGGCCCTCCCAGGGCCACCGCCGTTCTGTGTCTCCACTCCCCCGTCGAGCCCGAGGGGGCAAAGACAAAGCGGTGGTGGCCCGATCGGGCCACCACCGCTGTTGTTCGCTGCGTCAGCTGGTCACTTGACGGAGACCGCGGCGCCGGCGGCCTCGAGGGCCTCCTTGGCCTTGGCCGCGGCGTCGCGGGTGACCTTCTCCAGGACGACCTTCGGAGCGGCCTCGACCAGGTCCTTGGCCTCCTTCAGGCCCAGGTTGGTGAGAGCGCGCACCTCCTTGATGACCTGGATCTTCTTGTCGCCGGCGGAATCGAGGATCACGTCGACCTCGTTGCTGACCTCTTCCTCCTCGGCGCCGGCGGCGTCGCCACCGGCAGCGGCCGGAGCAGCAGCCACGGCCACCGGAGCGGCAGCGGTGACACCGAAGGTGTCCTCGAACAGCTTCACGAACTCGGAGAGCTCGATCAGGGTCATCTCCTTGAAGGCGTCAAGGAGCTCGTCAGTAGTGAGCTTCGCCATTGTGGGCGTCCTTTCTCTTCTTACTCGGATGCAGCGTCAGCCGCGTCGGTGGTGGCCTCAGCAGCGGGAGCTGCATCGGTTGCCGGGGCGGCCCCGGCCTGCTTCTGGGTCTTCAGGGCGTCCAGGGCGCGGGCGGCCTGGGACAGCGGTGCGGCGAACAGGCCGACAGCCTTGGCCAGGTTCCCGTTCATCGCACCCGCGAGCTTGGCGAGGAGGACCTCACGCGACTCGAGGTCGGCCAACTTCTTGACCGAGTCGGCATCGAGGACGCGACCGTCCATGACGCCACCCTTGATCACCAGATGCGGGTTCGCCTTGGCGAATTCACGCAGACCCTTCGCAACGGTGGCTACGTCACCGTTGATGAAGGCGATCGCGGTCGGGCCGGCGAGCTGCTCGTCGAGTCCCTCGATGCCCGCTTCACGGGCGGCGATCGTGGTCAGCGTGTTCTTCGTCACGGCGTAGGTGGCAGACTCACCAAGGGACCGGCGCAGTGCCTTCAGGTCCTTGACGGTGAGCCCGCGGTACTCGGTCAGCACTGCGGCAGCGGAATTGGTGAACTGATCTGCCAGCTCCGCAACGGCGGCTGCCTTGTCCGGCCTCGCCATGGGTCTCCTTCCCACTTCTCTTCGGATCGCCGTCGACCCCCGGAAATGGAAGAGCCCCGGATGCGCAGGGCAACCAGGGCGAAGACTCGTTCAGAGCTTTCAGGTTTCACCTGCGCGGGGTTTACCTGCCTGGCGAGCCAGGACGAGAACCAGCGGTCTACGGCAAGGACAATCTTACGGGTCGGGGCACGCACCGGCCAAATCGGCCCCGGAATTGCCGCAAGCTGTGAGTTCGGCGGCGTAGTCGCCGCCCGACTCACAGCTTGCGGTGGTTCAGGTCACTCTGCGGAGGGCTTGACCTTCATCGGGTCGACCGGGACGCCGGGGCCCATGGTCGAGGCGATGGTCGCCTTCTTCAGGTAGCGGCCCTTCGACGCGCTCGGCTTGAGGCGCATGACCTCGTCGATCGCGGCGAAGTAGTTCTCGCTGAGCTGCTGGTCGGTGAACGACGCCTTGCCCACGATGAAGTGGAGGTTGGCGTGACGGTCGACGCGGAACTCGATCTTGCCGCCCTTGATGTCGGAGACGGCCTTGGCGACGTCCATCGTGACCGTGCCGGTCTTCGGGTTCGGCATCAGGCCGCGGGGGCCGAGGACACGACCCAGGCGACCGACCTTGCCCATCAGGTCGGGCGTGGCGACGACGGCGTCGAAGTCGAGGTAGCCGCCGGCGATCTTGTCGATCAGCTCGTCGGCCCCGACCTCGTCCGCACCGGCCGCAAGCGCATCGGTGGCCTTCTCACCGGTGGCGAAGACGAGGACCCTTGCCGTCTTGCCGGTGCCGTTGGGGAGGTTCACGGTGCCACGGACCATCTGGTCCGCCTTGCGGGGATCGACGCCGAGGCGGAGGGCGACCTCCACGGTCTCGTCGAACTTCGCCGATGCGTTCTTCTTGACGATCGCCAGGGCAGCCTCGGGGCTGTACAGCTGGTTCTCGTCGACGTTCTCACTCGCGGCCCGGTAGGCCTTGCTGCGCTTCATGCTGGTCTCTTTCTCGATTCCGGCCCTCGCATGGGCCGGGTGCCAGTCGTGGTGCGGGCTCAGCAGCCCTCCCACTGGGTGGTTGTTGCTCAGGCCTCGACGGTGACGCCCATGGAGCGGGCGGTGCCGGCCACGATCTTCATCGCGGCGTCGATGTCGTTGGCGTTGAGGTCGGGCATCTTCGTCGTGGCGATCTCGCGCACCTGGTCAGCGGTCAGCGAGCCGACCTTGTCCTTGTGCGGACGGGCGGAGCCACTCTTCAGTCCGGCGGCCTTCTTGATCAGTTCCGCGGCCGGCGGGGTCTTCGTGATGAAGGTGAAGGTGCGGTCCTCGTAGATCGTGATCTCGACCGGGATGATCGTGCCACGCATGGCCTCGGTCTCGGCGTTGTACCGCTTGCAGAACTCCATGATGTTCACGCCGTGCGGGCCGAGCGCGGTGCCGACCGGCGGGGCCGGGGTCGCCGCGCCCGCGTTCAGTGCCACCTTGACGAGGGCGGCCACTTTCTTCTTGGGAGGCATTTCCTGGTGGGTCCTTCTCTGTGTTTCCCTGTGCCGTGCGACCGGGTGGCCGACGGCGATGCGGACGGGCCTAGACCTTCTGGATCTGGCCGAGGGTCAGGTCGACCGGGGTCTCGCGGCCGAGGATCTCGACCAGCGCCTTGAGCCGCTGGCTGTTCGCATTGATCTCGGTGATGGTCGCGTGCACCCCGGCGAAGGGGCCCTGCACCACCATGACGGAGTCGCCGACGTTGAAGTCCGCGATCTCGATCTTCTTGCTCGTCCGCTTCGGGCCGGTGGAGGCGGCCGCGGCCCGCGCGAGGGCGGACGGGGCGAGCATCTTCTCGACCTCTTCGAGGCTGAGCGGCACCGGGGCGCTCGCGTGGGCGACGAACCCGGTGACGGACGGGGTGTGGCGCACCGCGGCCCAGGACGCATCGGTCAGGTCCATGCGGACCAGGACGTAGCCGGGCAGGACGGTGCGGGTGACCGACTTGCGCGCACCGTTGCGGGTCTCGATGACCTCTTCGGTGGGCACGACGGCCTCGTAGATGTAGTCCTCCATGCCGAGCGTCTTCACCCGGTTGTCCAGGTTCTGCTTCACCCGGTTCTCCATGCCGGAGTAGGTGTGGATGACGTACCAGTCGCCGACCTGGCTGCGCAGCTGCAGGCGCAGCTCCTCCAGCACGGCCTCGTCGTCGGTGTCGAGACCGACGGGCTCGGGCTCGGGCTCCGGCTCGTCCTCACCGAGGTTGAGCAGGATGTCGGCCTCGTCGGGCTCGGAGGCGCCACCGAAGTCGAGGTTCAGCTCGAGGTCGTCGTCCTCGGCCGGCGCGTCGGGCAGGCCGAGATCGATCTCGAAATCCTCGGACGCGGGGGTGCCGAAGTCGTCCTCGGGCGGGTTGTTCCCAGTCAAATGCCTACTCGCTTCCTCGTCCTCAGCCCAGCAACTTCAACATCAGCGTGCCGAACCCGAGGTCCAGCGCGGCCACGATGCCGATCATGATCAACACGAACACCAGCACCACGACGAAGTACTGCTGGAGCTGGCTCGGGGTGGGCCAGACCACCTTCTTCAGCTCGGAGATCGACTCCTTGACGAACTCCACCGGAGTGGCCCGACGGTGCTCCTCGCCGGGGCGCTGGCGGCGCTGCTTGGGCGTCGCCCGACCCTTGCCGGCAGCCTCCTCGACCGCGCCCTTGCGGACCGGCCGCGCGCTGGCGGCAGCCATCGCGACCTGCTCCTCCTCCGTCAGCTCCACGTCCACCAGGCCCATGGCCTGCAGGTCGAGGTCAGCTGCGGGGTCGCGAGGGACATCGGCGTCTGCCAACTCCGGTTCGTCCGCCACGGGAGGTGTCCTTCACTGTCGCTTGATCGGTGGTGCTGGTCGGTCGTCGGTAACGGCTTTCCCAGCAGGGCAAGAGGGACTTGAACCCCCAACCTGCGGTTTTGGAGACCGCTGCTCTGCCAATTGAGCTATTGCCCTTCGGTGATCGCCCCCTGCACGTCCGGGCCCCTCAGGGCATGGCCGAGCAGGTGATGGTCACCAAGTACAGGATTGTACGGGGTTCGCGTTGGCGAAGTCGAACCGGGAGGTCGGCCCGGACGCGCAGCGGCGACCCGTCACAGGACCGCCGCAACCGCCTGTGCGACGGCTCCGACATTGCCCGGGTTGAGCGCGGCCACGCAGATCCGGCCCGCGTCGGTGCCGTACACCCCGTGCACGTCGCGCAGTTCCTGCATCTGCGCCGGCGACAGCCCGCAGTAGCTGAACATGCCGATCTGGTCGGCGATGAAGCCGAAGTCGCGGCCGGCCCCGGAGGCGGCCAGCGCGTCCACCAGGGCCGTGCGCATCGACCGGATCCGCAGCCGCATGCCCTCCAGCTCGGCCTCCCACTGCGCGCGGAGGTCGGGGTCGCCGAGCACCGCGGAGACGACCGCCGCGCCGTGCGTGGGCGGGTTGGAGTAGGTGGTGCGGATCGTCACCTTCAGCTGCGACAGCACCCGTGCCGCCTCGTCCGCATCGGCCGCCACCACGCTGAGCCCGCCGACCCGCTCGCCGTAGAGGCTGAAGCTCTTACTGAACGAGGACGCCACCAGCATCGGGACGCCGAGCGCCGCGAAGCGTCCGATGACGGCGCAGTCGGCGCCGATCCCGGACGCGAAGCCCTGGTAGGCGAGGTCGAGGAACGGCACCAGGCCACGCTCGGCCACCACCTGGGCGACCTGCTCCCACTGGGCTTCGTCGAGGTCGTAGCCAGTCGGGTTGTGGCAGCAGGCGTGCAGGACGACCGTGGTGCCGGGGGCGGCCGCGCGCAGGTCGTCGAGCATGCCGGCGACGTCGATGCCGCCCCGGGACGGGTCGTAGTAGCGGTAGCTGCGCACCTCGAACCCGGCGCGGCTGAACAGCGCCTGGTGGTTCTCCCAGGACGGGTCGGAGATCAGCACGACCGGCTGGGCGTCCGTGCGACGCAGGAACTCGGCCCCGATCTTCAGCGCGCCGGTGCCGCCGAGGCCCTGGACGGTGACCACCCGGCCGGCGGCGACCGGCTCGGAGCCGGCCCCGAACACCAGTTCGCGCACCGCCTTCGTGTAGGCCGGCAGCCCGTCGATGGGCAGGTAGCCGCGCGGGGACGGGTTGGCCGCCAGCGCGGCCTCGGCCGTCCGCACGCACTCCAGCAGCGGGATGCGTCCGTCCTCGCCGAGGTAGACCCCGACGCCCAGGTTCACCTTGCCCGGGCGGGTGTCGGCGACGAACGCCTCGGTGAGCCCGAGGATCGGGTCGCGGGGCGCGAGGGGCACGTTCGCCAGGATGCTCACGGTTGTTCCTTTCGGGAGGCCGCGGGCCAGTCTAGGCGCGGGCGCTACGGCTCGATGCTCGTCCCGACCAGCACCGGCTCGGGCACCAGGCGGACGCCGAAGGCGTCCTCGACACCGCTGCGGATCTCGCGGGCCAGGGCCACCACCTCGGCGGCGGACGCGCCGCCCCGGTTGGTGAGGGCCAGGGTGTGTTTGGTCGACAGCCGGGCCAGCCCGGCGCCGAAGCCCTTGTTGAAGCCGGCGTGCTCGATCAGCCACGCCGCGCTGGTCTTCACGGTGCCGTCGGGCTGCGGGTAGCGCGGCGCGTCGGAAGGCAGGCGGTCGGCGACCTCGACCGGCACCAGCGGGTTGGTGAAGAAGCTGCCGGCGCTCCAGGTGTCGCGGTCCTCGGCGTCCAGCACCATGCCCTTGCCGCGGCGCAGGTCGAGGACGGCCGCGCGCACGTCGGCCATCGGGGCGCGCTCCCCCGGTTCGATGCCGAGGGTGCGGGCGAGTTCGGCGTAGCGGACCGGCGCCGACAGCGTCCCCAGGCGGAACTGGAAGCTCACCGAGAGCACCACGAACCGGTTCGGGACGGCCTTGAAGAGCGAACTGCGGTAGCCGAAGTGGCACTCGGCGGCGCTGCGGGTGACCACCTTGTTCTCCTGGCGGTCCCAGGTGCGGACCCGGGCGATGGTCTGGCCGACCTCCTGGCCGTAGGCGCCGACGTTCTGGATCGGAGTGGCGCCGACCAGGCCAGGGATGCCCGACAACGCCTCGACGCCGACGTGGCCGTCGGCGATCGTGGCGGCCACGAAGCCGTCCCACGGCTCGCCGGGGGCGACCGTCACGAACGCCCCCGAACAGGCCGCGACGTCGTCGGTGCGGACGCCGCGCAGGCGTCCGGTGTGCACCACGGCGCCCTCGAACCCCTCGTCGGCGATTAGCACGTTGGAGCCGCCGCCCAGCACCAGGACGGGCTCGCCGGCCGCGTCCGCCGCGGCGACGACCTCGATCAGTTCGGCCTCGGTGGCGGGCTCGAGCCAGCGTCCCGCAGGTCCGCCGACGCGCAGGGTGGTGTGGTCGGCCAGCCGTTCAGCCAAGGATCACCTCGGCGACGGCGGCGCCCAGCACCTTCGTGTCGTCGCAGATCGCCTCGATGCTCACCGTGGCCACACCGTCGGCGACCTTGGTGACCGTGCCGCCGAACTGCACCTCCGTGCCGCCGTCGGCCGGCACCACCACGGGCTTGGTGAACCGGACGTAATAACTGCGCACCCGGCCCGGGTCGCCCGTCCAGTCGGTGACCACGCGCAGGGCGGTGCCCATCGTGAGCATGCCGTGGGCGATCACGTCCGGCAGGCCGAGGGCGGCCGCAGCGCCGTCCGACCAGTGGATCGGGTTGAAGTCGCCGGACGCCCCCGCGTAGCGCACGAGGTCGGCGCGGGTGAACGTGCGGGTGAAGCCGGGCAGGACCTGGCCCTCGGTGGCGGTCAGGGTGCTCATGCGGCCACCTCCGAGGTGTGCATCAGGGTGGACGTGGCCGTGCACAGCGGCTCCCCGTCCGTGGTGGCGAGGTCGACGGCGATCGTGATGATCGCGGTGGCGCCCCGGGCGCGCACCTTCTCGATGGTCAGGGTGGCGGTCACCTCGTCACCGGCGCGCAGCGGACGCCGCCAGGCGAAGCGCTGGTCGACGTGCACGGTGCGGCTGAGGCTCAGCGCCAGGTCGGGGTCGGCGAACATCTCGTCCCAGGCGGCGGAGGACAGCAGCACCGCGAAGGTGGGCGGGGCGACCGGGTCGTCGCCGGCGTAGGCGGGGTTCTGCACGTCGCCGAGCGCGGCGGCGAACTCCGCGATCTTGGCCCGGCTCACCTGGTAGGGGGCCGTGGCCGGGTAGCTGCGCCCGACGTGGTCTTCGCTGATCGGCATGCGCACAGACTAACGGGCCGGACTTGTCCGCCTCCACGCGACTTCGCTCCCGAAACCGACGTTTGCTCCCGAAATCTCGGGAGCAAACGTCGGTTTCGGGAGCGAGCCTGGCGAGACCGCCGGCTCGGGGTGATCAGCTGGGCGCCTCCGGGAACACAACAAAGCCGCCCGCTGACGCGGACGGCTTGTCGAGGACCAGCGTCAGCGGGTCTCGCGGTGCGCGGTGTGCGCGTGGCACTTCGGGCAGAACTTCTTCAGCTCCATGCGATCGGGGTCGTTGCGCCGATTCTTCTTGGTGATGTAGTTGCGCTCCTTGCACTGCGTGCACGCAAGGGTGATCTTCGGCCGGACGTCGGCTTGCTTCTTGGCCATCAGATTCCTCTTTCCCTACGGTCAACCATCAGTCGGTAGCGGGAGCGGGACTTGAACCCGCGACACAGCGATTATGAGCCGCTTGCTCTACCGCCTGAGCTATCCCGCCCCAGGTCCGGATTTCCAGTATGCCTGGGCGACGGGCGGTAACTCCGTCTATCCGAACACAGAGCCCCCATGCGGAATCGAACCGCAGACCTTCTCCTTACCATGGAGACGCTCTGCCGACTGAGCTATAGGGGCCGGACGGGGGTTGACACTACCCCACGAGTGAGGTCGCCCCCAAATCGGCCCCGGACGCCGGTCGGTCAGGCCTGCACCGGGGGCGCGGCCAGGTCTTTGGCGGCGGCGAACACGTCGTCGAGCATGGGCTCGGTGAGCCGGCCGGTGAACGTGTTCTGCTGGCTGGGGTGGAAGCTGGCGATCAGGGTGAACGGGCCGACGTCCGCGGTCGCCCCGTGGCCGAACCGTGGACGCGGACGCGGCACCGCGTTGCCGGCGGCGGCCAGCTGGCGCAGCGCGGCGTCCCAGGCGAACCCACCCAGGCACAGGATGACCCGGGCGGTCGGGAGCAGGGCGAGTTCGGCGGCCAGCCAGGGCGCGCAGGTGTCCCGCTCGTCGGTGGTCGGACGGTTGTCCGGCGGGGCGCAGCGGACGGCCGCGACGATCCGGACGCCGTCCAGCCGCTGCCCGTCGCCGGCGTGGACGGAGGTGGGCAGGGCGGCGAGCCCGGCCCGGTGCAGCGCGGCGAACAGCCAGTCGCCGCTGCGGTCGCCGGTGAAGACCCGACCGGTGCGGTTGCCGCCGTGCGCGGCGGGGGCGAGGCCGAGCACGACCAGCCACGGCTGCGGGTCGCCCCAGCCCGGAATCGGCCGTCCCCAGTACGGCTCGGTGGCGAAGGACGCCCGTTTCTCGGTCGCGACCTGCTCCCGCCAGGCCACCAGCCGGGGGCAGGCGCGGCAGACGCTCACCCGGGCGTCCAGTTCGTGCAGGTCGCAACCCGCGGCCAGCGTCCGGACACCGGCGGCGTCGAGCGCCACCGGGGTCGTCGCGTCCGCCGGGTCCCCCGGCCAGCCCCTTCCGGCGGCGGTCATTCCAGGGCCGCCCGGTAGCGGGCCAGCTCGATCCGTCCCGCGCGGACGGCGACGCCCTCGCCGACCAGGCGGGTGGTGCCCTCGGCGACCAGGTGGGGCGCGATGGTTCCGTCCGCGCGCACGACCCGCCACCAGCAGGTCTCACCGCCGCTGCCGGCGAGCACCCGGGCGACGAGGCGGGGGCCGCAGCCGACGATCCGGGCGATGTCGCCGTACGTGCTGACTTGGCCGGCGGGGATCGCGTCCGTGGCCAGCAGGATGCTGTCCGCCAACTCGGCCATGGTCGCCATGGCAGCACCTTAGGCCGCACGCCTACGGTGGGAGCAGACCCAACGAAGGAGCCGACCATGACCGGGTACCGGATCGAACACGACACGATGGGAGAGGTCCGGGTGCCCGCCGACGCGCTCTACGCCGCCCAGACTCAGCGGGCGGTGGAGAACTTCCCGATCTCGGGGCGTCCGCTGTCCGCCCACCACATCGCCGCTCTGGCGCAGATCAAGCGGGCGGCGGCGCTGGCCAACGCCGAGCTCGGGGTGCTGCCGCAGCCGGTGGCGGACGCGATCGTGGCCGCGGCCGACGAGGTGATCGATGGCCGGCACGACGACCAGTTCCCGATCGACGTGTTCCAGACCGGGTCGGGCACCTCGTCCAACATGAACACCAACGAGGTGGTCGCGACGCTGGCGTCCCGGCGGCTCGGCGAGCCCGTCCACCCCAACGACCACGTGAACGCGTCCCAGTCGTCCAACGACGTGTTCCCGTCCTCGATCCACATCGCGGCGGTGCAGGCGGTCACCGAGGAGCTGATCCCCGGGCTGGAGGCGCTCGCGTCGTCGCTGGAGGCGAAGGCGACCGAGTTCGCGGACGTGGTGAAGTCGGGCCGCACCCACCTGATGGACGCCACCCCGATCACGCTCGGCCAGGAGTTCTCCGGCTACGCCACCCAGGTGCGCTACGGCATCGACCGGGTGCGGGCCGCCCTCCCCCGGCTGTCGGAGCTGCCGCTGGGCGGGACGGCGGTGGGCACCGGCATCAACACCCCGCCCGGCTTCTCCGCGCGGGTGATCGAGCTGGTCGCCGAGCACACCGGGCTGCCGCTGGTGGAGGCGCCGAACCACTTCGAGGCGCAGGCCGCGCAGGACGCGCTGGTGGAGACCTCGGGAGCGGTGCGGACGGTCGCGGTGTCGCTGGTGAAGATCGCCAACGACCTGCGCTGGATGGGCTCGGGGCCGCGCACCGGGCTGGGCGAGATCGCGCTGCCCGACCTGCAGCCGGGCTCCTCGATCATGCCGGGCAAGGTGAACCCGGTGCTGCCGGAGGCGACGGTGATGGTGGCCGCGCAGGTGATCGGCAACGACGCGGCGATCGCGTTCGCCGGCGCCCAGGGCAACTTCGACCTGCTGGTGATGCTGCCGGTGATGGCCCGCAACCTGCTGGAGTCGATCACGCTGGTGGGCAACGTGTCGCGGCTGCTGGCCACCCGCTGCGTGGACGGCGTCGTGGCGAACGTCGAACGGTGCCGCCAGCTGGCCGAGTCGTCCCCGTCGATCGTCACCCCGCTCAACCGGATCATCGGCTACGAGGCGGCCGCGAAGATCGCCAAGCACTCGGTGAAGGCCAACCTGACCGTGGCGGACGCGGTGCGCGACCTGGGCTACGTCGAGCGCGGCGAGATCAGCGAGGAGCAGCTGGCGAAGGCCCTGGACGTCACCACCATGACCGGGCGGCACTGACCGTTTGAGGCTCTGACAAGGGGTAACAGCGAAGGGCCCCCGGGAATCCGGGGGCCCTTCGGTGTGCGCGTGGCAGGTGTAGGGTTCGAACCTACGTAGGCTTAGCCGACGGTTTTACAGACCGCTCCCTTTGGCCACTCGGGCAACCTGCCGTGCCGGGACACCATAGCAAAACGGCGTCCCCGCAATCGAATCGGCACGGGCGCCCGGGCGACCGGGGTGGAGCAGACATCAGGCAGGAGAAGCAGTGGCCGCAGAGAACTCGTTCGACATCGTCAGCAAGGTCGACCGCCAGGAGGTCGAGAACGCCCTGAACATGGCCGTGAAGGAGGTGCGGACCCGGTTCGACTTCAAGGGCACCGACGCGTCCATCAAGGCCTCCGGCGAGGCCTTCGAGATGGAGGCCAATGGCGAGGAGCGGGTGAAGGCGATCCTGGACGTGTTCCAGACGATGCTGGTGCGGCGCAAGATCGACCTGCGGGCGCTGGACGCCGGCGAGCCGCGGCTGTCGGGAAAGATGTGGAAGATCACCGCGTCCATCACGCAGGGCATCAGCAGCGAGAACGCCAAGAAGGTCGCGAAGCTGATCCGCGACGAAGGGCCGAAGGGCATCCGCACCCAGGTGCAGGGCGAGGAGCTGCGGGTGTTCGGCAAGAAGCGGGACGACCTGCAGGCCGTGCAGCAGCTGGTCAAGGGCGCGGACCTCGATTTCGCGGTGCAGTTCGACAACTATCGATGAGGCCGCCGCACCCGGCCGGGAGGCGTTGACGTGGGAGCGACGCCCCACCTGCGCCTGGACACCGACATCCTCGACCGCAACATCGCGGCGATGGCGGCGCTCGCCGCCGAACGCGGGATCGCGCTGCGTCCGCACGCGAAGACGCACAAGTCACTCCAGATCGCCCGGCGCCAGCTGGACGCGGGCGCGTCCGGGCTGACGGTGGCCACGATCGGTGAGGCCGAGGTGTTCGCCGCGGCCGGGTTCGACGACCTGTTCATCGCCTACCCGCTGTGGCTGGGGGCCGGCGACGCCGACCGGTTGCGGGCGCTGGCCGGACGCGCGCGCGTCCTGGTCGGCTGTGATTCGCCGGAGGCGGCGCGGCGGCTGAGCCGGCTGCCGGTGGAGGTCGCGGTCGAGATCGACAGCGGGCACCACCGGTCCGGCGTCCAGCCCCGGGAGGCCGGCGAGCTCGCCGCGCGGATCAGCGAGTCGGGCCTGCGGGTGCGCGGGGTGTTCACGTTCCCCGGGCACAGCTACTCCCCCGAGACGCGGCTGCGCGCGGCCGACGACGAGGCGGCGGCCCTCGCGGTGGCGGCAGCCTCGCTGGCCGCCGCGCTGCTGCCGGTCCGCCTGCTCAGCGGCGGCTCGACGCCCTCGGCGGGGGCGGTGCGTCCCGGGGTGCTGAACGAGCTGCGTCCGGGCGTGTACGTGTTCGGCGACTCGCAGCAGGTGGAGCTGGGCACGATCGGCTTCGACCAGGTCGCCCTGACCGTGGCGGCCACCGTGGTGTCGCACACCGGTGGCCGGGTGGTCACCGACGCGGGCAGCAAGGCGCTCGGCGCCGACCGGGCGCCGTGGGCGTCCGGGTTCGGCCGGGTGCTGGACGCTCCGGACGCCCGGATCGTCGCGCTGAGCGAGCACCACTCGACGATCGAGTGGCCGGGCGCGCGGCCCGCGCTGGGGTCGACCGTCCTGGTGGTGCCCAACCACGTCTGTAACGCGGTGAACCTGGCCGGGGAGTACCGGCTGAGCACCGGCGGCACCTGGCCAGTCGCCGCGCGCGGGCGCAACTCCTGATGCGGGTCGCCACCGTCAACGTCAACGGCATCCGGGCGTCCGTCCGCCGCGGGTTCGGCGACTGGCTGGGTGACCGCGACTGCGACCTCGTCGCTCTCCAGGAGGTGCGGTGCCCGGCGGACGAGGTGCCGCCGGAGGCGCTGGCGGGCTACTCCTGGTGCTACCACCCCGGCGACCGGGCGGGCCGCAACGGGGTGGCCCTGCTCAGCCGGACGCCGCCGCTGGCGGTCCGCGAGGGCTTCGGCGTCCCGGCGTTCGACGCCGAGGGCCGCTACGTGGAGGCCGACTTCGACCTGAACGGCTGGCGGCTGACCGTCGGCTCGCTGTACCTGCCGAAGGGCGGACGCGCCGACGAGACGCCCGAGCAGCTCGCGCGCTACCGGCGCAAGGAGCGGTTCCTGCGGCACTTCCGTCCCTACCTCGCGCGGGCCCGCAAGCAGGCGCAGGCGCGCGGGCGGGAGTTCCTGGTGATGGGCGACTTCAACATCGCCCACACCCGGCTCGACCTGCGCAACTGGAGCGCGAACCAGCGCAACGTCGGCTTCCTGCCCGAGGAGCGGGCGTGGTTCGCCTCGATCCTCGGCCCGCGGACGCTGGTGGACGTGGTGCGCACGCTGCACCCCGACGAGCCCGGTCCGTACTCGTGGTGGAGCTGGATGGGCAACGCGTTCACCAACGACGTCGGCTGGCGGATCGACTATCACCTGGCCACGCCGGGCCTGGCGCGGGCGGCGCTGAGCGGCGGCACCGACCGCGCCGACAGCTACGAGGCCCGGCTGAGCGACCACGCCCCCGTGGTCGTCGACTACGCGGACCGAATTGGGGACGGTTCCTAACTCGGTCCGGGACCAAGTTAGGAACCGTCCCCAATTCGGTCCGGTGGGTCAGAGAGGCTCGAAGTAGCCGAGGACCTCGGCGCGGGAGACGTCCTCGACCCGGTCGTGGGACCAGTGCGGGGTGCGGTCGCGGTCGACGAGCTGGGCGCGGACGCCCTCGGCGAAGTCGGGGCCGGTCGCGAGCCGGACGGCGAGGGCGAGCTCGGTGGGCAGCAGGTCGGGCAGCGACGTGATCGCCGCGGCCCGGCGCACCGCCTCGAGCGTGACCGCGACCGAGAGCGGGCAGCGCAGCCGCAACTCGGCGGCGGTCTCGCGGGCGGCCGGGTCGGGGTGGCCCTCCAGGCGAGCCAGGATCTCGGCCGGGTCGTCACCGGCGTAGCACTCGGCGACCCATGGGGCGCGCAGGCCGGCGTCCGGTGCGGGGGCGGGACCGGCGACCTCGTCGGCGAGGCCGAGGCGCACCGCGTCCGTGGCGTTGATCGAGGCGCCGGTGAGGGCGAGGTGGGTGCCGATCTCGTCCGGCATCCGGGCCAGCAGCGGGGTCATGAACACGTCCGGGAACAGGCCGATCTGGGTCTCCGGCATGGCGAGGCGGCTGCTCGCGTCCACGACCCGCCGGGAGCCGTGCGCGCTCAGGCCGAGCCCGCCGCCCATGGTGATGCCGGTCATGATCGCGCGGTACGGCTTGGCGAACGCGGCGATCTTCAGGTCGACGTCGTACTCGGTGGCGAAAAAGCCGGTGACGTCACCGCCGGTGATGACCCGCTCCCGCAGCGCTCGGACGTCCGCGCCCGCGCACAGGCCGCGCTCCCCCGCCCCGGTGAGTTCGACCGAGACGACGCGCTCGTCGGACGCGAAGTCGTCGAGCACCCCCGAGAGGGTGTGCATCATCGGCACGGTCAGGGCGTTGATCTGGCGAGGACGGTTCAGCCGGATCCGGCCGACGCCGTCGACGACCTCGACAAGCAGTTCTGCGTCCACCCTCAGGCCCCCTTGTCGGCACCGGCAGCGGCGAGGTGCAGCTTGCGTTCCTGGGCGTGCCGGTACAGCAGCACGAGCATGAGGGCGAGTGCGGCGAACCCGAGGGCGACGGCGTCGTTGCGCCAGGCCAGGTTGCCGGCGCCGTACGCGAGCAGGACGGTGGTCACGGTGACGGCGGTGCCGGTGATGCGCTCGGTCGGCTTCGTGAGCGGGAGCAGCAGGCCACCCCAGGTGAGGTACCAGCTGTTCAGTGCGATGCCGCCGAAGGCGAACACCAGGTAGGCCCAGCTCAGGAAGGTGACCGGGCGGCGCCGTCCGACCGTGAGTCCGAGCCAGGCGATGACGACCACCGTGAGTCCGAGGCCGAGGTAGCGGACCGCGTCCATCGCTACCTGGCCGGCCTCTGGCTGGCCGAGGAGCTCCAGCAGGGCCTTCAACCCGGCGCCGACCAGGGTGAACGGCGCGAGCGTGACCACGCGTCCGGGGACGTCGGCGGCGCCGACCCAGCCGAAGCCGAGACCACTGGCCAGCGAGATCGCGACGAAGGTGGCGACCGACACCGCCAGCGACAGGCTGAGGCGCAGCAGGGCCCTGGACGTGTCACGCCAGGCGAAGGTGCGCCACGGGTGCCCGATCAGCGCGACCGGGTAGAACGCGAGGATCGCCGGCTGCTTGATACAGGCCGCCACCCCCACCAGGATCGCCGCCCACCAGAACCGTTTCGTGAACGCCAGCCAGAGCGCGAGCACAACCAGCCCCATCATCAGTGCGTCATTGTGGGCGCCGCCGACGAGGTCGATGATCACCAGCGGGTTCACCGTCGAGAACCAGGCCGTCATCTGCACGTCCGCGCCCATGCGGACCGCGATCCGCGGCAGGAAGTAGGCGATCAGCCCCACGCCCAGCAGCGCCGGGATGCGCATGGCGACCGCCGAGAAGTACGGGTCGTTGCCGGCGAGGACCACGAGGCCGTGGAACATCTCGAGGCTGAGCGGGGGGTACATCGCGGTGGTGTAGCGCCACAGCCAGGCGGCCTGGTCGGCGAACTGGCCGGGAAGCACCGAGATCGGGTTGGTGTACGGGTTGAGGCCGTTGCGCAGCAGCCACCCCTCGGCGGCGTAGGCGTACGCGTCGTGGCTGAAGATCGGCGGGGCGAGCACCAGCGGGAGGCTCCACAACAGGGTGATCGGCCAGTGCTTGACCTCGTGGTAGAGGCTCGGACGCAGCTTGAACCATGCCTCGACGAGCAGAGCCACGCCGGCGACGACGAGGGCGGTGCCGAAGACCTTGGCCGGCCAGTTGTCCAGTCCCAGTGCCCGCATCGGCTCCCACAAGGGGCTGGCCTGCGGAAGGTAGGCCGGCGTCAGAGAACCCAGGAAGAGCAGGGCCGAACCCACCAGTCCGCGACGCACGGGCCGGTACTCCCAGGCACGGGCGATGTCCGCACGCCACCCGCGGACGCGGGCACGCCAGTGTTCGGCCCGTTCACGCGGGTCACGCTTACGGCTGGTCGCCGGTCGGGTCTTCTGGGAGGTCACCGCCAGGGCCCCGCCGTTGCTGGTGGCACGCAGGAAGCTTACCGAGGACGAGGGACGCCGGTGACCTGGGTTTGGTTCCCCCGAGGGCGGCCCCGGTGCGATGCTGGCGGCATGGCGCGGAGACTGCCCCCACCCGACGACCGGTTCGATCCGATCACGGCTCGCTGGCTCACGCCGGGGGGCCCGCTGCACGACCCCGAGCGCGGCGACATCGACCCGGACGAGACCGTCACGTTGGTCGGCCCGATCCCCCGCGAACTCGCCGCGTTGGGAACGGGCTCTTCCGACGCCGGGTCGTCCACCAATCCGTACCGACGCTTCCGCTGGGCGCTGCTCATCGTCCTCGCAATCGGCATCCTCGGCCTGCTGGTCTCGGGCATGGTCGTCTGACCAAACCCGTCCGTCGTCCCGGCGCGCCCACCTTCATCATCCTGGCGGGTGGCGGGATCTCAGGGCGCGGGGTCGTCTCCGTCTGGCGGATCTGGCCTGCCACGTTTCTTGTGGTCGGTGTCCCATTGGATCTGGTCGCCGAGTTGGTGTTTGGGGTTGCCGAACATGGGGGTGGTGCCGTGTGGCCCGACGCGGTAGCGATAACCATTGGGGCTGGTCCACCAGAAGATGCCGGGTCGGGGTTGGTCGAGCTGCCAGTTGCCGTGGGTTTTGCCGCGGTGCGGCCGGGTGGACAGCGGTCCGAGGTTGTTGGCGCGGGTTTGGTTCTTCACACCGGGCCGCCACGGCCGGGTGTGGTCCAACTGGGAGGTGCGGGGGCTCCGGCTCGACCACGGGAACACCTCGACGGTGTCTCGGAGCAGGATTTGGCGGCGGATCCGGTCGGGGATCTCGTAGCTGTCCACGCTGATCTGTGCGTAGGGCCGGATGACCGGGGCCACCGTGATCCGGTCGTGGCCGAGCAGGACACCGAGCAGGGTGGCCGACAGCGGTCCGACACCCTCGACCCGGCACGTGCCGTGCCCGGTGAGCAGGGTTTCTTCGGCGACGTGCACGTACACGGTGGCGGCCGGCACCAGGCGGGGGTCGGTCGCACGGATCGTGCCGACGACGCCGGCGGCTTCTTGGAGCATGAGCTGGGCGCGGGCGGGGGTGGCGAGGATCCCGACCGCTTTCGCCCGGAGCACCTCTTTGGGGTCGGTGTCGCCGTGGGCGGCGAGGAGGTCGGCGATCCGGTCGACCTGGGCGTCGAAGAAGATCGCGTCCCGGGTGTCCACCCGACACGACAGGTACGCCACCAAAGGGTCCTCGGTCGGCAGCTTCCGCACAAACCGCGCCGCACGGGCTTCGTGGGCGCGCTGCTCGATGGCGGGTGCGGCCACCTGCGCGATCAGGCCGCGGGCCAGCTTGAGCAGCCGGCCCCACGCCAGGCCGGGCAGTTTGAGGGCGAGCAGCGCGTCCAACTCACGGGCCTGGTCGAGGGTGAGGTCGAACGTATCGATCTCCTGCACCAGCTGACGGGCCCGGAACACCGGCAACAGCCCCTGCTTCACCTGGAACCAGACCAGCGGGAACCGGCCGGCCAGGTTCACGATGTCACGGATCAACCAGGTCGCGGCCGACACCGAGACCCCCTGCAACGCCGCCACTTCCAGCGGCAGGAACTCATCCACCAGCGCAGTGCCATCGCCGCCGATCCGCACCGCCCGCTTCCCGACCACATCGATCCGGGCATCCGCGGCCCATTCGTGCTCGGCGGCCAGGTCGGCGATCGCGACCGCCTCGGCGATCTCGGCCTCGACCCGGTCCTGCACAGCAGCGCGGAGACGCTCCGCCGCACCCGCCCACACCGTTCCGCTCATGTGTTCGATTATACGCCAGCATTCCCGCATCCACAAGGGATTACAGCCACGATTCGAACACTTTCCCGCACTTGTGGCCCGGCCCTTCGTGACGCGATCCTCGTCCCTCGGATCGCTCCTCAGGGACCGTGATCCGCGGGACCGGACCGAAACGGGGACGGACCGAAACGGGGACGGTTCCGAGAATCGCAACCAGCACCCCGCCAGACAACGAATCTCGGAACCGTCCCCCTTTCCGTTCACGCCAGAGATCCTGGCGTTCGCCGGGATGACGGTCGGGTGGGCCGGCCCTTCGTGACGCGATCCTCGTCCCTCGGATCGCTCCTCAGGGACCGTGTTGGGAGGCCCGGATCGCTCCTCAGGGACCGTGATCCGCGAGACCGGACCGAAACGGGGACGGTTCCGAGAATCGCAACCAACACCCCGCCAGACAACGAATCTCGGAACCGTCCCCAATTCGGTCCGTCAGGCGGCGCGGCCGCCGGAGCGGCGTCCGCGGGAGCCCTGGGCGGAGAAACGGGCGGCGCCTCCGGGACGGGCGGGGGCGACCTGGGTCATGGCCGAACGACGGCCCGATCCCGACGACTTACCCGAGCCGGTCTTCTGCGAACCGGACCGACCAGTGCCGGACCGACCAGAACCGGATCGACCAGAGCCGGACCGACCAGAACCGGAGTTCCTGGGGGCCGACCCACGACCCCGAACCCCCGCGGACGCGTCCGGGTTCCGGGAGGCCGCGGCGGCCGGCATGTCCTGAACGGCAACGCGATCAGCCTGGCGCCCCGCCAGCGCGACCACCTGGGCGTCGCCGGCCTTCACCGACGAGGGCTGGGCAGAAATCTTCGCCGCCCGCGCCAACGCCTGGAAGTCCCGGCGCTGCTCGGGCAGCACCAGCGTGATCACGTCGCCCTGCTGGCCGGCGCGCGCGGTGCGTCCGGAGCGGTGCAGGTACGCCTTGTGCTCGGCCGGCGGATCGACGTGGACGACGAGGTCGACCCCGTCGACGTGGATGCCCCGGGCGGCGATGTCGGTCGCCACCATCACACGCACCTCGCCGTTGGCGAACGCCGCCAGCCCACGCTCGCGCGCGTTCTGCGACAGGTTGCCGTGCAGCTCGACCGCCGGGATGCCGCTCGCGGTGAGCTCGCGCGCGAGCTTGCGCGCCTGGTGCTTGGTGCGGGTGAACAGCAGCCGCCGCGCGGTGCCGCTGGCGAGCGTGGTGACGACCTCGCGCTTGGTGCCCGCGTCGCCGACCAGGAAGACGTGGTGGGTCATCGCCGCGACCGGCGACTCCGCCCCGTCCACGCTGTGCACCAGCGGCTGCGAGAGGAACCGCTTCACGAGCTTGTCGACGCCCCGGTCGAGGGTGGCCGAGAACAGCATCCGCTGCCCGCCGGACGGGGTCGCGGCGAGGATCCGGGTGACCGCCGGCAGGAAGCCCAGGTCGGCCATGTGGTCGGCCTCGTCGAGCACGGTGACGGCGACCGCGTCCAGGCGGACGTGGCGCTGCTCCATCAGGTCCTCGAGGCGTCCGGGCGTGGCCACCACGATGTCGGCGCCGCGGCGCAGCTGCTGCACCTGCCGCGACTGGCTGACGCCGCCGAACACGGTCATCACGCTCAACCCGGCCACGCGGGCCAGCGGCTCGACGGTCGCGAGGATCTGGTTGGCGAGCTCGCGGGTCGGGGCCAGCACGAGCGCGCGGGGCGCCCCGGGACGGGTGCGCGCCTCGATGGAGGCGCCGGACGGGACGAGGTGCGCCAGGCGCGCCACCAGCGGCAGCGCGAACGCCAGGGTCTTGCCCGACCCGGTGCGGCCGCGGCCGAGCACGTCACGGCCGGCGAGGGTGTCGGGCAGGGTCGCCGACTGGATGGGGAAGGGGTTGTCGATGCCCTGGGACGCGAGCGCGGACGCCAGCTGGTCGGGCAGGCCCAGTTCCGCGAACGACGACAGGGCAGGAGCAGGTTGGGACACGATGAGAACTGCTTTCGGTGGATCGGGTCACCACGGCCGGTGTCCGCGAGCGTCCCGGGCGGCCTGGGGGCCGCCGCGCGGTGCGCGGATGCGTGTGGCGCGGGTGTGCAGGCGCACACGGTGAGCGCCTCGCCGTCCAGTATCGCACAGGGCCTCCTCACCCCCGGAATCGGGGCCCGGCAGCCCGGCTGCTAGAGTTTGACCCCGCACCGCCGGTGCCCGCTGACTCCTGCACAGGTTTCCCGGTCCTGTTGATCGGGTATGTCGCAGGTGGCACCCGCTAGCCGAAGAGACACCACATTTCCCGCAACACCCCCGCAGCACGAGCCTCGAAGGCTCCCGCCTCGGCGCGCCGCGAGTGCGCGACTCCCCCACAATCCCCGCTCCGGCGCCGCCGGGACGGTCAGATGGATCGCCCTGCCGATCCGAGAACAAAGAAGGAAGATCGACATGGCCACTGGCACTGTCAAATGGTTCAACTCCGACAAGGGCTTCGGCTTCATCGCCCCGTCCGACGGCTCGGCTGACGTGTTCGCGCACTTCAGCGCCATCGTGGGCTCCGGCCGCCGCGACCTCTACGAGGGCCAGAACGTCGAGTTCGACACCGAGCGCGGCCCCAAGGGCCTCCAGGCCACCAACATCCGGGGTCTCTGACCCCAGCCGCCCCCGCTCCGCCAGTCCGGCGGAGCGGGCGGCGATGGCCCTCACTGGAGCAACGACAGCGACATCGCGAGGGCGAACCCGAGGACGGTGGCCAGTCCGGCCTTCCCGGGAGACTTCTTCTCCGCCTCGGGGATCATCGAGTCGGTCAGCATCACCAGCAGGGCACCGGCGGCGAAGCCGTTGACCCCGGTGGCGACCTCCTCGGGCAACACTTCCGCGAGCGCGTAGCCGGCGACCGTCGCGAGCGTGCAGCTCACCGCGACCACCGACCACAAGACGATGATCGATCGCTTCGAGCGCCCGGCCTCCTGCATCTCCGCCGCCGACCCCAGGCCCTCGGGCAGGTTCGACACGAACACGCTGCCGAGCAGCGCCAGGCTCACCCCGCCGCCGCCGGCCAGCCCCAGCCCCAGGACGAGCTGCTCGGGAATGCCGTCCAGCAACGCCCCCAGCGCCAACGGCAGGCCGCTGGACGCACCGGACGCCATCCGCTCCACCCGGCGATCGGCCAAGTAGAACACGACCGCCCCGAGCGCGAGTCCCACGCCGAGCGGGAGCGGGCCGGACGTGCGGATGCCGTCCTCCACCAGTTCGTACGCGACGCTGGAGATCAGGGCGCCCGCACCGAACGCGAGCACGAACCCGACCACGCCGCTGTGCCACTTTCGCAGCAACGCCAGCACCGCGCCGATCACCACCGACGACGCGGCGAGCGCGCCCCAACCGAGTGCAGCCCACATGATCAGGCCACGACGACCTGGACGCCGACCCGGCGCAACCGCGCAAGTTCGGCCTCGTCGGCCGAGGCGTCGGTGACGATCACGTCGATCTCGGACACCACCGCCATCGTGGCGAACGCCGCCCGCCCGATCTTGGAGCCGTCCGCGACCACGATCGTCCGGTCGGCCTTGGCGACCATCGCGTGGTTGGTGCGTGCCTCGGTCTCGTCGTAGGTGGTCACCCCCTCGGCCGCGGACACCCCGTCCGCCCCCAGGATCGCGGTGCCGATCCGGGTGACCGCGTTGAACGTGCCCTCGGCCAGCACCCCCACCAGCTCGAGCGACTGCGGACGCAGGATGCCGCCGGTCATCACGACCTTCAGCCGCGGGTAGCGGGTGAGCAGGGTGGCGGTGGTCAACGAGTTCGTGATCACGGTGAGATCGGTGTGCCAGGCGAGTTCCCGGGCCACGCAGGCGCTGGTGGTGCCGCCGCTGAACGCCACCGAGTGCCGCTCCTTCGGGATCATCGCCGCGGCGGCCTTCGCGATCCGGTCCTTCGCGGCCTGGAACCGGGTGTCGCGCAGCGACACCGGCACCTCCGCGGGTGCGCCGCTCATCCGCGCGCCGCCGTGGGTGCGCAGCAGCAGTCCCTGGTCGGCCAGTAGGCCCAGGTCGCGGCGGATCGTCGCCGCCGAGGTGTGGAAGTGGGCGCTCAGTTCACCGATGGACGCCTCGCCGCGGTCACTCACGAAGTCGAGCAGGTCCGCCATGCGCCGGGAGCGTTTGCCCGGCCCCCCGAACCGGGCCACGGTCGAGGTGGTGTACGCGGTCGCCACGAAAGTGATCATTGCAGGTGCTCAATTGCACGTCAATGCACGCATTCTGTTGCGCGAATCGCGCGCCGCTGCCAAGAATCGACGCATGCCCACCATCGCGTTCATCGGGGCCGGGAGCGTCGTGTTCACGCGCCAGCTGATCGTCGACCTGCTGCGGTTCGACGACCTTCCCCCGATCACGCTCGCGCTGCACGACATCAACCCCGAGCGCCTCGAGGTCGCCCGCGGCACCGCGCTCAACGTCGCCAGACAACTCGGCAAGGAACTCCACGTCCGCGCCGAGCTCGACCGCCGCGCCGCGCTGGCCGGCTGCGACTTCGTGGTGAACATGATCCAGGTGGGCGGCATCGACGCGACCAGGGTCGACCTGGAGCTCCCGGCCGCCCACGGCCTGCTCCAGACCATCGGCGACACCACCGGCGTCGGCGGAGTGTTCCGTGGCCTGCGGACGTTCCCGGTGCTGGCCGGCCTGGCCGCCGACATGCTCGAGATCTGCCCGGACGCCTGGCTGCTGAACTACACCAACCCGATGGCGATGAACATCTGGTGGCTGTCGGTGGTGGCGCCCGAACTGAAGGCCGTCGGCCTGTGCCACAGCGTCTACTGGACGGTGAACGACCTCTGCGAACTGGTCGGCGTCCCGCTCGAGGGCACCCACTACCGCGCGGGCGGGGTCAACCACCAGGCGTGGCTCACCGAGTGGAGCCGGGACGGCGAGGACCTGTACCCGCGCCTGCGCCGGGCCATCGAGGACGACCCGGAGCTGCGCCGCCGCGTCCGCGTCGAGATCTTCAGCCGCATCGGCTACTACCCCACCGAGACCAGCGAGCACTCCTCGGAGTACGTCAGCTGGTTCCTCCGCTCCCCCGAACAGGTCGAGCGGTTCCGGCTGCGCCCGCTGGAGTACATCGGGATCTCCGAGGACAACGTCCGCGAGTACACCGAGGCGCGCGCCACGCTGGCGGCCGGCGGAGACCTGGACCTGCACGACGCGGACGACGCCGCCGAGTACGCGCCGCAGGTGATCCACTCGATGCTCACCGGCACCCCGCGCACGATCCACGCCAACGTGGTGAACCGCGGCCTGATCGACAACCTGCCCGAGGGCGCGGTGGTCGAGGTGCCGACCCTGGTGGACGCGGACGGACTGCACCCGCAGCACTTCGGCAACGTCCCACGGGCGGGCGCAGCGCTCAACCGCGACTACCTCTCGGTGGCCGAACTGGCCGTCGAGGCGTTCCGCACCGGCGACCCGCTGCTGGTGCGCCAGGCCGTGCTGGCCGATCCGAACGCCGGCTCCACGCTCACCCCTGAGCAGCTGTGGACGCTGTGCGACGAGCTCACCGCCGCCCACGCCCGGTACCTGCCGGTCGCGCTCGGCGGGACGCTCACGGACGGCTGAGCCGCAAACTGTGAGTTGGGCCGCGCACTCGCCGCCCAACTCACAGCTTGCGGGCTCTACAGGCCGAGGACGCGTTCGGCGTTGTCCCGGTACACCCCCGCGAGCAGGTCGGACGGCAGCGCAAGACCCGAGACCGCCCAGCGTCCCTGCGGCGGGATGTCGGCGCCGGGAGCGTAGGAGAACGACTCGTCGGCGGTCTCCAGGAACCGGTAGTGCAGCCGGTACTGCTCGTCCTCGGCCGGGTAGATGTCGGTGCCGAACAGCACCCGGTCGGAGTGCGCGGCGATGAACGCGGCCGTCCGACGCGGCTGGCGGCCCAGCTCGGCCATCCGTCCGGCGATGTCGACGTGGTAGTTGGGCGCCTGCTCGACCAGCCGCTCGACCCGGTCGAGGTCCTCGGCGCAGCACCCGAAGTGGGCGCCGACGAACGTCGTCCCCGGGCAGGCCACCACCAGCCGGGCGTGCGCGTCCAGGAGGGTGTCGAAGGTCGGGTAGCGCCCGCTGTCGCCGAACCACCACTCGGGCATCTCCCCCAACTCGTCGACCCGCTCGTTGTTCGCGTCCAGCGGCTCGAAGAACGCGATCGGGTCGGCGGTGTGGATCAGCACCGGCAGGCCGAGCTCGCCGGCCCGCCCGAGGATGTCCACCACCCGCTGGTCGTCGGGACGCAGCAGCGAGCCGTCCGCGTCGGTGTAGGTGAGGCCGAGGTTCTTCCAGACCTTCACCCCGCGCGCCCCGCGGCGCGCACAGTCCTCCAGCACCGCGGTCAGCGCAGCCGCGCCGTCCGGCTCGGCGAGGCGCGACCAGTCGAGCTGGCAGAACGTGAGGAACCGTCCGGGGTGCGCGCGGTCGAGCCGGTCCAGGTTGGCCTCCAGCTCCTCGCCCGACATGCCGTCGAGGTTCACGATCGTGCGGACGCGCCGCGCGTCCATCATCGCCAGCAGCGCGTCGACGTCCGGCACGATCCAGTCGCCGTCCTCGCTGAGCCAGCGTCCGAGGTGGTTGTGGATGTCGATGCACTCCACGGCGGGCGTGGGCACCTCGGTGACGGCGGCGCGCAGCTGGCTGCGCGGCGTCCAGTCCCGCAACAGCAGGTCGTCGGTGGGCATGCCTGCATCGTGGCACCCCGGCCTCGCGAATTGCACGACCCGATGGCGGTATCGCGCAGCCCGAATGCTCATATCGCGCAGTTCATTGCGTGAACGATCACTGCTGGGGATCATGGAGAACGAGATCCCCGCCGGAGAGGACCCACCATGAGGCATCGCCCACCGAGCGCCGTCGTCGTGGCCGCCGGCACCGCCGCGATCCTCGCCCTCGCCGGCTGCGGGTCGCCGTCCGCCCCGGCGTCCAGCCCGGCGACACCGGCCGCCGTCGACACCACCACCCCGGTCGCGCTGACCTGGTGGACGGGCCAGAGCGACGACGCCGAGCAGCTGCTGGAGAAGATGGCCGCCGACTTCCACACCCTGCACCCGAACGTCACGATCACCACCAGCTCCGGCGCCTCCTCCACCGAGGAACTGCTCCAGAAGCTGTCCGCGGGGTTCGCCAGCGGCACCTACCCCAACATCTCCTACGCCTACGGCTCCTGGGCCAGCGAGCTCGAGTCCTCCGGCAAGACCCAGGACATCACCAGCCTGGTCGCCGACCCGTCGGTCACCTGGGACGAGTTCCCGTCCGCCGCCCGCAGCATGGTGCGTCCGACCGGCGCGAAGACCATCGGCTTCCCGGCCGTGGTCGCGTCGCTGGCCCTGATCTACAACAAGACCGTCTTCGACGGCGCGGGCGTCGGCTACCCGAACGAGAACTGGAGCTGGGACGACTTCCGCACCGCCGCGAAGGCGCTCACCAACGCCTCCACGCAGACCTACGGCTACGCCTACTCGGTGTCGGGCTCGGAGGAGACGACCTGGCAGTTCTGGCCGCACCTGTGGCAGCGCGGCGGCTCGATCCTCGCCGACGACGAGACGACGGTGGGGTTCGCCTCGCCAGAAGGGGCCGCCGCGCTGGACTTCCTGCGCGCCATGGCGGTGGACGACAAGAGCGTCTACCTCGACCAGACCGACACCAAGGCCGCGCAGCTGTTCGCGAACGACCGCATCGGCATGATCACCTCCGGGCCGTGGCAGCTGTACGACCTGCACACCGCCAAGACCAACTACGGCGTGACGATTCTGCCCGGCACCAACGGCGACCACCAGACCGTCTCCGGCGCGGACGCCTGGGTGCTGATGGATTCGCCGGACGACAACGCCGACCACTGGGCCTTCGAGTTCACCAAGTGGCTCACCGACCCCGCCCAGGACCTGCGCTGGAACGTCGCCTACGGCAACCTGCCGCTGCGCAGCAGCGAGGAGACCTCGCCGGAGTTCGTCGCCCAGGTGACCTCGCTACCCGGGCTGGACGTGATGGCCGCCAACAACGTCAACGCGCACCAGGCCCGTCCGACCGTCCCGGGCTACGTCGGGCTGTCGGAAGCGATCGGCAGCGCCATCTCGCACGTTCTCCAGGGTGACGGCAGTTCCGCCGATGCCCTCGCCGAAGCCGCCAAGAAGGCCGACCAGGCCCTGGCCGAGGCCTGACCCGATGACCACCGCAACCACACCGACGCCGAAGAGGACCACCATGCGCACACGCCTGCCCAGAATCGCCGGAGCCGTCGCGCTCGCGACCTCCCTGCTCGCCATGGCCGGCTGCGGGACGAGCGGCCCCGCACCCTCCAGCGCCAGCGCGGTCGACACCACCGCGCCGGTCACCCTCACCTGGTGGACCGGCCAGAGCGACGAGGCCGAGAAGATCCTGGAGGGGATGGCCGCCGAGTTCCACACGCTGCACCCGAACGTGACGATCAACGTCAGCTCGGGCGCCTCCTCCACCGAGGAGTTGCTGCAGAAGCTGTCGGCGGGCTTCGCCAGCGGCACCTACCCGAACATCTCCTACGCGTTCGGGTCGTGGTCCAGCGAGCTGGAGAGCTCCGGCAAGACCCAGGACATCACCGAGCTGGTCACCGACCCGGCCGTGAAGTGGGACGAGCTGCCCGAGGCCGCGCGCCTGACCGTCCGTCCGACCGGCGCCAAGACCATCGGCTTCCCCGCCCTCGTCGACAACATCTCGCTGCTCTACAACAAGACCGTCTTCGACGCCTACGGCGTGGCCTACCCCACCGAGAACTGGACGTGGGACGACTTCCGCGCGGCCGCCAAGCAGATGACCGACCCGTCGAAGCAGACCTACGGCTACGCCTACTCGGTGTCGGGCTCGGAGGAGACGACCTGGCAGTTCTGGCCGCACCTGTGGCAGAACGGCGGCAAGATCCTCAGCGACGACCAGAAGACCGCGGCGTTCGCCTCGCCCGAGGGCGAGAAGGCACTGGAGTTCCTGCGGGCCATGGCCCAGGACGACAAGAGCGTCTACCTCGACCAGACCGACACCAAGTTCGCGCAGCTGTTCGCGAACGACCGAATCGGCATGATGACGTCCGGCCCGTGGCAGCTGTACGACCTGAACACGGCCAAGACGAAGTACGGCGTGACGATCCTGCCGGGCACCAACGGCGACCACCAGACCGTCTCCGGCCCCGACATCTGGGCGCTGCTCGACACCGGCGACGCCGCCGAGAACCACTGGTCGTTCGAGTTCCTGAAGTGGCTGACCGACCCGGCCCAGGACCTGCGCTGGAACGTGAAGTACGGCAACCTGCCGCTGCGGGCCTCCGAGCAGGACTCCCCCGAGTTCAAGGCGCAGGTCAAGGCGCTCCCCGGCCTGGACGTGATGGCCGCCAACAGCGCGAACGCCAAGACCGCCCGGCCCACCGTGCAGGGCTACGTGGGCCTGTCCGAGGCGATCGGCAGCGCCATCTCGCACGTGTTGCAGGGGGACGGGACGCCCGCCGACGCCCTCGCCGAAGCGGCGAAGAAGGCCGACGTGGCCCTCGCCGAAGGCTGATCCCCACCCCCACCTGACCAGGAGCCATCTGACATGAGCATCACCACCGAAGAGATCGAGAGCCAGCCGGCGACGTGGGCCGCAGCGATGCGGCTGATCCCCGAAGCCACCCGG
Source organism: Actinomycetota bacterium (assembly GCA_020161755.1). Lineage (GTDB taxonomy): Bacteria > Actinomycetota > Actinomycetes > Propionibacteriales > Propionibacteriaceae > Propionicimonas. The sequence goes on from JAIUOS010000009.1 coordinate 33,964, forward strand.
CTGCTCGCCCGCCCCGGGGAGCGGGTGCTCGCGATCGGGTGCGGCACCTCGGTGTTCGTGGCCGAGTCGTTCGCGTTCCTGCGCGAGACGGCCGGCCTCGGCGAGACCGACGCGGCCTACGCGTCCGAGCCGCGCCCGGCGCGTCCGTACACCACGGTGATCGGCATCACCCGGTCGGGCACCACCACCGAGGTGATCGAGGCGCTCCAGGCGCTGCCGGCCGGCGTCCGCAAGGTCGTGGTCACCGGGGTCGCCGACTCGCCGTGCGCGGAGCTGGCCGACGAGGTGCTGCTGCTGGACTTCGCCGACGAGCGGTCGGTCGTGCAGACCCGGTTTCCGACCACGTTCCTGCTGCTCGCGCGGGCCGCGTTCGGTGAGGACGTGTCCTCGCTGCCGGCGCGAGCCGCGTCCGCCCTCTCCTCGGTCGCGCCGTTCGTGCCGGACGGCCTCGACCACTTCGTCTACCTCGGACGGGGCTGGACGTACGGCCTGGCACAGGAGGCGGCGCTGAAGATCCGGGAGGCCGCCCAGGCCTGGTCGGAGTCGTACCCGATGCTCGACTACCGGCACGGCCCGCTGGCGGTCGCGCACCCGGGCTCGCTGGTGTGGCTGCTGGGCGCCACGGACGACGACCTCGCGCGCGACATCGAGGCGACCGGGGCCACCGTCCTGTCCGGCGCGGCCGACGACCCGCTGATCGAGTTGGCGCTCGCGCAGCGGCTCGCGGTGCGGGTCGCGGAGAACCGCGCGCTGAATCCCGACCAACCCCGCCACCTGACCCGCTCGATCGTGCTTTCCTGATCCCGGGCCCAGGCAGGCGGGAGCACGATGGCGATCACGACCGAACCGGTGGCGGCCCGGCGTCCGCGGACCCGGGCCAACCCCCAGGTGCGCCGCAACCGGCGTCGCCAGTCGCTGGAGGGGTGGAGCTTCGTCGGGCCGGCGACGCTGATCATCATGGCGCTGTCGGTGTTCCCGGCGGCGTGGGCGCTGCTGCTGTCGCTGCAGAAATGGAACGGCTTCGCGGTGCCGAAGTTCATCGGCGTCCAGAACTACACCCGGCTCGTCACCGATTCGGAGTTCCTGGACGCCGTGGGGCACACCGGCGTCTACGTGATCCTGTTCGTGCCGGCGTCGGTGCTGGCCGGGCTGTTCCTGGCCGTCGCCCTCAACCGGCAGATCCCGCTGATCGGCTTCTACCGGACGGCGATCTTCGTCCCGTTCGTGGCGTCGGCGGCGGCCACCGGCATCCTGTCCACGTACCTGTTCAGCCCGCAGTACGGGCTGGTCAACAACGTGCTGCGGGTGCTCGGCCTGCCCGCGCAGGGCTGGCTGGAGGACACCAACCAGGCGATGCTGGTGATCGCGATCATGTCGCTGTGGGGACAGGCGGCGTTCACCACGGTGATCTACCTGGCCGCGCTGCAGGACATCCCGAACGAGCTGATCGAGTCGGCCCGGATCGACGGCGCGACCCGCTGGCAGTCGTTCTGGCACGTGGTGTGGCCGCAGCTGTCGCCGGTCACGGTGTTCGTGACGATCTGGCAGGTGATCGGCGCGATCCAGCTGTTCGACCTCGTCTACACCACCACCCGGGGTGGCCCGCTCGACGCCACCAAGACCATCGTGTACTTCCTGTGGGAGCGCGCCTTCAAGTACCTGCAGTTCGGGTACGGGTCCGCCGCGGCCTACGTGCTGTTCGTGGTCACGCTGATGATCACGATCGCCCTGGTGGTCTACGCCCGCCGCAAGAACCTGGAGGCGTTCTGATGGCCACCGCCGAGCTCGGTACGCGCCGCCGCCGTCGGCGGCTGAGCGGCTGGCACTTCGTGCTGATGCCGCTGGCGCTGCTGTTCATGACCCCGTTCGTGCAGATGCTGCTGGCCGCCCTGTCGCCGGCCGAGGAGCTGGTGAAGTTCCCGCCGCCGTTCATCCCGTCCCGGCTGAGCCTGGACGGCATCGTCGGGCTGTTCAACGACACCCAGATCCTGCGGTGGCTGATCAACAGCACGATCGTGTCGCTGATCGCGATCGCCGCACACCTGGTGCTGTGCTCGCTGGCCGGCTACGGCTTCGCGCGGCTGCAGTTCCGCGGCCGCACCTTCGGGTTCTTCGCGATCGTCGCGACGATCATGATCCCCACCCAGCTGCTGATGATCCCGACCTACATCATGTTCAGCCGGATCGGGCTGATCGACTCCCTCGCGGCGGCGTTCGTGCCGTGGCTGGCGTCCGCGTTCGGCATCTTCCTGATGCGGCAGTTCTTCCTGTCGATCCCGGTGGAACTGGAGGAGGCCGCCGCGCTCGACGGGGCGAACAAGTGGCAGACGTTCCTGCGGGTGATCCTGCCGCTGGCCCGGCCGGCGCTGGCCACCCTGGCGATCTTCACGCTGCTAGGGGCGTGGAACGACCTGATCTGGCCGCTGGTGGCGATCAACAACGAGAACCTGTTCACCGTCCAGCTGGGCATCGCGAACTTCCAGAACACCCGGCGTACCCAGTGGTCGCTGTTGATGGCCGGCAACGTGGTGGCGACCGCGCCGCTGATCGTGTTCTTCCTGTTCGCGCAGAAACACTTCATCGCCACCATGACGATGACGGGCCTGAAGGGATGAGCGCCCGGGTGCTCGTCGCCGGGGACGCCAACCTCGACCTGGTGCTGCGCGGCGACGTGCGTCCGCGGTTCGGACAGGCCGAGCAGTACCTGACCGACGCGGCGCTGGTGCTGGGCTCCAGCGCCGGCATCTGCGCGTCCGGGCTGGCACGACTCGGCGTCGACGTGGGCCTGGTGGCGCGGGTCGGCACCGACTTCTTCGGCGAGCGGACGCGGGCGCTGCTCGCCGCGAACGGGGTGGACGCGTCCGAGGTGGCGGCGGTGCCGGGAGCGACCGGGCTGTCGGTGATCCTGTCCGACGCCGACCGCTCGATCCTCACGCTGCCCGGGGCGATGGCCACGCTGACGATCGAGCAGGTGTGGGACGCGGTGGTGCGCACCGGCGCCACGCACCTGCACCTCGCGTCGTTCTTCCTGGTTCCCGACCTGGCCGCCCGCGGCGCCGAGCTGCTCGGACGCGCCCGCGCGGCCGGCCTCACCACCAGCCTCGACACGAACTGGGACCCGCGGGAGGTCTGGGACGGGGCGGCCGGCTGCCTGCCCCACCTCGACGTGCTGCTGCCGAACGCCACCGAGGCGGTCGAGCTGGCCGCCAGGCTCGGCGGCGGGCGTCCGGCGGACGCGGTGGCGGCCGCGAGGCTGCTCGCGTCCGGCGGGCCGCTGGTGGTGGTCAAGGACGGCGGCGACGGGGCGTTCGCGGTCGACGGCGAGCAGGTGGCACGGGTGGCGTCCCTGCCGGTCGAGGTGGTCGACACCACCGGTGCGGGCGACAGCTTCGACGCGGGCTTCCTCACCGCGTGGCTGGAGGGCCGTCCGCTGGCCGTGTGCCTGGCCTGGGCGTCCGTGGCCGGGTCGATCTCGGTGACCGGCGCCGGCGGCACCGGTCGCCAGGCGACCCGGGAGGAGCTGGAGAGGGCAGGTGCGGGCCGGGTCGGCCAGTCGCGCTGAACCCCACCTATGCCGGATCCGCATGACGTGATCCAGCACGTTGCCTCTAGCGTCGTGGCGCGGGCCGGCACCTCTCTCCCTCCAGATTCACCCTCCAAAGGAGCACCCCATGCCTCTCGATCGTCGTTCGTTCCTCGTCGCGGCCGGCACCACCGCCGCTGCGGCCGGAGTCCTGCTGGCCGGCGACATCGCCGTCGCGAGCCCGCTCAAGGTCCGCGCCGGCAAGCTCACCGTTGCCGCCGGCGAGACCTGGGAGGTCAGCGAGACCACCCGCCTGGCCACCCTCGTCGTCGAGGACGGCGGCATCGTCACCGCCGCCAGCGGTCACTCCGTCACCCTGACCGTCGACGGCGTCGAGCTCGGGCAGAAGCTGTTGTCCACCGGCGGCGATGTCACGCGCATCCAGCCGGGCACCTACCGCGGCGATGTCGTGCTCACCGTCACCGACCAGAACCTCGTCGCCTGGCAGACGCTCACGTTCCCGTTCCGGCAGGCCCTCTACGTCGACGCGACCGGCGTGGTCGCGGCCAAGTCGGTCGCCGCAGCGATCCACGGCGGACGGGTCACCGGCGCCGGAGCACGGAACCTCGACATCCGCTCGCGCGGCGAGGCGTTCAACGCGGTCTACGTCAAGGACGGCAGCTACCAGTTGCAGAACCCGTGGATCAGCCTGCGCACCAACGGCCGCAGCGACTTCGTCGGCTACGGCTGCGCCCTTACCGCCACCGGAGCCGGGGCCCGGCTCGTCGTGGACGGCGCCCGCATCGACAACAGCGGCGTCATGCGCACCGGCGTGGTCATCGACGGCGGTTCCACCATCGTGGTGAAGAACTCCCACATCGCCACCCACGACGGCGAACTCCCGTCCGACTACGTCTCGACCGTGGACCTCGTCGTGATGGAGGACGCGCCGTGGATGCTCGGCATCAAGGGCAACGCGCGCACCACCGTCCTGCTTGGCGAGAAGTCCACGGTGGGCTACGTCGCCAGCCGGCTCTCCGCCGAGAGCTGGGGTGTGCTGTCGACCGACACCGGCAGCGGCTGCCGGATGGGTGTCATCAACTGCGACGTGCAGGTACCCGTCGACGGCTACGGCGCCTACGCGATCGGCTCCGCGGTGGAGACGTTCCTCGGCACCCGCTTCCGCGTCGGCACGTACGCGGCGATCATCCGTGGCGGCACCGTCGTCTTCGGCGACTCCACCCGTGCGGCCGTCAAGGCGCTCGACACCTCTCTGGGGCTTGGCCTCACCGGACCCGAGCGCCGGGCACTGGACGAACGGCACTGCGTCGTCGAGTCCGACCGGTTCGGCATCCTGTGGCACGGCGAGGGCGACGTCACCATCGCCGGACGGACGCGGTTCCACACCACGGAGGCCGCTTTCCTCGACAAGGGCCAGCGGGTCGGCATCACCATCGACGGCTCGCAGGGCGCGAAGGTGAGCGCCGCGAACGGCGTGCTGGTGCAGGTGATGGACGACGACGATCCGGGCCCCGTCCTGGTTGACGGGAACCTCGTCAACGCCGGCGTCTACACCGACCCGACCGGCGACCCCGAGAAGGTCGACAGCTGGGACCTCACCACGGTGCAGGCCGCCGATGCCGTCGCGTCGTTCACCGACGTCACGCTCGCGGGCGACTGCTACAACGGCTTCCGCGGCGGGGCGGTCTCGGGACCGTTCGCGGTGGCCGCCAAGAACATGTCGGTCTCACTCAAGCGGGCGAAGCTGGCCGGGGCGATCACGTCCACCACGGCCAGGCACACGAAGGCCACCATCACCGCCGCCGACTACCGACTGCTCGGCGTGGTCACGAACACCCCGTCCGCCGCGGTCAACAACGGCACCATCGTGACTCTGGCCGACCATTCGACGTGGACGGTCACCGGCACCTGCCACCTGACCAGCCTCACCTTCGACGCGACCTCGAGGATCAGGGCAGCGGCGGGTTCGCTGACGATGACCGTCGACGGAGCCACCGTGGCCGCGGTTGCGGGCACCACCTACACCGGCGCGATCGTCCTGACGATCGGCTGAGCGGCGCACCGGCAGGTTGCGGGCAGGGGTGTTGCCGGCGTTGGTTTCGATCGAGGTCTGCACCTGTGTCACGGAGCTCCCCGACCGACTTGTCCGCCGGCACCCCATTGCACCAGCGACTGAATTGGAGGCTCCTGGTTGGGGCACCGGCGTACAGTCCCCGCGGGGACTACTCGGGTATTCCGCGAGGAAGGCCGCATTCGCTAGAATCTGCGCGTTCAGCCTTGAGAAGGGCGTACACGATGGCAGAGACAGGGAGCCGATTAGTCCGTTTCTGGAAGAGGCTGAGCGTCGCCAAGAAGGTGGTCGCCGTCTCGATCCCGCTCGTGCTCGCCGCCTTGGGAACCTGGGTTGCCGTGCTCGCCGTCCCTGCGGCGAGAATCACTTACGACAATGGCCACGACTTCATTCTGCGCTATCTCGACACCGCCCCCACGGACCCTAGGCGGGCCTACGACACGATGACCACGACACAATTCCGGGACCACACCAAATACAGCGACTACAAGAAGCTGTGGGGATCCGTCCAGGGCGTCAAGGACGTTTCCGTCAATTTCGACGCACAGCAGCCCAACGTATTCCGCACCTCGTGGGTGTTCATCGATGGCGACGGCCGCCCCGCCAACTACACCACCCACGTCGCCCTCAACCTCGTGTGTGCGAGCGACGTGGCCAAGTTCACTTTCGGCCTGTGCCCCGTCGGTGCTGTGCGAATCGACTCCAGCGTGAACGAGACGGCGGACGCCCCCAAGCCGACCCACGCACCGGCGCCCGATGCGGCCTCCGACCTCGCCAACGTCGGCACGGCGCCAAAGGGCTTCAGGTTGCCCAAGGGCCTCACGGAGGTCGACAAGCTCGCACTCGTGCGGCCCTGTTCGACGGAGATGGAGCCAGGGCTTGCGACTCTGAAGGGCCGGCGCTGGAGCCGCGTCGCCGAGGACAGCGGCGAGGAGCACCTCACCCAGGTGGGCGCCTTCCGGTTCGTCAACACGGAGGCCGCGGTTGCCTTCATGGATGAGGTGCGCAACATCGCCCAGAACTGCGATTTCCCGACGGCATCCGAAGGTGGTGAGATCCGGGCGGGTCATCCGATGTTCCCGGCGGGCGACTGGGAGGAGGCGGTGGGGGCCACCTCGGAGAGCCAGGTGGCGGACGGAGCCCCACCCGAAGACGGATCGTGGGGAGCACTCTTCCTCGCCGCTCGGAACAAGAACTTCGTCGCGATCTCGTGGTCGACCGGACTCGGCTATCGGATGGCGACCGACGAGCAGGAGGATCCGCTCTACGACGAGGCCGTGGACGCGATCAGCTACGTGCTTGACCAGGCATGACCCGCTCGACGGCGGCGTAGGTGGCCTCCACCGCACCCGGAGCGCTGTCGACGACCAGCGCGTCGGGGCGGGCCTCGACCACCTCCTGGAGGCGGTCGTACAGCTCGGCCAGGAACGTGGCCCCGCCGAGCCGGGCGACGAGGGCGCGGTTGTGTGCGTCCCAGTCGCTGTCCACGACGCGCCGTCGGAAGCGATCCAGCGATTCATGCTTGTCGGCGAGCAGGACGACCTCGACGAACGTCGCGCCGTTGTCCGCCGCGACCTTCTCGAACTTCTCCAGCTCGCTCACCTTGGCGAGCAGCTGCGGCATCACCACGTCCCGGCCACCGGCGAGATGGGTGGCGGCCATCGCCAGACCGAGCGGACGGACGATGTCGTGCATGCGTCCGTCTTCGTCGCGCCAGCCGCCGACCAGGCCGTGCAGGGCGTCCATGTCGAGGTTCAGCGTGCCCGGGTGGCGATCGGCCCACAGCGCAGCCAGGGTCGACTTGCCGATGCCCGGCGGCCCGTTGAGGTGGATCAGCCTCGGACTCATGACGCCAGGTCCGGCTCGGCCTCGGCGATCAGGTCGCGCATCCGGCGGACGCCGACCAGGATCCGCTCGCGGATCGTCCCGGAATCCTCGGACTCGGGGCGCGCCATGGCGGCGGTGACCGCCGAGATCAGGATCCCGAACGCCATCCGCGCGGTCTGCGGGTCGCCGGCGCGCTCGTTGATCAGCGTGAAGAACGGCTTCAGGCGTGCGATGGTCGACGTCCAGAAGTCCATCGACAGGTCGGGCTGGGCGTGCAGCAACGCCTTGATGCGTGGGAAGTCGGCCGGCAGGGCGACCGTCCGGCTGACCAGCTCGCAGGCGTCCCCGATCAGACTGCCCTTCGCCGTGAGGAACCACTCCCGCTGCTCGTCGGGGATCTCGGCGACCAGCAGGTCGAAGGCCGCCGCGATCTTCGTCGGGTAGTAGTTGAAGAACGTCCGCGGGGACACCCCCACCTCGGCGCAGATCTCCTCGACGGTCACCGCGTGCTGGCCCCGCTCGGAGACCAGGCGGAGGGCGACCTCATGGATCGCCATCCGCGTGGCCGTCTTCTTGCGCTCCCGCAGGCCGCAGGCCTGGGCGTCCGTCTCGGCGGTCATCCGAGGGCCTCCAGCGCGGCGCTGTCGGACTTCTCCTGCAGCGCCGCGCGGGTGCGCAGCGGCGGCACCTTGTAGAACAGCGTGATCACGAACGCCGCGAGCATGACCCCGAGCGCCACCCAGTAGATCGTCACCACCGAGTCGTTGAAGCCCACCATGAACGGCTTGGTCAGCCGCGGGTCGGCCCCGGTGAGGAACGAAGTGTCGCTGGTGCTGCTGTCGGTGTCGACCTTGGTGTCGCCGGTGTCGCCGGTCTTGATGGCGGTCACGAAGGTCGGCGCGAGGGTGTCGACCATCGACCAGCGCTGCACCGGGTCGGACCAGTCGACCGCCAGCCTGCCGTCCTTCACGCTCAGGTTGCGCTCGAACGCGACCTGCTGCAGCGCCTTGGCGTAGGCCTTCGGCAGCGCCCTCTTCACGGCCTTGTTGATGATCTTCTGGGTCTTGGACAGCTGCTTCGCACCCTTGGCCGCGGCGGTCGCCCCGGTGGGGATCGCGCTGCCCTTCGTGGCCGCGGTGGTGGCACCGTCGGCGAGCTTGTGCGCGCCGGACGCCACCTGGGACAGCCCGGTCGCCAGACCCGGCTTGCCCTGGGCGCCGTTGAGGTAGCCGCTGGTGGTGTAGACGCTGGTGCCCAGGTCCTTCATGGCCGCGCTGACCGCCGAGGAGTCGTCGGCGAGCTTGCCGCAGGCCGAACTGGTGCTGTCGGCCGCGCAGTCCTTCTGGTCGGCGCCCATCGCGGCGAGCGCCGCGCTGAGGGCGTTGAAGTCGGACGTGGCCGTCCTGGCGTTCTTCGCCGCCGTCTTCTCCGCCGCGCTGAGCTGGCTGAGACCGTTCGCGAGCTGCTGGGCGCCGGAGCCGATCTGCCCGACGCCGTCCACGAAGGCTCCGGTGCCGGTGGCGAGCTTGTCCAGTCCGTCCCCGAGCTTGCCGTTGGCCTGTGCGACCTTCTTCGACACGGCAGCGGTGACCTTGGCCTTCACCGCGCTCCTGACCGCCTTTTTCACCTCATGGGTGGCGTCGGCGAGGTTGTCGTCGACGTTGTCCTTGATCTTGTCGGTGATCGGCGTCCACATCTTGTCCATGATGCCGGCGTTGGCCGGGTCGTTGGCGACGGCCGGGTTGAGGGCCGCGTCCAGGGCGTTCCAGGTGGTGCGCTCGTCGGCCATCGACGTCTGGATGTTGGTGGGCAGGACGCTGAACAGCAGCGACAGCATGATCGCGGTGCCGAGCGTGCCACCGATCTGGCGGAAGAACGTCGCCGAGCTCGTGGCGACACCGATCTGCTGGGCGTCCACCGACGCCTGCACGGCCATCACCAGGGTCTGCATCAGCTGGCCGAGGCCCAGGCCGATCACGAACATCGCGACGCCCAGGTACCAGTACGGCTTGTCGAGCGTCATGAACGCCAGGATCAGGAAGCCGAGCGCGGTGGTGGCGGTGCCGGTCTTCGGGAACGCCGCGTACTTGCCGGTGCGCGCCACGATCTGGCCGGTACCGATGGACGCGGTCATGATGCCAGCCATCATCGGCAGCGTTGCGAAGCCGGACGCGGTCGGGCTCATGCCCATCACGATCTGCAGGTACAGCGGCAGGGTGAGCATCGCGCCGAACATGCCGAAGCCCACCAGGATGCTGAGGACGGTGTTCACCGAGAACGAGGTGTTGGAGAACAGGCTGAGCGGGATGATCGCGCTCGGCCCCATCGCGCGCTCGACCAGGATGAACCCGGCCAGTGCCGCCGCACCGATCAGGTAGCAGGTGACCGATTGCCAGGACGTCCAGCCCCAGTCGCGTCCCTGCTCGGCCACCAGCAGCAGCGGAGCGAGGGTGGCGACGACGAGTCCGGCGCCCCACCAGTCGATCTTCGGCTGGGCGTGCGGGGTGTGCGGCAGGTGCAGGAACGCGATCACCATCAGCAGCGCGATGACACCGACCGGGACGTTGATCAGGAACACCCAGCGCCAGCCGGTGATGAACAGGATCTTGTCGGCACCGGCGAACAGGCCGCCGACGAGCGGGCCGATGACGGAGGCGATGCCGAACGTGGCCAGGAAGAAGCCCTGGTACTTGGCTCGCTCACGCGGGGCGAGCATGTCGCCCATGATCGCCAGCGGCAGCGACATCAGGCCGCCGGCGCCGAGGCCCTGGAAGGCGCGGAAGCCGGCCAGCATGATCATCGAGGTGGAGAAGCTCGACAGGAACGAGCCGGTGATGAAGATACTGATGCTCAGGATGAACAGCGGACGACGTCCGAAGATGTCGGAGAGCTTGCCGTACAGCGGCGTGGTGACGGTGGCGGCGATCAGGTAGGCGGTGGTGACCCACGCCTGCTGGTCGAGGCCCTGGAGCTCGTCGCCGATCGTCCGGATGGCGGTGCCGACGATGGTCTGGTCCAGGGCGCTCAGGAACATGCCAGCCATCAGGCCGTACATCACGAACATGATCTGCCGATGGGACATGATCGGCTTCGGTTCGAGCTCTATCGGAGCGGTGCGCTCAACGGTGGCGGTGGCCACAAGTCCTCCTACATGCGAAAAGCGCTGCTTTCTTGCAGCAGCGCATCTCTACAGTAACGCAAACTTGCAGCGCTGCAAACATCTGGGGATGCGCATCAGTGCTGATCCCCCACCCCCACCCTCCGAGTTGTCAGAATCTCAGATCGCTGGGGCGATCTGAGATTCTGACAACTCGGAGGGTGGGGGGACGGGGGTGGGGGTCAGCCGAGGGCCTTGGCCTTCAGTTGCTGGTACTCGTCCTCGGTGATGCCACCGGTGTCGAGCAGGGACTTGGCCCGGACGATCTGGTCGGTGGGGTCGCTGGCGCCGTACACCGTCCGGTCGAAGTCGGCGGTGGCGCCGCGGGAGGAGGTCACGCCGCGACGGGCCGAGCGCTGCTGCATCTTCGGGCCGCGCACGAGGATGTAGACCAGCGCGGTCACCGGCGGGACGATGAACAGCGCCACCACCCAGCCGGCGCGGGCCCAGCCGGTGAGCTCGTCGTCACGGAAGATGTCGATGATCACCTGGAAGAGGACCATCAGGTAGCTGACGAAGATGAAGCCCCACAGCATCAACCAGAAGAAATCCCAGAAGGACATTGCCCTGCTCCGTTCGTGTCTCGCGCCACGGGGGTGGCGACACCCCTAGCCTGCCTCTCTTCAGGCCCCGCGCGCACGGGACCCGCGAAGAAGTCTCGGGGACGCGCCGGACCCTCAGTGCTGGAGCGTCCCCAGCACGGCGGACGTGACCTGCTCGTAGCTGCGCTCGGGGTGGAACACCAGCCACTCCAGCCCGGCCATCAGGGTGGCGCCGACGATCGAGGCGGCCTGCACCCCGGCGACCACCGGGTCGGCGCCGCCGGCGATCAGGTCGTCGATCAGCGGCACCAGGGCCAGCTCGCGCCACTTCTCGATCGACTCCCGCCACGACCGCTCGGTACGGAACAGCTCGGTCACCATCACCCGGGCGGCGGACGCGTTCTCCTGCACCAGCTTCAGCAGCACCCGCACCACCTCGTCGCGGAGGGCGACGCCGCTGCGTCCCTGCGTGGCCTCGCGCAGCGCGTCCGCCAGCAGCGCGCTGTTGCGGGCCATGATCTCCTCGACCAGCCCGGCCTTGGACTCGAAGTTGTAGTAGATCGAACCCTTGGCGATGCCGGCCGTCGCGGCGATGTCGTCGATCGAGGTGGACGTCACCCCGCGGGCGGCGAACAGCTCGGTGGCGGCGTCCATGATCGCCTCCCGGGTGCCGGCGCGCCGGGCGACCCGTCCGTCCGGCTTGCGGATCTCGACCATCACCGTCCCCCTAGATGCTCAGCGCCGGGTGCAGCCGCGACATCGTCCACATCCGCTTGCGGGCGGACGCGATCGAGGTGGCCGCCAACGACACCACGAAGATAGCGGCAAGCACGACGACGCTCACCCAGAACCGGGTCTCGATGCCGCCGGTGATCGCCTCGCGCAGGCCGTTCACGACGTAGGTCATCGGCATGAACGGGCTGATCGCCTGCAGGAACGACGGCGTCGTCTGGATCGGGTACGTGCCACCGGCGGACGCCAGCTGCACCATCAGCAGCACGATGATCACCACCTTGCCGACCGCCGAGCCGAGCGTCACCTGGAAGAACTGCTGGAGGGCGAAGAACGCGGCCGCGGCCAGCATCGCGATGCCGAAGGTGGCGAGCACGTTCTTCGGGTTGAGCCCGATCGCGAAGTGCATCACCGACAGCATGATCAGCACCTGGCCCAGCGACAGCACCAGGGCCGAGTTGAGCGAGCCCCACGCCATCCGGAACCCGTTGACCGACGTCATCAGCGCCCGGGTCTGGAGCGGACGCAGCAGCAGCCAGGTGATCAGCGCACCCACCCACAGGGCCAGCGGGATGAAGAACGGAGCGAACCCCTCGCCCCACGAGTCGGCCTCGTGGACGTGGCTGCTCGACAGGGTCACCGGCGTCGAGATGGCCTTGGCACGGTCGTGGCGGACGGACGCGGCGTCGTCCGGAATCGCGTCCGCGCCGTCGGCGAGCCTGGTGCCCAAAGTGGTGGAGCCGCGCTCGGCCCGGTCGAGCCCGGAGGCGAGCCCGGGGGTGTTCGCGGCGATCTCGGCGCTGCCCGAGCTGAGCTGCGAGGCGCCGTCCCGGGCGGTCGCCAGACCGTCGGCGAGGTCGGACGCACCCTGGCGCAGCGCCTTCGCACCGGCGACCAGCCCCTGCTCGGGGTCGGGGTTGTCGAAGCCGGCCACCAGTTGGCCGAGGCCCGACTGCAGCGCCGGGATGCCGGTGGTGGGGTCGGACGCGCCCGCGCTCATGGTGGTGAGGGCGCTGGCGAGGGTGTCCGCGCCCGCGGACAGCTGCGTGACCTGGGCGAGCGTGGCCGGGTCGGCCAGTTGTGTGGCCCCGGTGCTGAGCGTGGACGCCCCGGCGGCGAGTTGGGCCCGGGCGGCGTCGAGCGTGTCGAGCCCGGCGCCGAGCCGGCCGTCCGGGGTCAGGACGTCGTGGACGCCGGCCCAGCCGGCCGTCAGGGCGTCCGCACCGTCGGAGAGGTCGGACGCGCCGGCGTGCACCTGGGCGATGCCGGCCTTCACCGAGTCGGCGCCGGCGGCGAGGGCGGTGGCGCGGGAGTGCGCGCTGCCGGTGGCCTTCCGCGCGGCGGCCAGGTAGGTGGTGGCCGTGGCGGTGTCGCCGTCGTCGAGCGCGGCCTGCGCCTTGGCCAGCAGCCCGTCGATGCCGTCGAGCCCGTCGGCGAGGTCGGACGCGCCCGTCGCGACGGCGGCCGCGCCCTGGCCGAGGGTCGAGCCGGCGGCCGTGGCGTCGGCGAGATCGGACGCGCCCGCGGCGACCTTGCCGGTGCCGACGGCCAGGCGCCCGTCGGACGCGGTGGCGGCGGACGCCCCGTCCAGCCACTGCCGGGCACCGCTCCCCCAGCTTCCGGCTCCGGTCGCGTAGTCGGACGCACCCTGGGCGTAGCTGGTGGCGCCGTCGGCCAGGGCGGTGACCCCGCCGGCGAGCTGCTTGACCCCGGCGGCCAGCGCGGGAGCGCCGGTCGTCGGGTCGGCGACCTGGGCGAGGCCGGTCTGGAGGGCGGAGAGGTGGGCGGCGCCGGCGTCGAGCTGCTCGGCGCCGTGGGCGGCCGTGCTGACGCCGGTCACGTAGTCGCCGAGCTTGTCCTTCAATGTACTACCGCCTGCACGCAGGTCGGAGGTGCCGGCGGCGAGCTTCGCCGCCCCGTCCGCCAGCTGCCGGGCGCCGACGTTCAGCCGGCCGGCGCCGTCCGCGGCCTCGGTGAGCCCGTCGGCCAGGGTGAACGCGCCGTCGGACGCCTTCGCAAAGCCGTCCCGCGCGTCCCCGACCCCGACCAGCAGGGTGTCCACCGCCTCGGTGCTCACCTTCTCGGCGACCGCTTCCCGCACCTGGAGCATCGCGGTGCGGCCCAGGGTGGAGGCGAGGAAGGAGTTGCTGTCGTCGTAGCTGACCAGGATCCTGGCCGCCTCCGGGTGGCTGTCGCCGAGGGAGAGGATCGAGTCGGTGAAGCTCGCCGGGATCGTGACCGCGAAGTAGTACCGGCCGGCCTCGACGCCCTGGGCCGCCGTCGCCGCGTCGACCTGCGCCCAGCCGACCGAGTCGTCCTCGACGAGTTCGTCGACGACGTCGCGTCCGTAGTGCTGGAGGGTCCCGTCGTCGTCGGTGGCCGCGACATCGGCGTTCACCAGCGCGACCGGGAGGTCGTTCATGCGGGTGGTCGGGTCCCAGAACGCCCACACGTACATCGCGCCGTAGAGCAGCGGGATCAGCAGCATCACCGCGATCGCCGCGCGGGTGATCGGCTGGCGCGAGAAGCGCTTGAGTTCGGTTCCGTGGGAGGTCCAGGCAAACATGGGTTCTTCTTCGATCGTCGGGGTGTGCTCAGCCGAGGGTCGGCAGGGCGATGTGGTGGGGCGGCTCGTCCCAGCCGAGCCGGGAGAGCTCGGACGCGCTCGCCGCGGCGGCGATCACGGTGACGCCGAGGCGGCCGAGAGTGCGCAGCGACTCCCACACCAGCCGGCGGCCATCGGTGTCGTGCAGGGCGTCGATGTCGTCGACGACGACCAGTTCGGGTCGGCTGAGCAGGGCCAGGGCGAGGCGGAGCTGGAGGTTGGCCGCCTCGTCGAGCTCGTGGACGAGCTGGCGGGCGCGCGGCACGTCGTTGCGGCCGAACACGCCCGCGCAGAGGTCGGCGACCGCGGCGTCGTCCGGGGTGCGGACGACGCGGTACCACGGCGCCAGCCACGCCTGGCGCTCGCGGATCGTGGCGGCGACGGTGACTTCCTCGTCCAGGTCGTCGAGACCGTGGACGCCGACCGCGGTGCTGCGGCGCTGGACGCCGGCCGCCCGGCCGGGGAGCCTTCGTCCGAGGACGACGAGGTCGGAGCCGCGGTTGGGACGCATCCGGCCGACGAGGGTGAGCAGCAGCGAGGTCTTGCCCGCCCCTGCCCTGCCGGTGACCAGCGTGACCGTGCCGGGCGCGATGTCGAGGTCGACCGGCCCGTAGACCCGGCCACGCTTGCCGTCGAGCTGGAGGGTGCGGGCGAGCACCGCTCGGGTCGCCGGCACCTCCGGCGTCGGGTCGACCTCGGGCAGCGACGGGTCGGTCAGGGTTGCACTCACGGTTTTCCTCCTCGGGACACTTCGAGAGTAGTTGAACTGACTGGTCATTACAAAATGATTCGACCCGCTAGTCTCCGGTCATGCGCGCGTTGATCACTGGAGGCACGTCGGGACTCGGGGCGGCGTTCGCGCGCGCCCTGGCGGCACAGGGAAGCGACCTGGTCCTGGTCGCGCGGGACGAGGAGCGTCTGCACGCGGTCGCCGGGGAACTCGCGGCGGCGCACGGCGTCACCGTGGACGTGTTGCCCGCCGACCTGTCGGTGGCGGCGGACCTGGCCCGGGTCGCCGAGCGCGTCGAGAGCGCGGACGACCCGATCGACCTGCTGGTCAACAGCGCGGGCTTCGGCGTGCACCGCAAGCTGCTCGACCCCGACGTCGCCGGCCGCCGCTACGCCATCGACGTGATGTGTTACGCCGTCCTGGTGCTGTCGGGAGCGGCGGGACGCGCGATGCGCGCCCGGGGACACGGCCGGATCATCAACATCTCCTCGATCGCGAGCTGGACGCTCCAGGGCCACTACTCGGCGATCAAGGGGTGGGTGCGCACGTACTCGGAGTGCCTGGCCAACGAGCTTCGCGGCACGGGCGTGACCGTGACCGTCGCCTGCCCGGGCTGGGTGCACACCGAGTTCCACGAGCGGGCGCACATCCGGACGAGCGCGATCCCGGCGTGGGTCTGGCAGGACGCCGATCCGGTCGTCGCCACGATCCTGGACGACGCCGCGAAGGGCCGCATCGTGAGCATCCCCGGCTGGGGCTGGAAGGCCATCCGCATCGGCCTGAAGCTCGCCCCGACCAGCGCCGTCCGCGCCGTCTCCCGCGCCCTCGTCCGCAGCCGGGACTGACCTGACGCCCTTCCACGCCGAACGCCACCGTTCCGGTCAAACGCCCCTGCCTGGGCGGTGGCATCCGACCGAAACAGTGGCGCTCGACCAAGAGGCGTCGGCTACGCTGCCTGAGCCTGCCCCGCCGGAACACCGACCCACGTCTCCGACCACCCAAGGACCGCACAGATGGCTGACAAGACGCTCAACCGCGACACCTCGGAGCTCGACCCGGAGCTGTGGGGGCACCGCTGGGGGTACCGCGACACCCGGCTGATCGTGTTCCCCGACCAGTCGGTCGAGATGACCGGCAGCCGCTACAACCTGTGCGGCTTCCAGATGCCGTTCCTGGTGCCGTTCGTGAGCAAGGAACTCGGCGTCACCTTCGACTTCTCCGCGCCCCGTCCGCTCACCGCGGAGCCGCGCGTCACGCCGGCCACCCGCAACGAGGGCTTCCTCGCCGCGCTGGCCGACACGCTCACCGCCGAACAGCTGAGCGACGAGGACGCCGTCCGGCTGCTGCACAGCCATGGGCAGACCACCACCGAGGAGGTGTCGAGGGTCCTGTACGAGAACCTCGACCGCTGCGTCGACCTGGTGGTGTGGCCGGAGTCCGACGAGGACTGCCGGGCCCTGGTCACCCTCGCCGCCGAGCACGACGTCTGCCTGATCCCGTTCGGCGGCGGCACCAACGTGAGCAGTGCGTTGCTGGTGCCGGCGTCCGAGACCCGCATGGTGGTCTCCGTCGACACCCGCCGCATGAACCGCGTCCTCTCGATCAACCGCGCGACCATGACCGCGACCGTGCAGGCCGGCATCACCGGCTCGCAGCTGGAGGCGGAGCTGGCCACCCACGGCCTCACCTGCGGTCACGAACCCGACAGCTCCGAGCTCTCCACCCTGGGCGGCTGGATCGCCACCAACGCCAGCGGCATGAAGAAGAACCGGTACGGCAACATCGAGGACCTGGTCGAGAACGTCACCCTGGTCACCCCGGCCGGGCTGATCGAGCAGAGCTACGCGACGCCACGGCAGGCGTCCGGGATCCAGCTCCAGAAGGCGCTGTTCGGCAGCGAGGGCAACCTCGGCCTGATCACCCGGGCGGTCATCCACGTCCACGCGCTGCCCGAGGTGAAGAAGTACGGCTCGGTGATCTTCCGCGACTGGCACACCGGCGTCGCGTTCATGGAGGCGCTCAACCGCACCGGCACCCGTCCGGCCAGTATCCGGCTGGTCGACAACCTCCAGTTCCGGCTCGGGCAGTCGCTGAAGCCGCGTCCGACCCGCACGTCCAGCGTGAAGAGCAAGCTCGAGTCGACGATCGTCACCCGGGTGAAGGGCTTCGACACCCACACCATGGTCGCCGCGACGATCGTGTTCGAGGGCACGGCGGCCGAGGTCGCGATGCAGGAGAAGGTGGTGGCCGAGGGCGCCGGACGCTTCGGCGGCATGCAGGGCGGCTCGTCGAACGGCGAGCGCGGCTACATGCTCACCTACGCGATCGCCTACCTGCGCGACTTCCTGGCCGACTACTACGTGATCGGCGAGACCTACGAGACCACGGTGCCGTGGGACCGCATCCACGACGTGTGCGACGCGGTCGCGCGGGTGGCCCGCTCCGAGCACGAACGGCTCGGGTTCCCCGGCAAGCCGTTCACCTCGCCGCGGATCACGCAGCTGTACCACTCCGGGGTCTGCATCTACTTCACCCACGGCCTGTCGCACCACGGCATCGAGGACGGGGACGCCAAGTTCGCCGAGATGGAGCGCAACATCCGCGCCGCGATCATGGACGCGGGCGGCTCGATCTCCCACCACCACGGGGTCGGCAAGCTGCGCCGCCATGTCGTCGGACGCGTCGCGTCCCCCGAGACCGTGGACGCGGTGAAGGCGCTGAAGCGTGCGGTCGACCCGCAGAACGTGTTCGGGGTGGGTAACAACATCTTCGCGGGGTGAAACGAAAGGGGACTGTCCCCTTTCGTTTCGCCGTACGCACCTGTAGGTACCATTTCTGACCTGATCGGCCGGTCACGGCCGCCGAGTCATCGCTAGCGTGCAGAAAGAGCCAGACCTGAGGAGGCTGCATTGACCCGGCCCGACGTCTCGACCGCCGAGCCCGCCAGCCCACCGGCCGGGTTCAGCGTGCACGAGTTCGCCCGGACGGCCCGGGGCAGCCACCGCGCAGAGCTCGACCTCGACGCCTACGCGACCCGGCCGCTGGAGGCCGGCGCGCTCGAAATGGTCGCCCTGCTGGAGCGGCTCGAGCGGGGCGCCCTGAGCTACCTGCGCAGCGTCCTGGTCACCCCCACGCACAAGGACGCCCGGGTCACCGGGTTCCTGGTCACCTGGGCGTACGAGAAGTTCTGGGTGGCGGACGCCCTGGAGCTCATCGTCGCCGCCCACCCCGACTTCGTCCCCGCAACGGCGGACGCCCCGAAGCTGCGGGCGGCCCGCCACGCCCTCGCCGAGCGGCTGGAGCCGATCCGGGAGTCGGTGGTCGCCAACTTGATCGGGGACGACGTCGTCGCCGTCCACTGCGCGGCGGGCGCGATCGACGAGTGGATCACCGCGACCGCCTACGAACGGCTCGCCGAGTTCACCGACCACCCGGTCTTCGCCGCCACCATGACCCGCCTTCGGGACGTCAAGCGCCGCCACGACACCTACTTCACCGACGAGGCGCGGCGGCGACTGGCCGCCTCCCCCGCCGCGGGGCGCCTGGCCCGGCGCCGGCTGCGCCGGGCGTCCTGGCCGCTGGGGGCGGTGGACGAGCCGCCGCCGCTGGTGGCACGACTGCTCGGCGGGCTCGTGATCGCGTCCGACCTGGTCGACCTCGACGCGAGGGTGGACGCCCTCCCCGGACTGGCCGGGCTCGACCTGGTGACGACAGCGGCACAGGGGGCCAGGAAGGCGGCGGCCCGGTGAGTGTCGACCTCGGTGATGCGAACATCCTCCTGACCGGGGGCACCGGCTTCGTGGGGCAGGCGATCCTCGAGCGCCTGCTCAGCAGCCACCCCGGCACCACGATCCGGGTGCTGGCCCGTCCCAAGGGGGCGGCCAGCGCGCAGTCGCGGGTGGAGAAGCTGCTCACCATGCCGGTGTTCTCGCGCTGGGTGGAGGCGGTCGGGCAGGACGAGGCGCAGCGCCAGTTCGCCGAGCGGGTGCAGGTGGTCGAGGGCGACCTCGGCGCGCTGGGCCCGCAGCCCGAACTCATCGACCTGGTGCTGCACAGCGCGTCCTCGGTGAACTTCGACGACCCGATCGACGCCGCGTTCGGCACCAACGTGACCGGGGTGTCGAAGCTCTACCAGGGGCTGCTGGACGCCGGCGCCGACCCGCACGTCGTGCACGTGTCGACCGCGTACGTGAACGCCGCCCGCAAGGGGCAGGTGCAGGAGGTCCGGGTCGAGCACGAGGTCGACTGGCGGGCCGAGGAGCAGGCCGCGCGGTCGGCACGGGTGCGGGTGGACGAGCTGTCCCGCAGCCCCGAGGTGCTGCGCCGCTTCCTCAAGCAGGCCCGCCTCGACGTCGGCAAGGTCGGCCCGAAGGCGGTCTCGGAGGCGGCGGAGGCCGCGCGCGTGGAGTGGGTGAAGGGCGAGCTGGTCGAGTACGGACGGGCGCGGGCCGAGAGCCTGGGCTGGACGGACGCGTACACGCTCACCAAGGCGCTGGCCGAGCGGCTGGCCGAGGAGCTGTGGCAGGGCGGCGGGCACCGGCTGTCGATCGTGCGGCCCTCGATCATCGAGAGCGCGCTTCGCCACCCCTACCCCGGCTGGATCGACGGCTTCAAGGTGGCCGACCCGCTGATCGTGGCGTACGGACGCGGCTACCTGCCCGAGTTCCCGGGCATCCCCGACAGCGTGCTGGACGTGGTGCCGGTCGACTTCGTGGTGAACGCGGTGCTGGCCGCGGCGGCGACGGCGGCGCCGCGCGACCGTGTCCGCTACTTCCACGTGGTGTCGGGCACGACCAACCCGCTGCCGATCCACCAGATGTACGAGAACATCCGCAGCTTCTT
This sequence comes from Actinomycetota bacterium, assembly GCA_020161755.1. Lineage (GTDB taxonomy): Bacteria > Actinomycetota > Actinomycetes > Propionibacteriales > Propionibacteriaceae > Propionicimonas. The sequence continues at coordinate 54,014 of JAIUOS010000009.1, forward strand.
CACCGCGCACCCGATCCCTGGCGCGGACGGGCCGACGGCGGTGCCGGCCTGGCAGTTCCCGGGCGGGATCCGGTTCGAGAGCGACCTGAAGCGCAAGGAGCTGACGGTGCGGCTGGGCGCGGCGACGCTGTCGCGGCTGCCGACGTCCCCGCGGTCGCGGGAGCTGGCGGACTCGCTGCACTCGGCGAAGTCGAAGCTGCGGTCGCTGCGGCGGTTCTCGGGGCTGTACCAGGCCTACGTGCAGAGCGAGGTGGTGTTCGACGACGCGGCCGCGCGGGAGCTGGACGCGCAGGTGTCCTCGGGGCCGGACGACGACCAGGGTTTCGACGTGACCGCGATCGACTGGAGCCACTACCTGCAGGACATCCACCTGCCCTCGATCACGACGCTGCCGCGCTCGACCCCGTCCCGCAACGGACGGGTGCGGACGCCGAAGCCGCTGGCGCCGGGTGAGGACGTGCTGGCGGTGTTCGACCTGGAGGGGACGGTGCTGCACGCGAACCTCGTGCAGCAGTACCTGTGGCTGCGCGACGCCGAGCGCGACCTGACGTCGGGGCCGCGGGAGTTCACGAAGATCCTGGCGCTGCTCCCCCGCTACCTGGCGGCGGAGCGGCGGGACCGCAGCGAGTTCATCCGCAGTTTCCTGCGGCTGCACAAGGGCATGCGGGTGGCCGACGTGGAGCGGTACGTCGCGGGGAGCGCCGGGCGCAAGCTGCACGCGCACCTGCTGGCGGACGCGCTGGCGCGGGTGGCCGAGCACCGTAGGGCCGGGCACCACACGGTGCTGGTGACGGGCGCGGTCGACCTGATGGCCGAGGTGGTGGCGCCGTACTTCGACGACGTGGTGGCCAGCGGCCTGCACGCGAAGGACGGGGTGTTGACCGGCTACCTGGCGGCGCCGCCGATCGTGGGAGAGGCGCGGGCGGCCTGGTTGCAGCGCTACGCGGAGAGCAACGGCTACGACCTGGCGAAGTCGTACGGCTACGGCGACAGCCAGGCCGACACGTCCTGGCTGCGGCTGGTGGGCAACCCGGTGGCGGTGAACCCCGACCAGCGCCTGTACAGCTTCGCGCGCAGCAAGCACTGGGATGTGGTGGAGTGGAAGCGGACGGGCGTCCCCCGGGCCAGGCGGCACCTCCGTCCTCACGACGGCCCCGAGACCACCACCGAAACGACCCCTGAGGAGAGCGGACAGTAATGGCGTTCGACATCGACCAGTACACCGAGACCTCCGAGGGCGTGACGTGGGAGGACCTCGACTTCGGCGCGTTCGACACGACGCCGCTGGGTGAGTACACGCTGCGCACCGTCCGCTACATGTGCAACGTCGAGTACCACACGGTCTGCTACCTGCGGGACCTGCTGGTGACCCCGTCCCACAAGGAGCGGGATGTGAACGCGTTCATGACGATGTGGAACCGCGAGGAGTACTGGCACGGCGAGGCGCTGGCGGCGGTGCTGGGCCGGCACGGGATCACGGTCGACTACGACGAGCTGAAGGCCGCCCGGGTGAAGCTGGAGTGGCGCGACAAGCTGGCGCCGCTGCGGCAGTCGATCATGGGCAATCTGGTCGGGGACGACTTCGTCGCGGTGCACATGGCGTGGGGCGCGGCGAACGAGTGGAGCGCGACGGCGGCGTACCGGCGGCTGGCGACGCTCGAGCAGCACCCGGCGCTGTCGCCGCTGCTGAAGCGGATCGGGCAGCAGGAAACGCGGCACACCGCGTTCTACGCGACGCAGGCGCGCAAGCGGCTGGAGAAGTCGGCGCTGGCGCGCAAGCTCACCCGGCTGGCGCTGGCGAAGGCATGGCGTCCGGTGGGGTCGTCGATCTCGGACGAGGAAGACCTCGACCACGTCATGAAGCACCTGTTCAACGGCGCGGACGGGCTGGCCGAGATCCGGCGGATCGACACCAACATCGCCAAGCTGCCGGGCATGGAGGGGCTGACGATCTTCGAGACCGCCCTGCGGCGCCACGAGATGGACTGGCCGGCGGCCTGAACCTCAGGTCTGGCGGCGACGCCCGGTGAGGGCGTGCAGGCGCCGGCGGACCCGCTGCCCGAAGGTGGGCTTGGGCTCCATGAGCTTGGCGACCTGCTTGGTGAGCCGGGCGACCTCACGCTCGAGGTCGCGGGTACGGACGGCCGTGTCCTGGGCCTTGGTGCGAAGGGTGGCCAGGCGGTCGAGGACGTCGATCTCACGTCCGCCCTCGGGGATGAAGTCGGGCTGGTAGGCGCCTTGGGTACGCACCTCGTCGCCGCGGCGGCCCTGGTGGAGCCAGCGCAGGCGTGAGACGAGGTCGGCCGGGCTGAGGTGGATGATCGGCCGCACGGGCGGGGCGAAGGTGACCGCGCTGAGGGCGTCCTCGTAGTCGGGGTCGAGGGTGTCGCCGTGGGGCACGTGGTTGCGGTCGAGGAACGTCCGCCAGGTCTGGTAGCCCTTCGTCCGGGCGGCGTTGAACTCGGTGAGGTCGGTGCGCTCGTACAGGTCGGCGACGTCGAGCGAGGCGCCGCCGGCGGTGCCGTCCGCGTCCAGTTGCAGGTAGGGGATGCGGTGGTAGCGGCACAGCTCGAGGGTGCGGGAGTCGTGGGCGAGGACGAAGGCGGGCGTGCCGGCGAGGAGGGCGGCGACGTTGCCGTGGATGCGGGTGCCGCAGGCGAAGGCCTGGGTGCGGAGGAAGTCGAGCCAGGGGGCGGGGTCGACGATGACGCGGATCTTGTCCTCGGTGCACAGGTAGTGGTCGAGGGTGCCCGGCATGCCGGGAGCGGTGGCGAACTCCTCGCCCCACAGCAACAGGCCCAGCGTCGGGTTGTCCTGGGCGAGGTAGGTCAGGTTGGGGTAGCGGGGGTGGTTGTGCTCGAGCAGCGTCCGGGCGGCCGGGACGCCGGGGGTGAGGTTGAGCGCGACGCGGGAGTCGGCGGTGAGCGGCGCGTCCGACTTGGCGACGACCGTGTCGGGCGGGCTGACGTGGAGGGAGGGGCAGCCGATGATGTCGATGCGGTCGGTGTCGAAACCGAGGTGCTCGAGGTAGCCGGTGGTGAGGTCTCCGCGGACGCCGATGCTCTCGGTGCGCTCCAGGACGGCGCGGACGAAGCGTGTGGCGGCCTCGTCGATCTCGGGACGGGAGTGGCGCGGGTCGCCGTCCAGGGGGAGCTGGCCGCCGATGCCGGTGACGACGACGGGGACGGTCAGGCCCTCGACGACGGTGGTGAGGCGGCCCAGCGGGGTCAGGTAGTCGTCCCGGAAGGCGTTGGCGAGCGGGAGCACGACCATGTCGAACTCGTCGTTGATGCGGTCGATGTAGGCCTGGTTGACGCCGCGGCGTTCGGAGCCGAGGGAGTCGACGACGAGCTCGGTGTCGGGGCCGACGAGGGTGCGGTAGACCGCGTCCTGGAAGAGGAGGTTGCCGGTGTTGGTCGACAGCGTCCCGACCCCGCGGTAGGCATGGGCGGCCTCGACGCCGACCCGCTGGTGTGGTGGCCTGCCGGCGCGGATGAGGATGCGGAAAGCCACGGTGTTGCCTTTCCCGGCACAGCCGGAGTCAGGAGACGAGCGACGCTCCGGACTCTACTGGCTTCCGCCCCGCGCACGGTGGCACGAGGCGCGCGGCGTGAAACGAACGCCGCTGATCCCCTCCCCGGGGACCGGTCAGGCCGCGCTCAGGCGCAGCCCCACGGACGGGTGCCCCGCTTGGCGTACAGGCGGTTGGCGACGGTGACCTGCTCGGCCTTGCTGGCCTTGTGCGGGTAGGAGGCGAAGTCGCGTCCGCCGACACTGCGCCAGGTGGCGAGGTTGAACTGGAGGCCTCCGTAGTAACCGTTGTGGGTGTTGATGTGCCAGCGTCCGCCGGACTCGCACTTGGCGATGCGGTTCCACAGCTTCATGCGCTTCAGGTTGAGCTTGGGGCCCTTGGTGCCGACCTCGACGACCTGCGTGACCGGGGCGACCAGGACGACCTCGCTGAGGAGCTCGCGGCTCTTCTCCTTGCCGTTGACAGTGGTGACGCTGTAGGTGCGGTCGGACGAGCCGTTCTGGCCGGCGACGAGGATGTTCTTGATGCCGCGCTTGAGCGACGGGTTCTTCTGCTTGACCACGTCGAAGGGGACGACCTCGGCGAGCACGGTGGTGGTGGCGACGCTGACGCGGTACACCTTCACGTGCATCGACTTCTTGAGCTTCTTGGTGAGGGCCGGCTTCACGTAGTCGAGCGCACCCAGGGTGACGCCCTGCTCAGCGAGCAGGTCGGCAACGGTGACCGCGGTCGTCTTGATCTTCTGGCGCTTCGCGACCCCGTCCTTGAGCGTCACGGTGCGGGTGACGACCTTCTGGGTCGCGGCTGTGGTGGTCGTCTGGGACGTGTCCCCGGGCGCGGCTTGGGCCGAGGAGGGGGTACTGACAGCCAGTGCCAGGACGAGCAGAGCCGTCGCGATCAGCTTCATCTGGGTTCTTCCGTTGAGGGACAGGACGAGATCGAGCTGTGTAGAGCGTGACGGATTCTGAGAGAAACGTCAAATAAATCTCAGGAAGCGCTTAGGTTGGTGTGTCACGCGTGGTGAAGCGAGCTGATAGGAACTCCTTGTGACTACCGCCGAGCCGCTGCGCGACCTGATCATCACCTCGGTGATGGACCGCGCCGGCAAGAATGGCGGGTTTGTCACTCGCGCTGACCTCTCGTTCGTGTCGCTTCCCACAGGAGGGAGCCGCCGGGTCATCGACGCTGCCCGAGGCATCTGGAACCCGCGTGACATGGAGGCAACCCTTAGCGTGGTGAGTTCCCCCAGCGGCCCGTACGCCGATCGGGAGGTGGAGGGTGGCTTGTTCCACTACTCGTACCGCGAAGGCTCGATCAACGGCGACAACGCCAAGCTCCGTCGCGCCTTCGAGCTCGGGGTACCCATCATCCTGCTTCGCAAGGTCCGCGACGGGGTCTACGTGCCGTACGCCCCCGTATATGTCGTCGACGACTTGGTCGGCCAACGGGAGTTCCTGCTCGCGTTGGACGAGAGCGTCCGGTTCCTGGGCAGCGGCAATCTGAATGCCCCCGAGCGGCGCTATGCCGAGCGCGTCGTCAGGCAGCGGCTCCATCAGGCGGAGTTTCGGGGCCGCGTCATTGCGGCCTACCAAACGCGGTGCGCCGTGTGCCGTCTTCGCCACGGTGAGTTGCTCGATGCCGCGCACATCATCGCCGACAGGGACGAGGCGGGACTGCCCGCAGTGTCGAACGGGCTCGCTCTCTGCAAGATCCATCACGCGGCGTTCGACATGAACATGCTGGGAATCTCGCCCGACTACGTCGTTCGTATCGATCAGAAGCTACTCGAAGAGGTCGACGGGCCGATGCTTCGCCATGGTCTGCAGGAAATGCACGGCTCCGTCCTCACTGTCCCGCAGCGCCGGCAGGACCGCCCCGACAAGGCGCGTCTCGAGCAACGCTTCGCCGAGTTCGTACAGCGGGTGTCCTAGACGCGCCGGATTTCCTGAGTCGACTCGACAAGTGCGATCGATACGATCCGCTAGAAACACCCCACGGAGAAGGACCGCGTTGAACCGCCAGCACCCCGTCAGAGGACTGCGTCATGGTCGCTGGTGACTCCGCAGGGGCCGAATCCCGTCGACAACTCGCGCTCGCCGACGCCCACGAGAAGGCGGCAGCGGAAGCTCGTGCCGCCGCGGGCCGTTTCGGGATCGCCGAGGTCACCGAGAAGCGCACGGCCCGAACACTTGCCCCGCTCTCGGGCTTGGGGTACTTCCTGCTCGCGGACCGCTGCTGGCCGGGGACGAGGCGCGCGCAAGTGGATCTCGTCGTCGTCGGCCCGGGCGGCGTCTTCATTGTTGACACCAAGGCGTGGGCTGAGGTCGCGGTCGACGGAGACCGCATCTTCCGAGGCGACGCGGACGTTACGGATGAGTTGATGTCTCTCGCCGACCTGGCCGACGTCACTCAAGCCGACCTGGCCGAAGTGGGGTTGGCCCCGGGAGAGGTGCGACCACTTGTGGTGCTTGCAGGCCGCGGTGGTCTCGACGCGAGGATCGCCGGCGTCCGCATTGTCGGAGAGCGGGACGCGCTTCGCGCCATTGCCAGCCACGGCAGTCGGCTGACACCAACCCAGGTGGACGTCGTACTAGCCCGGGCCTTGGCGCTCTTTGCCCAGGTCTCCGCCCCCGCTCCCGTCGTGGCCAGCGTGCCAGAGCCTGTGCTTCCCACGGTTCCTCGCGAGACGGACCAGGACGCTCTGCTGACGGCCGAGGAGGTGAACGATGCGCTGGTGCAGGCCGTGCTCGCGCAGCCCATCGAAGAATGGATGTCGTTCCTGCACCCTCAGCAGGCCAAGCTCGTGCGTCGATCCTTCGCCGGCCCGTCGCGCGTCCGTGGTCCGGCCGGCACCGGGAAGACCGTCGTGGGGCTGCATCGTGCAGCCCATCTCGCACGAATCAAGCCGGGGCGAGTCCTCGTCACCACCTATGTCCGCACATTGCCCGACGTCCTACGAGAACTGCTGCGCCGCCTCGCTCCGGAGGCCGTGGACCGGGTGGACTTCACTGGCACACATGCGTTCGCGCGGCGAATCCTCCAGGAGCGTGGAGTTCGATTCACGCTTGATCCCGCGAAGAGCAGAGAGGCGTTCGACACCGCTTGGCGCCGGGTGGGCACGAGTTCCGTCCTTGGCAACGGCACAAAGAACCATGACTACTGGGCCGACGAGATCGAGCACGTCATCAAGGGACGCGGGATCTCCCAGTTCGAGCACTACGCGGATCTCACTCGAACGGGCAGACGACATCCGCTCAATCTGAGCGGCCGGCAGGCCGTCTGGGACTTGTACTGCGCGTATGACTCCGAACTGCGCCGGCGCGGGATCAACGACTTCGCCGATCTGGTGCTTCTCGCCGAGGCCGAGTTGCGGCGTGATCCGATGCACGACACTTACTCCGCGGTCATCGTGGACGAAGCACAGGACCTCTCCTGCGCCATGGTCCGGATGCTGCATTCCCTGGTCGGCGACGAACCCGATGGCTTCACATTGATAGGGGATGGGCAGCAGTCGATCTACCCGGGCGGCTACACGCTTGCTGAAGCGGGCTTGTCGGTGGCCGGTCGCGGCGTCGTGCTCGACATCAACTACCGCAACACCGCGCAGATCGTGGGCTTCGCTCAACGGCTTGTCGCTGGCGACGAGTACGCCGACATTGAGGGTGTCCTGGCTCGTGGGGACATGCCTTCCAGCGTGCCCCGCTCCGGCACCGCCCCCGTGATCTCGCACTGCGCAAGCCGGCGCGAGCTCACCGACACGATGGTTCGCCGCGTCCACAGCGTCACCAAGGACATCGGCACCGGCATCGGTGACGTCGCCGTCCTGTGCATCACGCGTCGTGCCGCAATGGACGCCACCGCCGCACTTCTGCGCGCCGGCTTTCCGGTCGTGAACCTGGAGGAGTACAGCGGCGTGCCCATCGATGCGATCAAGGTGGGCACGATCAAGCGCGCCAAGGGACTGGAGTTCAAGCAGGTTCTCATCCCAGACATTCGGCGCGAGCACACGATCACCGAGCCGCCGACAGATGACACCGAGCGCGAACGTTGGGATCTCACGCGGCGTGAGCTCTACGTTGCGATGACCCGGGCAAGAGATGGGCTCTGGGTGGGGATTTCGAGCTGAGGGCAACTGGTGACTCGCTCGGCCAACGCTCTCCGCGCACACCCGCGAAAGGTAGGAGGATGACACTTCTGAAGAACCTCCAGGACGCGCCAACGAAGGACTTGCTGTCGACCTACGTCGAGATCCTCGACGAACTGATCCGACGCACATCATTCGAACCCGGAATGCTCCCGCCGGAGACCTCGCCGAGCGATTGGTCGCGAGCGCATACGCAGGTGAGCTGGCGCCGAACTCGTCAAAGAGCTGGGACGTCCGCGCCGCGGACGGACGATCGCTCCAGGTGAAATGCCGTGTGATCAGCAGAGACTCCGGCCGATCCGAGGTGTTCTCCCCGTTCCGGAGTTTCGACTTCGACGCCTGCGTCTTCGTCGTCTTCGATGCTGTCGACTATTCGGTCAGCCGCGCGGTCGAAGTCCCGGCATCGTCGGTGCAAGCGCTGGCCCGCCGTAACGAATGGGTCGCCGGGCACCGCGTTCGAGTGTTCGCCGACCTTCTCGCGGCACCCGGCGCTGTGGACGTCACGTGCCAACTCCGGGACGCCTTCGCCTCACTCTGATCCCTCGCCTACGCGATCCGCGAGCCGACATCAGCGCCCTGTGCGTTGAGCGGTTAGGGTCGGACCATGCACGCGATCCAGGCAATGCGGGCCGGCGGCCCCGACGTCCTTGAGTTGGTCGATCTGCCCGAGCCCACGCCCGGTCCGGGTGAGGTGCTGGTCAGGGCTGCGGCCGCAGGCGTCAACTTCATCGACACCTACCGGCGGGCCGGGGTCTACCCGATGCCGTTCCCGCACGTCCTGGGCAGTGAGGGCGCCGGCACGATCGTCGCGGTCGGCGACGGGGTGACCGATCTGGCCGTCAGCGACACCATTGCGTGGGCGGACTGCCCCGACTCCTACGCGGAGTTCGTCCGGGTCAAGGCCGACCGCGCGCTGCGCGTCCCCGCAGGCGTCGACCTGGAGGTCGCGGCCGCGCTCCCCCTCCAAGGACTCACCGCGCACTACATGGCCACGTCCACCTATTCGGTGCAGGCGGGGGACACGATCCTCGTGCACGCGGGCGCGGGCGGCGTCGGGCTCCTGCTCACCCAGCTCGCCGTGGCCCGGGGCGCCCGCGTCATCACCACCGTCTCGACCGAGGCCAAGGAGCAACTGTCCCGCGCGGCCGGTGCGTCCGAGGTGATCCGCTACGACCTCCTCACAGACCTGACCGCCGAGCTCCCCGCCCTCGTCCGCGAACTCGCCGGTGGCGGCCTGCCGGTCGTCTACGACGGAGTCGGCCGCTCCACCTTCGACGCGTCCCTGGCCTGCCTGCGACCGCGCGGCCTGATGGTGCTGTTCGGCGCGTCCAGCGGGCCCGTGCCGCCGTTCGACCTCCAACGGCTCAACGCCGGCGGCTCGCTGTACATAACCCGTCCGACCCTGGCCCACTACATCGTGACCAGCGAGGAGTTGCGCGGCCGTGCCGACGAACTGTTCGCCGCTGTGCTGGACGGGACGCTGGACGTCCGCATCGGCCAGCGCTTCCCGCTCGCGGAGGCCCGGGCCGCCCACGAGGCGCTGGAGGGGCGGGCGACCACCGGCAAGGTGATCCTCGAGATCAACTGAAGGACCCAGCTCAGCAGAAGTTCACGCTTGGCTGGTCGCGGCCGTCGAGGAAGTCTTCACGTCATGGACCGCTACCAGGTCGTCTGCGCATCCGGCACCCTTCGCAACGGGTTGCCGGACGGAGCGCCGATCACGCACTTCGATCACCGCTGGACCGATGGTGGTGTCGACGCCGCCGCCGGCTTCACCGGAGCCCACGTCCTGCACCTCGCCGTCGCGGCCTGCGTGCTCAACGACCTGTACCACGAGGCCGCGACGCTGGGGATTCCCCTGGACGGCGTCCGGGTGGACGCCGAGGGCGCGTTCGACGACAACTGGGCATCGACCGGCATCACCTACCGCGTCGAGGTCGACTCCCCCGCCGACTCGGAGCGCATCAAGGACCTGATCGCGATCGTCGATCGGGTCGCCGAGATCCCGCGTGCGCTGCGGGCGGGGGCGCCCGTCACTCGCGTCCGCTGAGGGCAAGTGCAGAGGTCCAGCAGGCCCTGCTCTCGGCTCCCCGGAGGTCTCGGCTCCCAAACCTGCAGGGGCTAGATTCAACTCATGGCGTCCCGTGTGATCAGCTGCCCCTCCTGCGGCACGAAGAACCGCGTCCCGGTGGGCGGCACCGGGCGCCCCCAGTGCGCGTCGTGCCACGCTCCCCTGCCGTGGCTGGTGGACGCCGGCGACACCGACTTCGCGGACGCGACGGCCACCAGCCAGCTCGTGCTGGTCGACCTGTGGGCGCCCTGGTGCGGACCTTGCCGGATGGTCGCGCCGATCCTGGAGCGCCTCGCCGAGCAGTACGCCGGCAGCGTCAAGGTGGTGAAGGTAAACGTCGACGACAACCCGGGCACCGCGGCCCGCTACGACGCCCGGAGCATCCCGACGCTGGTGATCCTGCGGGACGGCGCGACCGTCACGCGCCTTGTCGGGGCGCAGCCCGAGCCGGTGTTGAAGCAGCGCATCGACGCCCTTCTCTCCGCCTAGGGTGCACTACCAGTTCTTGCTGCGCGAGTCCCTCTGACGCGGGAAGGCTTCGTGGAGTTGCCACTGCACGTCTGCGATCCGATCGGGGTCAAGCGGACCCGCCGCAGTCAACACCGACCTGAGCTTCTTCGGCCACATGACCGAGACGCCTTGGACGGTGAACGAGCCGCCGATCACCGGCCAGTCGGCGTCCACGAAGCAGAGGACACCCTGCACGGGCCCGTCGCGCTCGCCGGCGAGGGCCGTCCGCACCAGGTCGAGCTGCTTGTGCATGCCCTCCACGAGCGTGGTCCGCTCCCGGCCACCGACGATCAGCAGCTCCTCACGCGGGCGGATCAGACCGCCCTCCACCCGCAATTCCGGGCGAGCGTCCCGGTAGCGCTTGGCGTCCACCACGAACACTCCGGTCGGGCAGACCACGAGGTGGTCGATGTTCGCCGTCGACCTGGGGATCCGTCTGTCGTTGAGCACCCGGATTGCCGGGCCCGCGATCTGCGCCAGCATGCCGCCAAGCCGCTGCTCGCCCACCGCGCCCGTCGACCAGGCCTTCGTGGACTGCGGGTCGTCGAACACCGCGAGCAGGAGCCGGCCGATCTTGGGGTGGTTGGTCTGGACGCGTTGCTGTCGGGCGTCGTGTCGACGGTCGAACTCGCGCGCCGCCGATCCGCCCGCAATGCCGTCGACGACCTCAAGCTGGGGAGGCAGGTCGGGGGTCATGGCATGCCGAGGAACGCTGGGCTCGTCCGCTTGTTCAGGCAAGGCACGCCGGGCCGGGCATGCAATGCACGCAACCGTCCGGGACGCTCGGTCATAGTCCGCGGTCACGCCTTGCCTCGAGCACGAGCCCGCACCTGGTGCAGGTGCCGGCGTAGCGCAGCTTCATCCTCTTCACGGGCGGAGTTTCGGCAGCCTGCGCAATGGCGCTCTCAGGCATGACCTACCTCTGCGCGTGCGGGACGAGGCTGCCGATCGCGGTGAGCACGCCACCGAACAGGAGCGGCAGGAAGACCAACGCCAGCACATGCACGACGATCCAGATGATGATCATCACCTTGAGGAACCTCGCGATGAACTGGAGGTCATCGGATGTCTGACGCGTGAATCCGTAGCCATAGTGCGGGTTCGCAAACGCACCCGACTGCGGAAGACGCTGCCACATCTGGAGGTGGGGAAGGTTCGCGCCAGCTGCCGGCGGCGCGTGGGGCGGGGCCGCTGACGACGCTCGGGGAGCCGGCACCCACCTCGCCCCGTCCCAGACATGTCCGTTCAGCTCGACTCCGACGGCACGCCGGTTTGCGTCCTCCACTCGGCTCTCTCCTGCTCTCATGGTCGTCGACCCTGTCCCTTGGCTACTTCTTCTTGCAGCCCTGAAGGTTCTCCTTGGTCATCGACCACTTCCAGACACCGTCCTCGTAGAACATGTGCGCGGTGACGGGCAGGGTGAAACCCTGGACCTTCAGCCGAGCTGTCACCACGGTCGCCGGCTTGGCTTCGGACGTCCCCGGGATCCTGCTCTTCACGTTCGCCTTCGTCTTCACCGTCTTCACCCAGGTGAACGTCGGGTTGACCGACTTGTCCCGACAGGCCGCATACCGCTTCTCGGTGATGATGCTGCGCTGCGCGGAGACCAGCGTTTCGTAGTGGCGGTCCCACTGCTCTGCGTTGTACTGCTTCACCCAGGTCCTGAACGCTGCCGCAGCGGCCTCGCCGGTCTGCGGTTCCGTGGCGACCGGCGACGGGGTCGCTGTGGGCGTCGGCGTGGCGGCGGACGTCGACGTCGAGGTCGGCGTCGCGCTCGCGTTCACACTCACTGTTGCCGCCGGAGGCGGGGTGCTGGGGGTTGAGGCTGCTGAGCAGCCCTGAAGCGCCAGGACGGAACCAAGGACAGGCAGCATCACGACGTAGTGGAGGTGGGACGTCACGATGAATGAGCCTTCCACGAGATTCATCGCGAGATGAAGTCCCCGGCCGGGCGACTTCGGCACCCCTCCGTGGCCATGGCGCCCCCAAGACACGGGCGTGTCCCTCGCCCGGGGACTGACGGCCAGCTCCGCTGCCGTGCTGGGATGGACAGGCAGTAAGCAATTGCTGGCATATACAAACCCCAGAAACAGTTCGGAGCCGTAACCATGCAAGACCGCCTGCGCGGGCTGCCCGCCGCCACCCTCACCGTGCTTCTGATCCTCGCATTCAGCGGGTGCTCAGCCACGCCCGGTGCCGTCATCGCCACGCCTGACCCGGGCACCACCCAGACAACCGCGGCGAGCGATCAGTCCGTCGTCGTCGAAGACGATTCGGACGACCAGACCGCCGACACCGACGACGAGGGAGACGGCGGCCAGACGGCGGCGCTCGGCTCGACCGTCAAGCTCGGCGACTGGGAGGTGACGGTCGTGAAGGTCACCAAGAATGCCAACAAGTCCATTCGCAAGGCGAACATGTTCAACGACAAGCCGAAGGGCCAGTTCGTGTTGGTGGACTACACCGCCAAATACGTCGGCTCGGAGCGGAAGGCAGACGTCGAGTGGGACATCTCGTGGAGCTTCACCGACGCCGAGCAGAACGTCCTTGACCAGGCATCGGAGGTGACGCCGGCTGACAAGGCCGACAAGCCCACAGAGGCCCGAAAGGGAGGCGTGATCAAGCAGCAGGCACTGTTCGACGTCGAGCCGAAGCTCATCAGCGGCGGCATCATCTCCGCCGAGAACTCGGGGTCGTCGGAGTACGCGGACTTCCAGCTCTAGCAAGGTTCTCGCCCCGACCAGCGTGCCTACTGAGTTCAGACGGGCACGCTGGTCAGGGCTGTTCAGCACCGCCTGTTCGGATGCTCGGACCATCCGGTACTTGTGATCGAGACTTCAGGACTCCCCGATGGTGATCACGGCGGTGCCGCGAATCCTGCCGGCACCGAGGTCGTCCAGCGCCTGGCCGACTTCGCCGAGCAGGTAGGTGGCGCCGGCAACGGGCTTCACCCTGCCCGCTTCGATCTCGGCGACGATCGGGGCGATCGCGTCGCGGTGCTCGGGGCCCATCACCATGGCCAGGTGCTGCCGGGTGAAGCGATCCACGATCGGCGCGGCGAGCTGGCGCCCGAAGCCTCCGGTGAGGCGTCCGCCGCCCTCGCCGCCGACGATGACCAGCGTCCCGGTGTCGGTCAGGGCGCGGCGCAGGCGGCCCAGCGGACGGCGTCCGCCCATGTCGATGATGGCGTCGTAGCGCTCGGCGCCCGAGGTCGGGTCGTCGATGGCGTAGTCGAGGACGCGCTCGGCGCCCAGGGAGCGCACCAGGTCCGCCTTGGCCGCGCTGGCCACGCCGGTGACGTGCGCGCCCGCGGTCCGGGCCAGCTGGACGACGTAGCTGCCCACTCCCCCGGACGCCCCGAGCACCAGCACCTTCTGGCCTTCACTCAGGCCGGCCGCGGCGACCGCGCGGTAGGCGGTCATGGCGGACGTCACAACGGCCGCGGCCTCGACCGGTGAGAGGACGGAGGGACGCCGCACGAGCTTGTCGGCCCGGGCGCGGGCGAACGGGGCGAACGATCCGATGCCGATGCCGAGCACTTCGTCGCCGATCTTCAGGTCGTCCACGCCGGGTCCGAGCGCGACGACGCGTCCGGACACATCGGTGCCGGGCACCCGTTGCGCGGGACGGCGGAGGCCGAACGCCAGCCGCATCAGGTAGGGCAGGCCGGTCATGAGGTGCCAGTTCGCGCGGCACACCCCAGCGGCGTGGACCTGGAGCAGCACCTCTCTCTCGCCCGGCGTGGGCGTCGAGACCTCGGCGTACCCGATCGTGTCGGAATCGCCGTAGCGGTCCTGCACGGCCGCCCGCATGAGTTCGGGGATCGGACGGGCGGACGATGCCGCGCGCGGCGTACTGGCTGTCATGGGTTCCCTCCTGCGCACGTGGTTCGTACTAAGTACGACGAGTTGTGGGGACGGTATCGTACTAAGTACGATCAGGCAAGACCTGGCGGCTGGAGGACGACGGTGACCCCGAAGACGGAGCGGACGCGCCCCGCGCTGACCCGGCAGCGGGTGATCGACGCCGCGGTGGCGCTCGCCGACCGTGAGGGCATCGAGGCACTGACGATCCGGGCGCTGGCCGTCGAACTGGACACCAAACCGATGACGCTCTACCACCATGTCGCCGGCAAGGAGGCGATCATCGACGGGGTCATCGACGAGGTGTTCGCCGAGATCGAGATGCCTCCGACGGACCTGCCCTGGCAAGCGGCGATGCGCCGGCGGTGCATCTCAGCCCGGGATGTGCTGCGGCGCCACCCCTGGGCGACGCCGCTGATGGAGTCCCGCGCGAACGCCGGCCCGGCGAACTTCGCGCACCACGACGCCGTCCTGGCGTGCCTGTACCGCGGGGGCCTGGAGCGGCAACTCGTGGCGCACGCCTACGCGCTGCTGGACGCATTCGTCTACGGCTTCGCGGTGCAGGAGTCGTCGCTGCCGATCGGCGACCACGAGCAGACCGCCGAGTTCGCAGACAAGATGTTCGCGGGCTTCCCTCCCGGCGCGTACCCCGCCTTGGTGGAGTTCACCAGGCAGCACGTACTGCAGCCCGACTACGCCTTCGAGGACTCCTTCGACTTCGGCCTCGACCTGCTCCTCGACGGGATCGAACGTCGACGCGTTGCCGGCATGGCGGCCGAGTGACTGGAGGCGGTTGTCAATCGCGTCCGATCAGATGACCGGCCCAGCGGGCGAGATTCCTGAACGGGGGCCGAGAGCCGTGCGGGCCACACCCCCATGGAGCCGAACTACGTCGATTGCCACACCCGCAGGGAAACCACCTTGCTGGCGTTCTCGAAGTCGCGATCGGTGGTCAGCAGCTCCAGGTCGTTGGCAATCGCCAGCTGAGCGCTCAGGGCGTCGACCGCACCAAGCTGGACGCCGGCCTGGCATGTGCGCCTCCTTACACATGAGTCTACACAGCGGCCACCGGACGGCAGTCGAGGTCCACCGCATCATTGCGTCCACGGGCGGTGGCAACGTGCGCGTCTTCGGTTCGGTGGCCACTGGCCACGAGCACGACGACTCGGACATCGACCTGCTGTTCACCGCGGGAAGTACGCTCAGCCCCATGCAACTCGGGGAACTTGAGCGGCGACTCAGCGAATTGCTCGATGCGAAGGTCGACCTGGTACCCGACAGCGAAGTGCGACCGGAGGTCCGCAATCGCGTCTTCGCCGAGGCGGTGCTGCTCTGAGCCGAGGCACCGCGCGACAATGCGTGTCAGTGGCTTCGCGGGATCAGCTGGATCTCGGCGTTGTGGCCGCGGGTGGCGAGTTTCGCATCGCAAGTGAACAGTGGCGCCTGGAGTGCTTCGGCCAGGGCGAGGTAGCTGGCGTCGTAGCTGGTGAACTGGTGGCGCAACTGCCAGATCCGGTCGGCCAGCGGCGACGTCTCATGCCGGGTGATCGCGAAGGCGAAATGGTCCTCGCGCGCCTGACCCGCCGATTCCGGCTCGAGCTTGCCTCCGATCACCAGCCCGCGCAGGACCGACAACACCTCGACGTCCAGCAGGTGCGGGGCGTCGATGTCTCCGGCCAGGGCGTCGAGCAACTCCGCGTCCGCTTCGCGCCCTACCAGCGCCTCCACCATCGCCGACGCGTCGATCACGATCACCGGCGACCGGCCTCGACAGCCGCGACGATCTCATCGGTGCTCGGGCCATTCGAGCGGTCTCTGGCCCGCAGCCTCGCCGCGACTTCTTCGTTGGTCGGCCGTGCGGCGATCCTGGCCAACTCGGCCCCGACGTAGGCCGACAGCGACTTCCCCTGCGCCGCGGCGCGCTCCTTGAGCGTCTCCGCGACGGCCTCGGGGACTTCGCGAATGTAGAGGGTCGTCATGGCGCAATGCTAGCACTCTGCAAGCATGTCCACCCGGTGTCGAGTCAAGGCGGAAGGGTCAGTCCTGCCCGACGGCCAGCTGCGAGAGCTTCTCGGCGATCTGACGGTCCCGGTCCTTGGCGGCATGCTGGTATAGCTGGGCAGCCACCGAGGTCGAGTGGCCGAGTCTGGCCTGGAGCTCGGCGGTGGTCGCCCCAACCTGGGCGGCCATCGTGGCTCCGGTGTGGCGGAGGTCGTGCCACTTGAGGTCGTCCCGGCCGGCTGCGGCCTTGGCCCTGGTGAAGTGGCCACCCATGACCGAGTGCCACAGGTGGCCGCGGGCTTCGCCGGGGAACAGTAGTGAGTTCGGCTCAGAATGGACGTAGGCCTTGAGGTGCTCCTCGACGATCGGCCAGACGTGCGGCGGGATCGAGACATCGCGATAGCCGGCGTCCGACTTCGGTGGGCCGACGACGGCACCGCCCGGCGGAAGAGTCACGGCGCGACGAACCTTGATCTGATGGGTCTTCACGTCGATGTCCTTACGGCGCAGCTCGGCGAGCTCGCCGTAGCGAAGCTCACACCAGGTGGCGATCCACACCGCCGCCCGGAGCCTCGGCGGCATGTTGTCGGCGATCAGCTCGATCTCGGCCGGCGTGGCCGGCTCGACCGGACGCTTGGTCGTCGCCGCGCCGGCGCCGCGGATGTGGACGGGGGAAGCGGCGACCAGCTCGTCGTCGACGGCACTGTTGATGATCGCGCACAGCAGGGCGTATGCCTTCGTCCGGGCCCTGGTTCGTGCGAACTATGTGCGACAAGACAGCCGACGTGCGACCCGTTCAGCACACCAGACCTTTGCCTCGATCAGCATTTACCCTAGTCACTGCGCTGAAACCCCTGGTGGGCCCACTGGGAATCGAACCCAGAACCCGCGGATTAAAAGTCCGCTGCTCTGCCAATTGAGCTATAGGCCCCACGCCGGAGCGCTCTCGTAGCGTACCGAGCGCTACCGCGTCCGTGCACACTGGAGGCGTGGACATCGGCTACCTCGGGATCGGGCTCGTGCTGGTGGTCGGCATCGCCGTCGTCGCCTACGGCTGGCTCGCCGATCGCACCGACACCAAGCGCCGCCAGGACGCCCTCACCCAGGCTCCCGACCGTCCCATTCCCGGCCATCGGACGGACGCCCCGTCCCCCGCCTACGTCACCGAGCACGAGGCCCTGCACGGGCCGGCGAAGCCGTCCACCCTCCAGCTCACCGACGACGCCCGCACCCGGCTCCAGCAGCGCCTCAGCGGCGCCCCGAGCCTGGCCTACGGCTACGCCGACCCGGTCTTCGCCAACGACCCCGCCACCGGGCTGTGCGTCCTCACCCGTCCCCGCATCCTCGTCGCCGCGGACGAGGTCACCACCGTCCGCGAACTGCTCAGCTTCCTGGAGAAGTCCAGCACCGCGAAGCGCAGCGTCGTGGTCGTCGCCCCGGGGTTCGCCAAGGACGTTCTCGCCACCCTCGCCGTCAACGCCTCCCAGCGCACCCTGGAATGCGTCGCCCTCGTCATCCCGGACGCCGGCCAGCGCCGCGCCCTCTGCTCACTCGTCGGCGCCACTCCCCTGTCGCGGCAGGACCTTCGCTCCGGCTACGTCCCGCCCAGCCTGGGCACCTGCGAGACCTGGGTGTCGAGCGCCGAGCGGCTGTGGATCCTGCCCGAGGAGGCCGGCGGCCCTTCGTGACGCCGGCTCCTCGGGACCGCGGATTCTCAGCGATCCCTCAAGTTCGGCTCAAGGTGAGTTACGCGTAGCCGAGGTCGTCCAACTCGTCGTCGTCGATGCCGAAGAAGTGGGCGATCTCGTGCCAGACCGTGATGCGGATCTCCTCCACCAACTCGGGCTCGCTGGAGACCAGCCGCAGCAGCGGTCCACGGAAGATCAGGATGCGGTCGGGCAGCACCCCCGAGTACTGCGAAGTGCGCTCTGACAAGGGGGTTCCGTCGTAATAGCCGAGCACGTCCCCCAGCTCGGGGTCGGGCTCCTCCTCGATGATCAGCGCACAGTTCTCCACCAGGTCGAACAGCTGCTGCGGGATGCCGTCCAGCGCCTCGTCCACCAGCTCCTCGAACCGTTCCGGGGACACCCTCAGCGCCATGTCCCCACCCTAGTCCGCGCCCTCGCCGACCAATGACAGCCGTGTAGTTCTCATCCGGCCGATGACGCCCGAACGGGACGCGATTTACAGTCGTGCCACTTGAGGCAGTTGGGACGGGTGTGACTGCGGTCACGGGGAAGACCCGTCCCCTGTCTCTCGCTCTCTTCGGGAAGGACCTCTGGACGTTGAAGCAAGCGCTGACCGCCACTCGCGCCGCGCTGACCTGGCTCGTGCTCACCGCATGCCTGGTCACCGCGGGCGTGCTGGACGCCGTCCCCGCGCAGGCTGCCGTCAAGACCTACACCGCCAACACCAGCGTCAACGTGCGCTCCGGACCCAGCACCAGCAAGACCATCCTCACCCAGCTCGCGACCGGTGACAGCGTCGTCGCCGCCGGAAAGGTCTCCGGCGACTGGCTGCCGATCACCTACGACAACACCACGGCCTACGTCTGGGCCGAATACCTGGACGTGAACACCAACCCCGCCTCGGTCGTCGTCACCGGCCCGTCCGGACGCAAGAGCGCCGCCCGCAACGTCAACGTCCGCTCCTCCGCCAGTCTGGACGCCGACATCACCGCGATCCTGCCGAAGGCCACCGCGATCAAGGTCACGGGGCTCGCGTCCGGCTCCTTCACCCAGGTCAACGTCGACGCCAAGACCCAGTGGATCCGTACCGAGTTCCTCTCCAGCGCCACCGACACCACCCCCGAGGTCGTCGCGTCCTTCACCACGATCGCCGACCTCGCGCTGCGCTCCACCGCGTCCGTCGCCGCGACCAGCCAGCTCGTCGTCCCCAAGGTCTCCACGCTCGGCACCACCGGCCTCCACTCCGGCAGCTACAGCCAGGTGGTCTACAAGTCCAAGGTCGGCTGGGTCATCACCGGCTACCTCCAGGCCGTGGCCGGCACCCCGGACGACCTGGAGCTGCCGATCCGTACCGACACCCTCTACGCGAAGTCGGACGGGGTTGTCATCCGCGCCAAGGCGGACGCCAAGAGCACCCAGCTCGCCACCATCGACACCGACGGCGCGCTGCGCAGCACCGGGACCCCGCAGAACTCGTTCACCCAGGTGATCTGGAACGGCGGCACCGCGTGGGTCGCCAGCGCCGACCTGTCCACGAAGAAGTCGACGATCGACCTCGGTTCCGACAGCCTGAACAAGCTCGAGCCCTACGCCAAGGCCGCCGTGGTCGAGGTGCGCGCCAACTTCCCCGAGATCAAGACCATCTACGGGTGGCGCTCGGGCAGCGCGTACTCCTCCGACCACCCCAACGGCCGCGCCACCGACAACATGATCCCCAGCTACAAGAGCAACAAGGCGCTCGGCGACAAGCTCGCGCAGTGGGTCATCGACAACGGGGAGCGCCTGCACGTCACCTACGTGATCTGGCGGCAGCGCAACTACCGCATCAGCCGCGGCTACTGGGTCAAGATGGCCGACCGCGGCGGCGACACCGCCAACCACATGGACCACGTCCACATCTCGTTCGAGCCCAGTTGAGCCTCCCCCTGGACCCGCCCCCGATCCCCCCGGACCGCGCGGTCCCGCCAGCCACCGGCGGGACCGCGCGGCCACTTCCGGGCCCGCTCCCCCGTTTTGAGCGGTCTGCCTCGCGCCCCGTATAGTGACGCGTCAGGTCCCCATCGTCTAGCGGCCTAGGACACCGCCCTTTCAAGGCGGCAGCGCGGGTTCGAATCCCGTTGGGGATACCAGGTGAAACCCCTTGCCGGAGCCAACTCCAGCAGGGGGTTTCGGCCATCACAGACGCCAGATCAAGCAGACTCAACACAAACTCAACACACTCCGCGCCAACGTCGACGACCAGGACCGCGCTGGGCAGGTGTTGCGAACCCGCGCCTGAGCCCGCGACCCGACCTCTAGGAGGCAGGCCTCAGGCGGGACGCCGGCTGGCTCCACACTCCGGCTTGGTGGTCGCGGATAGCCTGCCTCACGTGCCGTTCACGCCCAGCCATATCGCGGCGGTCCTGCCGTTGCGTGGCCGCCGTGACCGGGGGCTGCCGCTGGCCGCGTTGGCGGCGGGCAGCATGAGTCCGGACCTGCCCTACTACCAACCGGTGGCCGACTGGCGGCTGATGTCACCCGCGACCCACAGCCTGGCGGGCATCCTCACTTGGGACCTGCTGTTCGGCGTGGCGATGTGGGCGGTGTGGCGGGCTGGCGCCGAACCATTGCACGACTTGACCCCGGACACGATTCGCCGGCGGTGGCGGTCGGCGAGCTGACCGACAAGCCCCTCTGGCTGGGTGATCGTGGTGCCGGCTGTCGTTGTCGGAGCGGTGACTCATGTGCTGTGGGACGAGTTCACCCACATCGGGCGGTTCGGCACCACCCACATCCCGGCGATCGCGGCCAGCTACCCGATGCCATGGGGGCCGTTCCCTGGCTACCGGCTCCTGCAGTACGCCAGCGGTGCTGTCGGGCTCGCCATCATCCTCTGGGTCGGGGCCCGCCAACCCTCCCGGGAACCCGAGCCCAGGCCACGCCCGGGTCTGGCCCGCGCGACCGCCTGGCTCGTTCCCCTTGCAGCGCTCACAGCTGCCGCAATCAGCGTCGCCAGGCTCGAGGACCTGGGCGATCTTCGTGCCCTGGCGTTCGCCGGGATCACCAGCGCGATCGGCACCGCGACCACCGTCCTGATCTTCCTCACCGCTGGCCACGCCATCACCAGCCAAAGGCGCCACGCCGCCCAGTCGACCTAGCAAGGTGCGGCAGAAGCGGGCGTTTGTCGGTGACGGACTCAGCTCATGATGGGTGCTCGGTATGGCTCGTAGGCGACAACTCGGGCCCGATTCCGCCAGCCGGGGAGGGGAAGCCACCCAAGTCCCGTGCCGTAGCCGGTCTCGCGCACCTGCTCCCCCGATGCAAGCGTGGCCCGCACTTCCGAACGAGCCAACGACATGAGCTCCACGACACGGCCGGCGATCACCGCTTCGATTAGCTCACGTGCCCGCTCAATGCCCTCGTCGGTGTAGTCCAGCTCCCAGCACCCGCCGTGATCGCCGGCCTCGACCTGAAGCCACTGCTGGCCGACGACATTCAGCGGTCGAGCCTTGTCGTTGAGCGGCGTCACGGACAAGGTGCTGAGACCGCCGCTGTACGACGTCCGCTCGTACGAGGCAGTTACGCCGGCCAGTTCGCGCACGTACTGCTCAAGGGAGTCGACCGCCTGCAAGATCTGCGCGCGATCGTCATTCGGGTCCATGTCGCCAAGGATGCACCACCCTGGTGCCGCACGGCGTCAGCGACGTGAACCGCGCGGACCGCGGCTACTAGTTCCATTGACCTTAGGTCGGGCCTTGGCCGAGGCTCGGTTTAGGTGTCCGGGGTGGTCGCTCTCATACGCGGCTGTCCTGGCGGGCTGGTGGCCTGTGACTCTCATTTGGCGTGCGCTGCCCCGGACACCGATCCGGGGCGGGAGAGGCTGAAGAAGGGAATGCTCTGCCATTAGTAGCGGTGCCCTCCCGGCTCCATCCATCAGTTCGGATCGAGCAACAAGGAGGTCATCATGGCAACACAGCGGCGGGTTGTGATCGGGATGGACCCGCACAAGCGGTCGGTCACTGTCGAGGTGATGGAGGCCGACGAGACGATCGTGGGGCATGGCCGGTTCGGCACGGATGTGGCCGGGTTCGCCCAGCTGGTCGGGTTCGCCGCCCAATGGCCACAGCGGGTGTGGGCGGTCGAGGGCTGTGAGGGGATCGGGCGGCACGTGGCCCAACGCCTGATCGCCGCCGGTGAGCAGGTTGTCGATGTGCCGGCGAAGCTGTCGGCGCGGATGCGGATGTTCGCCACCGGTCAGGGCCGCAAGACCGATGACACCGATGCCCACTCCATCGCCCTGGTCGGCGTCCGGATCGCCGGCCTCCAGGCGGTCGTCGCCGATGACCAGTTGGAGATGCTGCGGCTGTTGGTCGACCGGCGCCGCCGGATCGGGCAAGAGCACGTCACCAAGATCTGTCAGCTCCACCAACTGCTATTGGAGCTTGTCGCAGGCGGTGCGAAGAAGGACCTGTCCGCCGCCCAAGCCCGCAAGATCCTCGCCGGCATCCGACCAAAAGACGATGTCGGGAAGCTCCGCAAGCGGGTCGCTCTCGAACTGGTCGTCGATCTCGAGCGGATCTATCAGCGCAAGAAGCAAGCCAACAAAGAGCTCGTCACCCTGCTCAAGACCACCGGCACCGGGCTGCTGGACCTGCACGGCATCGGCCCCACCGGAGCGGCCCGGCTCCTGGTCGAGGTCGGTGACATCACCCGGTTCCCCAACCGTGGCCACTTCGCGTCCTGGACCGGCACCGCCCCCATCGACGTGTCCTCCGGCGACAAGCAACACCACCGGCTCTCCCGCGGCGGGAACCGACAGATCAACATGGTGCTGCACATGATGGCCGTCGTGCAGCTCCGCAACCCCACCGAGGGCCGGGCCTACTACGACCGGAAAGTCGCCGACGGGAAGAGCCCCAACGAAGCCATGCGCTGCCTCAAACGACGCCTCTCCGACATCGTGTACAGAGCACTCCTCGACGACTACGTCACAGCCAAAGCGACAGGCCCGGGAGGACACCGGGGAGCGACACTGAAATCCAGCGCGGCCGGCTCACATCCCCACACCAGCACTTCGGATAAGTCACTTCCCGGACCCATCACCACAAAGCCTACGACCGACCTGCCCAAGGCGTCTTGACACAGAAGGGAGCCAGATGCGCGCGTTCGTCGGACTCATGAGTGGCCAGCTGACCTGGCCCATGGTGCACTTTGGGCTCGGAGGTTCCGGAAATCACCGTGTGTCGGCGGCCACGAGAAACTGCCCAGTGACGGCCACGAAAGTGCCCGCTGGCGGTCATGAGAAGTGCCCGGTGGCGGTCATGGGATCTGCCCGGATGTGACGTCCTGCCCGGCCGCGCCTGCGCGGTGTGGGCCCCTTCCTCGGATGCGATGAGCGGTGCTGATGCGCTGTTCACGCCCGAGGAAGGGACATGTTGAAGTCTGCCGAGGAGATCATGGAAATTCTGGATGCTTACGATCTGACCGGGTCGTTACGAGATGCCGCCGAACTGGCTGGCTGTTCCCACCACACCGTTGCACGCTACGTCGGGGCCCGGGAGAAGGCCGGCGTGCCGGCGGCGCCGGTGCGCCGGGACCAGCTGATTGATCCGTTCCTGGACAAGGTCGAGGAATGGGTCGAACGCTCACACGGGAAGGTCCGTGCGGACCGGGCCCACGCGAAGCTGGTGTGGCTGGGATACGCCGGCTCGGAACGGACGACCCGTCGGGCGGTGGCCGAGTTGAAGGCGGCCTACGCTGCCGGGCACCGGAGGGTGCACCGGCCGTGGATCACCGAGCCGGGGATGTGGCTGCAATACGACTACGGCGATGGGCCGGTCATCGACGGGGTCAAGACGACCTTGTTCGTGGCCTGGTTGGCGTGGTCGAGGTTCCGGGTGGTGCTACCGATCCGGGACAAGACGATGCCGAGCGTGTTCGCCGCCCTGGATGTGACGTTCCGTCGCCTGGGTGGGGTCCCGACGTATGTGTTGACCGACAACGAGAAGACCGTGACCGTTGAGCACATTGCCGGGATCCCGGTCCGCAACGGGCAGCTGGCTGAGTTCGCCCGGCATTACTCGGTGGTGGTCCACACCTGTGTGCCGGCTGACCCGGCGTCGAAGGGCGGCACCGAGTCGTCGGTGAAGCTGGCCAAGGCCGATCTGGTGCCCAAAGACACGAACCTGCGCCAGGAGTACACCTCGTTCGCTGAACTCGAGGCGGCGTGCCAGGAGTTCTGTGACCTGGTGAACGGTCGTGCCCATCGGGTGACGCGCCGGCCGCCGGCGGAGATGCTCGCCGAGGAGCAGCAACGGCTGCACCCGGTGGTGACCGATCCGTTCACGGTCGCGTTCGGCACCACCAGGGTCGTGCCGGTCAACACTCCGATGGTGGCGTTCGAGTACGGCCAGTACTCGGTGCCCCACCAGCTGATGGGCGCCACGGTGTGGGTCCGGGTCCACGGCCAAGGCGCCGATGAGCAGGTTGTGATCACCCACGTCGGGCCGGACGGCCCGAAGGAGGTGGCCCGCCACCGCAGGGCCACCCCCGGCACCCCGAAGCTCGACGACCTCCACTTCCCGGCCGCCCCGGCCGGGGCGCTGGAACGGACCCCGCGGGCCAAGACGACCGCGGAGGCGGAGTTCCTCGGCCTGGGTGAAGGAGCCCGGCTGTGGCTGGTCGAAGCCGCCGCGGCGGGTACCGGGAAGGTGCGGGTCAAGATGGCTGCCGCGGTCCAGCTGGCCCGGCTGTTCACCGCCGGCGAGGTCGACTGGGCCCTCGGGCATGCCGCGGTCCACGGCCGGTTCGCCGAAGCCGACCTCGCCTCGATCCTGGACCACCACCGCCAACAAGCGGCCCGTGTCGGTGAACACCGGGCCAGCGAGGACCGCTCGCTCACCCAGGGCACGAGCAGCTGGGCCCGCTACGGCCAGCACGAGGGGATCGACCGATGACCAGCCGTACCGCACCAGTTGTTGGGGTTCCTTCGGCGCCGCCGTTACCAGCCGAGCTCGATGAGCTGCTACGCCGGCTCCGGCTGCCTCATATCCGCCGCCTGGCACCAGAAGTTATCGCCACCGCCAAGAGCCAACGCTGGGACCCAGCCGAGATCCTGAAAGTGCTGTTCGCTGAGGAAGCAGGCGGCCGGGCCCGCTCCGCCCTGGCGACCAGGCGGGCGGCGGCCGGGTTCCCCACCGGGAAGACATTCCACGCCTGGCAACCTGAACCCTGATCCACCGTTGAGGGTGTGGTCTGGCCGTGTCGTGACAAGCGAGATGCCTTCCTGACTTGGGATGATGTTGATTGCGAAGCCAGCATCGGGTCCGAGCAGGGAGGCATCTCGTAAGTGAAAGCATCTCATGGGATCGTCCCTGTTTTCGATGAGCCGAATCTGGTGTCGGCGGCCGGACTGGTTCCGGTGCTGGCACTGGCCGAGGCGGCCGGGCTGAGCGGCGCGGTCGAGAGCTCGCTCAC
Organism: Actinomycetota bacterium; assembly: GCA_020161755.1. Classification (GTDB taxonomy): domain Bacteria; phylum Actinomycetota; class Actinomycetes; order Propionibacteriales; family Propionibacteriaceae; genus Propionicimonas. The sequence goes on from JAIUOS010000009.1 coordinate 79,278, forward strand.
TGTCCCGGTGGCGAGTCTGCCGGCGAAGGTGCGCACCGTGGTGGCGGGCATGCTGGCGGGCGCGGACAGCATCGATGATCTGGATGTGCTGCGTGCCGGCGGCACGGCCCGGGTGGTGAAAGGTGTGCGGGCACCGTCGACGATCGGGACGTTCCTGCGGTCGTTCACCCATGGTCATGTGTTGCAGCTCCACAAGGCCGCCCGCCAGGTACTGGCCGGGCTCGTCGGGAGAGTGCCGAAACTGGTCGGCGCCGATCCTTTGGTGTTCGTCGACGTGGACGACACGATCGGTGAGGTCCACGGCTACGCCAAGCAGGGTGCCGGGTTCGGTTACACCCGGGTGCGCGGGTTGAACGCGCTGCTGGTCACGATCTCCACACCGTCGAGCGCGCCGCTTGTCACCGAGTGCGCCCTGCGGAAGGGGCCGACCCGCTCGGGCAAGGCCGCTGACTGGCACCTCAAACGCGCCTTGAACGATACCGCGGCGCTGGTTGGTGAGGACCAGCAGGTGTGGGTGCGTGGGGACGCCGCCTTCGCCACGGCCAAGGACGTCCACGCCGCGATCGGGGCGGGAGCATGGTTCTCGTTCACCGTCCCGGCGTGGCCGACCGTGACCCGCGCCATCGCCGCGATCAGCGAAGATGCGTGGACGCCGATCCGGTACCCGCGCGCGCTCCTGGATGCCGACACCGGTGAGTGGGTCAGCGAGGCCGAGGTCGCCGAAACAATGATCACGATGTTCACCTCGCACCCCAAGGCCGAACAGGTCACCTGCCGACTGGTCGTGCGCCGGGTGAAACGCTTGGGCACCCCCGTCGGCCAGGACGAACTCGTGGCCGCCCACCGGCATCATGCGTTCATCACGAACACCACCCTGGATGCCGTCCAGGCCGACCAGCATCACCGCGGGCACGCGATCATCGAGCAGGTCATCGCCGAACTCAAGGCCGGGCCGTTGGCGCACCTGCCCTCGGGCAAGTTCGCGGCAAACGCCGCCTGGCTCGCTCTCGCGGTGATCGCGTTCAACATCGCCCGCGCCGCAGCTGTGGCCGCCGGGATGACCAAAATCCGCATGGCCACCCTGCTCCGCACCCTCATCAACGTACCCGCACGGCTGGCCACCACCGGCCGCCGCACCCTCATGCACCTCCCCAGCAGCTGGCCCTGGCAGGACCCCTGGACCGACCTGTGGAACACCGCGACCGACCCACCCACAGCAGCCTGAACCCCCGACCACCAGCCCCGAAGGGCACGAACGAGGAACCCGACGTGGAAGAACCGGACAGACCGGCAGCCCACGCACGCCCTCACATCACCTCACCCCCGGCACCCACCCAAGAACGCGGAGATCCCCACCCGACAAACACCGACGGTGGATCAGGGCTGAACTGTCCTCCATCCCGGCCCCCACCCAGCAAGCCCTGCGCACCCTGGAATGGATCGGTAGGAGGGAGAACCTGGTCGTGTGTGGGCCCTCCGGCACCGGGAAGACGTTCCTGCTCGAGGCACTCGGCCAACAAGCCGTGGAAGCAGGACTCCACGTCGCCTGGTTCACCCTGGAGAACCTCGGTGTCCTGCTCCGCCGGCACCGGGCCGATGACACCGTCAGCAAAGCGATCGCCCGCATCCTGCGTGCTGACCTGATCGTCGTCGACGACATAGGGCTGTTGGCCGTGCCTGCCGACGCTGCCGAAGGGCTGTACCGGCTCGTGGATGCCGCCTACGAGAAACGCTCCGTCGCCGTCAGCAGCAACCTGCACCCAGCCGGGTTCGACGAACTCATGCCCAAAACCCTGGCCACCGCCACCGTCGACCGGCTCCTCCACCACGCCCACGTCTGTCAAACCAGCGGCGACAGCGTCCGCCTCACCCAAGCACTCGCAGGTCAGGGGGTGAACCCCTTGAACTGACACTCAGGCCGTTGGTGGCCAACCCTTGGGCAGATCCCATGGCCACCACCGGGCAATTCTCGTGGCCGTCACTGGGCAGGTTTCATGACCGTCTCCGGGCAGAAACCAATGGCCCTTGACAACCGTGCTCGGCGAGGAGAGCCGCTTAGTGTGTGAGCGTGCCCGATGATCAGGACTATGCGGACCTAGGCGCCCTACTCGCGGACCCTGCTCACTGGACAGATGAACAGGCGGCAACGGCGCGGCTCGTCCGCCGGGCGCAGATCAGCGCGCTTGCGGAGGTCGATCCGAGGGATCAGAAGCGGGCTGCCGACATGGCGGTTGTTGTGAAGGAGCTCGACTCTGCGATAGCTGCCTGGGAAGCCGGTCACTCAGGCTAGGCCCGGCTCTGTAGACGACACGCCACGACCACGCGGCGGTAGATCCGGATGTTGGGCAGTTGTTAGGCAGAGGAACTCGTGGAATCGCTGCGGACACGGCACAGGGGCGCAGTGTCCGCCCTGCACTGGCGTCCCCCCAGACACGGCCGACAGATGTCGGGATCCCGAAATCGGATCGGCTCGAATGGAGGGCGCCCCGATGCAGCCGAGGTGTCACTAGTGTGGCCGTGTGGATGAGTTCGAACTCGGCGGTGGAACCCCTGTCGTCTATAGGTGGCTGGTCGGATTGAGGGACGAAGAGCCCGCACAACTCTGGGCTGATCTGGATGAGAACCTGAAGCTGTGTTTCGCTCAGGCATGGCTGATGAACAATGATCGGGCGAAGCCAGGAAGGCGTGAGGCGCGAGCAGCGGCGCTGGTGTCGGGCGACCACAAATGGTTCGGCCAGATGCTTGAAGACCTCACTGAGCAGTGGCGGCACGTTTACCGGGACCTCAACTACGAACCAGCGATCATCGCCGCATCGGACCTTGTCGGCCCCGACATGGAACTGGTGATGGTCACGAGCGACGAGTTCGCAGGCGATTACCCTGCGGGTGCCCGCATTCCCGCGCACAGCTTCATCACGCACTACGTCGGCAGGGAGTGGAAGATCGCGGCGACCTCAAGGCGACTACCCTTGCCCGGATGGCCACCTACCGAACAGGTGATCGAAGGTCTCCTGGGATCGACGGAATCCCGGTAGGCAGTTGTCCACTGCTTCTTGTGAACAACCCGTGGCATCAGCTCGAGATCGGCACCCGAGGTCGGGCCGGGCGACGTCATTCGACCCGTCGGAGTCGACGAGGGCGCCATCAGCACCGCCGGACGGCGGCAGAAGCGGTTGTTCTAGTGGCCGCATTCAGCGCACGGCCTGGCTCTTCCGTGGGCCAGGTTGGCTAGATCGATGACCCAGGGTTCGGCGGCACTCGGATAGAGCGGCAACACCTCGCCGTCGCCGGTGATCGAACGCCACACCACCGGCACGGGTGTTCCGTCGTTCTCCGTGAGGGTCGCCCCGGCTGTTTGCGGTGTCGGGTCGAGGCGTCCGGAGTAGAGGAAGACGATCTCGTGACCAAGGACACCGTCGAGGGTGAAGATGTTCTCGACGGTGGCGAGGAAGGCGAGGTCACCGATCGTGGCGCCCAGCTCCTCTTCGACCTCGCGCCGGATGGCGTCGCGGTGCGACTCGCCAACCTCCACCGTGCCGCCGATCAGCCGGTGATAGCCACCAGGGTTCTCAGTCGTGGGGGCGTTGAGGCTCACCGCGTGGGCAGTGTGGTCTGCATTCGGAACGATGAGCATTGCCTTGACCTGGATGACGGGGCGGTCGTTGGTCATGCTGACGAACCTAGCTGGCCGACGCCGGTGCACGATGCCATCGGCGGCATGTGCGTGCGTTCACTCCTACGACTTAGCGATCATGCCCCAGCTGTCGGCAACTCAGGAAAACGCCTCACGTGATGTGATGCCGTGGGGGCGCAGCTCTTCGTAGGCTTCTAGCCATTGTTCCAGTCCCAGACTCGCCTTCAGCGCGCGTTCGAGGCGTACTGGGGCCACGATCCTTCGGTAGGGCAGGCTCGTGGCCTCTGCCTTGGTCGCTCTTCGGCGGCGCGTCCCGGAGTAGTCGACGGCCAATTGGAGTTGTGGCGACAACCTTCCAATCACCGACGTGGAGCTTCGCATCCATCGAGAGCGCCAAGAGCTTCACTGGGCCCGAGAGCAAGTCTTGGAACTTGATCGGGATCTCCTGCTCGGGGAGTACCGATTCGAAGATGGCAAAGAAGTAGGCACTCGTTCCGTAGTGCCCCACGATCTGGCCTAGCCCTGCGCGACCATCACCAAGAGGAATCGAGAAGACGTCACCATCCCGAAGCTTCACCGTCACGCCCACCCCTTCCGTACCCAAGGCTGTCGCCAGCGTAGCCATTGGGTGTGTCACAGCGGCCACCACCGAGGAGGCTGACCACGCGTGCCAGCCAGAGCGCGAGCGTCCCCCACAATGCGGCAGGAGAGTACGTTCCCGAGTGCCAAGTCTCGCTCGGTGGGGCGCCGTTGGGGCATCGCTCACGACTTGCAGGGGTCTCAGTGTCAACGGGCGCCCCGCGCGGGCGGACCGCCGAGCATGCGTCCCGAGCGATCGAGGCTAAAGCGGCTCTTCACAATCCAGGGTGTAGCTGAGGTCTGAACCCGCCGGTCTCGAGTAGCGATCTGGCGATGTAGTTGGTGAGGTTTCGGAAGCCGAGGGCGCTGCCGCGGAGGTGTTCGAGGCGGCCGTTGATCGCTTCGGTAGGGCCGTTGCTGGTGCCGGGCCGGTCGAAGTAGGCGAGCACGTCGGTGGCTCGCTGTTTCAGGGTTCGGCCGAGGGATCGGAGTTCGACGAGCGCGGCGGGTACGCCGCTGGCGAGGCTGGCGATCAGCTTGGTCATGAGGTCACGGCCGCGGGTGGGGTCGGGGTCGCGGTAGGCGGTGATCATTCGCTGGTATGCGGCCCAGGTGACTTCGACGGCGACATGATCATCGCCGGCGAACAGGGCATCAAGCCGGTTCTTCTGTTTGTCGGTGAGCAGGCTCGTGCCGGTGTGCAGGGTCCGTCGGGCCGAATAGAGCGGGTCGCCGGCCCGGCCGCGGTGGCCGTGGAGGTCTTGCTGGATCCGGCGGCGGCACTTGTCGAGGGCATCGCCGGCGAGGCGGACGACGTGGAAGGGGTCCATCACCGCGACCGCGTCGGGCAGTTCTTCGGTGGTGGCGGTCTTGAAGCCGGTGAAGCCGTCCATCGCGACCACCTCGACGGCGTCTCGCCAGGCCTGGTCGCGCTCAGCCAGCCAGGTGGCGAACACGTTCTTGGAACGGCCCTCGACCATGTCGAGCAACCTGGCTGGACCGTCACCGGTGCGTGGCCCGGTCAGGTCGATGATCACGGTGACGTACTTGTCGCCGCGGCGGGTGTGGCGCCATACGTGCTCATCCACCCCGATCGTGGTGACCCCGGCGAACCGTGCCGGGTCGTTGATCAGCACCCGCTTGCCCTCGGCCAGCACCGCGTCGTTCGCCGTGTTCCACGACACCGCCAGTCCTTCGGCGATCCGGGCCACGGTGAGGTGCTGCACCACGATGCCCTCCAGCGCCCACCGCAGGCCACGCCGGGACAGCTTTGCCCTGGGCTCGGCGGCCCGGCTGGTGTCCTGGCGCCACACATGCCCGCAACCCGTGCACCGATACCGGCGGATGGTGACCTCCAGGATCGTCGGACGCCAGCCCAGCGGCTCGTGGGCGAGCTTGCGGATCACCGTACCGACCGGGGTGCCCTGACAACCGCAGCGGCGGCACCACTCATCGGGCTCGACGACCCGGCAGGCCAGCACCGCGCTGCCCGGCTCGAGCAGCTGACCAACCACCTCCAGACCAAGCTCATCGACACGGCAGAACGTGGTCAGGTCAGGGCAAGCGAAGGTAGCGTGAGGCACGTCGAGGTCTTCCAGACGGGTTGTGTGAGAACTCCCATCATCGGAAGACCTCGACCCTCACCCCGGCACCGACGCGCCGCCATCGATCACACCCTCGCTACACCCTCGTTTGCGATGAGCCACCAAACCACGCTGAATGACGAAGAGCCGTCATGGTGGACACTGCGCACAGCTCGGCGAGCCGGTCCACTGTGAGCGTGCCGTTCCGGATCAACGCGTCCAGGATCGCGAGCTGTCGCTCCTTCGGCCCCTCGGGTCCGGGAACAGCCCCCATCGACCACCACCTCCTGGTGGCCATTGTCCACGGCCCCGCCTCCTGGACGTCACGGACGCGCCAGGCCCCGCGCCGCATCACTGCTGGCCGCTGGAGGGCGCGGACGGTCGACAGGGCGGCCTCCTCCTTCTTCCCGCGCGGTCGACGGCGCAGGCCTCACCCCTCGGTCGTGGGGGCGTCGATGGCGTCGATGGCGTCGATCATCCTGACCCGACGCTCATGACGGCCTCCGAGGAAATCCGTGCTCAGCCAGGTGCCCACGATCTCCTCCGCCAGGCCTTCCCCGACGACCCTTGCCCCCAGTGCGATCGCATTGGCGTCATTGTGCTCACGCGACATCCTGGCCGAGTAGGTGTCGGACACGATGGCACAGCGCACACCCGGCACCTTGTTCGCGGCCATCCCGATTCCCTGTCCCGTGCCGCAGACGAGGATCGCCCGGTCAGCCACGCCTCGGGCGAGCTCGCGAGCCGCCCGCTCGCCGAAAGTGGGGTAGTCGACGCTCTCAGAGGTGTGCGTACCGACATCCTCGACGTCGTGGCCGAGTTGACGGATGTACCCCGCCAACCCATTCTTCAGCTCCAGGCCAGCATGGTCACTGGCGACGATGATTCTCAATGGTTGCTCCTCGGTCCGCTGTGTCCTCTGCTCCGCTGGTGCGCATCGCGACTGCGCACAGTGCCCTCGTCCGGGAACCGGGCAAGGGGCTGGGTGCTCGTGCCGACCGGTTCTGGGGAATGGGCCCCTGACCGGTCGGCACGAGTGTGCCGGTCCCCGAGCGGCGCGCTCGGGGACCGGCAAGATGTGGCGCAGCCCCACGGGGTTGGAACCCGTTCTGATGGTCTCCGTGGGACCGTGCCAGTCCTGTGTGGGGTCAGTGGCGACCGACCCACTCGCCGGCGATCGCCAGGATCTCGAGGTACCCTTCGGCACTCCACGCGGCACGGCCCACGAAGAGCCCCTCCACGCCCGGGATCCCCAGGAGCTCCGCTGCGTTCCCCCGGTTCACCGACCCCCCGTAGATCACCGCGGTCACCCGATCCGCGTAGCGGTCGTGCAGGGCGTCGAACGCCCGGGCGAGGTCCTCCCGACGGGGCTCCCGTCCGTGCTCGCCGATGGCCCAGATGGGTTCGTAGGCCAGCACGACACCCGAGGTGTCGACGCCATCGAGCGCGGAGTCGGCCTGCCCGGTGATGAACTCCACCGTGCGCCCCTCCTCGAAGACCTCCGCCGGTTCACCCACGCACAACACGGGCCGCAAACCGTGGGCGACGATCGACCGGACCTTGCGGTTCACGACCTCGTCCGTGTCCCCGAAGTACTGACGACGTTCCGAGTGCCCGACCTCAACGAGCTCAGCACCCGCATCCGCGACCTGCGGTACGGACACCTCACCTGTCCACGCCCCCGCGTCCTCCCAGTGCGCGTTCTGCGCACCCAGAAGGATGCCCGAGTCACGTCCGAGGACCCGGTGCACCTCGGAGAGCGCGGTGGCGGGCGGGATGATGAAGGGCTGGACACCCGACCACTGGGAGGCATCTGCCCCGACGAGCTTCTCGGCATAGTCCCTGGCCGAGGCGAGGGTCCCGTTCATCTTCCAACTGGTGCCCACCCACAGCATGTCAGTCCTCCTCGTACTCGCAGATCGCCGCGACCTTCGGCACCGAGTGAGACTCCGGGTCGAAGGTGTAGTCGAAGAACTCCCGCGCAAGCCTGCGCGCGAGCTCGCGTCCGATCACGCGCTCCCCCATGCAGAGCACCTGGGCATTGTTGGACAGCACCAGACGCTCGACCGAGTAGGAGTCGTGCGCTGTGCCCGCACGGATTCCCTTGACCTTGTTGGCGGCCATCGCGACACCGAGGCCGGTACCACAGATGAACACCCCCCGGTCGGCCTCCCCCGCAGCGATCATCCGCGCTGCCCGGACCGCGACGTGGGGGTAGTCGATGTCCTCCCCCTCGCCGACTCCCGCATCCATGACCTCATCGATCCGCGGATCCTCCAACAGGTCCTTCTTGATCGTCTCCTTGTAACCGAAACCGGCGATGTCACCGGCCACGACGACACGAAATCCCATGACGTTCTCTCCTCTGTTCCCGGCTGCGTGCCGGGATGGTGGTGTGGATGGAGTGCTCGCACCTGCACTCCTGGCAGCGTGCGGATCCGTACGGCGCCTCAGGCACGCGCGAGAAACCGCGCCGGACGTGGGCATCTTCTGTCAGTGCGCAACTAGGTCACAAGACAGCGCCAGAGTCGGATACATTTCGACCACAAAGGCCGCCTCGCACCGATGACCGCCATCGGTTGAGCGTGATGCGCGTTCCGAGGAATCGGTCACCGGCAATGCACCCGTGTGCCCCATGAACGTTTCCGCTCTTGAGGCACACGGGCAATCATCGACCGATTGCTCCTGTGGACTTATCTCAGTGTTCGTAGTCCCCGTAGGCGAGAATCCTGTCGCTGTACGAGTCGTACCTGCCGATCTCCCACCGGTCGCTGATCATGTCCCACACGATCGTCTCCATGAGGTCAGCGAACTCCGGATCGAGGATGTGATAGTCAGTGGCGATCAGGTCAACCTTGCTCGGGTCCAGCAGCTCCTTCATGAGCTTCCACATGAGCGTTGCTCGACGAGACCATCTCGGGTACTGCTCATCGGGTTCCCACACGGGACCGTCGCCGTTGCCCTTCGCCCATCCACGCTCCCGCGTCGCAGTCGACTCTGGTTGGTCGTAGGCGGACCATCCTCTCATCGGGATGACGAATGCCGTCGGCCCGTTGGTCTTGTTGAGCTTTCCTGCCATGTAGTCGGAGAGCGCCGCGATCTCTTCTAGCGTCGGGACCATGATGGTCACGCCCTCGTTGTGCACGTACGGTTTGTCGGTGCCGTGGAAGCCCCGGCGCTTGCCTGTCCTGAAGTCCTCTAGGTACTCGGGGTTGAACTGGGCCATCCCGTTGTATGCGGCCTGGTCCAGTCCTCCGGGAGCAACGACCTGCGGAATGCCGATGTCGGAAGCGGCACTCATCCGTTCCCCGCCCCACGTCTTCGGTGTCCCGTAGAAGGAGTTGTACATGTTGTTCGTCAACTCGCCAGGTGTCATGTCGACCACTGCCGTGATGTCCCCCGAGCGCATAAGATCCTCCATCGTCGCGCCGACGCCGACCGCGTGGAACGTGGCGCAGTCCCAGCCGTGCTTGTCGAAGAAATCCGTGACGTGGATCTGCGTCGGAGTCGTGGTGCCGTACGACGTGACCGCGGCCAGTGGGCGAGTGGAGCCGGACTCATTCGGAACCTGGGCCATCGCAACCACGGCTGCACAGGCGTTGCTCACGATGCGGTGGGTCACCTTGTTGATCCCCTGCTCGGCTGTGGGCGAGGCGATGAAGATGTCCTTGTTACCCAGCCACATCGACACGTCTGCACTTGCCATGTCTGTGAGCATGATCTTCGGGATCCCGAAAGGCAGCGCCCGCATCACGTGAGTCACGGTTGTGGTTCCGACTGAACCCGCCCATGAGATGATGCCGTCCAGGCGCCCCTCGTCAAGCAGTTTGAGTGCCATGCGGGCACCCGCCTTGCCGACGATCTCAATGGCCTCCGATCGCGGTGCAGTGAAGACATCACTGGCCTGCGTGATTCCCGACTCCTGGAGAACGTCCTCCACAGCGATGTCCGCGAAGGCGACCGACGCGCCGAGGGACAGGTCCATGATGAGCGGCTCACCGCCGAACATTCTGACGCGCTCGGCGAGGAACCGGATCTCATTCCCCTTGGTGTTGCACATTCCCGTGCAGACGATGACCGGCTTCTTGTTGTCCATACCAGAGCTCCTTTGCTCTCATTCTCTTCTTGCAGTGGACGAGTTGCCCTCAGTACAGGTTGAGGGCGTTTTTGTATTCCTTGGTGATCGCAAGGACGGCCTTCTCGATCGGGACCCTCTCAGCAGCCGACCCGCCGATGAACCCATGGGCCGACGTGTTGTGCATGACATGTGCGGCCTGTCGCGGGCCCTCGATCGGTCCTCCGTGCGCGAACAGAATGATGTCCGGATTGGCAGCCAATGCAGCCTCGAACATTTCCTGGCTGCGCTCGGTCGCCTCTTCGAGAGTGATCTTCGATGCTGCCCCGGTGATCCCGCCGACGGTTGAGCCGAAATGCGTGGCGATCGCGTGGGCGCCAGCCTCCGCGAGCACCCGGGCCTCCTCGGGTGTGAAGGCATATGCCAGAGCAAACATGTTCTCATTTGCGGCCGCCTCGACGAACTCGACTTCGCGCTTCCAGCCAATTCCGATGTTGTCCATCTGGGCGACGGTGGCATCGCCGTAGATCTTGATCATGAACGGGTTGATCCCCGAGACTCCTGCGTCACGAAGCCGGCGCAGGTGGTCCTTGTGAGGGATGAGCGGGTTGAAAGCGCCGGACAGGGACAGTATTGGCGTGTCCTTGACATTCGCCACGATCTCAGGCGCCAAGTCGAAGACAATCTGGTTGATGTCGGAGTTCGGCATGAGCGCCGCAAGCGACCCCTGTCCCTTGAGTCGCCAGTAACTGGTGCCGGAGATGACGATCATGTCAGACCCGCCCATCTCCTGCAGCTTCGCCGTCAGGCCCGAACCGCAGTTCGGGACGAAGAGCGGTGCGCCGGTGGAGATCACCTTGCGCAGACGGGCGACGACCTCGTCCGCACTGTATACCTTGGCCATTCTTCTTCTCCTTCTAGTTGAAACCACCCTGACTCATGGAATCAGTCAGATCAAGCAGTACTTGGCCAGGAATCTCCTGGCGTTCTCGTCACGTACTGCGATGACGTCTTGCGGTGTCAGCGGAGTGGGCCCGGAAGCACCTGCCGCGATTTCCCCACTCAGTTGATCGACGACCGAAATGGTCTCCGAAACTGAGTACAACGGGAAATCTGAGCCGAACAACACGTGTTCCGTACTGCCAGCCCAAGGCTTCACCACTTCCAGCAGGTTCTTCAGTGGCCAAGTTCGCGACCCAGGATCCCGACCGATAACCGAACTGATGTCTGCATAGACATTTGAGTGCTTGCGCAGGAGTCCGGCAACGGTGGAGAAATCGATCCGGCCCGCGTGCCCGAGGACCATCGGAAGTTCAGGGAAGTCACAGGCAATCTCATCGAAGCGGGTGGCCCGCGTGTACGTATCCGTACAGGGCAGGACTCCGATGTCCCCGGAATGAAACAGAATTGGAAGCCGATGAGCCTCCATGAACTCGTAGATTGGCCATAGCCGGCGATCGTCCACATCGATCTCCTGCATGGCGCCGTGGATCTTGAGGCCTTGGGCACCGCTGTCCTCGACCTCGGATCGGAGGATCTCCGTCGCTCGCTCTGAGCGCGGGTTCACGGCACAGAACCGAACGAGGCGATCGGGGGCCAGAGCAACCTGCGACGCTACATAGCTGTTGATGGCGGAGACTTCCTGATCGTCAAGGTCTGGTGAAGGCACGAGCGCAACTGCGATCGCCTTGTCGATGCCCGACCGATCCATACTGGCCAACAGACGCTCCGTACCGGACTCGACGCTGCTGCCTCCACCACGACCAGACGAATAGTCGCGGATGAACCGGGGGACCCCCGATCCGGCCCACAAGTGTGTGTGGACATCAACCCTCATGTCAGTCACCGACCTTCCGGTACCCGAATGCGGCCAGGGCCTGAGACAGCTCGCAATGCTCAGAGGCGTATGCGTCGGTTGGCACGCCAAGTTTCCACGCCTCGATCGCCTGCATCATGGCTCTGATTCCCGCTGCAGGCCCATCCGGGTGCCCCTGGACGGCACCACCCGGAGCGAGCACGATGTCATCGCCCAGTTCGCTCAAGTAGCGCTCAACCACGCCAGGATGGACCCCGCCACCTATCACCGGCATCGAGGCGCGCAGCCCTGGCGTGTGCAGCCCGAGGCGATGGGTGATGTCGAGGTAGCTGGAACGACGGATCGGGTAACCACCGTAGGGCGTGTTGATGACGGCCAGGTCTGCGCCAGCCAGGCGTGGGAAGAACCCTGCAGCCAGGCCCGCGCTCATACCGCTCTGCGGTCCCTCGTAGTAGGAGTTCGAGCCGGCGTAGTGGCCGAGAACCGGAACTCCCGCGTTTGCCGCGACCTCAGCCAGCATGCCGTAGCCAACGGATCCGTAGGCGACCATGACGGCCTTGGCGCCGGCGTCCACAGCCCTGCGCGCGTTGTCCAGGAGCCTGCCACCTTGCGCAGTGATGTTGGGGACGTACACGGTTCGGTGCCCGGTCTCCGCCTCAGCGCGTGACGCCGCGGCCTCATAGGCGGTGACCCTCTCAACGAGAGGCGAGAAGGTCGGGTCACCCATCAGTTCGTCATCCTTGATGAGGTCGACGCCGCCCAGGGCTGTGCGGTAGAAGATCTCGGATCCCTGTTCAGGCGTGATGCCGGTGCAGGGCTTGATCATGTTCAGCACGAGTGGGCGGTCCCAGACGCCAGTCAGCTCGCGAACGCCGTCAATGCCGAACCGCGGACCGCCGAAGGATGCCGCGAAATCATCGGGAAGCTGGACGTCGACCAGCTTGCACTGCATCGAGGTCGACGCGTCGTTGCCGAGGATAGTGGTGAGCATCTGTGCGATGTCCGATCCGAAGTTCGTCGTGGGCACGGCAAGCGAGATGACGTAACCGACTTGGTCTGGCACCTGCGGCCCCAGGTCAACAGCCGGGCACGAGATGATCGACACGACCCTGGTCTGGTAGGCGCGGCGCATTTCCTTCGTGATGCCTGGGACTTCGACCCATGTGCCCAAGGACTGGCCGACCGCAAAACGCTCCGCCAGTCGGCTGACATCTGTTTCGGCGGGCAACTCGACGCAGTAGGTTGCGATGAGATCCCGCTCCAGACGCGCTTGGGGCGGAAGCACGTACATCCCCTCCGACCTGAGCACTGCGTTCGTCGAGCCTGACAACATTGGAACCTCCAGCACAAGATGGCCGACACCGCCGTCACTAGCAACGACCGTCGGAAGGACTTCCCTCAACACAGACGATCATAGACATCACATCTATGATGTTGCAAGTACCAGATCATCTGCGACTCGATGCCAGCACATCCGCCCCCCCACGACTCTATATCCGCAGGTCAACAGCAACTTAACGATCTCTCACCCTCATTCGTCTCCACTCTCGGCGCTGAGCATTCGTCCTTCGGACCCACCGTATCGTCACAGTTTGGTTGACACTTAGATCACGCATGGCGTTAACTGTGAGCCACCAGATACCTGTCAACGAAGGAGTTGTCATGAGAACCAAAGAGCGCATGCCCAACTGGCTGGCGGTCGCCATCTCGGTGATGGTCAGTCTTCCGTTCGGACTGTGGCTGGGCGACTACAGCCTCCCGCTGTGGATCGCCTTCATCGTCTGGGCCGAGTACTTCATGTTCGGCAGCAATCTCCACGGACTCCGCACACTGATCCCCGCATTCGCGTTCGGCATCGTCATGGCCGCCGCAGTGCAGAGCTTCGCCACGCTCTTGACCAGTGTCTTCGGGGATGCACACCTCGTGTCCGCGGGTGACCTCGCCACAGCGGTCTCCTACTTCATCGGCTTCGGCGTCGCCGTGTTCCTGATGGACTACATCGAGGTCCTCAGGAGCGGTACGCTCGCCTACTTCCAAGGGATTGCCATCACGCTAGCCGCGATCTTCACCGGGCAAGGTGCCGGCTACGTCGGTCACTCCTCCAATGCGTATGTGCTTCTGATCGGCTCGGTGATCGCCACAGCGCTGGCCTGCCTGCTCGGCTCGTTCATTGGGTGGCTGAATGTCACTCTGAACGGCGCCGTGAAGGCGGTTGCGCCCGAGACAACCGGCTCCGAACAGCGCATCATGCCTTAGGGGCTCATCCGATGCAGGCGGTGCCCACGCACCATAATGCTGTGGGCGCCGCCTGCTGCCCCCTGAAGTTGGGCACATGGTCGGGCAAAAGACATGTGCATCATCGGTCGTCACTGCGACAGCTGACGTGTGATGTGAGTCCTGTAAGGTTGTGCTTTAGGCAGCTAGATCACACTACGCTGACTCGACAACACGGGAGGCCGATGTGGACAACGTCGAGGACAACAGCTCACCAGCCGCCCTCGTCGAGGGCAGGACTCGGGATCGGAACCAGACCGACGCGATGGTCGGAAAGGACCAGATCGACGTGAGTCTCACTGGCGCTGCGACTCCCGTCACCCACGGTCAGGACCACGCCGGACCACTGCGGCTGGAGGAACGCCAGGACGCGATCGTTGAGCTGGTCCTCTCCGCGGGTTCCATCCGGATCGACGACATCGTTGAGCAGTTCAGCGTGTCACGCATGACGATCCACCGCGATCTCGATGCCCTGGAAGCGCGTGGGATCCTCCGGAAGTCGCGTGGCACAGTCACCGCGGTGGCCTCAAGCCTCTTCGAGGCTTCCACGGACTATCGCATCCGACAGTCCATCGTTGAGAAGCAGGCCATCGCTCGCGCCGCGTTCGATCTGGTCGAGCCCGGGCAGGCGATCGTCCTCGACGACTCGACGACAGGATTGCAACTTGCCAAACTTCTGGTCCAGAAGGCTCCCCTCACCGTAATCACGAACTTCAATCGTGTCATCACCGAGCTCAAGGGGAAGCCCGGCATCTCGCTCCTCTCAACTGGCGGCGAGTACTACGAACTGTGCGACGCCTACAAGGGTCCGATCGCACTCAACGCGCTCGGACAACTTCGGACCGACATCTACTTCATGTCCACCCCTGCCATCACGGGGGGTATCTGCTATCACCAGCACCCGGAACTTGTCCTCATCAAGCAGGCCATGCTCAAGTGCGCGCAGAAGAAGGTGCTCATCGCGGACCACACGAAGTTCAGGAAGCGAGCCCTTCACGCCATGTGCACCATCAGCGACTTCGATCTCGCCATAGTCGACTCGGGAACGAGCCCGGAGGAGTTGGGGATGCTCAAGCGTGCGGACCTCGAGGTGAAGGTCGCGCCGTTGAGGACAGGGCTTCATCGCAGAGCAGACCTCATGATTGACTCCGAGACGAGGGATCACTGAAAAGAGGGCAGGAATGGCGACACCGGCACGAGTCGTCCTGCTGGGAACGGCCGGAGGATCGATCACTTGGGCGCCTGGAACTGGCGGTGCCGTGGCCCGCTTTGGAATCTCCACGGCCATCGTCGTTGGCGATCGCCGTCCCGATCACTGTCGCTGCACTAGTTACCGTGCGCCCTGGACAAGCCGCCCCGCGCTCTTGGCTACGGCACCTCTTGCCTAATGGGTCACTTCGAAGGCAGGTGGCGTGAGGAGGATGCGCCAGGGACCGTTTGGCTTCTTGCGGGCACGAACCACTCCAACTCGTTGAGGTATCTCGACGACACGCCGTGCGCCTGATTCGTCGAACACCCCGGTTCTTTCGGCAGCGCCACTTGGCGCCGCCTGTAGGAGCCGGCCTCCCCTCGACTTCAGCCGTCGACAGTCCTCTGCCGTAGGGATGGGCGAGACGAGTGACGTGAAGGGCGCTACGAGCATGGCGGCGTCTGGCGCGACGAGCCGACTCCACATTCCTTCGTGATGAGCACCTGAACTGCCGTGATGCGGCACCTTGATGACCTGAGCCGGCTGGAGGCTCTGATGCCTAGCGTCGGCCAGAATCGCGGACCAGCCAAACTGGGCCGGGGCCGATTCCACGTCACCACTCAGCAGCACCGACGAGCCGTAGGCTGCAATGTGCAGAGCGACACTGCAGCGGTTGTCTCCTCGCAACTGGCTCTTGATGGGACCCTTTCCCAAGGCGGCTCGCTCCGCCAACTCACCGCACGACGCAGCGACCGCTTGATCGGATGGTGACAGTGCACGTACGCGCACGCTGCCCGCGTCCAGCATCGACAGCCCCACTTTCAGCGGAACGAGGCCCGCCACGAACGGACCGAGAACTCTCCGTCCAGCGCGGTGCAGCGCCGACATGATCGGGTCGCCTTTCGGATCCAGCTTCGCCCACGCCCGCACAAATTGATCATCCCGCATGGCCGCCGTCACCCACAGCTGCGCCTCGGTGTAGCGATCGTGCAGGTGATCGAGGCCACGGTAGTGGTCACGGTGGAAGTGCGTTACAACAAGATGCTTGACGGCGGATCCGGGAACCTGCATCCGATCCAGGTAGCTCTCCGCTGCCGGTCTAGCGCGTCCGCCCCGCTCGGGACTGAAAGCCATGAAGCTGTCGACGACCATCCAATTTCCGTTGCCATAGTGAACCAGGCAACTCTCGCCAACGCCTCGACCTAGCAGCGTCACTTCCAGTTCGTCGAATGCTGGCTTGGAGGCGTCACTCATCTCCGAATGTCTTCAGCAACTGCGCCGCCACAAGCTCCGTGGTTTCAGGCGACACATCATCGGGCAGCACGTGCACTCGCGATGCCACCAGCCGATTCCCTTCCTCGATTCGCGTGAACACAGTCCAGACTATCTCGGCGTCCGGCGCTAGGGCGCCAAAGTCATTGGGGTCGATGACTTCCCATTGAAGATCGAATAGGCCCGCGTCGACTCCGTCGAGCGTCCGGAGTTGTGCAGTAAGGAACTCGTTCGGAGTCGAATCGATGACAGAACCGAGATATCGGCGCTCTGAGCGTCCCGGGAGTGCGCCACGGATAAACCTGTCGAGCGCCTTCTCCAGATCGCGTCTGCGCAACTTCCGGCGACCTGGCGCCCTACCAATGACTTCCGGAAGATCGCCCGCGCTGTGCACCGCCGACTGGAGCGGATAGCCACGATAGAGGCATGCCGTGAAGTCATCGAATGTCTTCTCGCTCCACTGCCCTTCACCGAGCGGCACCGACGCGAATACGGACGTCTCGCCGAGCCGGAAGCACCGATACACCACCCCTCGCACCTCGTCAACCCGGATGATCGGCACCACGATCCCGAGGTCATTACCGATGTCCAACGCGAGCGTGATTGCAGCACTCGACCACTCATCGTCCGGCTCCCCGGTCAAAGCCATCAGGTCCGCAAGCTCCTCGAGGGTGAAACCCGACGACAGGACCCTTGCGTTTCCTTCCCGACCGACGGTGCGACGGTAGTCACTGATCCTGTGAAGGCTGGCAAGCTTCTTCCGTTGCGGCTTCTCGTATCGTTCGCCGATGTACCCGAAGATCGACGTGACTGCATGAGCAAAGGCAAGGCCGACCTTGGTCACCTCGCCTTCAGCCGGACGTCCAGGAACATCCGTCCGGGCGATAAGCTCCTGCTGCTCCCACATGAGGCGTTGAATGTCCGGCATCGAAAGCAGCTCATAGGGACGCGGGCGATCAAGCACGAGCGGAGTGAGCGTCGCCGGCTCATGGGCCTTGTTAGCCACCCCGCGCAGCACCTCCACGACGTGGGACAGGTGGTCCAGCGCCGGCCCGAAGTTCAGCCGCAGCGTCTCCTCGTCGATAACCGTTCCGACCGTCGGCACGACGCCCGGCTCGAGGGCCTGGACACGCAACAAGAAGTATCTGGAAAGCAGATACTGAAGGAGGCGATACTTCGTCTCAGCACCCAGGGAGAGGAGCCAGTTGGCCGTGTCGCCCCGCACCCCGAGACTGCACAAGTCTCCCAAAAGCGCGTCGATGCTCTCGAGAGCCACGGGCTTGATCAGGCAAATCGGCACCAACCGCGCCGCAACACCGAACTGGGTTTCTGAGACGTACGCCCTGAGCTTCCCCAACTCGACAATCTCGGTAAGGCTTGCGGGCAGGCCGCCGAAGAGCTCACGTTGATGAACTGCACTGGGAACCTTGGCGAGCGCTGTCCTTTCACAATCCTCAAGCAATGGTGCCGTTACGTCGGCGACTCGCCACCCGTCAGCCTGCACGAATTCAAGCCAGTCGCCCTTAGTACACTCAAATGCCAGACCAACCGGAAAATCAGTGAAGAGTGGACGGCCGTTCCGGTAAAGAACGCGAATGACGTCCTTGGAGAACTGCTCGATCGTGGCCGTATCTGCCTCGATGAGCGCGCTGGCGTGGGCGGACGCCAGAAGATACGGCGCCATCTGCTCACGGTCACTGCAAACTGCGCGCGTCTTCCAAGTCCGTGCGCCGGCGCTCCTCAGCGTATCGGTGATGCCCGCGAGCGTTGAGCCGAAAATGATGTTGTCGTCAAGAACAAGCACCCGGTCCCACTCCCAATCCTGCACAAGATCGATGGCACGACTACTGAATACGTCGGCGCCGGTCAAGGGCGGAAGGCCGTTATCGAGGAGCACCTGTCAATGGCCAGGTCTTGGTCCCCGCTGGTGGCCAAGTAGAAGTCCCCGTTCTTCGTTCTGGTTTGGTCAGTTCTTGAGTGGGGTTCCTCCTTTGGTTTTGGCTTGTCGCATGCGGTAGCTGTCGCCGTCGGTGATGGTGGTGTGGCAGTGGTGGAGTAGTCGGTCGAGCATGCTGACGGCGGTGGTGTGTTCGGGCATGAACCGGCCCCAGGCTTCGAAGGGCCAGTGGGAGGCGATGCCGAGGGATCGGCGTTCGTAGGCGGCGGCGACGAACCGGAACAGTAGCTGGGCGCCGGTGTCATCCAGCGGCGCGAAGCCCAGTTCGTCGACGAGCACGACGTCGTTTCGGAGCAGGTGGGACTGCTGCACCTGTTGGTGACTGATCCGCACTGGGTTTCGTTCCTAGTGGTTTCCGAGGCTGGCGGTTGCCAGTCGGGGTTGTGCGAGGTCAGCGTAGGCTGCTTCGACCTCGGCGGGGGTGTGCATTCCGAGTTCGCCGTGGAGGCGTTGATTGTTCCACCACCAGACGTACTCGCAGGTGGCGAGTTCGACTTGTTCGATGGTCCGCCACGGGCCACGGCGGCGAATCAGTTCGGTCTTGTACAGGCCGTTGACGGCCTCGGCCAGGGCGTTGTCGTAGGAGTCGCCCACGGTGCCGGTCGACGGGGTGGCGCCAAGTTCAGCGATCCGGTCGGTGTAGACCATGGCCAGGTAGTTCGAGCCGTGGTCGGCGTGGTGGACCAGCCCATCGAGGCGACCGCCGGCCTGCCATGCGGCCATGTCGAGGGCTTGGAGCGGCAGGATGTCGGCCTTCAGGGTCGCGGCCACGTTCCAGCCCACGATGCGGCGGCTGTACACGTCGGTGACGAACGCGACATAGGCGAACCCCGACCAGGTCGCCACATAGGTCACGTCGGCGACCCACAGCCGCCGGGGCCGGTCGGCGACGAAGCGTCGCTGCACCAGGTCAGCCGGCTTGAGCAGGGCGGCATCGGGCCTGGTGGTGAACACTTTCCGGGATCGTTGCACGCCGCGCACTCCGGCGATACGCATCAGCCTGGTGGTCTGGTCGCGGCCCACCTGCCACCCCTGGCGGCGGAGCAGGGCGTGCATCTTGCGGGCGCCGTACACGCCGTAGTTCTCGGCGTGGAGCCGGGCCACCTCGCCGACCAGCAGGTCGTCACGCACCCCGCGAGCCGAGCGTGGGCGGGTCTTGGCGCCCCGGTAGCCGCGGCTGGTCAGGAACCCACTCTCTGTGGCACCCAGGGTGCAACAGATGGCCTCGACCCCGAAACGATCCGCGAACATGTCTATGAACCGGATCATCTCGTCGTGGGGCGGTCGAGCTCCGCTGCGAAAAACGCCGACGCCGCCTTCAGGATCTCGTTGGCGCGACGCAGCTCGGCGTTCTCACGCTTCAACCGCTTGATCTCGGCAAGCTCGTCGCTGGTCACACCAGGACGGGCCCCTGCGTCGATCTCGGCACGTCGCCGCCACTTCCGCAACGTCTCCGGGCCGACACCCAACTTCGAACCGACGTGCCGGATCGCGGCGTACTCGGTGTCATGCTCAGGGATCGCCTCCTCCAGCATCCTGAGCGCGCGCTGCCGGAAGTCCGGCGAGAACTGACGAGGCATGGTCCATCCTCCCAAGAGAATCGGAACCAAACCCAGTACGCATCACCCCCGCCTGTGCGCCGCCATCGTCGACCGGCTCACCTACCAAGCCACCATCATCGAGACCGGCACCACCAGCTACCGCCTCGCCCACACCCGCGCCGCCGGTGGGGCCAACTCAAGCCGTCCTAGTGGGGCCAAGTCGAGTTGACATACTCACTGCAGGACGTGGTCAGCGTCGACGTCAGCGACGACGGTTCCATCGGGGTACATCGCGTCGTACTTGAAGCTGGGTCGACTCCATGGCCACCGGTGCCGGCAGCCGAGTGGCCCGAAGCGCCTTCGGAAGTGCGGGTTCCGTCACGCGTCAATGATCCAGCAAAGCTGGCAGCCTCCGCGGCAATCGAGTGCATCCAGCCCTCCCTCCCTGTTGCCTTTCACGCGCACACGGGGCCCTTGGCTGAGAAGCTGGGGCAGTGAAGTTCAATGCCGGTGCGAGCGTGGTGGTTGGTGGCGGATACGACTATGAGCCCCAGTGGCTCAGTGGCCGACCCAGCGTCGAAGGCGTCATTTTGAAGTGGATACCCGGCCAGAACACAGAGCCGGCATGCGTGGTGCTGCTCGCGGAACCGCTCACAGCGGAGGGGGCAGTTGGCGGTCACCAAGAGACTCTCACAGGTTCCCATCTCGTCCTAGAACTCCGATACGAGGGTCAGACGTGGGAGAGGTCCGGCACTGTCCATGTCGAACTATGCCCTTCCGAGCCTGAGTCCTTGAAGTGGGGCGAGCGCCATCAGGGAGCCTGGGTCGAGTCCCACGTGACCTACTCGTTCGGCTCCTGACCGACGTTCCGCACTGTCGGGTCGCGGCAATTGAGGGCAGTCGTGCTCGGGAGGCCGAAGCCGAAGGCTACCCTCGCACACCGCGGCATGTCAGTGCGTTACCCCTGGTCGGGCAGCGTCGCGTGCGGCATCGTGCGACCATTCCAACATGGACTTGCTCGAGCGGTATCGGTCGGGTGATCGGGAGCAGGTTTGGCACGCGCTGCGTCAGTTGGGAAGCAGGGTTCGTGAGCCTGAGGTAGCGGTTGAGGCGCGGGCGGTCTGTGACGAGATGGCTCGTCGCGCGCGGAAGAACGTCGAGATCGTTGTCGATCGATTGACTGCTCAGGGATACCGATTCCACACCAATGACGACAAGCGGGCGCCGGTCATTCCTTGGCGCCCGCCCACGCCGGCCGCCGCGTCGATGGCTTCGTGGCTTGAGGACCGCTTCGGTCCACTCCCGATGACGGTGTCCTCGTGGTTGCGGCTGGTAGGGGACGTGTGGCTGGTCGGCACTCACCCGGAATGGACTGATATCGACCGGGCAGATCCGTTGGTGGTGGAACTGGAGTACTCGGGGTACCCCGGTGCGTCTGCGCAGGTCTATTACGAAGGCGAGCTTCAGGCGTGGCAGGAATGGTCGAGCGAGGATCCCGGCGGCGCGGGTGGGTTCGTGTTGCCGGTCGCGCCGGATCGGCTGCACAAGGCGAATATCAGCGGTGGGCTGCCGTACGGGTTCCGTGTCCCGGATGCGTGCGCCGAGGGCATCTTCGTTGGGGAGGTGGCCACGCCATTCGTTGCCTACCTGAACTGGGTCTTCGCATCCGGCGGCTTCCCGGGCCCCTCCAGCAGTGATGCGCAATGGAGCATCAAGCGGGACCTTGCGAATGAACTCCTACCGCTTTGAGATGCCACGGCGATCACTCAGTCGCCGCAGACAGGCGACCTGACCGACGGCGGCAGATGAGGTCGCGGCCGGGCAGCCGGAGGCTACCGTCCGCGGCGCGGCTAATTGAGGGCGGTCGTTCTCGGATGGCGGCCAGCCGAAAGGCTACCGTCGCACACCGCGGCATGTCGGATAGTCCGCGCGCTAATCGGGCTTGCTGAGGGGTGCCTGGGCCGTCGGTAGGTGCCGTGTTGTCAGCCGGTTGGGCCGTTGTGACGGGGTCGAGTGTTCGCTTTCACCCGCGTCGGAACTGTTGAGTTTCTGATCGTCGCCGACTCCTGTCGCGGGCGTATGGGCGTTGAGCCCCTTTAGATCGCGTGGTTCGTACACTTTCTTGGCCACTGATGACCCGCCGCCATACTCGATCTGCTAGCTTCTCGTTCGAAAGCACCTTCGCGCGACCCCGCTTCGGCAGACCGCCGCTACTACGGGAGAGCAATCTGGTGGTCATTATTGTCGAGAGGAGCCCCAGGTGTTGATGAGGCGCAAGATTGCTCTAGCCTCGATCTTTCATCGGCCGGGGGTGGGTCGTGGTGACGGCTTGAGGATCACTGTCGGGCTCTGATTGTGGTGGTGGGGTGTGACAGTGGGCCCGTTGTCGTCACGGGCTGGGCGGGCTTCCACTGGCCGGGTGTTGCGGCTGGTTGGGGTGTCGGGGTCGTTTTCAGCCGGGGACGGCGAGCGCGTCGAGCCGGGTGACTGCGTTGGTGGCGAGCGCGGCCCAGGGGTGTTGCTCGGCGAGGTGGAGTTTGACCTGCCGCGCGCCGTGGGCGAGGGTCGCCGGGATCGAGTACAGGCGGTGGCGGAGTCGTTTGGGTTCCCAGCGGCGGGCGTCGGTGTCGGTGAGGGCGAGGAGTTGCATCCAGGCGGTGAGGTCGACGGCGAGGGCGATGATGGCGCACCAGATCTGGTTGGCGGCGAAGCCGTGCAGTGGCAGGTTGGCCAGTCCGGTGTCTTTGGCGATCCGGATCCGGTCCTCGCAGCGGGCGCGGCGGCGGTGGCGGAGTTCGAGGGCGGCGAGCCGGGTGTCGGGGCTGGTGGTTGTGGTGTTGGTGGCGAACGCGGTGATCCGGTGGCCGTCGATGTCGGTGATCCTCAGTTGCGCGCCGGGGTGGGGCCTCTCTTTGCGGGCGATGACCCGCATCCCGGCAGGCCAGCCGGCCAGATTCAGCAGCCCGGTCAGCTCGGCCACCCACGCCCCGTCACGGGGCTTGCCGTCGGCGTCCCAGGCCGGCGTCCAGCACTGGTCGGGGATCTGTTCGATCAGGTCGCCGGCGTCGGTGGGCAGGGTCCAGCCGATCGAGTACTGCACCCTTTGGCCGACCAGCCAGTCGACCAGCTGGTGGGTGCATCCGGCTCCGTCGGTGCGGACCAGGACGCTCTTCCCGGGCCGGCAGCCGCCTTGGTGGCCGGGTAGCTGTTTGAACGCGTCGCGGAGCACGCTGATGTGATCTTTGGCGGTGTTCGAGCCGGCGTTACCGGGCCGTAGTTGGATCGCCAACAGCTCCCCGGTGCCGTCGGCTTGGTGGTCGAGGAACGCGCACAACGGGTGGAACCCGTAGCCGCGTTTGAACGTCGGCGCAGCGTTCTCCTTGTCCGAGTGGGCGGTGACCAGCGTGGCGTCCACATCGATGATCACCGGATCGGCAGGGCTGGCGCCGTGATCGGGTGCCTGCTCGCCGGCCAGTAACCACGCCTGCCCGCGGGCCGCCGCGCGGGCGGCGTTGATCGTCCGCAACGCCGGCCCGACATTGTCGGCGAGCTGGGCGACGAGCCGGGAGATCGTCGGATCGGAAGCGACCCGGCCGTACACGCCGGGTTCGGAACGGATCAGCCCGACATCGGCCAGGCAGTCACCACCCAGCGCCAGGCTGACCGCGAGATCGGTGATGATCTTGCCCGGGTCATGCACAGCGAACGGTTTGCGCCACCGGGCCAGCCCACTCGACAGTGCCCCGCCCAACCCGGTCGCGTTCACCGTCCGGGTCAGCAACACCCCACCGGCCTGCCCGACCGCACCAGACCTGTCCGAGTCGACCTTCACCTGCGGGTAGAACCTGCCAGTACGCTTCACCTTGAAAGTGCTCCCCGCTCGGACCCGAATGATGCTTCGACAACCTCATTCTCCCAAGCCAGGAGCACTTTCGCCGCTCAAGACACGACCACCCCATGAAAGCCCGAGGCTAGCGATTGCTCTGCCAGGCGCCATAGCCGCTACCTCGGTGGTAAATGCCGGCCCGGCTCACGCCGAGTATTGGTCCGGTGGTTTGCCGGTCGCCCAGTTCACCGTCTCGAACTATAACTTCAATGATACTTGGCAGCCCGGCATGGATCAAGCGCTTAGCAACTGGAATAACACTGCCACGCCAGCAATGATCACTAAGTCATCTTCCCCGAAGGGCAAGATCTACGCCCAGCAGTACGCCGATGGTTGGTACGGCCTGTATGTCTATTCGGGCGCGCGTGACAGTTCAAGGACATTCACGATTCAGCTGAACGCCCGCACGATAGCTGCGGCGCAAAAGTCCTATGGCGGAACGTTCAAGAACTGGGTGACGGCAATCTTCGTCCACGAACTTGGTCATGGGCTCTCCCTCAAGGACAACCCAAGCACGAGCAGTTCCACCATTATGAAGTACCGCACGAACTGGTCGACGCTCACGAAGCCGACCAGCTACGACACCACCGACGTCAACAATATCTACTGAACAGCCAGGGTCTTCGCCCAGGAGGAGAATTTCGATGCCTAGAACAGCACTTCTCATCGCTCTGGTAGTTGCCCTCTCTGGGTGTTCGGCGTCCACGGGTGCCGCCCAACAGGAAGTCTTCTACAACGCCGCCTATCCGGCCTACGCGTCCGTCTCGGACATTGGTGCAGCTGCGGACCTCGTCATCGAGGGCACGGTAACTTCCTCAGAGGTCAGGGAGCTAGATATCGTGATGGCGCCTAGCGACGGCTCGTCCGAAGACCCGAAACTCAATCCCGGCGGGGAAGCCCAAGCCCTGCCGATGGTCTATACCGTGCACACGGTGCGCGTAGCCAACGTCATTAAAGGAAAGATCTCGACGAACGCGAGTATTGAGGTGAAGGAGTTGGGCGGGCTGCTGAAGGGGACTTTGTACCGCACATCGGAGGGCGTTGTCCTTAAGGATCAGAAGGTGTATGTGATGTACCTGAAGACCTACGACGGTTCACCTGCGACGCTTCTGAATCCACTTCAGGCTGCATATCCTGTGGAGAACGGTAAAGTCTCAGCCCTGCCCGGCAACACTCTGCCTCCGGGGGACGTACCCCGACGGTAAGCATCGCACCGCCCCGGCTGTCGGCAGGTCGCCATTTTCGGGGGCACCGACAGAAGAGGGACCCACGAACGAACCATCACGCGCGCAACCGGCCAGTCGCGCGCGTGATGGTTCGACGGCTCAGTGAATCGTGTGCATCAGCGACCAGGACGTGTACTTCCCTCCTGTTCGCTGTTGAGCTGATCGTCTAATCGCCGAGGTGATCTTGGGGACACTTCGACTCGGACCCACCAACGCACGACTCTCGGCATGTGGGGACTGTTGCGAGTTGGCCGGCCGACCCGCGGCGAGGTTGCTCGGCATGGAGTTCATGACAGCGACTTGGTTGTTCACCGAGCGATCCCGCGGACGGGAGGCGTCAGGACCTTCGCCGATCTGGGACGTCGGGACCTAGTCGGGGCTGAGACCATCTCCCATTGCGGCTTCTCGCCTGGCGTTCCTGTTGCGCTGGCCGTTGCCGGGGGGTGGAGGTGGTCGAGTGCGGTCTGCAGAGCGGTCTCGGCCTGTCTACATGCGTCGAGCAACGTCTGGCCCGCCCGGGTACGGGGGTAGGGTACCCAGTCGGAGCGGCGGGCTCCGGGATTGAAGGTGAGGTAGCTCGGACCCAGAGTCGCGACGTTGATCCATAGGCTCCTCTTGCTGACGGCCTGGATCAGCGCTGACTCGTGGCAGGCCCCGACCTTCTCCGCAGAGAGCAGCGCGGCGCTCATCGAATCATTCCGCGACGGGGCGCCAGGCTGCCCGAGCCGGTGTATGGCGAGTGCTTGATCGAGGTCTCGTGATCGGTGGCGCAGTTGAGTTGCGCGGCCACCTAGCCGGACCTCGGGTGGCCAGTCCGCGGCGCGCTGCCAGGCCTCCGATGCCCTGAGGAGTGCCACCGATGCCGCGCTCTCGGGGGGCAAATTGCCCGTCGGTTCGGCGAATGTGGCTGCTGCTGTGCTGCAGAGGGCGGCGATCGTGACCGCGGTGCGTTGGAAGGCATAGGACGTGACCCGGGTCTGGCTTTGCAGGATCTCGATTGCGGTTTCGGCCCACCGAGCGACGCTATCGTCCAGGCTGCCGGGTATCTGTGCGAGCGCGAGCAGGCCGATCGGCTCCCGGAGATCTACACGAGGAACGTAAGAGGCCGTTTGGGTCGCGTCAGCGAGATCACGAATCAACGCGGGACTCGAGAAGCCCGGGTCGGTGGGGAGGGCAGCGAGGCTGACCGTTGCGACTTGGTGCAGCGTGGCGAGGACTTGGGAGCGCAGTTGCCCTCGGTCGGTGTGTCCGGTGTTCCTCACGGTCTCGGGGTTGGCATTCAGGGTGTCGGCGAGAGCCCCCAAGGTGTAGCCGATCGTTGTGATCGGGGAGTTGCCGGGTTCCTCCGCTGGCTCGGATGTCGGCATTGCTTGCAGGATCGTCATCACGTCTGGTGGCGGGTCAATCAGGGCCAGGATGCGGATCGCGTTCCCGACCAGACGTCCCAGTCCGGGATCCTCGGTATTGGACGGCATGGCCGGTTGGGCGCTGAGTTCGAGGGTCCGGTCGTGGAGCGCGTCGAGGAGCGCGTTAACGGTGGCCACGATCGCCCGCCTTGTCGAGCAGCGCGACCAGGGCCGGCCAGACCCAGGATGGCACGATCTCAGCGGCTCGTCCGAGAAGCCGTCCGGCGGCGGCCAAGGAGTCGGCGGTGGAGTCTGCGGCGGGCACCCAGGCCGGTTCGATGCCTTGGTCTTCGAGGAGGTTCTCGATGTCGAGGATGCCGCTGGCCAGTTCCAGCGCCAGGCCGCTTGGGTCGGGCTCGGCCAGCAGCAGGTGGGCGGCTTGGCGGAGGTGGCCGAGGGCGTCGGCGAGATCGCGGTTCGGGTCCGACATGTGCTACCTGGCCCTGGTTGGCGCGCCGCGTCCTGGGGATCTGGTCATGGCCGTCAGGGCTTCTGCGCGTAGTCGTGGTGCCGCCGTCACCGTTTCCGGGATCTCGGGTGCCGGCCTGGCGACCGCGATCGCCTCGAAGGCTGGGGAGTCGCTGTTCGGGTCGGTGGCGGGCTGGGTGTGGCTGAGGATGCGGTGGGCGGCGGTGATGACGCGTTCGCCGGTTTGGCGGACGACCTGGTCGAGGCTGCGGAGGTCCTTGTCGCGTCCTGCGGCTTCGACGGCCCAGCCGGCAACGTAGTTGAAGGTGTACTGGGCGGCGTCCAGGCCGTGGGCCTGGGTGACGAGGTACGCGGTCGATTCGGCGATCACCTCGAGGATGCCGCGGCAGTGCCGGTCGCCGTAAGTGGCGATGTCGCCGGCGTCCATCGTGAGCAGGTGGGCGGCCTCGTGGCAGAGTGTGCGGACCGATTGGGCGTCGTCGACGTCGGCACGGACGCGGACTTCCTTGGCGGCGAAGTTGGTGTAGCCGTTCGCGCCTCCGCAGTCGCCGCGGGTAACGGTGAAGCCCTCGTCCGCGACGAGTTGGGCGAGGGAGTCCCACAGGCCCGGCGGTGCCTGGCCGGTCAGCAGGGCGGGTTGGGGGCGTTCGGTCTGGGGTGGCGGGTCGACCTGGCTGGCGTCGAAGACGTGGGCGACACGGACGCCCAGCATCTGGCGTCGGGTGATCTGCCGGCCGTTGGCGTCAAGGATCGGGCTGCCGTGGGCGTCTTCCAGTGGCACCAGCCGGGTGACGGGTGCCAGGATTGGGATCGCCTTCTCGCCCCGGCGCACTTGGTGTCCTTTGGCCAGCCAGCTTTGGTACCCAGCGACCAAAGTGGCCTCTGGCTTGGCCATATAGATCAAGCAGGTATTGGCGAATGAGTACTGGTGGAAGCCGCTGGCGAAGCGGAGCCAGCGCTGCCAAGCGTCCCGATCGTCGAACGTGGCCAACTTCGCGGCGAGATCGGTGTGCATCTTCTCGACGACTTCGCGCCGGGCTCTCTCGGCGGCGTCTCGCTGCTGCTCGGTGGTCTTGGAGATGCGTGCCATCGCGGGGTCCTTCGTAGCGGGGTTGCTAACCCACTAAGCCGATGGCGACCCTACGATCCGGACAGAACGACGCACACAATCGTCTCGATCCGAGCGTTTCCCAGGCGACCGCCAAAGCCTGGCGGCCTGTTTCCACCGCGTCGGCCGGGGCTGTCAGCTCGGCCGGTCAGTTCGACTGATTGGGTCTTGGCTCGCGCCGGAGTTCGATGATCCGTCGGGCGATGTGGTCGCGGCGGGTGTCGCTGACCAGGGTGAGGCCGGGCATGTCGGCGAGGTAGAGGTCGGCGAGCTTGCGGACGCGGGTGTCGGTGATGATGACGACCTGGTGCCGGTCGGCCTCCGCGGCGAGGTGCTGGAACAGTCGTCGCCGGAACGGCGCGGCGGAGCGGCGGCCGCGGTGGAGGGCGTGGTGGTCGGACAGCTGCCAGGCGCCGTCTGGGGTGGGGTGGACCAGTTGGGTGGCTGTGTCATCGAAGTAGCCCACGACCCAGCCCTGGCGTTGCCACCGCTTGATGCTCCACCAGATCCCGAAGGGCAGGCACGCCAGCCCCGCCGCACCCATGATCAGCCCGGCGGCGATCCCGGCGACGGGGTCGAGTGGGCGTCCGTAGGGCAGGCCGGCGACGTACCAGGTGGTGCCGATCAGCAGGGAGGCGGCGACGAGGTAGACCAGCAGGCCGATGTCGAAGTGCCGGAACGACACCCATTGCAGGACGCGGAGGGTTTCCGGGTTCAGGGGCATCTTCCCGGGCAGCGGGTCTGGCCTGGGCGGTGGTGGGCCGGGGGAGGCGGTCGCCATGGGGTTGACTCTGCCTGTTCTATGCCGGATCGGGCCATGGGTAGAGGCTGCCGAGCCGAGGGATGGTCATCCTGGTTCCGTCGCTGGTCCGGTAGCGACCGACCGGGTCGGGCACCGGGTGGCCGGCGTGTTCGTGGCTGCCGCTGGTGTGGGCGATCGCGGCGAGCACGAGCTGGACGTGGTCGCGGTCCAGTCCTGGGACGGCCTCGTACAGGTTGACCGGGGCTCCTGCCAGGAGCGATGCGGCGATGCGCAGCATGCGCGCTTCGGCGCCGGAGAGGGCGCCGAGGTTGTCGTCGGTGAGTTGGTCGGCGTCGACCCACCACCAGCCCGGGTTGTCGCCGGGCTGGATCCAGGGCTGGGTATCGGCGGCGAAGCGTCCGTCGCTGGTGCGGATGAGTAGTTCGACGCCGGCCTCGAGCGGGTAGGCCCCTTTCGCCCAGGTCCGTAACGCGCTGTGGGTGTCCACCTGGCTGACCTTCATCGTGTCTTCCCCCATCGTCCGATGGTGGTGCCGGCGGGATGGGGCCGGTTCGCGGACGGGGTGAGCGCGGCGGCCCGCTCGAGGTCGGGGATCCGGCGGCCGGTGCGGATCATGGCTGCCAGGGTGGGGCCGAAGCCGTCTGCTGTGGCCCGCTCGTCACCCAGTCCGCGCAGGGTGGTCCTCCAGCGGGCGCGGAAGGCCGGGGTCGTGCCGCTGAGAATGGCGATGATCGTCACGGCGATCAGTGCGTTCCACCGCGAAGCGAGTGCGTTGTCGATGATGGCCACGGCGAACACGATCCAGCGGATCTTCCACGACACCGACAGCAGCGGCGTCCAGACCGCCACCCGGCTGCACGCGCCGACCACGATCTCCACCGCTGCCCACGGCACGCAGTAGGCGTCGACGGCCGCGACCAGAACCGAGCTGTTCACCGGCTGTTGGCCCAGAGCGTGGCAGACCAGCGCAGAGACCTGCAGCGCATCCAGCTGGCCGGAGATGACGCGGCCCACCAGCGACCGGCTGACCACCAAGTCCTTCCCGGTGGGCATGATCGCCTCGATCCAGGTGAGTCGCCGGCCGATCCAGATCCTCGGCTGGTGTCGTCCGCGCAACGAGCTGATCGGGACGGTCGCGGCCAGCACTTGGTCTCGTTCGAACCCGGTTGCCGGACGGGCCCCGAACCGCCACCACAGCCCGGCCCGGGTGTTGCGGCCGGCCAGCAACCCCGCGCCGAGCATGAGGGCGAGGGCAGCGGCCGGGAGGGACAGGCCGGCGACAATCAGCCAGACGACGCTGCTGAACACCAGACCGGTGATCTGTGCCCGCAGCCAGGCACCTCGCCAGGGCATGTCACTCCCCCGTCTGGTCGTGGAGCTTGGCGAGTCGGCTGATCTCCTTGCCGTCCAGCGCCCCGCCACACCAACCGGCGATCTCGGTCGGGGTTGCTCCCTCGGCGAGCATCTCGTGGATGGCCGTCGCTGCGGCCAGCTCGGCCTCGCCGACGGCGGCGTCCCGTTCGGCGAGCGCGGTCAGTATTGAGACCGCGTGGCCGGTGAGCCGCTTCTCCCTGGCCTCCCGTTCACGCTGCTTGATCAGCAGTGCTTCTCCGACCCGGCGCCTGGCCTCCCGACGGAGGCTCTGTTGCGTGCCACTCATGGTGTCGACTCCCTTCAGCCCGATTGGTTCCTCACCCCACTAAGCCGACGGCGACACCCCGTCCCGGACAAGTTCACCCGCCAAGTTGACGACCCGCCGACCAGCAGCCGCGAGGTCGCCCGCTCCCCCACCCCATGTCCCCCCTCGAGAAGATGCCGATTCCATGTGCGATACACCTCTTGCACGCGGACCCAGACCGAGCTTTATGGCACTTCCGGCAACATCGAGGATCGCCGCAAACTCGATGCCCGGTTCTGTCCGGATCGACCCCTCCTCATCGGCTTAGTGGGTTGTGACGATGAGCCTGCACCGCATCACGGCCGGGTCGGGATACGACTACCTGACCCGGCAGGTCGCGGCCATGGACAGCACCGAGAAGGGCTACACCGGCCTGGCGTCCTACTACACGGAGAAGGGCGAAACCCCGGGCACTTGGGTGGGTTCGGGCCTGGCTGGCATCGAAGGCTTGGCCGCTGGGGACGTGGTGACGGCGGAGCAGATGCAGGCGCTGTTCGGCGCCGGACTGCACCCCCTGGCCAGACAGCGCAGCGAGGCCCTTGGAGGGACAGGCGCGACCGAGGCCGACTACTTGGAAGCCACCCGGCTGGGCCGGCCGTTCGCGGTCTACAACGATGACGTCAGCCCGTTCCGGGTCGAGGTCGCCCGCCGGTTGGAGCAACTCAACACCTCCCGCGGCCTGCCCGTCCGAACACGGAACTCGATCGAGGACCGGGCCAGGATTCGGTCCGAAGTAGCGGCGGCAATGTTTCGCGAGCAGTACGGACGCGCACCGTTGGACCAGCGCGAGTTGGCCGGGCACATCGCGAAGCTGTCGCGGCAGAAGACGACCGCGGTGGCCGGGTTCGACCTCACGTTCTCCCCGGTGAAGAGCGTCTCCACCCTGTGGGCGATCGCCGACCAGCCGGTTGCGGCGGTGATCGAACGGGCCCACAACGCCGCCGTCGCGGAGGCGTTGGCGTTCATCGAACGCACCGCCCTCTACACCCGAACCGGTACCGCCGGGGTGCGGCAGGTCGACGTCCGCGGCCTGATCGGCACCGCGTTCGTCCACCGCGATTCCCGGGCCGGAGATCCGGATCTGCACACCCATGTCGCGGTCGCGAACAAGGTCCAGACCGTCGAGGACGGCCGCTGGCTGTCCATCGACGGCCGGGTGCTGTTCAAGGGGATCGTCGCCGCGTCCGAGACCTACAACACCGCCCTCGAACAGCACCTCGCGACCGAGCTGGGGTTGCGGTTCGAGGAGCGGCCCAACCCAGACCGGCGCAAGCTCCCGGTCAGGGAAGTCGTCGGTGTCGACCCGGCGTTGAACGCCCGCTGGTCCCAGCGCCGGCAGAGCATCGAGGCCCGCCGACGGGTTCTGGCCAAGGCGTTCCAGCGCGATCATGGCCGGCCGCCGACCCCGGTGGAGGCGATCGCGCTCGCCCAGCAGGCCACCCTGGAGACCCGGGAGGACAAGCACGAACCGCGCAGCCTGGCCGAGCAGCGCGCCACCTGGTACGACCAAGCAGTCGAAGTCCTGGGCGGGTCACGTCAGATCGCCGCGATGATCCGCCACGCCCTGCACCCCGATCAGGCGGACCGGCAGATGCTGGACCAGCGGTGGTTCGACGACACCGTCGCGGCGATGCTGGCCCGGATGGAGACCAACCGGTCCACCTGGCAGGACTGGCATCTA
This sequence comes from Actinomycetota bacterium, assembly GCA_020161755.1. Lineage (GTDB taxonomy): Bacteria > Actinomycetota > Actinomycetes > Propionibacteriales > Propionibacteriaceae > Propionicimonas. The sequence goes on from JAIUOS010000009.1 coordinate 111,375, forward strand.
CGGGCCGAAGCCCTCCGCCGGGTCCGCGCCGCCGAAGCCCCTCTGGAGCACACCGGCTGGTGGGTCGACCACCTCGTCGCCGCCGCGATCGCCCGCTCGGTACCGGTCACCCGAACCACCGACGGCGTGGACGAACCCGACCCGTTGCGGCGGGCCAGCGGCGACAGTGTCTACACCGTCGCAGGCGCCCAGCTGTTCACCTCCGGACGCGTCCTGGCCGCAGAACAGCGGCTCGTCGACGCCGCCGGACGCCGCGGCGGCATGGTCGCCGATCCGACCGCGATCGACTTGGCGCTGCTGGAATCTGAAGCGAACCGGGTTCGGCTGAACCCCGGCCAGGTGCTGCTGGTCCGCGAGATGGCGTCGTCGGGTGCACGGGTGCAGCTGGCGATCGCCCCGGCCGGCTCGGGCAAGACCACTGCCATGGACGCCTTGTCCCGGGCGTGGATCGCCTCCGGCGGCAACGTGATCGGCCTGGCCCCCTCGGCTGCCGCGGCGGCCCAGCTCGGTGCCCAGATGCAGGGACACCACGACACCCTCGCCAAACTCGTCTGGGACCTTACCCCCGGCCTCGGCGACCCGTCGGCCTGGAAGCAGCGGATCGGACAACACACCTTGGTGGTGATCGATGAGGCCGGCATGGCCGACACCGTCTCCCTCGACACCGCGGTCAACTTCATCCTCGAGCGCGGCGGCAGCGTCCGGCTGATCGGCGACGACCAACAACTCGCCGCGATCGGCGCCGGCGGCGTCCTACGCGACATCCAAGCCCAACACGGCGCGCTGCGGCTCACCGAACTGCTCAGATTCAGCGATCCCGCCGAAGGCTCCGCCTCCTTGGCCCTGCGCGAAGGACACACCGCTGCGCTCGGGTTCTACCTCGACCAACACCGCCTCCACGTCGGTGACGAAGCGACCATGGCCGACGACCTGTTCGACGCCTGGAGTGCTGACCGCGAACAGGGTTTGGACTCGATCATGCTCGCCCCGACCCGGGAACGCGTCTCCGAACTCAACCAGCGCGCCCGCACCCAGCGCCTCGCCGGCACCACCCCTCACCGGCAGATCGAGCTGGCCGACGGCAACCAGGCCAGCATCGGGGATGTCATCATCACCCGCCAGAACAACCGGCTCCTGCGCGTCGCCGCCAACGACTGGGTCAAGAACGGCGACCGCTGGACCGTCACCGGTATCACCCTGCGCGGCGGCATCCGGGCCCGCCACAATCAGTCCGGACGGTATGTCACCTTGCCCGCCGAATATGTCGCCGAACAGGTCGAACTCGGCTACGCCTCCACCATCCACACCGCCCAAGGCATCACCGCCGACACCATGCACGGCCTGCTCACCGGCGCTGAGACCCGGCAGCAGGCCTACACCATGCTCACCCGCGGCCGACACCACAACGCCGCCTACGTGGTGGTCGTCTGCGACGGCGATCCCCACACCACCATCCGGCCCGAAGTCGTCAACCCGCTCACCCCGACCGACATCCTCCACGCCATCCTGGCGCGCGACGAATCCCCGATCTCGGCCACCACCCAACTCCGCGACGCCGGCAACCCCACCGCGCTGCTGCACCAGGCCGTCACCCGCTACACCGACGCGACCAGCTTCGCCGCCAGCCACATCGCCGGCGAGTTCGGCATCCGCGGCCTCCAACGCCGCGCCGAAGAAGCACTCCCCCGGATCACCACCGCCGCGGCCTGGCCCTCCCTGCAAGCCGAACTACTCCTCGTCGAGGCCGACGGACATGACCCCATCGACGCCCTCGCCCGCGCCACCGCCGATCCGATCGGCACCGCCCACGACCCGGTCGCCGTCCTCGCCTGGCGCGTCGCCGACCAGCGTCACCACACGGGTCGCGGACCGCTGCCCTGGCTCGCCGGCATTCCGACCGAACTCGCCCAACACCCACTCTGGAACCAATACCTTGGCGCCCGCCAGACCCTGATCCGCAACCTCGTCGAACAGATCCGCGCCAACCAGCACGAAGACGCGCCGGCCTGGGTTGCGTCGTTGGCTTCTGTTCCCCCAGCGAGCCTGATCGCCGAGGTCGAGGTGTGGCGGGCAGCCAACGGCGTCCCGGACACCGACCTGCGCCCGACCGGCGAACGCCGCCACGCCTCCGCCGCGGGCCGCTACCAGCAGCGACTCGAACACCGCCTCCAGACCAGCCAGTCCGCCGCCCTCGATGAGTGGCGCGACACCCTCGCAGCCATCTCGCCCGCGATCCTCGTCGACGACTTCGCGCCCGTCCTCGCCCGCAGGCTCGCCCAGCTGTCCAGCAGCGGCATCAATGCCCGCGGCCTGATCGACCAGGCCGCTGCGCAAGGCCCGCTGCCCGACGACCACGCAGCCGCAGCCCTGTGGTGGCGACTGGCTCGCCACCTCACCCCGGCCGTCGCCGAAGGCGCCGACACCGCTTACCGCCTCACCACCGAATGGCTCGACCAGTTCGCCCGCGCCGTCAACCCCGACACCGCCCACGCCCTGGCCGACAGCGCGTCCTGGCCGGCTCTGGTCGCCACCATCGAACGCGGCCTGCAACGCGGCTGGCACCTCGACCGGCTCCTCGACGACGCCCGCCGCACCCCCACCGACCCGCACCTCGACCCCTGCCAAGCCTGGGTCTGGCGGCTGTCCATCCTCACCGACCCCACCCCCTACGACAACCTCCCGGACGTCGAGGACGAGCCGCCCGCCGACCTGTGGGAGGGCCTCATCCCCACCACGCCATCCGTCACCAGCCAGACGGGTCCCGCAATCGTGTCCGACCCGCCCACCGCCGAAGAGAGCCTCGAGGAACCGGATCTGGACGCCGAGCAGGCCCTGGCCATCGAAGCGATCGTGCGCCGCGGCCTGCCCGCCCCCGAACCCACCGACGCCGAGATCCGCGCCATGCTCGAACGTCGCGACGCCTGGCGCGACAGCCCACCCCTGGACCGGCTTATCCGGGTCAACGACCTCACCGCCGATTACTACCAGCAGCGCTACACCGACAGCTGGGCACGCGGCTACGTCACCGAACGCTTCGGCCACGACCTCACCGGCAGCGAGGTGCGACCCGGCTACGCCCCCGACAGCTGGACCGCGCTCGTCACCCATCTGCACCTCCATGGAGTGACCGATGAGGAGATGCTCGCCGCCGGCGTCGCCACCCGAGCAAGCACCGGATGGCTCATCGACCGCTTCCGCGACCGCGTCACCTTCCCAATCACCAACCCCGACGGTCACATCGTCGGGTTCGTCGGACGCCGCAACCCCGTCCACACCGACGCGGACGGACACGGGCCCAAGTACCTCAATACCGCCGAGACCGCCCTCTACCGCAAGGGCGACCAACTCTTCACCGCCGGACACCTCAGCCCCGACACCATCCCGGTGCTGACCGAAGGCCCCTTCGACGCCATCGCAGTCACGATCGCCGCTGCGGGCAGTCACACCGGCGTCGCCGCCCTCGGTACCAGCCTCACCAACCAACAGGCCGCACAGCTACGCGGCCAGCTTCACCAGCCTATCGTCGCCACCGACCCCGACCTCGCCGGCCGGATCGCCGCCGAACGCGACTACTGGCTGCTCGCCGCCCAAGGCCTCGACCCCCGATTCGCACGGCTCCCGGAGGGTCAGGACCCAGCCGAACTAGCCCGAGCGGACGCCGGCCTGCTCACCGCCGCCCTTCGGAGCGCGGGCACTCTCGGTAATCAGCTCATCGACGAGCGCCTGGACCACCTGCCGACGAACCAAGCCGCCCTCGAAGCCGCGACAGTCGTCGCCGCGCAACCCCCGGAGCGCTGGACGGCCGGGGTCGAGTACATCGCCGAGCGCACCGACCTGCCCGCCACGCTCATCCGCGCGGCGCTGGTCGGCCTGGTGCGCACCTGGAATGAAGACCCTCGTCGCTCCGCCGACCAACATCTCGGACGCGTCGCAGAGACCAAAGAGCGCCTCACCACCCCCGACCCGGACGAAGCGCTCGCGAGCCGCGGCGAGCAGGCCGACCCGAACCGTCAGCGCAAGCTCCCCGAGCGTCGGATTGAGAACGCTGCCCAGCGATCGACCAACGTCCCGAGATGACAGCTCCGTCTTCGGACGCATACTGAACCCAGCACCCCAAGGAGACAGCGCATGCTCACCGCATTCCTCACCGGCGCCGCCGGCGCAGCGATCGGCGTCGTGCTCGGCCTCTGGACCAGACGCACCCTCGCCGCCTTGAACTACAGACTCGACGACGAACAACACCTTCCGACACCCGGACCGCGCCGCTGGATCATCTGGGTATCGGCGCTCAGCCTCGGCAGCATCGGGGCCTGGCTCGCCGCCACAGGCAGCTGGGCACTCGCCCCGATACTGCTTCCCCTCGCGCTCACCGGGCCCGTGCTGGCCGCCATCGACCTCGACGTGATGAGGCTCCCCAACCGCATCTTGGTTCCTGTAGCCGTCGCAGCCTTCGGAGGGTTGGCGTCCACCGTACTGACCCAGAGCGGGTGGACAACCGCCCTTCGGGGATTGCTCGGCGGCCTCATCGCCGGCGGCACCCTTGCGGTCCTGAGTCTGATTACGCACGGCGGAATCGGGTTCGGCGACGTCAAGCTCGCAGTCATCCTTGGTGTCAGCACCGGCGCCATCACAATCGCCGCCGCCGTGTGGAGTCTGCTGTTGGGCTCAATCAGCGCGCTCGCCTGGATCAAGGTCGAGCACAGAGGAGATCCACTGCCCTATGGTCCTTGGCTCCTGATTGGCGCCTGGGCTGGACTCCTGCTGTCGGGATTCGCTGTGGTCTGACGGTCACGATAGGCCGGCACGACCTATCGATTAGCTACTGCCGCATCCTGAGTGGCACGACGTTGTCAGGATCCTGGTGCACCCGGGGCGACCCGGGGTCAAGGAGTGATTTCAGGAGTGTCGTGGAAAGAGCAAGTTCTTTGCGAAGGTCGCGCAAGGGTCGATCCCCATACAGGTGTCGACGTAGCCTCCCGAGCAATACCGGGCTCTCGGGCTGAACCGTAACCGGCTCGATCCGTCGCCACCCACGCGCGCTGATCTGCTTCCAGAGCGACGTGGAGCGCTCATCGTCGATTGCACCGACCTGCTTCGCGCGCATCACCAAACCCTGAATCGATACCCCCCACAACGCCTTCACTTGTCGGTACTCGTTGAGAGTGAGATGGCCGGACAGTGTCTCCTGGGCACGTTCGAACGGCATCAACAACTCCCCTGCAAACAGGTTTGCCTCACGCTCAGGATCCGCCGGGCGCCGCCGAAGATGCAGCACCAAGTGCCCCACTTCGTGTGCCAACGTGAACCGATCCCGGTCTCCTTGGTGGCCTGGAAAGTAGCCGATAAACGCGTCCTCATCAGGACCGCTCCAGTACGAGAGCCCGAAGTGCTGGTTCTTCGTGGACGTTTCGTCGTCGTCTGGCAGGACTATTGGGGCGACGGGGATACCGGCGCGCTCAACGGAGCGCATCAGGTGAGGGATGGGCTTGCTCCCGTCGAGCTGGAGCGCGCGCCGAGTCTCCGCGGCGAGTTCGACGATGTCTTCCTTCTGCAACTCGCCCGTGGCCACGGGAAGGGACGGACGCGGGTAGCCGGTTCCCTCCACAAGTAGTCGGCTGACACGGAAGCCCTCCTGGAATAGAGCGTGGGCTCGCCGCGTCGTCACGGCCGACGCCGTCTGCTGCTTCCTGAAGCGAAGTGAGTCGAGCGGTACCTCATCGAGGATCACGTCGAAGAACTCGAGCGGTAAATCGACAGCCTTGGCTACGGCGTCAACGAGGTCTCGACTCGCTGGCTTTTGCCCCCGCTCGACTTGGGAGAGGAGGGACTGGCTTACTCCGGCTTGGTCTCGCAGAGCAGCCTGTGTCAGGCCGAAGATCTCGCGGGCTGTACGAATCCGCTCACCCGTGAAGGGTGTCGTCATCGGAGTCCTCCTGCGGGATCGGAAGGTCGATGCCAACGTCAGACGGTTCGAAGGCAAGGTCGTCGAGGTCGCCCGGCTCCTCAGGCAGCCAGAACGCCAGATCCGCCTTACTGCGGTCACCGATCTCGAAGGTGCCGACCGTACGGAATACCTGTACACCCACCTCGAAGGAGTCCGGGTCGAGGATGTCCCAGACCGCGATGTACCTGCTGACCTCGAGTTCTGGGAGGGCTTGCTCCACCGTTAGGCCCGCGATCGTTGGCTGGATGTAGAACGCGCGGCGCGCGCGGTTGCGACCCGGGATTGGCAACCCGCCGTCCATGGGCCGAAGCACTCGCAGAGTCGCGTCGCCACAGACGAGCTGGAGCGACCCAGTCCTCTGCCCAGGCAGCACTCGCCAAGGAGCGATCTCAGCCTGGTTCCGCTTCAAGTACATCCCCGCCTGAACCCGTGCGAGATGGTGGCGCAACCAACTATGTTCCGCGTCCGACAGGCCTTGCTCATTCATGGCATGGGCTGAACGATCCGCTCCATAGCGGAGCGCATCATGTAGGGGACGGCAGAGCGGCTTCATCTTCTGGAGAGCGGCGGCCCGAACAGGTGTGTCCATGGCGGTAATAATATCACCGCAGTTCTCACTGGCAAGCGACACGCGCGGAAGATGCCTTACCTCTTGTCCACAGTGGGCTCGACGCGGTCCCCAGTTCGTCAGGCGAGTGGCAGTTCGGGCAACGAGTCAACGATCATCATCGTCTGCACTGAGACCCGCGTGATCCGCTTGACGAGGTCGACGATGTAGCGCGGGTCGCCATGTTCGCGGCACCAGTCGTTGGGGTCGTTCACGATGCCGGAGTCCTTGTCGGTCTTCACCTGATAGCGGTCGATCAGCCACTCCAGTGCCGAGCGGGAGCCGAGCATGTACCGGTGCGCCTCGGCCGGGATGTCTCCCAGCGTGACGTGGCCGTTGTAGACGATGGCCTTCTTGGTGGTCTTGTCCGCCCAGCGCATCTTCTCCACCCGGAACGTCTCCCACGGGTCGGTGCTGAACGGTGCTTGCTCGGCCAGTGGGTACGGTTCGACGGATTCGTAGTTCACATGCAGGTCGGACAACTTCCGGCCGGCTTCGACGAACGCGTCGAAGTCGGACGTCGAAGCCGCCAGCGGGATCCGCGGGAGCATCCGCTTTAGGTCGGCGGCGAAGGTGCTGCGGTACTGCTCCGAATGCAGCACGCCGTAGACGTAGAAGAAGACGTCGTCCTTAGCGACTCGGGGGCCGAACGTGTCGCGATAGAGCGTCAGGATGCCGTCGGTGATGTTGTCGACCCGCCGATCGCCCCACTCGTCGACGTCGCCTGAGGACTCCAGCAGCGACGCCTGGTCGCCGGGGGCAACTCTCTCGTAGGTCCAGCGCGGAAAGAATTGACCAGGGTTGCCAGCTCCGCCCAGCACTAGGTTCGGCAGAAGGTCAGTAGCGAGGGCCAGAAAGGGTGCCGAGGCGGCAGTTCCCGAAACCCACATCCCCAGGTTCGGTTGGTCACGATGAGGGAACAGGTCTTCCAGTTGGTAGACCATGTCATTGAGTGGGCGATCGAAATAGACCCAATGACGCGTAAAGGGTCGATACGATCCCGTCCGAACAGCCTCCTGCAGCCATGCATATCGCCGTCCCCGGTCGGCGTCGCTGCGTGTGCTTCGATTCCAATTGAACTTGCTCTTATCGTTGTCCAGGAGATCGGCGGCGGTGCGATTATCTCCCTGACTTCGCTTTGCCTCTAGCCTCGCCACTTCCCCGTTGTAGAAGCTGATCGCTCGCTGCATGTTCCGGCTCACCGCTGCTTGCGAGAACCCGTACACCCAAGCGTCTCGACCGCTGTTCAGCCCCTGCGAGTATCGGGCGAATACGGTGATTGCGGTGGATCCGTCCTTAAGCCCCAGCGGGACCAGTCTCTCGAACGAATCCCCGCGCTGGTTCAACCAGTCACCCGACTCGTTCGGGTTAATCGCCTGCCAGCCGACTCCGGCCATCGTCGCGCTGTCGATCCGCTCGAGCTTGTCTTCACGGCTAAGGTAGTCGTCGACCCCGAAGTAGCGGAGGTTACATGGCCCTGTCGCGCCCTCGCGCTTCACGGCTATAACCACAGCGACGCCCGTCCGCGCTCCTGAGCCGAAGACCTTGCCACCTTCCCGCCGAGAGATCTCGCCAGCAGTGCGCTGATTGCCCCGCAAGTTGTAGACCCAGATATCGCTGAATTCATCCGCGAGGGTCTTTCGTATGCCGTCCGCTGCGTTCCCATCAACCCAGCCGTTGTTGGAGACGAACGCGATCACTCCTTGGCTACCTAGCCGATCCGTGGCCCAACGAAAAGCTCGGACGTAGGAGTCGTACAGGTTGTTCTTGTTTATCGCTGTCGATAGCGCGCCGTAGGTCCGTGCAATTCGAGCATCAAGGGTCGGATAGCGCAAGTTCGCGTTGTTGTCGTTAGCGCTTGCCTGTCTGATTGAATAAGGGGGGTTGCCGACGATGACCTTGATGGGTGCGGCGAGTTGGGCGTCGATGCGGTCGTTGTTGACGGGAATGAGGCTGGTGTCGGATCGGTCGCCGGCCTCGGTGATCTGGAAGGTATCGGTGAGCGTGGCCCCGGCGAACGGCAGGTACGGGATCTCGACGGGATCGACCGACGACTCGGCCGTGTGGGTCTGCGCGATTGCCTGATAGGTGGTCTCGATGTTCACGCAGGCGATGTAGTAGGCCAGCAGCATGATCTCGTTGGCCCACAGCTCGTGGGCGTACTTGCGGGCCAGGTCCTCGGGTCGGATGATGCCGGATTCGAGGAGTCGGACGATGAAGGTGCCGGTCCCGGTGAACGGGTCGAGGATGTGGACGCCTTCGTCGGTGAGGCCGTAGCCGAACTCTTGGCGGCAGACGTCGTCGGCGGCGCGGAGGATGAAGTCGACGATTTCGACTGGGGTGTAGACCACACCGAACGAGCTGGCCTGTTTGGGGAAGGCCTTTTTGAAGAAGTTCTCGTACAGCTCGTGGATCACGGTCTGGCGTCCGGCGGCGGTTTCGATTTGGGCGGCGCGTTTGCGGACGGAGGCGTAGAACGCGTCCAGCTTGGCGGTTTCGGCGTCGAGGCCTTGCCCGGCGAGGGCGTCGACCATGTGCTGCATGGTGATGGAGACCGGGTTGTGGGCGGCGAAGCTGTCGTGCTCGAACAGGGCGTCGAAGACGGGCCGGGTGATCAGGTGCTGGCTGAGCATCGAGACGGCGTCGTCGGTGCCGATTGAGTCGTTGAGGTTGGACTTCAGTCCGTCCAGGAAGCGGTCGAACTCGGCGTGGACGCTGTGGTCGCCGGCGGCGAGGATGGCTTTGATGCGGGCGGTCTGGTTGTGGGTGATGTCGACGACGTCGTCGGCCCAGGCGTCCCAGTACTCCCGGTCGCCGCACTTCTTCACGATCCGGGCCAGGATCGAGTCGCGCCACTCGGTCAGGGAGAACAGCGGGAACTGGATCCCCGCGGTGGGCTTGGGCTTGGTGTTGCCTTCTTCGTAGTCGGTGGGGTCACCCTTGCCGATCACGTCGATGGTGATCTTGCCCTTGGTGTTCTTGTCCAGGTCGATCGAGTTGATCATGGCGTTGAACCGGTCGTCGTGGGAGCGCAGCGCGTTCAGAACGTCCCACACGACCTTGAACCGCTTGTTGTCCTTCAGCGCCTCCTCCGGTGCCATGCCGGCCGGGATCGCGACCGGCAGGATGACGTAGCCGAAGTCCTTGTCCTTGGCTTTGCGCATCACCCGTCCGACCGACTGGACCACGTCGACCAAGCTGTTGCGCGGGTGCAGGAACAGCACAGCGTCCAGCGCGGGAACGTCCACGCCTTCGGACAGGCAGCGGGCGTTGGACAGGATTCGGCATTCGCCTTCGGTGATCGGGGCCTTCAGCCAGGCCAGCCGCTCGGCTCGCTGGAGCGCGTTCATGTTGCCGTCGACATGCTGGACGTCGACGGCCAGGTTGGCTCCCGTGCCGTCACCATCGCCGAGGGCGTCCACCACTTGCGGGAACGCGTAAGTGAAGCCCTTCGAGGAGCGGATGTCGCGCAGGAACGCGACCGCCCGCTTCATCGGGGCGGGGTCGGGCCCGAAGTCGCCGTCCTTGGTGCGTTTGGCCAGGCCGTTCCAGCAGCCGACGATCTTCGCTGCGTCGTCCAGGCTCAGTTCGGAGTTGGCATCGGCCAGGCTGGCCTGGAGCGGTTCGGCGATCGCGTCGCCTTCGACGACCAGCACCATCACCTTGTAGTCACTCAGCAGCCGCTGTTCGACCGCTTCGCCGAAGCCGAGCCGGTGGAACTCTGGGCCGTAAAGGTCCTCGTTGTCCATGGAGGTGAGCACTGCGGCCGCCTCGTCGGCCTTCTTCTTCACCGCGTCGCCATAGATGCGTGGGGTGGCGGTCATGTACAGGCGGCGCGCGGCGGGCAGGGAGGTGTTGTCGTGCACCTTCACGAATGACGATTCGTCCGCCTCGCCGGGCAGCCGCACTCCGGTGGTGCGGTGGGCCTCGTCGCAAAGGATCAGGTCGAACTCGCTGGTCGAGGCTTGCTGGGCTTGGGCGACCACGTCGATGGACTGGTAGGTGGAGAACACTACGGTCATGCCGCGAAGCCGTCGTCCGACCCCGGCCAGGTTGGCGGCCAATCTGCCGGCGTCGGTGGTGGGCAGCGGGATGTCGTGGGTGGTGATGTCCTCGGCCTGGGCGGCGGCCTTGCTATCGGAACAGACCACGAAGGGGCGGATGTCGGTCTGGGTCTGCGCCATCCACTCCCGCAGCGACTGCGACACCAACGAGATCGAGGGCGCCAGGAACAGCACCTTCAGCTGGCCGCCGTTCGCGGCACACAACTGCTCGGCCAGCTTCAACGAGGTGAACGTCTTGCCGGTGCCACAAGCCGAGATCCACTTGCCCCGATCCGAGGTCTCGAAGCCGGCACGGATGCGTTCGATGGCGAGCTTCTGGTGCGGCCGCAGCCCGTACTTGACCGCCTTCTTCAGCTGGAAGGCCAGCGCCCCGGGAGCGACCTGCATCCAGTCAATTGGTGACTCGGCGATCTCGGCCAACCCGATTCGCTGCACCGGGATCGACTGGTTCACCAGGGCGTCCTCGGCGTGCTTGGACCAGCGATCGGTCGTGGAGATGATCACTCGGTTGGTGAACGTGATCCCGTCCCACGACTTGCCCGACGCGGTAAAGAACGAGTCGATGTCGGCCTTCTGCAGGGTGTGCTTGGGGTCATAGAACTTGCACTGGATCGCCGTCCATTCACCTGTGGACTTGTTGCGGGCGACCAGATCGATCCCGGTGTCGTGCGTGCCCTCACGGTGCTGCCAATCCGGCCAGCGCTGCACTTCGTCGTACTCGACGCTGAGAGTGGGGTCGAGCCAGAAGTAGTCGACCATCAGCTTTTCGAACTTCTCACCGCGCTCGGAGTTCGTCGGAGCCGTCCGAAAGTCCTCGATGACATCGTGGACAGTGGTCTTTGTAGCCAACGTGGCTTCCTTCCGCGGGGTTCTCACGACACGGTAGCGGCAGAGCCTGGAGCTTCGGGCGAATGCTCGTAGTGTCGTGGCAACGACCAAGGAGTGATGGAGCGCTGCGTCGAAGGACACCCTCGGCTGCTCGGCATCGCCGGGAGGCTGAATCGAACATGTGTGCGATACTGCGGTTTGTGGGTGAGGCACTCTTTCCGGCGCCGCAGAATGCGGTTGGTGTGCCTCCTGGCGCGAGCGGCAAGGGCTACTTCGGCCGGCGTCTGGTGTTGGCGAGGCTGGTCTGGAAGACGCACACCGAGGTGGTGCCGGGGGTGGTCTTGTGGCGCGAGCAGGGCCGGGTGTGTGTGGAGTGGGAACCTCGCCCAGGGGCGCCTAAGCGGCTCACCTGGCTGCTCGCTGAGGATGTGAGGCCGCGACTCCGGTACGGCGGCCGCGAGGACGACGCGACGTAGCCGGGAGGCTGTTAGTCGGGCAGGACCTCACCGGTGGCGGCGTCGATCTGGTTGCCGTCGTCGTCGACGATGCGGAGCCTGGGTGGTCGGGCCGGGAGGTCGCTCAGTTGGGCGATGTCGGTGTCGTAGGAGCGTTGGCGGTCGCGCACGGCGGTGTCGCTGGCAAAGCGGGCGTGGCGTGATCGTCCGGGCCAGGGTTTGTGTTCTTCTTCGCAGAGGGTTCGGGTGCGGAGTTTGAGTCTCTCGGTGAAGGCGGGGATGGTGTAGCGGTGCCATTCTTCGAGGCTGTTGCTGCTGGTGTCGATGCTGGCGCGGCGGCG